>CAZSZO010000021.1:33328-67608 GCA_964611125.1 uncultured Phycisphaeraceae bacterium | reverse complement strand
CGGGGCCAAGCTGCGGCACGCGCTGGACACTTTTCAAGTCGATCCCGGCGGCCTGCACTGTGCGGATCTGGGGTGTTCCACGGGGGGATTCACCGATTGCCTTCTGCAGGCGGGGGCGGCCCGGGTCCACGCCGTGGACACGGGGTACGGCGTACTCGCGTGGTCGCTGCGGCGCGAGCCGCGCGTGCGGGCCCACGAGCGCAGCAACGCGCTGCACTTCCCGCCGCCGGAACTGGTTGATCTGGTCGTGATCGACCTGGGGTGGACCCCCCAGCGGTTATGCATACCGGCGGCGCTGCGGTGGCTGCGCCCCGGGCCGAGCGGCGACGACGCCCTCAAGGCCGGCCATGGCCACCCGGGCCGCATCGTGACGCTCATCAAGCCGCACTATGAAGACAAGGCCGCCGCCGGGGCCCATGCGGGGATCCTGCCCGACGCCCTGGCCGAGGCCGTTGCGACGCGGGTGCTGGCGGAGATGACCCAGCTGGGCGTGCGGGTGCTCGCCAGCACCGCCTCGCCGGTGCGCGGCTCGGGCGCCCGGAGCGAAGGGCGCGGAAATCGCGAGTGGCTGGCGCTCCTGGCGCCCGCATCGGACCCTGGGACGGCCGGGGCCGAGCGGGAATGACCGGGCGACCGGTTTTGGTATGCTCCCGGCCCGCCTCGCCGGCCCCACCGCACGCCCGGAGTCCGCCATGCCCCTGTCGCTCTCGACCGAACAGCGATCCACGCTTCGCGCCCTTTCAGCATCGTTCCCCACGATCGGCTCCGCCGTTGCGGAGATCGCGGGGCTTCAGGCGAAGCTCACGCTGCCCAAGGGGATCGTTCACGTCCTCTCCGATGTCCACGGCGAGCACGCCAAGCTCCGGCACGTGATCAGCAACGCCTCGGGTGCGCTGCGTCCGCTGGTGGCGGGGCTGCTGGGCGGGTCGCTCGCGGAGGATGAGCAGACCCAGCTTCTGGCGACGATCTACTACCCGCGCGAGGTGCTGGCGCGTCTGCGGACCAACCTGATCCAGAGCGGCCAGCGCAACCCCTGGGTGATGCGGACGCTGCGGCTGCAGTTCGAACTGGTCCGCCAGCTCTCGCTGTCCTATCGGTGGGACGAGGTGCAGTCGCTCATCCCCGCCGAGTTCCGGGAACTGTTTGAGGAGCTGCTGAGCGAGATCGGCTCCGGGCCCTCGGGACCGCTGGCCCGCCTGGGGGCCGGGGGGCTGGCGCCGGAGGCCGGCGGCCCACGCCGCCGGTACATCGAAACGATGGTGGATGCGCTCTCGACTCACAACCGCGACTTCGCCGCGGTGCGGGCGGCCTCGCGCCTGATTCGCAACCTCTCGGCGGCCGAAACGATCGTGGCCGGCGACCTGGGAGATCGCGGCCCGCGGATCGACCGGGTGATCGACCTGCTGAAGCGGCAGCCCAACGTCTCGCTGCTGTGGGGCAATCACGACGCGACCTGGATGGGCGCCTGCCTGGGGCACGACGCGTGCATCGCGACGGTGCTGCGGTTCTCCTGCCGTTACCGGCGCGGGGCCCAGCTCGAGGAGGGGTACGGCATCGCCCTGACACCGCTCGACAAGCTGGTGCGGGATGTCTACGCCGATGACCCGGCGGAGCGCTTCCACCCCAAGGGGACGGGGCTGCGCGACGAGCGGCAGGTGGCCCGGATGGAGAAGGCGATCGCGATCATCCAGTTCAAGGTCGAAGGGCAGATCTGCCGGCGCCGGCCGGAGTGGGGCCTGGATCACCGCATGCTGCTCCACCGCATCGACCCGGCCAGGGGCGTAGTGACCATCGGCGGGAAGGAGCATCCGCTGCTGGACACCAACTTCCCGACCATCGACTGGTCGGACCCCTACAAGCTCTCTCCCGCAGAGCAGGAGTGCATGGACCGCCTGCGCCAGAGCTTCGTCGGCAGCTCCCGGTTCTGGGAGCACATGAACTGGGCGGCCCGGCACGGCAACATGTGGACGCGCCGCGACGACACGCTGATCTTCCACGCGTGCGTCCCCGTCGACGAGAAGGGGGAGCCCCTGACGCTCAAGGTGGACGGGCGCGAGGTGGCGGGGCGGGAGCTCTTCGACGCGCTCACGTCGGTGGTGCGCCGGGCCTTCCGCAAGGGCGCCGAGGAGCTCGACGACGACGGCGACTGGATGTGGTACCTCTGGGGCGGCCCGCGCTCGCCGCTCTTCGGCAAGGACAAGCTGGCGACGTTCGAGAATTACTTCGTGGCCGACAAGGACGCCCACAAGGAGCACAAGAACGCGTACTTCGACCTGCTGCACGACGCGGATTTCTGCCGGCGGATCGGCCGCCTCTTCGGCTGCGGCGAGGATGTGCTCATTGTCAACGGCCACGTGCCGGTCAAGGTGGAGAAAGGCGAGCAGCCCGTCAAGCGGGGCGGCAACGCCGTGACCATCGACGGCGCCTTCAGCGAGGCGTACGGCGACCGGGGCTACACCCTGGTGCTGCGGCCGGAGGGGATCTCGCTCGCGGAGCACTCGCCATTCAAGTCGGTCGCCGAGGTGATCGACTCCGGCGCTGACATCGTGCCCAAGGTGACCAGCATCCGGCGCTACCCGAAGGCCCGGACCACGGCCGACACCGAAGCCGGCGCCCAGATCCGCCGGGCCATCGCCGACCTCAACCTGCTCGTCAAGGCCTACGAAGAGGGTGAGCTGATCGAGTCGCTCTGAGCCCGCGGGCTGGCGGAGCGCGGGCCGAGCCCGGCGTCAAGCCGAAACCGTGGGCTCGGTCGCGGTCTCCGGGCGGTCGCTCCGCCGGGCCGGGCGGTGGCTGCGGGCGGTGATGGCCTCGATCACGCTCAGGCTCGAGGTAACCCCCGCCCGGCGCGGGAGCCCGTCGACCTCGGGCGTCCGCTTGAAGAGCATGAACAGCCCGGCGACCGTCAGCGGGGCCGAGAGCGCAACCACCGACACCTGGGTCGCCACGCCGGCCGACCAGTGGGCCGACTTCAGCCCCTCGCCCAGCCAGCCGACCAGGACATTTCCCGCGGCGGTGGCGCCGAAGGCGAAGACATTGGCCAGCGCGACCACGCGCCCGCGCATGGCGTCGCTCACCAGGTGCTGCATCGCCGCCCAGGACTGGTTGAACGCCCAGATCCAGAAGAACCCGATGACGACCATCACCGCGTACCCGGCCCAGAGGTTGGACGTCGCCGCGAACACGGTCATCGACGCCCCGCAGCAGCTCACCGCGATCGGGATGACGTGGTGCTTGGGGTACCACGCCGGGATGAGCTTCAGCGCCACCCCGCCCATCACCGCGCCGATCCCCTGGAAGGCGAGCATGCAGCCGCCCACCCACTCCTCCTGAGCCTTGGGGGCCTGGTAGACATCGATGATGAAGAGCGGCAGGATCCGCACCAGCGGGGCCGCCAGCAGGCTCATGAGGGTTGTCGCCGCGAAAACCGCGAGGGGACCGCGATTGGTGAAGACAAACGCGCCAGCGTTCCAGATCTGCCGGACCGGATGGACACCGTCCGGGGGCGGGGCGGGGGCGTCCGGGGTGGTCATGGCGGTGATCACCACACCCAGGAAACTGATGGTGTTCACCATGAAGAGCGGCACGCTCCCCGACACGGCCATCACGCCTCCCGCCAGCACCGGCCCGAAGATGCGCGACGTGTTGAACGCGATGCCGTTCAGCGTGATGGCCCGCGTCAGCTCCTCGCGCGGCACCAGGCGGGGCGTCAGAACCTGCCAGGCCGGGAAGTTGAACGCCAGCACCACGCCATTGAGGATCGAGAGGATCAGCAGCGGCGCCACCACGTCCGGCGCTGCGTCGATGTGCAGGAAACCCGTCACCGCCCGGTTGAAGGCGCTCACCGCCGGCGTCGCGGGAAAGTCGTAGATCGCCAGCAGCGTGACGCTGGCGGCGATCACCATCAGCAGCGTTTGCGTCACGATCAGGAGCAGTTTGCGGTTGACCCGGTCGGCCGCCAGGCCGCCCAGCAGGCCGAAGACCATGATGGGCACGAGCTGGGCCGCCCCCAGGTACGCCAAGGCCGACAGCGAGCCGGTCTTCTGGGCCACCAGCCACTGCATGCCGAAGAGCTCCATCCAGCCGCCCACATTGGAGACGAACTGGGCCCCGAGCATGTTGCGGTAGTGCGCATGGCGGAGCACCCCCCAGCGCGAGGGGCGATGGGCCGTGCTGGCGATCGCCGCCGAAGCGATGCTGGTGGTGGCCCGCGGGGCCTCATCGCTCTCGTCGGCCGCGGGCGGCTCGCCCAGTGAGGCGCCGGGCATCGAGACAGGCGCGTCGACCGCCGCCCGGCCAGGACTCACGCCGCCGCGCTGACCCGGCGGACCGGCCGGGGCGGGAGGGGGCTGCGTGAGATCGGAAGACACGGGAGACTCCATTCCCCGGCGGGTGCGGACAACCCCGCCACACCGCGCCCGCTCTACGCGGGCGGAGGCGGATGAGAGAGATGCTATGCGAGGGATGCGCCGCGAAGCCGAACCCGTCATCGCCAGACGGCGGCGATCCCCGCTTGGCGCCCTCGATCGCCCGCATCGCCGCCTCAGGCAGAGCCCCCAGCCGCAGCGCGCGGCACATTGGCGAAGCGGCACCGCAGCACCCCGAGATAGGCCAACACCTCGAACCACATCAGCCCTGCGACGAAGGCGACGCCCTGTCCCGCCAGGAGGGCCAGGCCTGAGGCCGACGGGCCCCACGCCCGCGGCCAGGGCAGCAGCAGCGCCAGCGGCGTCCACGCCGCGGCGAGGACGCAGGCCAGCAGGCCGCCCGCCACCCAGCCTGCCGAGGCATGGGCGCAGATGGCGCGGGCGACCGGAGGATCGATCCGCCACCGCCGCCGGCGGGCGAGCAGGCCGCTCCCCCACTGCTCCATCCACGTCATCAGCGACAGCGCCAGGACCAGGCCCCCCGACGCGATCACCGCCAGAAGCACCGCCCCCAGAACGAAAATCGGCCAGCTCGCGGCGGAAAACGGGTGCTCGATCACCCGCCACAGCACGTAGCTCACCGCGCCCGGCACGGCATGCAGGACGGACGCCAGCAGAATCGCCCGCCGCTGAAGCCGCCGATCGCCCTGCGGGTCGGCCCGCATCTTCTCAAAGGCTGCCTGCGGCCGAAGCAGCATGAGCCGAAGCGTCTGGCTCCACCCCCGTCGCCGCCAGGGCCGCTGGGCCGGCGTCCCCCCGCGGCGGGCGGGCAGCGAGAGCCCGATGGCCCGGCCACACTCCGGACAGGCCCCCCGCGCATCGAGCCCGTCGATGCGGTACCCGCACGCCTCGCAGAGCAACAGGCCTTCGGCGCACGGTTCATGATTCACGAGCGGCGGATCCAGCCGCCCGGGCCGGGGCGGGCGGGTCGGGCGCCGACGGGGCTGCCCGACGGGGCTTATAATTGTCCGTTCATGGAGCCGATCCGCGCCCTTTTCAGCAAGCATGGCCTCCGCTGCACCCCGCAGCGTGAAGAGGTCTACCGCGCGCTGGCCAGCACCAAGGCCCACCCCACGGCGGAGGAGTTGCTCGGGATGGTCCGCCCCAAGCAGCCGGGGATCAGCCTCGCGACGGTCTACAACACGCTTGATGCGTTCGAGCGGCGCGGTCTGTGCCGAAAATTCAACGTGACCACCGAAGCAGGCGGGTCGTCCGCCGCGCGGTTCGACGCCGATGTGAGCGAGCACGTCCACCTGCTGACCGACGACGGCCGGGTCCGCGACATCCCGCCCGACATGGGCGACCAGCTGCTCGCCAGCCTCCCCGCTGAGCTGATTGAAGCCATCGAGCGGCGTTTGGGCGTGCGGATCGACGGCGTGCGCGTCGAGTTCGTGGGTCGTCCGGTCGACGGCGGACGCTGCTAGATCGCCCTCGACCCGGCCGCTCAGGCCGACCCCATCTGTCACCTTTTCGCCCCCTCGCAAGGGGACGCCGTTTATCGGGCTTGCGCTAGCGGTGAGGGCGCACTCGGCTGGAGTACGGTCCCGGCCCGACCGCGGCAGGCTGGGGCTGGGTGGGCGATTTCAAGCCCTCGCCGCCGAGGACCGATAGGCCAACATGGCGGGCCGGCCCGGCACGCCGCGGAGGCCCTCGTCATGCGTCCCATTCAGAACTCACAGGATCGCCGCAACCCCTCCCGCAGCACCGGGGCCGACCGGCGCCGGTTTCCGCGGTTCGTGCTGCCCGCAGGCTACGCCCCGCTGAAGATCCGGCGCCTGGATCGCGATATCTTCGACCTCGACGGCTTCGCGTACGACATCAGCGAGGGCGGCATCCGCTTCGAGCTCGATCAGCCCATCGAGCCAGGCTCCCGCGTCGCCATGCAGATCATGCTCCCCGGCCTGGCCGAGACGGCCATCGGCCCCGGGCGGGCCGTCTTCGTCTTCGCCAACGTGGTGTGGATCGAGGATGAAGACGAGCCGGGCCCAGTCAAGATGGCCGCCGTCTTCAGCAACTTCGCCCGGGCGATCGACAGCGAGCGGCTGCGGAACCAGCTCACGCCCGGCCGCCTCCGGGCCGCGGCGTAACCGCCAGCGCACGCTGGCGTGCGCGCGGTCTTCAGGCGAGCCTCGGCGATCCTGAGCGCCTTTGGGTCCGCCCGGACCTACGATCACGGGTGTTTGTCGATCGCGCACTCATTACTGTCAAAGCCGGGGACGGCGGTCCCGGTTGCGTGTCATTCCGCCGCGAGAAGTTCGAACCCAAGGGCGGCCCTGACGGCGGCGACGGCGGTCGCGGCGGAGATGTCGTGCTGGTCGCCGACACCGGGCTGAACACGCTCATCGATTTCCGCGGACGCCCCGACTGGGGCGCCGAGAACGGCGAACCCGGCGGCCGCAAGCAGTGCTTCGGCGCCGACGGCCGCGATTGCGAGATCCGCCTGCCTCCGGGCACGCTCGTCTTCAACGGGCAGACCGGCGAACTGATGGTCGACATGACCCCCGGCCTTCGGCACGTGATCGCGGTCGGCGGCACGGGCGGCTTCGGCAACGAGCACTACAAGTCTTCAACCAACCAGGCGCCGACGCACGCCCACTCGGGTTTCCCCGGGCAGCGCTTCGACCTGCGGCTGGATCTCAAGCTGATCGCCGATGTCGGGTTCATCGGCATGCCCAACGCCGGCAAGAGCACGCTGCTGGCGGCCCTGACGCGGGCCAATCCCAAGATCGCTGCGTACCCCTTCACCACGCTGGCGCCGCAACTGGGCGTAGCTGAGCTTGACGGCCCGCGCGAGCAGGTGGGCGGGCAGCGCCGCATCGTGCTGGCCGATCTCCCGGGGCTCATCGAGGGCGCCGCGCAGGGCGCGGGCCTGGGGCACGACTTCCTGCGGCACATCGAGCGGACGCGCGTGCTGGTGCACCTGCTCGACGCCGCCCCGCCCGACAACTCCGACCCCGCGAAGAACTACCTGACCATCCGCAAGGAGCTGGCCGAGTACTCGCCGGAGCTGGCGGAGCGCGAAGAAGTGATCGTGCTCAACAAGATGGACCTGATCCCCGACCAGGCCGACCGGGTGGCGGCGCTCAAGCGGCTGCGGAGCGGGCTGAAGCTCGGGCGCGACCACGAGGTGCTGGCGCTCTCGGGCGCAGCGCGGCTGGGCACGCGCGAACTGCTTGAGAAGCTCTGGACCATGCTGAAGCGCAAGGCCAAGGCGTGGACGGCTGACGCCGCCGCGCCTGCTGACGCCGGCGCGGTCGACCCGACCCGCAGCCCGACCCCGGCTGAGATCGTCGACGCAGCCATCGGCGTGAAGACCGCGGCGCCCAAGGTCGAGGTGAAGCCCCGCAAGGGCAAGAAGGCCAAGACGGCGCCCAAGGCCCCCGCTAAGCCCCCCGCGACGCTCAGGAAGGGCGCCGGCAAAACCTTGCCTGTTGCATCCGGGCGGCGCAAGGCTGCGCCTTCGCCCAAGGCCGCGCCGAAGCGCAAGCCCCCAGTCAAGGCCCCCGCCAAGACCAGTTCCAAGACTCAGTCGAAGCCCGCCGCTCGGCCCACCCGTCGGGCGAAACCTGCAAGCAGGCCCGCCCGGTCCGGCGCCTGAGGCCGCCTTAACCCTTCATCGCGCCCAGCAACTCGCGGGGCTGGCGCCGCACGAGGCGGTGCACCGACGGCCAAGCCGCGCCGAGGGTGATGGCGAACACCGTGGTCCAGCCGATGAACAGGGCCAGCGGGTAGATGGACACGTGCAGCTCGATCCCCAGGAGCATCCGCGAAATCTGCATGCCCCCCCACGCCGCCTGCAGGCCCATCGCCGTGCCCAGCACGCACGCTCCGAGCGCGATGATGATCGCTTCCCCGATGACGAGCCTGCCCAGCAGCTCGCGCTGGGCGCCCACGGCCCGCAGCACGCCGAACTCGAACTGGCGCGTCTGAATGCCGGCGATGATGACGTTGGCCACGCCGAAGCAGGCCACCAGCATGGCGCCCACCGCCACCAACGAGAAGACCACCAGCGACCCGCCCACCGCCTCACGGATGCGGTCTTTCATCTCGGTGGCCAGCACCGAGATCAGCACCCCGCCGCCCGTCGCCAGGCGCGCCTTGCGCAGCCCCTCGCGCCCGTCGGCGCCCTCCTTGAAGGCGATCTGGACGAAGTTCACCGCGTCGTTGCCGAATTTGGCGATCATGTCGTCGCGCGAGCCGAAGACCGAGTTCACCGCGTTGTCGACGAACTGCTCGCCCACCTCCAGGAACTTGCTCGCGACATCCAGCCCCGGGGAGGAGATCACCCCGACGACTTCGAAGGTGAAGGTCTGCCCCTGGTGGTGCACGTTGATCTTGTCCCCCAGGTTCACCCCGCGGGCCACGCGGAAGGCCCGCTCCACCAGGACCGCGTCGCCTTTCTTGAGGCGCTCGATCGCGGCGCGGGGCTCACCCTGCTCCCAGACGACCTTGGTCATCTTGAAGAACGGCTCAGGCTCGAAGCCGAAGAAGTACGTGTTGAACTTCGCCAGACCCTTGATCCCCGCCCGCTTGTCCTCGTCGAGCTGCACCGTCTGGCGCGTGATAGCGCATGTCAGTGCCACCTCGGGCAGCTCGGCGATCCGCTTGTCGACGTCGCTCTTGAGGCTGGTGCCGTAGATGAACGCATCGGGCAAGGCCAACGCATCCAGCCAATCGCGCATGATCGCCTGGCCGTTGGTCCAGATCGCCACCATGATCGAGAGGCCCAGCATCATCGCCCCGGCCGTGAAGCCGTGCCGGAAGGGCGTGGCGCTCACCGTGCGCCGCAGCAGCCGCGGCGGCAGGCCGAGCCCGAAGCTCAGCGGCCCGGCCGCGAGGCGGGTGATCGCCGCCGTCACCGGCACGCTGAGCAGGAAGTAGCCCGTCACCGCGCCCGGAAGGCCCAGGGTGATGTACACCCAGAAGACCTGATCGATCCCCTTGGGGACCAGCAGCGTCACGGGGTGGATGGCGATCAGGATCGGCGCCGCGATCATGCACACCCACACCCACCCCAGCGCCGGCGGCTTGCTCCGCAGGGCCAGGCCCTCCAGCGGGCTGGTGCGGGCCGCGATGATCGCCGGCCACGCCGCGCCCACCACCCCCGCGCCCAGCGACGCCAGGGCCGACAGCCCAACCCCGAGCCATGACATCCCAAACCCGCCCGGGAGCTGCTCGGGGAAGACCTGCACCAGCACCCACGCCGCGAAGACACCCATCGGCCCGCCGACGACCGCGCCCAGGGCGCCAACCATGGCCCCGACCAGCAGCTGCGACGTTGCAAGCTGCCCTCGGAACGCCCCGATGCACCGCAGCACCGCCAGCTCGCGCGTCCGCTCGGTCACCGCGGTCGTCAGGCCGGTCATGATGATGAACGACGCCCCGATGAACGACAGCACGCTGGCCATGACCAGCGCCACCTGGTTGGACTGCATGTTCTTCTGCAGGCCGCTGGTGATCCGCTCGGTGGCCTGCAGCAGCAGCCCGCCGGGGAGCGGTTCGCCCACCTGCGGCGCCGAGGCGCCATCCTGCTCCTCCGCGGCGGCCGGGTTCGGCTCGGGCTTCGGGTCCGGCTTCGAGTCGGGCTTCGGCTCAGGCTTGACCAGGGGCCCTGGCGCCGTGGTCTGGCCGAAGAACTTCTGCCTCATCACATCCGAGACGCGGGGGAGCGCCCCCGAACCTGGCGGCCGGCGGTCCCTGGCGACCTTCGCCGCGTCCACCCCCGGCTCCACCAGGATGTTCAGCTCCGACAATCGCCCGACCTTGCCGGCGAGCTCCGCCAGCTCATCCAGGGACAGAAAAACCTCTTCGCGCGACACCAGGTCGCCCAGCGGCGGAGGCTTCACCACCCCCACCACCTTCAGCTTCGCCGGTTCGCCGAAGCGGATGACCTCCAGCTCGTCGCCAAGCCGGGCCGACAGCTCCCGCTGGGCCCGCAGGTCGATGACGATCTCCCCGCGCCGCTCCACCGCCCGCCCTTCGGTGAACTGGAAGGCCCGCACCTTGGCCTCGTTGTCGATGTCGATTCCGTACGCCAGCGCGACCAGCTCGCTCGGACTGCCGCCGCCCGCCAGCGAGGTCGGCGCCCCGGACTCCGCCGCGCCCTGCGACCCCGGGGCCGCCCGCGGGTTCCGCAGCGCCAGCGAATCCCGGAAATGCGGGACCACCAGCGCGACCTCGGGCCACGAGCGGACGACGTCGGCCACCCGCCGGTCGAACACCCCACCCCCGACGTGCTTCACCCGCAGGTCCGCCCCGCCGAGGGTGATCTTGGCCCGCTCCAGCAGGGCCTTATCAAGCGAGGCCATCGCGCAGGCGACCGCGGCGATCAGGCTGGCCGACAGGGCCACCGCCGCGCCAAGGAGGAGCGAGCGGCTAGGCCGCCCGAACAAGCTGTTGATAGCGAGCCGCCACGCCGCCGGCATCAAGACCCTCCGTGTCGATCTGTCCAGTCACCCGACCATCCTGCAGCACGAACACGCGCCGGCAATGGACCGCCGCGGCCGGTTCGTGCGTCACCATCGCCACCGTCATCTCCTGACTCCTCGCCAGGTCGCCCAGCAGCGCCCAGAGCTTGGCGCTCGAGACCGAATCGAGGTTCCCCGTCGGTTCGTCGGCCAGGATGACCCGCGGCTTGTAAAGCAGGGCCCGCGCAATGGCGACGCGCTGCTGCTCGCCCCCCGAGAGCGCATCAGGCCGGTGCCCGCCGCGTTCCCCTACGCCCAGAAAGTCCAGCAGTTCGCCGCTGCGAGCCCGCAGTACGGCCGGGTCATCGCCCGCCAGCACGCCGGGCAACTCCACGTTCTCGCGGGCCGTGAGGGTCGAAATCAGGTTGAACTGCTGGAACACGATCCCGATCTGCCGCCGGCGGAACATGGTCAGCTCGCGCTCGCTCAAGGAGTGCAGGGCCCGCCCCGCCACGTGCACCTCGCCCTGCTCGGGCGTGTCGAGGGCCGAGAGCAGGTGCAGGAGCGTGCTCTTGCCCGAGCCCGACGCGCCCATGATGGCGTAGAAGCCGGGCTGCTCGATGGAGAGCTCGACTCCCTGGAGGGCTTTCACCTCGCGGTCGCCGAGGCGGTACGACTTGTGCACGTTGACGCAGCGGATCATCTGGGCCGCTAGCGTAGTCGAGCCGCGGGCCCGCGCGGCCGGACATCTCGAAACCGGCCGGTTGCTCACGATGCGAATCGTTCAGCGCCGCCGCCGCCGCCCGGCTACGATTATCCGTTATGTCCGCGACGGCTCCCTCCACTGGCGAGCACTTTCTCGCCGTTTCCCGCGTCACCAAGCGATTCGGGCCCACACTCGCCCTCAGCGATGTGTCGCTCTCGATGCGCGCCGGCGAGGTGCACGCCCTGATGGGCGAGAACGGCGCCGGCAAGAGCACGCTGGGCAAGGCCATCGCTGGCCTGCACAAACTCGACGGCGGGACCATCTCCCTCGACGGCAAAACGCTTGAGTCCGGCTCGCTCGCCGCGGCGTTCGAGGCGGGCGTGCGAATCGTCCACCAGGAACTGGCCCAGTGCCCGAACCTCACCGTCGCTGAGAACCTCTGCCTGCACGACCTGCCCACCGGCCTGCCCGGATTGGTCGATCGGCGCGAGACGAACCGCCGGGCCGCCCGGCTGCTGGCTCGCCTGGCGCCCGAGATCGATGTCGAGGCCCCGCTTGGCATGTTGGCGCCCGGGCGACGTCAGATCGTCCAGATCGCCGCCTCGCTCGACGAGCGCATCGGGCCCGATGGCAAGCCCGCCCCGGCGGCCCGGGTGATCGTGTTCGATGAGCCCACCAGCTCGCTCTCGATGTCGGAGGCCGACCGGCTGATGGGAATCGTGCGCGGGCTGGCCTCCCCGGCGAGCCAGGGCGGCGGCGGGCTCCTGTGCATCTATGTCAGCCACCGAATGGGGGAGATCTTCTCCTGCTGCGACCGCGTGAGCGTGCTGCGCGACGGCCAGTACGTGAACACCGGCGCGATCAAGGATCTGGACGAGCCCACGCTGGTCTCCTGGATGATCGGCCGCAAACTCGCTCCCCACACCAAGGAGCGCAACGCCATCCGCGATGAGCTCGCCGGCGGCGGCCACCACGCAGCCCAGCCGGCGGCCGGGCCGGGCGGCGCCAAGGCTGCGGGCCCCGCCCTCGAGGTCCGCGACATGCGCTCGCCCGGCAAACTCGCCGGCATCTCGCTGTCGGTCCGCCCGGGCGAGATCCTGGGCGTGGGCGGCCTGGTGGGCTCGGGCCGGTCGGAGTTGCTTGACGCGATCTTCGGCGTGGACGAAGCCGCCCTGGGCAAGGTGCTTTTGTACGGCGAACCGCTCCCGGGGCTCCAGGCCCGCACCGCGATCTCCGCCGGCCTTGGCTATGTCCCTGAAGACCGCCGCCTGCAGGGGCTCTTCTTTCAGCTCGGGGTCGATGAGAACATCATCATCCCCGAGATGCCCTCGCTCGCCACCGCCGGGCTGCGCACGCGGACCCGCGAATCCGAGCAGGTCGCCGCCCGCATGGCCAAGTTCCGCGTCAAGGCCGCCTCCCCGGCGTCGCTCCCGGGCGAGCTCAGCGGCGGCAACCAGCAGAAGCTGCTGATCGCCCGGTGGATGGGCCCGCGCACCCGCGTCCTGCTGCTTGACGAGCCCACACGCGGGATCGACGTCGGCACCAAGAGCGAGATCTACCGCCTCATCTTCGAGGCCGCCGACCAGGGGCTCGCCGTGCTGCTGGTCTCGAGCGAAATGCCCGAACTGCTCGCCCTGGCGGACCGCATCGTCGTGATGTGCGAGGGCGAACTCAGCGGCGAACTCACCGGCGACCAGATGACGCAGGAGAACATCCTGCGCCTGGCCACCACCCGGCACGCCGTACGGGCGTGAGCCGTTCCTCCCCCGCGTCCGGCCGGCTGCGCCGCCGCCGCTGGGGCCTGTGGGGGTCTTGAGGGCCGCTGGGGCCGCTGGGGGCCGCCAATCTTCAAACCCTTTTCGCCTTTCCCTGTTCTTCCGCTCTCAACGATTGTCCTTATGCATGACCCGTATTCCATCCGCATCCTGACCCACCTCAAGCACGACAGCTACCAGCCCGCCGTCGCCGACCGCCTCATGGAGGACCTCGGCGTCGTCGAAGAGGTCGAACGCGCGACCTTCTCCCGCGCCATCCAGTCCCTCGCTGACGCCCGCAAGCTCGAGATCGACCCCAAGGGGCTCATCCGCCTCCCCCGCCTCGAGAACGTCCTCACCGGTTCGTTTAAGAAGAACCCCAAGGGCTTCGGCTTCGTCAAGCCCGACCTCGCCTCGCGCGAGGGCGATGTGTTCATCCCACCCGACTGCACCGCCGACGCCCTCTCGGGCGACACCGTGCGCATCGAGATCGCCCGCCGCCGCCGCGCCGACGGAACCGAGGACCTCACCGGACGCGTGGTCCAAGTCGTCAAGCGGCGCCGCAAGTGCTTCACCGGCGAACTGGTGAAGCAGCCGCCGCAGTGGCTCGTCTACCCCGACGGGCGCGAGATCACCGACCCCATCGTCGTCCGCGATCCCCACGCCAAGAACGCCCGCCCGGGCGACAAGGTCGTCGTCGAGATCACGCACTATCCCGAGGGCGGCATGCTCGCTGAGGGCGTCATCGTCGATGTTCTGGGCGAGGCCGGCCTCCCCAGCGTCGAGACCCAGGCGACCATCGCGGCGTACAACCTGCCTGGCGAGTTCCCCGAGCAGGTCGTCGCCCAGGCCCGCCGCTGCGCCGAGCAGTTCGAGCGCGAAGTCGAGCAGTTCGAGCACGACCCCGAGGGCGCCGCCCGCGGGCGCGACGATGTCCGCGAGTCAGAGTACATCATCACCATCGACCCGCCCGACGCAAAGGACTACGACGACGCCATCCACATCAAGCGCACCGCCGACGGCTGGGAGCTGGGCGTGCACATCGCCGATGTCGCCCACTTCATCCCCGTCGGCACCCCCCTTGACGAAGAGGCCCGCGAACGCGGCAACTCCTGCTACCTGCCCCGCCATGTCATCCCCATGCTCCCTGAGGTGCTCTCCAACGGCATCTGCTCGCTGCAGGAGGCCGTGCCGCGTTTCTGCAAGACGGCGATCATGCACTACGACCGCTCCGGCCGCTGCGTGCGGAGCGGCGTCGCCAACACGCTGATCAAGTCCGTCAAGCGGCTCACCTATCTCGAGGCCCAGGCCCTGATCGACGGTAACCCGGAAGAGGCCAAGAAGCACGCCCGCACCGAGCCCGTCTACACCGAGCAGCTCAGCGCCACGCTGCGCGAGATGGACGCCTGCGCCCGGGCCATCCGCCAGCGCCGGCGTGAGGCCGGGATGATCCACCTCGAACTGCCCGACGTGGAGCTTGTCTATGACGACGACGGCCACGTGATCGACGCCCAGCGCGAGGATGACGCCTTCACCCACACGCTCATCGAGATGTTCATGGTCGAGGCCAACGAGGCCGTCGCCCGCCTATTCGAGAAGCTCAAGGTCCCCCTCCTCCGCCGCATCCACCCCGAGCCCTCTCCGGGCGATGTCGATGAGCTCCGCAGCACCGCCAAGGTCGCCGGCTTCGTCATCCCCAAGCGCCCGACCCGCATGGAGCTGCAGCGGCTGCTCGACTCAACCCGGGGCACCCCCGCCGCCCCGGCGGTGCACTTCGCGGTTCTCCGCACCCTGACCAAGGCTGAGTACTCCCCGGCGCTCGTCGGCCACTACGCCCTGGCCAGCGAGGCCTACGCCCACTTCACCAGCCCCATCCGCCGCTACCCCGATCTCACCGTCCACCGGGCCATGGCCGAATACCTCCGCCACACCCAGAACGGCCGCAACCCGCCCCGCGACGATGAGCAGAAGGCCCGCCTGGCCGAGAAGATGCTCCAATCCAACAACTGCCCCGACGACGCAACCCTCGCCGCCGTGGGCCGCCACTGCACTCAGACCGAGGTCAACGCCTCCGACGCCGAGAACAGCCTCCGCTCGTTCCTGGTCCTGCAGCTCCTTTCCAACCACGTCGGTGAGGATTTCCGCGGGATGGTCACCGGCTGCAAGAACGCCGGTATCTTCATCCAGCTCGAGAAGTTCCTCGCCGAAGGCATGGTCAAGAAGGAAGACCTCCCCGCCCACGCCAACAAGGACGGCCGCATGATCCCCGGCGGCTGGCGGCTCGACCCCCGCTCCGACACGATGGTGCACGAGCACTCCGGCCGCTCCTTCAAGATCGGCGATCAGGTGACCGTCACGATCGCCAACATCGATCTCGCCCTGCGGAAGATGGACCTGGTCATCGCCAACCCCGAGAGCCGCGAGAAATCCAAGATCCGCAAGGGCCCCGCCGCGGGCCTGGCCATCGGCGGCGCCGCCAGCGGCGGCTTGGGCGCGGCGCCCAAGACCGACGCGGATTGGCAGCGGCTCCGCTTCGGCAACTCCGGCTCGTCGCGGCGCAGCCAGAAGAGCCGATCGCGCGACAAGGGCAAGAAGAACCACCGACGCGATCAGTAACCACTCTCGCTTCACCAACCCAGTTGAGCCCCCGATTCTGGGCCCCTGGTCCTGCTCGATCAGCCATGGAAGCTGATCGAGCGGGCTCAATTTTGTTCAACGGCCCGACGGATCATCGGCCGGTCGAGATGAGCTGAGAGCGACTGAGAGCAGGAGGAGAGCGAAGATCGACCGGAAAAACGGCCATAACACGGTTCTTAGCGCGATCACAACATGATCTTGACGTGGCGAGCGCCCCTCCTCCAAACGGTCAGGAAGAATGATCTTCGACTTAGGAGATTTGCGCATGGAACGCCGTCGTGGATTCACGCTCATTGAGTTGCTGGTTGTCATTGCCATCATCGCCTTGCTGGTCGGCATCCTGCTTCCATCACTGGCCTCGGCCCGTGAGGCGGCGCGTCGGAGCAAGTGCTTGGTCGCTCAGCGAATGATCGCCTTTGCGGCCACCCTCTACGCCGACCAGCACAAGAAGGGGGCGTTCATTCCCACCCAAAACGGGGGCGACGACGACCTTGCCTATCTCAGCGAGTTCATCGAGCGGCCCGACGCCGCGATCTGCCCGAGCACGCGCAATCGAGTTGACCCCACCGCCAAGCTGCTCGCGTCTGATCCGCGGAACAAGTACCGCGGGGACGCGTTCGTCCACCTGACTGACTGCGCCGACAACGCTGCGGACAGCGTCGGCCCCATCAGCTATCCCGAGTTCACCAAGGGTGGCCACAGCTTCGAAGTGTGGGCTTGGATGTCCAGCGTCGAGGCCAGTGCGCGCTGGGTTTACCCCGACGGTTGGTACGACCGTTCCTGGGGCAACACCAGCCACTACATGCAGCGCAATATCAAGCAAGGCGACCCTGTCTGGATTATCGAAGGCGCCACCAACAGTCCCGATGCCGAGGACAATCCTGAGCCCGGTCCCGGCAGCCGCTCCATCCTCAAGACCCTCAAGTCGGTGGAGCATCCCTCCCGCATGCTCATTACTCTGGATTCCGACCAGGACCATCGCGACGGTAACCCTGAAACCCTCAACAACTGGCCCGAGGCTCAGAACAACCACGGGCGCGACGGCGTGCAGATGTCCTTCCTCGACGGCCACGCGGCGTTCGTCAAGACCGGCCCCTGGCTCATCGAGGCCTACCTCAAGTCCAACACCACCGCCGCTACTGATGTTCGCAACAACATCACTCAGGGCCGCCGCCTCCACCCAGGAGTCATCCAGCAGACCGTCCGCTTTGATCGCAGCAACGCTGTTCAGTGGGTCATTCGCGACGGCGCACCCTAAGTCCCGGATCCCCGCCTCACATCCAGTTTACCATGGGCCCCTCGCTCGCGCGAACGCCCCTATTCCATTCAACGAGAGAAGGAGATTGCATGAAGACGAGCAGAATCCTCTGCGCGGCCATCTTGGCCAGCGCGGCGATCGCGGCGCCCGCCGCGGCCGATCCCACCAATGTCGGCAAGGTCATCATCACGGAGATCTTCGCCAATCCCAACGACAATGACGGCGGCGGCTTCGGCATCGGCGCCGCTGGCGACAATCTCGAATTCATCGAGATCTTCAACACCACCAACGAAGCCATCGACATCTCGGGCTGGTACATCGATGACGAGGATCCCACTGCGGGCGAGCCGTTCCCGGCGGGCACGATCCTGGGCCCACGTCAGGCCCTGGTGATCATCGGCGCCCAGCTGGGCCTGCGTCCCAACGACAACGCCAACCCTGGACTGTACCTGCCCCAGACCCCCGTCTGGACCGCCGCGTCGTTCAACCAGGCCTTCGGCCGTACGGTCGGCGCGCCCAACGCCCTCAACGTGCTGGTGCTGCCCGGCAACATCACGATCGCCAACACCCCGACCCTCTTCAACGAGATCCCCTTCATCGTTGATCGCGACGGCACCGTCGTGGACATCGTGACCTACGGCGCCGCCAACTTCCCGCCCGTCACCGCCGGTCAGTCGATCGTGCTCCGCCCCCAGTTCCTCAACAGCGTCGACAACGACCGCGGCTGCGCCTGGCAGCTCGCGAGCACCGACCCGCTGGCCCTGGTCAGCATTGACACGGTGTTCTCGTTCACGCCCCCGGGCGCTGCCTCGCCAACCTCGCGCGACCGTCTCTGCGACGCGGGCAACGTCTGCTCGCCCGGCCTCGTCTACGAGGTCGTACCCCCGCCCAGCGACTGCAACAACAACGGCATCGATGACGTGGTCGAGACCTGCGGCGCCACCGCCACGGCCGTGGACTGTAACTCGAATCTGATCCCCGACTCCTGCGAGCCCGACCTCAACGGCAACGGCGTCCCCGACAGCTGCGACATCCTGCTCGACCGCGAGGGGACCGACCGCAACCTCAACAATGTCCTCGACTCCACCGACATCAACCTCGCCGGCGGAACCAACGGGCGCGGAGGCACGCTGGACCAGAACAACAACGGCGTCCTCGACGCGGCCGAGAGCTGGGGCCGCGTGATCATCACCGAAATCCTGGTTGACCCGTTCGCGTCGATCGCCGGCGGCTCGCTCGAGTGGGTTGAGATCCAGAACGTCAGCACCAGCCCGATCGACATCTCCGGCTACCGCCTGGTCGACATCGAGACCGGCGGCGACGGCTACACCCTCCCGGTTCCCGCAGGCAACGTCCTGCAGCCGGGCGAGATCGCCGTGCTCTGCCAGCTTCCCCTTTCGCCCTCGTCGGCGGGCGGCCCGAACTACACCGCGGCTGAGATGGTGGGCGTCTATCAGGCGCTCTGGGGCGTGAACACGCCGCAGGGCACGCCCATCCGCTGGATCCCGCTGGGCAACTGGGGCGCCCGCGCCACCAACGCCACCCCATCCGCCGAGGTGCTGGCTCTCGTCTCCGGCGCCGTGGTCCGCGACGACCTCGTCCCCGCCAATCAGTCGAGCGTCAGCGGCCCGCACCCCACCCGTCTCGTCGGCCCCGGCGCCATCGGCACGTGGGTCACCGACCGCGGGTCCATCGTTGACGTCGCCAACTACTCCAACACCAACTCCAACGGCGAGCCCCTCGCCGGCTGGCCCGGCTCCGACGGCCACAGCTCGTTCTACATTGTTCCCGCCGGCGGACGGTACTCCGTTACCGGCAACAACCCCGGCCCCAACTGGGCCCTCTCCATCGGCGGTCTCAACGGGGCCATCAAGAGCAATGACCTCACCGGCCTCCCCACGTCGCCTTTCGGCGTCGGCAACCAGGGTGAAGACTTCGGCTCCCCCGGCTTCGTCCCCTCCGTCAATCAGCTCCCCACCGGCGACGTGATCATCTCTGAGATCGCCGCCACCACCAACAGCATCTTCCCCGGCTCCAACCCCCTCCCCCCCACCGGCCAGAGCATCGCGGCCGGTCGCGACGAGTGGATCGAGATCGCCAACACCACCGGCGCCCCCATCGACCTCTCCGGCTGGTACCTGCAGGACGAGGACGGCCGCACCAGCGGCTTCCTCAACGGCACCGTCCTCCAGCCCGGCGAGGCCGCGGTGATCATCGGCGCCGACACGTTCGTCCCCGCCGGCACCGGCCAGCCCGGCCTGGAGCCCCTCACGGACCGCGACTTCATCCAGGAGTTCTACAACACCTGGGGCTGCGGCTACCAGGTCATCACCGTCACCGACTGGTACACCGACAACCGCGCCAGCGGCCTGGGTCGCCTCGCCGACGGCCCCAGCTTCACCAACGAGATCGTTCGCCTCGTGAAGGCCGACGGGACCGTCGCCGACATCGTGAACTATGATGATGACAACACCCCCACCGCCATCGCCAGCTTCCCCTTCGGCTGGCCCGGCGACGCGGTGGGCGGCATCGATATCTTCTGGTCGATCTACACCCTCCCCGGCGCCTACACCCAGGCCGCCAACGACTCCGGCGTCAACTGGGCCGCTTCGCTCACCGGCTTCGACGGCGGTCGCCAGAACCTGGCCAACACCCAGGTCAACTCCAGCGGCTTTCCCACGGGCATCTTCAATCGCTCCATGTTCGGCTCCCCCGGCTTCGTTGATGGCCTGACCACCGGCACGGTCATCATCGCCCCCGGCTTCGCCTGCTCCTGCCGCCCCGACTTCAACCGCGACGGCAACCTCGACCCCGACGACATCTCCGACTACATCGCGTGCTTCTTCCAGACGCCCCCCTGCCCCCAGGGCGACTATGACCGCTCGGGCTTCACCGACCCCGACGACCTCTCCACCTACATCTCTGACTTCTTCGGCGGCGTCTGCAACTGATCGGCTCGCCTGAAAGGCTCCGAATCTCAGTGCATCCCTCGACACGGCCGGGCTTGATCGCCCGGCCGTGTTTTCGTTCAGACGATGAACCTTCTATCCGCCTCGAGAGACTCCCCCCCGATCAGGCTTCACCGTTCTTCATGGAAGGCCAACGCGAAATTGGCCGCTCCTTCATCCGGCGCCACGCCTTCTCAGACACAATCTCTCATTCAAGAAGGAGTACCCGCGCATGGAACGCCGCCGAGCTTTTACCCTGATCGAACTTCTGGTGGTGATCGCCATCATCGCCCTGCTGGTTGGGATCCTGCTCCCCTCGCTGGCTTCGGCCCGCGAGGCCGCACGCAGGAGCAAGTGCCTGGTCGCCCAGCGGATGATCGCCTATGCCGCGACGCTCTACGCCGACCAGCACAAGAAGGGCGCGTTCATCCCCACCCGCAACGGCGGCGACGATGACCTGGCCTACTTGAGCGAGCTCATCGAGCGTCCCGACGCCGCGATCTGTCCCAGCACCCGTAATCGGGTGGATCCGGCGGCCAAGATCCTGTCCTCCGACCCGCGCAACAAGTACCACAACGACGCCTTCATCCACCTGATCGATTGCGCCGACAACGCGGCCGACAACGTGGGCTCGGTCAGCTATCCCGAATTCACACGGGGCGGTCACAGCTTCGAGGTGTGGGCCTGGATGTCCAGCGTCAACGGCTCGGTGAACTTCATCTACCCAGACGGCTGGTTTGACCGGTCGTTCGGCCGCACCAGCCACTACATGCAGCGGAACATCAAGCAGGGCGATCCCGTCTGGATCATCGAGGGCGCCACCGCCACGCCCGACGCCGAGGACAACCCCGAGCCCTCGCCCGGCAGCCGCTCGATCCTCAAGACGCTTAAGACGGTCGATCACCCCGGCCGCACCATCATCACCATCGACTCGGATCAGGACGACCGCGACAACGACCCCAACACGCTCAACAATTGGCCCGAGGCCCAGAACAACCACGGGCGCGACGGCGTCCAGATGGCCTTCCTCGATGGGCACGCGGCGTTCGTCAAGACCGGCCCCTGGCTGATCGAGGCCTACCTGCGGTCCAACACCACGGGCGCGACCGACGTCCGCAACAACATCACCCAGGGCCGGCGCCTGCACCCAGGTGTGGTTCAGCGGACCGTCCGCCAGGGCAACAGCAACGCGATCCAGTGGGTGATTCAGGACGGCGCCCCCTAACCCGCCCTGATGCGCACCTCGTCGGCAATTCCTCGTTTCCAGGAGCCGCTCGCTCGGGCGAACGGCTCAGATTTTTCAAGAGAGAAGGAGATCCCATGAGACTGAACCGGTTCCTGAGCGCGGCGCTGCTCGCCGCGGCGGCCTGCGCCGCCCCCGCGATCGCCGACCCCACCAACGTGGGCAAGGTGATCATCACCGAGATCTTCTGCAACCCCGCCGGCAACGATGACGTCGAGTTCATCGAGATCTTCAACACCACCAACGAGACGATCGACATCTCGGGCTGGTACCTCGACGACGAGGATTCCACCTCCGGCCGACCCTTTCCCCAGGGCACCACGATCGGCCCGCGCCAGGCGATCGCCGTGCTCGGTCGCGTTTTCCAGGGCGTGCCGCCCCCCTTCACCGACGCCAACCACCAGTGGACCCCCGATCGCCTCATCGGGGCTTTCGGCGCCGCCTACGGCCCTGACAACGTGCTCTCGAAGTTCCTGGTGACCGACCTCAACATCACCATCGCCAACACCCCGACGCTCTTCAACGAGGTTCCCTTCATCGTCGACGCCGACGGCGACGTGGTCGACATCGCCAACTACCAGAATGCGGAGAACGGCTGGCCGGCGGTCGTCTCTGGCGTTTCGATCCAGCTCCGCCCCCAGTTCCTCAACCACATCGATAACGACCGCGGCTGCGCCTGGGTCCTCTCCTCGGCCGACCCCGCCGCGGTGGCCAGCAGCCTGGTCAACTTCCAGTTCCCCGGCACCACCGACTACCGCATGTGCGAGCCGGGCAACATCTGTTCCCCGGGCGTGGTGAACCAGGTGATCCCCGCCGCGACCGACTGCAACAACAACGGAATCGATGACGTCTCCGAGACCTGCGGCGCCAACGCCACCTCGCTGGACTGCAACAGCAACCTGATCCCCGACTCCTGCGAGGCCGACCTCAACAACAACGGCGTCCCCGACACCTGCGACATCCTCCTCGACCGCGAGGGCACCGACCGCAACCTCAACAACGTTCTCGACTCCATCGACATCAACCTCGCCGGCGGCGTCAACGGCCGCGGCGGGACGCTCGACACCAACGCCAACGGCGTGATTGACGGCGCCGAGAACTTCGGCAAGGTCATCGTCACCGAGTTCGTGATCGACTCCTTCCACATCCTGTCTCAGGCCACTCCCAACCTGAGCACCGGCCTGGAATGGGTTGAGATCCAGAACGTCAGCAGCGGCCCGGTCGACATCTCCGGCTACCGGATCGTCGATATCGAGGTCGGCGGCGACGGCTACTCCCTCCCCGTGCCCGCCGGCGCCACGCTGGCCGCCGGCGAGATCGCCGTGCTCTGCCAGATCCCCGTCTTCCCGTTCACGCAGGGCGGCGCCAACTACACCGCCGCGCAGGCCAAGGCCCTCTACGAGAGCCTCTGGGGAACCACCACGCCCCAGGGCCAGCCCATCCGCTGGATCCCGCTGGGCCGCTGGCCGGCCCGCGCGTTCAACGCCACCGCCACCGCCGAGGTCCTAACCCTCGTGGCCGGCGCCGTGGTCGATGACGCCATCGTCCCCGCCAACCAGCCCACCGTCTCGGGCCCGCACCCCACCCGCCTCACCGGCCCCGGCGCCATCGGCACGTGGGTCAACGACCGCGGCTTCATCATCGACGTCTGCAACTACTCCAACGCCAACTCCAACAACGAGCCCCTCAACAACTGGCCCGGCACTGACAGCCACGGCACCTTCGAGCTCCTCCCCGGAGCCTTCAACTCCGTCGCCAACAACGCCGGGCCCAACTGGAAGGCCGCCATCCCCGGCCTCAACGGCATCCGTCAGAGCACCAGCTTCGCCGGCAACCCCGCGGCGCCATACGGCCTCGTCAGCTCCGGCGAGGACTTCGGCTCTCCCGGCTTCGTCCCCACCGTCATCCAGAACCCCTCCGGCGAGGTGATCATCACCGAGATCGCCGCGACCACCAACAGCATCTATCCCGGGTCCAACCCCACCCCCACCGCCCCCGCGGTGGTCGCCGGCGGCCGCGATGAGTTCGTCGAGATCGCCAACACCACCGGCGCGGCCATCGACATCTCCGGCTGGTACCTCGCCGATGAGGACGGCCGCACCAGCGCCTTCCCCAACGGCACCATCCTGCAGCCCGGCGAGGCCGCCGTGGTCATCGGCGTCGACACGTTCATTCCCCTGGGCACCGGCCAGACCGGCCTGCAGACCCTTGAGGGCCGCGACTTCGTCCAGGAGTTCTACAACACCTGGGGCTGCGGCTACCAGATTATCACCGTCACCGATTGGTACTCCGACCGCGGCGTCTTCGGCATCGCCCGACTCGCCGACAACCCCAGCTTCATCAACGAGATCGTCCGTCTGGTGAAGCCCGACGGGACCCCCTCCGACGTCGTCAATTACGACGACGACAACACCCCCTTGTCCATCGCGCTGCCGCCCTTCGGCTGGCCCGGCGACGCCGTCTCGGGCATCGACATCTTCTGGTCGATCTACACCCTCCCCGGATCCTACAACCAGGCCGCCAATGACTCAGGCGTCAACTGGGCCGCTTCACTCACCGGCTTCGACGCCGGTCGCCAGAGCGTCGCCAACACCGCTGTCGGCGCCGACGGGTTCCCCACCGGCATCTACAGCCGCTCCATGTTCGGCTCCCCCGGCTTCGTTGATGGCCTGACCACCGGCACGGTCATCATCGCCCCCGGCTTCGCCTGCTCCTGCCGCCCCGACTTCAACCGCGACGGCAACCTCGACCCCGACGACATCTCCGACTACATCGCGTGCTTCTTCCAGACGCCCCCCTGCCCCCAGGGCGACTATGACCGCTCGGGCTTCACCGACCCCGACGACCTCTCCACCTACATCTCTGACTTCTTCGGCGGCGTCTGCAACTGATCGGCTCGCCGGCTCCCTTGGCGAGCCCTGAGTTTCAGTGCATTCAGCACATCACTCGACACGGCCGGGCTTCATCGCCCGGCCGTGTTTTCATAGGCCCGCAGCCCGACCTGGGCAGCCTCACTTGCCGATGGCCGCGAACATGTCGGCCATCCCCTCCGGAATGATCGTGTGCGGCATGCCCTCGTAGATCTCGACCTTGGCGTCGCTGCCCAGCTTCGCCAGCGAGTCCTTCAGGAGCTTCGCCGCGCCCTCCAGATAGAAGGTGTCGCTCCCGCCTGCGTACACGTGGATCTTGCCCTTCAATTTGGGCCCAAGCGTCGGCCAGTTCCGCTCCAGCACCAGGCGGATGTCGTACTGCTCCCAGGCCTTGGCCGTCACCGGGTCGATCTTGCCGGTCTTGCGGTCAAAGAGCGGTCGCGGCCGGTCGCCCTCGCGCGGGCTGAACACCGCCTCAAACGAGCCGATCTGCCCGCCCGGACCCATCACCGTCTCCTGCCGCACGAAGTCGTCATACCACAGGACCGCCCCGCCCGGGCCCGCCCGCGACACCGGACGCCGCGCGCCGGCGGAGTCGGTGTACATGTTCTCTCCGGCGCGGGAGAGGTTGATCTGCTGGAAATCCCTGAAATCAACCGGGTCGGGACAATGCGACCAGCACCCCGCGAACACGTCGGGATAGGTCACCTGCAGCCACAGGCTCGACCAGCCGCCCGACGAGATCCCCGTGACATACCGCTTCCCCGCCCCGGCCCCGCGAAACTTCGCCTCCACGGCTGGGACAAGCTCCTCAGTCAGGGCCTTGCCCCAGGGGCCGTTGTTGGCCGAGTCGGCGAAGACGCTGTGCCCGGTGAAGCACGTCGGGTCGGGCACGATCAGGATGAACGGCGGGACATCGGGCCGGTCGAACAGCCCGCGCCCGAGCGAGGAGACGCCGAGGTGGTCGCCGCCGAAGCCGCCGATGAAGTACAGCGTGGGGTAGGTCTTGCCCGATTCGGAGCTCCACCCCTTGGGGAGCATCACCCCGGCCCGCAGCTTGAACGGCCGCTTGAGGAACGCTGAAAGGCTCGGGCTGTCGACCTCGATGAGCTTGATGCGGTCGCTCTCCTGGAGCGGCTTGGCCTTGACCGCCTTGGTCAGCTTCAGCTCGACCACCCCGCCGTCGCCGGGCTTGAAGGTGATCGACGCCGGCTCGCTGGCGAGGTCGCCCTCGCCCATCCCGGGCGTGCAGGAATCCAGGCTGCGGCGGGCCACCGCCTGAACCCGATACGTCCCGCCGGCGATCTCGCCATAGGCCTTTGGGAACGCCGGCGCGCCGCCGCCGACCTCGACGCTCCCCCCCGCCGGGACGCCGCTCACCTCGAGCGCCAGCACCTGCGTGCCGGCAAACCAGTCGCCCATCCGCTGCCGCGGCTCGCCGCTGGGGCGCGTGCTCAACGCGACGTAGACCCGCCCCGAATAGGGCCCGGGGCAGCAGCACGACAAGCAACAGAAACCAGCGGCGCGTGCAGGGCATGAGCTTCTCCTTCTCACGCCGGAATCCGGCGCGGCGCCCCACGATTTCCGGCGGCGCGTTCGAGCGTATCGCGCCCATCCGCCGCTTGCCCGCCTGGGCGCCGCGCGGTATCGTGCGACCAGCCGCCCCGATCGCCGCCCAGGCCCAACCGTTGTCCGCCACCTTTCACATTCGCCGCGGCCCACGCGGCGCCGGAGCACCGATGAGCCCTCACACCCACTCCGCTGCTCTACGCACGCCTCCACGCTCCCTCCTCCGCGCCGGGCTGATGCTGCTCGGCCTCCTGTCCTTGGCGCCTTTCCTGGGCTGCCGGGCCCCCGCGGCCGAGGCGTCCGCCGGCCCGCCGGCGGGCGTGGCGTTCGTCGCGATGCAGACCACCGCCGGGGAGATCCTGCTGGAGCTCAACGCCGACCGAGCCCCGGTGACGGTCGCGAACTTCCTGGCCCACGCCGAGCGGCGCGACTATGACGGCACCATCTTCCACCGCGTCATCCCCACCTTCGTCATTCAGGGGGGCGGCTGGACCGCTGACTTCCAGGAGCGGGCCAAGCGCGACGCCGCGGCCGGGCGGGCCGACGCGACCATTTTCAACGAGTGGCAGAACGGCCTCAAGAACAAGGCCGGGACCATCGCCATGGCGCGGGATACGGCCCCTGACAGCGCCACCCGCGAGTTCTTCATCAACGTCGTCGACAACCCCAAACTTGATTCCGCGCGCGAGAAGACCGGCGACGCCGGCTACGCCGTGTTCGGGCGGGTCGTCCGTGGTCTCGATGTCGTCGAGCGGATCCGCACCGGCCCCACCGCCCCGCGTCCCGATCTGCCGGTCGACGACGGCAGCATGAACGATGTGCCCGTCCAGCCGGTGGTCATCACCCGCGTGCTTCGGCTGTCGGAGGCGGAGGCCCGGGATCGCCTGCGCTCCGGGCCCCCCATCCAAGGCCCCTGAGCCAAGGCCCCTGAGTTGGACGATTCTCAGACGAACCTGGCCAGCAAATCGGTAGGCGTTCGGCATACGCCCGCGCGTTTCTGACACCGCGGGGGCTTCCCGGACATCCAACAATTATCCCGCACCGAACCACCGGGCCTTTGCTTCTGGGCTCGCTTCCGTCCGACCGATCAACTGGGGGGGTCGGTGCGTAGTTGGAGAACCTATGCGAATCACCGCGTACATCGTGCTGTTCGTCGTCGCCGCGATCTTCACCGCCGCCATCGTGTCGGCCCGCTGGGCCCCTGCGGGCTGGGTGGGCGGCGCGGGGGGACCCGATGGCGCCAAAAATGGGAAACTCACCATGAAGACGAAGCTCGAACCCGGGAAGACCCGGTATTCCGCCTCCGGGCATGACATCACGCCCTTGGCCAAGGCCGAGATCGACACCCTCGCCAAGAAGCTCAAGCCCGAGGAGGCCGAGGTCATCCTCGCCAAGGGCACCGAGCGGGCGTTCTGCGGTAACCTCGTCGACAATCACAAGGACGGCGTCTACCACTGCCGTCTGTGCGAGCTGCCGCTCTTCGCCTCCGCCGGGAAGTTCGACTCGGGCACCGGCTGGCCCAGCTTCTTCCAGCCTGTCGACGCCAAGCACGTCGAAACCGAGCGCGACACCAGCTACGGCATGGTCCGTGACGAGATCCTCTGCGCCCGCTGCGGCGGCCACCTCGGCCACGTCTTCGAGGACGGCCCCCGCCCCACCGGTCTCCGCTTCTGCGTGAATTCCGCGTCGCTCGTGTTTGTTGAGAAGGGCGAGAAGACCCCCGCGGCGGGCCTGCCCGTCGCCACCCAGACCGCCTACTTCGCCGGCGGCTGCTTCTGGGGCGTCGAGGACCGCTTCGCCCAGCTCCCGGGCGTGCTCGACGCCGTCAGCGGCTACATGGGCGGCAAGACCAAGAACCCCACCTACGAAGACGTGTGCTCGCGCGGCACCGGCCACGCCGAGACCGTCGAGATCAAATTCGATCCCAAGCGCATCTCCTACCCCGAGCTGATGGCCTGGTTCTTCAAGTTCCACGACCCCACCCAGCTCAACCGCCAGGGCCCCGACGTCGGCGACCAGTACCGCTCGGCGATCTTCACCACGTCCAAGGAGCAGGCTGAGCAGGCCCAGAAGTTCATCGAGGAGCAGGGCAAGCTCGACCGCTACAAGACCCGCAAGATCGTCACGCAGGTCGACGCCGCCGAGAAGGCCGGCCAGTTCTACAAGGCCGAGGAATACCACCAGGACTACCACCTTAAGCACGGCGGCAGCTGCGCCCTGCCCCAGCCGTAAGCCCGGCAGGCAACGATCCGCTCAATTCATTCATCCAAGCCGGGGACGCCTGCGTCCCCGGCTTGCTTTCCTGTGGCGACGCCTTACGGCGACCCCACGGAGAGACCCTACGGCGAGACAGTGATCTTCCACATCGCCTCACCCTCGGCCGAGAGCGGAGCGCCCACAACCCCCGCCCGCACCAGCTCGATGGGGATCGGCCCGCTCCGCAGCACGCGGTCATTGAAGTCCTTCTCGCCCATGCCCGCCGCGATGGCCTCGCGGTGCAGGGCCCGGAGCTGCAGCCCGCCGATCATGTAGCCGCACTGGTACAGCGGCTCGTAGTCTCCGCCAATGAACCGCCGCACCTCCGCGGTGGCGTTGGCCCGCTCGTGACCGACGCGCTCGACGAGGAAGTCGATCATCTCCGCCGGCTTCATCTCGCCCAGGTGAAACTTCAGGCTCACGATGATCCGGGCGCAGCGGTGCATCCGCCAGAAAAGCATCCCGATCCGGTCCGCCGGCCCCTGGGCCCAGCCCAGGTCCCAGAGCTTCATCTCCCAGTACAGGGCCCACCCCTCCACGTAAAAGGGCGTGCTGAACCGCCGGCGGTAGGGCCGCTCGCGATCGGCCAGGAACCGCTGCAAATGATGACCGGGGATCAGCTCGTGCGGCACGACGATCCGCGTGAAGTGCCGGTTGTTGCCCTTCATCGCCATGAGCTTGTCGGCGTGGGCCATCTCACTGGTCGCGTACGCCACGCCCATCGCCTGCCCGAAGTAGACCGCAAACGGCAGCGTCCGCTGCGCCTGGGTTGAGAGCATCGTCAGCCGCCAGACCTCCTCGCACAGCGGCGGGACCGTCACCAGGTCGCGGCTCTTGACAAAGTCGATCGCCTCCCGGGCCACCGCCCTGACGTACTCGTCCTGCTCGCCCGGCTCGACGCCGGCCCGTTTCACGGTCTCCAGGGCCGCCTTCCAGTCCTCACTCCCGAGCTCCTTCGCCGCCGCGAGCATCTCACCCTCGCACCAGACGAACTCCCGCTCCGCCAGGGCGATGAGCTCCTCGGGCGCGTACGCCAGGGCGTTATCCCGCAGATCAACCAGCAGCGCCTCACGCCCGATCGGGTCGCCCAGCAGCGGGTCCTCGGGCTTGCCGTTCACACCGGCGATCTCCTCGCGCAGGAATCGGGCGAATTCCTCGATCGCCCGCGTCGCATCCTCGAGCGGCCTCTCGCACCACCAGCGGAACGAGGGCTCGAATGTCTCGTAGTTGCCGCGCCACGTGCGGAGGGTGTCGAGCAGCGAGCCCATGGCCCCCGCCGCGCGATTGGCCGTGACGGCCGACACCGCCAGCGCACCTCCCTCCCCACCCCCCCCGGCCCCCTCGCCCCCCTCCGGCGCCGGCTTCCGCCCGCGCTCCACCCGCTCGCGCACCACGCGGATCATCTCCGGGATCTTCGTGAGCTCCTCCGCGGCCCGGCGCGGGTCGAGCTTCTCCATCCGCCAGCGAGCCTGCTCCAGCGGAACGATCACCTTCCGCACGCCCAGCAGCTCCGACATGTCGTCCAGCTGCCGGCGGGCCAGGCCCACGCGCCCGCTCTCCTCACGAATCTGGTTGCGCAGCAGCACATAATCGACCCGCGCATCCTGCTCGAGCCCGGCGAAGTCAATCGACCGCAGGGCCGCCAGCCGGCGCGCCAGGAACGCCTCGCGGGCCGCCAGCAGCTCCTCCGACCACCGGATGTTGTAGAACCGCTCGAAGTCGCTCCAGTCCTCGCTGCTGCGGGTGATGACCTCCGCCATGTCCGGCCCGCCCGTCCCGCCCGTCGCCGTCGTCGCACCAGCCTGCGCGGCCGAGCCCGGCGCGACCCCCCCGGCCAGCCCGGCGCCCACAGGAGCCATCAGCACCATCGATCCGCCCAGCGCGCCCAGCAGCAGGAGTCTCATCCCCCGAGGATACCGCTAGACGCCCCACCAGACACGCCCCCAGACACCCCCCCAGACACCCCCCCGGCACACACCCCCGCCCGGCCCGCCACATCATCAGGACCGCTCAAACTTCTCCCGCGCCCGCCGCTTGGCCGCCAGCAGCCCCTCCTCCGCACCCGCAGCCCCGGCCGGCGGCGCGTCACCGGGCGACTGGGGAGCCGGACGAGGCTGGGTCGGCTCAGCAGGCCCCGAGGATTTCACGCTGCTGCCCCCACCGCCCCCACCGCCCCCGCTCCCCACCGCACCCGCCTTGCGCCCGCGCAAGCCCGCCCGCTGCGCCGCCAGCAGTTCGCGGTTGCGGGCTTCGACGATCTTGCGGGCGTCCGCCGCGGTCAGTCGGGCCCCGTCCACGCTGGCGTTGCGCGCTTCAACCTGCTGCTCCACCTCGCGCAGGGCGCCGATCGTCGCCGCGGCCTCTCGCGAACGGTCACGCACCGCCCGGGCCGCCATCCGCCTCAGCCCCTCGCCAAAGCGGCTCGACAGCAGCCGGTCCCACGCGATCCGTCGCACCGCGATATCAACCAGCGTCAGCACCAGCGCCCACGGCAGCAGGAACGGCCACAGCGGCGTGCGCGCCTCCCGCGGCCGCAACCCCGCCCGGTCAAAGAGCCCCGCCGCCTCCGGCTGGGCCATGTCGAGCACCCGTCCGCCGGTCAGCTCCGCCAGTTCCTGCAAGACCCGGTCATTGCTCCGCCGCACCCGCAGTTCGCTCCCCGCGGGCTTGGTCACCCCGCCGATCGCCGGGGTCATCGCGCGCGGCTTGCCCCGCGTCGTCTCCCGCGGGCTCACCGTCACCACATAGCTGCCGCTCTGGTCCGCCCGCACCACGCCCTCGTACGTCCCCGGGCCGATCTGGCTCAGCACCGCCTCCAGCCGCCGGCCATCGGGCCCATACACCGCGGCGGGGGCCTCAAGGCCGTCCAGCGGCCGCCCGTCCTCACCCGCCGCGTCAACGCGGATGCGCAGCTGATCCCCCACCACCTCCGCTGAGAGCTCCGCCTCGCGCGAGCCGGGGGCTCGCGAAACTTGGCGGACCACGCGCGTCCAGAGGGCTCGGTACCCCGGCCAGTCGAGCCAGGGCTCGCCCCACCGGCCTGCGTCGGAGGTGAACGCCGCGACCTGCCCGAGGCCAGCCTGCCAGTGGGCCAGCACGGGTTCGCCCTTGTCGGTCAGCAGCGGATTGAGGGCGGTGATCTCCGGCCGCACCTGGGCCAGATTCAGCCCGAGCAGGGCCGGCGGCGGGCCCGACGCCAGGTACCCATCCAGCAGCGGCGAGGCCGAATCGGCCGTCACGGGGATGAACGGGCCCTCCCTGTACAGCGGCGTCCGCACGACGCGGATGGCCCGGAGAAAGACCTTGGGCAGCACATACGGATCAAGCACCTGGTAGAACTGGCCCCCGCCAGCCTTCGCCATCGAGGCCAGCCCGTCGCCGTCGGCGCCATCGCCCACCGCGATGGTCGAGACCTTGATCCCCTCTTCGGCCATCGCCCTGCAGAGTGCATCCAGCTTCGATTTCCCCTGCGACACGCCGTCGGTGAGCAGGATGACGTGTTTCACCTTGGCCTGGGCCCCGCGCATCTGGCGGTAGGCCTCCTGCAGCGCCGGCGGGATGTTCGTGCCGCCGTCGGGCCGGATCGACAGGATCGTCTTGGCCGCCTTGATGGGATCGGCGTTCTTTGCCAGGGGGATCTCAACGGTGTAGTCGCTGCTGAAGGAGATCACCCCCAGCAGGTCGTTTTTGTCCAGCGAGCGGGCCGCCAGCGCCGCGCCCTCGTTGGCGATCTCCTGCTGCGTCCGTGACGACCCCTGCACGCGCCAGCCCATCGAGCCGGAGCAATCGAGCACGATCATCACCGCCGCCGCAGGCAGCACCAGCTTCTCAGGCAGATCCAGCCGCACCGGCAGGATCGGCTCCAGCGGCGAGCCCTTGTACCCGCCCGCCGCGAATGACTCTGGCCCGCCCAGCATGCACAGCCCGCCGCCCAGCTCGGTGACGAACCGTGCGAGCCGCTCCATGCTCGCGGTTCCCAGCGCATCGGCGGCGACATCCTGCAGAAACACCAGGTCGTACGCCTGCAGCCGCAGCAGGTCAGCGGGGAATGACTCGGGCCCGACGACCTCAACCTCGAAGCCTTCTTCGCGCAGCATCCGCGCCAGCGGCCCGCCGGGCGCCCCCGGGAGCCCGCGCGCCGGCGACGTCGCCCCTGCATCGCCCGTGTTGTCGATCGATCGCACGCCCTCCACGATCAGCACCGCCCCCTTGCCGGGAGTGATGGTCACCGCCTCGCCGATGTTGTTGGCGGCGATCGTGTCCCCGGCCGGCTGGCCCGGCGCGGGTCCATCGGGCTCAAACACGGCCCTGAACCGGTGCACCCTCGAGCCCCCGAGCGGAACGTTCACCACCACCACCTTGCGGCCTTCACTCAGTTCGACCCGCCGGCCCCGTAAGCCGTCCCCGGCGCCGCTCCCGGCCCCGCCGCCACCGCCGGAGAGGTCGACCTCCTCCCCCTCGTGGTACAGCCGCAGCACCCCCGTCGCAGGCCCCGAACTTGAAAGCGCCACCCGTACCGACACCGTGGCGCCGGCCTGGGCCCGCGTCGGGGCGTCGACCGACTCCACCATCACCTCGTGAGCCACCTCGTACCGCAGCGGCAGCACATCGATCACGATGCGATCCAGTCCCGGCACGGCAGGCCGGGCCGACCCGCCGCCGCCGGTTCCCCCATCCGCTGCACCATCCGCTTTACCGGCCGCTTTACCGGCGGGTCCACCGGCCGCGCCGCGATCCCGCACACCTGACGCCTCGCGGGCCGCAGCCCGGGCGTCCCCAGCGGTGGCTACGCCGTCGGAGATCACCACCATCCGGCGCGTGGCGTCGCGCGGGAACGCCGCGACGGCCAGGCGAATCGCCTCGCCCAGATTCGTGCCGTCGGTCGGCTGGAGCTCAATGGGGTGCTGGAGCGCGTCGCCAGCGGTCGGAAGCGTGAGCACCGCCGCGCTTCCGTCAAACGCGACAACCCCGAGCAGGTCCTCCGGCCCGCGCTTGGCCGAGGCGGCCATCAGCCAGCGCCGCACACTCTCCACGGGTGCAATCATCTCTCCGTCGGGGCCGCGGCCCGAGGGGGCGTAGCTGCGCACCGACAGCGAAGTGTCGACCACCGCCACCACCGCGAGCTTGCTGGTGGTCCGAACCGCGGTGACGCCCGCGAGCATCGCCAGCAGCAGGGCCAGCAGCCCGGCCCGCAGCACGATCGCCGTCCACCGTCTGGGCAGGCTCATCGAGCCGCCCCACGCCAGCAGCGCCCCTGCGAGCACCGGCAGCAGCGCCAGGCCCCACAGCCACTCGGGATGGTCAAATCGGATGGACATCGCGCGCCTCGCCGCAGCCGATCACGAGCCTGGCTTGGGCCCGCCCCCCCCACTCCCGCCGCCTCCACCACCGCCACCGCTCACGCCACCGGGGCCCGCGCCCGGCGCGTCATCGGTCAGCCCCATCTCCCCAGGCACCCGCTGGAAGAACCGGCGCAGCAGCCGGTCGTACCGACGCGGCAGCGTCCGATCCTCGACTGCGTCCTGCGCCGACTTCGCCGCGTCGCGCAGCACGCGCCGGGCCTCGTCAGCATCGGCCGGCCCCGACCCTGCACCCTTCTTGCCGGTTCCCAGCCATTCGCCCACCACCCGGTCCCCGGCGGACTTTCCGACCTCTCCGGGCCGCGGCCGGGCGTCAAGGCGATCGCGAGCCTCCGCCAGCTGCGCCGATGCCTCCCCCCGAGCCTGACCAGCGGGGCCGTCGCCAGCAGGACCGCCCGGCTGGCCCGAACGCTCAGTCTGCTGCCCCGGGTCGCCGCCGCCGCCGACCGGAGGCTTGGCGCCGGGGTCCTGTTCGCCCCGCTGCTGAGCCATCCGCTGGGCCAGCTCCCGCGCCTGCTGCCGCTGCTCGGGCGAGGCCTGGTCCCACCAGTTCTTGGCCAGTTCACGAAGCCGCTCGGCCTCCTGCCGATCCTGCTTCGAGCCGTCGCGCTTCTTGGCCAACTCCTGCAACTGCTTGGCGAGGCGTTCGAGCCCCTGCTTGTCGCTCGGGAGCTGCGGCATCTCGCCAGGCTGCCGCCCCTCGCCGACCGGCTCCTCGCCAGCCTGCTTCTCTCCGCCAGCCTGCTTCTCACCGCCAGCCTGCTTCTCACCGCCAGCCTGCTTCTCACCACCAGCCTGCTTCTCGCCGCCACCCTGCTTCTCGCCACCAGCCTGCTTCTCGCCGC
>CAZSZO010000021.1:0-33228 GCA_964611125.1 uncultured Phycisphaeraceae bacterium | reverse complement strand
CCAGCCTGCTTCTCGCCGCCACCCTGCTTCTCGCCACCAGCCTGCTTCTCGCCGCCACCCTGCTTCTCGCCGCCACCCTGCTTCTCGCCACCAGCCTGCTTCTCGCCGCCACCCTGCTTCTCGCCACCAGCCTGCTTCTCACCGCCAGCCCGCTCCTCGCCGCCACCCTGCTTCTCGCCGCCAGCCTGCTTCTCACCGCCAGCCTGCTTCTCGCCGCCTGCCTGCTTCTCGCCGCCTGGCTGCTTCTCGCCACCAGCCTGCTTCTCACCGCCAGTCTGCTTCTCGCCATCAGCCTGCTTCTCGCCGCCAGTCTGCTTCTCGCCACCACCCTGCTTCTCGCCACCACCCTGCTTCTCACCGCCAGTCTGCTTCTCGCCGCCCGCCTGCTTCTCGCCGCCGGCCTGCTTCTCACCACCCGCCTGCTTCTCACCGCCGGCCTGCTTCTCGCCGCCAGTCTGCTTCTCACCGCCGGCCTGCTTCTCGCCGCCAGTCTGCTTCTCACCGCCGGCCTGCTTCTCGCCGCCAGTCTGCTTCTCGGCAGGCTTGGCCTGCTCAGGCCCAGCGTCCGGCTCCGGCGGCGGCGTCGGCTCGCGGAGCGCCTTCGCAGCGTCCTCAAGCGATCGCTTCAACCGCTCGGTCTCATCCTGTGCTGTCTGCTTGGCCGCGCGCTCCTGGTTCTCCCGCGCGGCGTTCCGCGCCAGTCGCTCGGCCTGCTCCGGGCTCGCCCCGGCCTTCTCGAGCTCCTTGCGAATCGCCGCTTCATCCGTCGACTTCGCGGCCTGCTCCGCCGCCTCCGGCGTGGCGCCCCGCTGTTTGAGGGCCTCCGCCGCCTGCTCGGGCCCGCTCCGCTCGGGCGCCTCCGCCCCACCCGCTTCGGGCCCGCTCGCCTCACCCCCCGGTCCCGGCTCGCTCGTCTTCCGCGGCGTGCCAGCCGCCGGTTCACCGCTTGGCGGCTGATCGAGCGCGCCCAGGTCCTTCGCCAGTTCCTCCAGCTCGCTCGCCAGCCTGGCCCGCTCTTCGGGCGGAGCGTTCTCAAGCTCGTTCATGGCCTCGCGCACCGCCTCTGCGGCTGAGGCGAGATCGCCCTCCCGCAGCGCCCGCCCGAGGTCCGATTCGCCGCCACGCTCCCCCGCGCCGCCATTGCCGCCCGCCGCCCGCGCCTCGTCGGCCGAGCGGCGCCGCAGCTCCGCCAGGCGATCACGCAGGGCGTCGGCAGCATCCGAACGCTCCTGGGCCCGCCGCTCCGTCTCCTGGGCCATCCGGTCGAGCGCGGCCGCCGCGTCGCGCCGGGCCGCCTGAGGGTCCTTCCGACCCTCGGCAAGTTCCCGCTCAAGCGACTCGAGCGCCGCCAGCTCCTGCTTCGCCTTGGGGGGGGTCGGGTCGGCGGGTCCGTCGGGGTTCACCGCTGCGCGCGTCACCGCCTGGCGCGCTTCACGAACCTGTTCAACCGCCGCCGCCCGCTCAGCCGCAGCGCGCTCCGCGGCGCCCTGGTCGACCGCCGGGCTCGCCGGCCACAGGCGATCGAGCCACAGTCCACGCGGCGCCCAGAGACCCACCGACAGGCCCGCCGCCATCAGCACCGGCCACACCCCCCACGCCCTGCCCCATTTCACCGGAGCCGCGCGGGCGAGGTCCGCCGCCTGCGGCCCACCCGCCGCCCGCGCCGCGTCCTGGAGCGCCAGCATGACGAATGGGTCGGACGCCCGACCTTGGCCCCGGCTCTGTACCGAGTCCTGGCCCCACCCCCGTCCCGAACTCTGGCCCGACTCCTGGCCCGACACCTGAGCGTCAAACTCCAGCGCCGATGAGAGCCGATCGCGCAGCCCGAGCGCCTGGTCAAGCCGCGCCGCCGAGTCGATCTCGCTCCCTCGCCCGCGCCACGCAGCCGCCGCCCCGGCGACGCCGCCCGCCAGCAGCCCCAGGCTCACCCAGCCGCCACCAAAGCCGAAGACGAAGCCCTTCGCCACCACCTCCCCGGCGAGCCCCGCCGCCCCACCGATGGTCAGCCACGGCCCCCCAAGGCGCGCCAGCAACGCCACGAGCTCGCGCCGCCGGGCCGCCGCGACCACCCGGCGCACTCCTGACAGCGACAGCGACGACGGCCTGATCGGCTCCATACCCAATCCTACGAACGCCGCCCCACCCGCGATCACCCGAACTGGAGGCTGAACGACACTCACACCCCGGCCTTCCCCCATATCACCCCCGTCTGGTCCGCGAAAATCGATCACGACGACGCTCCGGCTTGCCTTGCGGGCATAAGCCGCCTTGCCTTTGGGGCCATGAAAGCCCGTGAACTGAACAACCTGGGTGTCCCCAATGGCGAGCCGCTCAAGCTCGGCGTGCGTGCCTGCGCCCGCGCTGCCGAGGCCGGGCTCAGCCGTGAGGCCCTGCGAGCCGCGATCCAAGGTGTCATCGAAAACCCCGCTGGCTACGCCGACGACCCGATCTTCGACCGCTTCGCCCGCGCCCTGCTCGAACACCGGGCCGTCGCCCGGCCTGTGCCCGTTCGAGCCGGCGACCCCGCGCCCTATCGCATCTGGGGAGAGGGCCTCGAAGCCGGCGCCATCAGCCAACTCACCACAGCCTGCCAACTCCCCGTCGCCGCCGCCGCGGCCCTGATGCCTGACGCCCACATCGGCTATGGCCTCCCGATCGGCGGCGTACTGGCCGCCGAAAACGCCGTCATCCCGTACGCTGTCGGCGTCGACATCGCCTGCCGCATGCGGATGACCATCGTCGATATCGACCCGGGCGCCCTCGACGACGCCCCCCGGCGCGACGCCCTCGTGCGCGCCCTGGAGTCGCAGACCGCCTTCGGTGTCGGCGCGTCCCTCAAGCGCCGCGAGCAGCATGATGTGCTCGACGCCGATTGGTCCGTCTCCCCCATCACCCACCGAAACAAGGACAAGGCGTGGGCTCAACTGGGCAGCAGCGGCTCGGGCAACCACTTTGTCGAGTGGGGCGTGCTGACCGTCAGCGACGGTCCGCGCCCAGCGTTTGAGACCCGTTCCGGCTCGGGGGCGGGTTCGGGTTGGGCCTTCGACCTCCCCGCCGGTCGCTACCTGGCCCTGCTGTCTCACTCGGGCTCGCGGGGGACCGGCGCCGCGGTGTGCGACCACTATTCAAGGCTCGCGATGGACCGCCTCGACGCGCTCCCCAAGGAGCTCAAGCAGCTCGCCTGGCTCTCCCTGGATTCGCACGAGGGCCAGGAGTATTGGCTCGCCATGAACCTGATGGGTCAATACGCCGCCGCCAACCACGAGACCATCCACCGCCGCATCGTCCGCGATCTCGGGTGCCGGGCCCTCGCCCACGTCGAGAATCACCACAACTTCGCCTGGAAGGAGCGTCACGACGCTGGCGACGGGCGCGGCGAGCGCGAGCTCATCGTCCACCGCAAGGGCGCCACCCCCGCAGGCGCCGGCGTGCTCGGAGTCATTCCCGGCTCCATGACCGCCCCGGGCTTCGTCGTCGTCGGCCTGGGCGGCGCCGGGTCTCTCCGCTCAGCCAGCCACGGCGCCGGGCGGGCGATGTCGCGCACCAGGGCCCGCGAGAGCTTCGTGTGGGGCAATGTCCGCCGCCAGCTCGACGACCTGGGCGTCCAGGTCCTCTCGGCCGGGCTCGATGAAGTCCCCGGCGCGTACAAGGACATCCACGCCGTGATGGCCAGCCAGGCCGACCTGGTCGCCCCCATCGCCCGCTTCGATCCCAAGATCGTCAAGATGGCGCCGGAGGGCGAGCGGCCAGAGGACTGATGCCAGAAGCCTGAACGCGGCGCACCGGTCCGGCCCAGCTAAGCTTGGCCGGTCGCCCCATCCCCCCCATTCGCGTTCTTCGCATCCCTCCCGCCGATGATCACCCTCTGGCTCTGGCTCGGCTTCCTGGCCCTGCTGACCGCGCTGGTCGCCCTCGATGTCGGCGTGCTCTCGCGCCGCCCGCGCGAGATCACCCAGGGCGAGGCTGCGCTCTCGCTGGGCCTGTGGCTCGCCGCCGCCGGCATCTGCTCCCTGGTGCTGCTGGCGCTCCTCCAAGCCGATGCGCTCGGGGCCGCCGCCGCGTTCGACAAGGTCCTCACCCCGCCGGAAGCCGCGAAGCTCGCCTGGGCCCAGTTCGTCACGGTCTACACCAACGAGCTCGCGCTGAGCATCGACAACATCGCGGTCATCTCGATCATCTTCGCCCACTTCCAGGTGCGGCCCGCCATCCGGGCCCGCGTGCTCTTCCGTCTCGTCATCGCCTGCCTGCTCTTCCGGGCCGTCTGCATCTTCGCCGGGGCTGAGCTGCTTCAACTGCCGGGCGTCCACTACGGCCTGGCGGGTCTGCTGGTGCTGGCGACGCTCCGCGAGCTCTGGCTGCCCGACCAGCACGATCAGCTTGGCAAGCGCCTGCTCATGCGGGCCCTCCGCCGGCTGCCCGCCCCCCCCCCCCGGCGCCGCAGACCGAGCACCCGGCAACCTCCACCTCCCCCGCGCCTCCCGCCCCGCTCGCCGCCGACCACGGCCACCGCCTCATCGTCCACGATGGCGGCCGATGGAGGCTCACCCCCATGATGAGCGTCTTCCTGGCCGCGCTCATCGCCGACTTCTCCTTCGCCATCGATTCCCTCCCCGCCGCGTTCGCCTCCACGACCGACCCGTTCATCGCCTTTTCCGCCAACGCGCTGGCCCTGCTGGGACTGCGGTCGATGTACTTCACGCTCGCGCCCTACATCGGCCGCTTCCGGTTCATGAAGTTCAGCCTCTCGCTGATCTTCCTCTGGCTCGCCTGGAAGCTCGCCTTCGGCGGCTACGACGTCTGGTCGACCGCCCGCAGCCAGATGGTCGTCGGCGCCATTCTCGTCGCGGGCGTGCTCGCCTCGGCGGCGCACCACCGCTTCAGCCGCGCTCAGCCGAGCCGAGCCGAGCCAGAGCGCCCCTCGCCCATCGAAGACCTCCGCGAGGCGGCCGCCATCGCCCGCCGCAACCTCTGGAAGATCTGCATCCTCATCGCCGGCACCGCCGTCATCATCTTCGGGATCGCCATCGCCCCGCTGCCCGGGCCCGGCCCCACGGTGCTGGTGCCGATGGGCCTGGTGATCCTCGCAAGCGAGTTCGTCTGGGCCCAGCGCCTTCTCAAGGTCTTCAAGGAACGCAGCGCCCAGCTCGCCGGCGTCGGCGACTATGTCGGCGCCTATTTCCCGCGTTGGGCCCTGATCCCTATCGTGCTCGCGTACTACGGAAGCTTCACGCTGCTGCTCCTCTATTCACCGCTCTACGACTGGTTCGTCACCGCCACCTGCTTCGGGCTGTCCTTTCCGTTTCTCATCTGGGTCCTCCGCACGGGGCGGATCAACCTGCCCTTCGTCGGCCGCTACATCCTGGCTGATCTGAAGCCGGCGCCCCCCGCCCCCCCCGCGCCCCCCGCACCGCCCTCACAGCGACCTTCATGAGCCCCGCCCCGTTCTGGATGAGTCTCACCTGGGCCCTCGCCGGGCTCGCGGCGGCCGCCGGGCTCATGCTCGCCCTCTCGGCCCTCTTACCGCGCCGCTCAGACCTCCGCCGCCGCTGCCCGGGCTGCTCATACGACCTCGCCTCCGCCCCCGCCCCGACACCCGCCCAACCCATCACCTGCCCCGAGTGCGGCCGCCGCCTTGAACACGAGACCGACCTCCGCCGCGCCCGCCGCCGCTGGGGCCTCGCCCTGGTCGGGCTTCTCCTGACGCTCCCGCTGGTCAGCTTCCTGAGCTGGCGGTTCGGCCCGCGCCTGCTCTACACCGTGCTGCCCGAATGGCGCGTCACCAGCGAGCGCATCGTCGGTCAGACCACCATCCGCACCCTGGTCCGGCGCGACCCCGGTTCACCCGAGCCGCGCGACCGCGTCGTCATCCTGCACGCCGGCGCGCCCATCCTCGACGTTCAGGATTACGCCGTCACCCTCGGCCAAACCACATTCGACCCATCCACCGGCGCCGGCGGGCGCCTCCGCGGCGCCATCGACGACCTCAACGGCGACGGCGTCCCCGAACTCCTCGTCTTCGCCTTCTCCGGCGGGGCCCACTGCTGCTACACCGTGCACCTGTTCGAGCTCTCAAGCCCCCCCCGCCTGATCGCGGCGATTGACGCCCAGAACGGCCTGGGACTGGTCGAAATCCCGCCGCCTGACCCGCGGGCCGGCCAGGTCTGCATCAACCTGCCCGACCAGAGCTTCGACTACTGGAACGCCCCGCACGCGGCCTCGCCGATGCCGAGCGTCCTGTTCCGTCTGCGCGACCACCAGCTTCAGGTCGACCTCGATCGCATGCTCGCACCCCCCCCGCCCGCCGACCAGCTCGCGGCGACCGCGGCCGCCGTGCGGCAGGCCATGGCCCCCCCCGGCGCGCCGCTTGACCCTGCCCTCTGGGCCACCATGCTCTCGCTCATCTACTCAGGTCAGGAGACCTTCGCCTGGACCTTTGCCGACCAGGCGTGGCCCCCCGAGCGCCCCGGCAAGGACGCGTTCCTCGCCGAGTTCCGCCAATTGCTGGCCAGGAGCCTCGTGTTCCAGGCGTTCACCGCCGCTCAGAGCGCCCACGTCAGCGGCGCCTCACCCCCGCCCGCACGCCTCCCCGCGCCCTCAGCCCAGGGCGCCCCCGACCCAACCCGCTGAACGCGCGGCGGCCTCCCGGCCTCCGGCCTCAACCGCCCGCCGAGCCCTCGCCGCCCGGCAGCGTCATCGACCACGGGTCGAGCAGCTTGCTGAGCTTCTCCGGGGGCAGCAACTTCCGCTCCAGGGCCAGCTGCCGCACGGTCTTGCCTTCCTTGAAGGCGTCCTTGGCCAGCGCCGCCGAGGCGTCGTAGCCGATCACCGGCACCAGACTCGTGCACATCGCCAGCGATCCCTCGATCAGCTCGGCGCACCGCTTCTCATCGGGCTTGAGCCCGGCCAGCAGGTTGGCCTCGAACATCCGGCACCCCGCTGCGAGGAGCTGGATCGACTCCAGCAGGTTGCGCGCAATCAGCGGCATCGCCACGTTGAGGTCCAGCGTGCTGTTCAGCCCGCCGAGGTTCCCGAACGTGACCGCCGCGTCGTTGCCGATCACCTGTCCGCAGACCATGATCAGGCTCTCGCAGATCACCGGGTTCACCTTTCCGGGCATGATCGACGAGCCCGGCTGCACCGCAGGAATCACAAGCTCCCCAATCCCGCAGCGCGGGCCCATGCCCATCAGGCGGATGTCCGCCGCGACCTTGGTCAGGCTCGTTGCGATCGTCTTGAGCGCCCCGCTGGCGTCGACGCACGCGTCCTTGGCGTGCTGGGCCTCAAAGTGGTTCTCCGCCTCAACAAAGGGGATCCCCGTCCGCTGCTCCAGCTCCTCGGCCACCAGGCGGCCGAAGTCCTCGTGCGCGTTGATCCCCGTCCCCACCGCCGTGCCGCCGATCGCCAGCGGCAGCAGCGCCGCCTCGGCGTACTTGCAGCGCGTCCACGCACCCGCGAGCTGGGCGGCGTATCCGCTGAACTCCTGCCCCAGCCGGATGGGTGTCGCGTCCTGCAGGTGTGTGCGGCCGATCTTCACGATCCCGTCCCACGCCTCGGCCTGCTGCTCCAGCCGTTCGGTGATCGTCGAGATCGCCGGCATCAGGTCCTGCCGGATCGCCAGCGCCGCCGCGACATGGATCGCCGTTGGGAACGTGTCGTTGGACGACTGCCCCATGTTCACGTGATCGTTGGGGTGCACGCCCCCGGCCTTCAGATACGCCGGGTCCTTCGAGGCGCCGACGGGCTTGCCGTTCGCCAGGCAGACGAGGTTCGCCACCACCTCGTTGACGTTCATGTTGGTGGACGTGCCCGAGCCGGTCTGGAACAGGTCGATGGGAAAGTGCATCGCCCACCCGCCGTGATCGGGCAGCCCGGCCTCCACCAGCTTGCACGCGTTGACGATCGCCTTGGTCCGCTTGGCGTCGAGCCGCCCGAGCTTGTTGTTGACGGTCGCGCACGCCGCCTTGATGAGCGCATAGGCCCGGATGATGCCGAACGGCGCCGGCTGCCCCGACACCGGGAAGTTCAACACCGCCCGCTGCGTCGATGCGCCGTACAGCACCCCCTCGGGCACGTGCATCTCGCCCATCGTGTCCCGCTCGACGCGCAGCCCCTTCGGCGCCGGCGCCGGCTTGACGTGCGTGTGGCCGTTGGTCCCGCTCGCGGGCGACGCGGCAACCTGGGATCGGGCGGTCTTCGACGACGGACGGTGCTTGCGGGCCATGGAGATCCTTGGGAAGTGGGGCGATCTGCCGAATCCAGCGTCCCAGTCTACCCGGGCGGACGACCTGTGGAAAACCATGGCAAAAGTCAGCGTCTAAACCCACTCTTTACACAATCGCACGCCCCGCCCGACGCCCGCGGACCAGTACCATTCAGCGTATTCAAACCCGCGTCGTCAGCTCGAGGAGGTGCTGCATTGGCGCAGATATTGCCCGAGATGGGCCGGGTTGAATGCTGGTTTTCGGCACGAGGACTTGAACCCCTAGCAGGAGGACGGCGATGAGCACGCGAGAGCAGATCGGCATGTTGGTTCTGGTGGCTGGCGCGGCGGCGAGCTTCTGTGCTCCCACCCTGGCCCAGGACTCGGTCGGACGCACCCCCTCTGGCGCCGGCGGCGCCGTGAAGGACAACATCAGCGCCTACGACGCTGCCCAGACCCAGAAGGCGTACGTTGTTGACCTGGTCTCCATCCCCTCTTCGTGGGGCAACCAGTTCAACGTCGGCCCGATCATCAAGTCCAGCAACGGCGTCAACACCGGGCTGGTCACCTCGGCCTTCCTGAACACCAACACCCTCTCGGCCGTCCCCATCGTCACCCAGGCCCCCTCGAACACCCAATACTCGCTCTGGCGCGGCACGGTCGGTGAGTACTTCGGCGTTAACGTGGCCCGCATCGTCGGCGGCCCGGTCAACGACCCCGCCCCCTCGACGGTGACCCGTCCGGCTACGACCATCCAGCTCGCCACTGCCTTCATCGAAGGGAACAGCACCGGCGCCACCGGCAACACCCGGTACAACGGCATGGTCGGCGGCTTCATCAACTACGACCCCGCCAACCCCCTCCGCCTCTACGTGCAGCGCATCGCCGGCGCCTCGAACAACAACGCCCCCGTGCAGAGCACCACCAGCGTGTTCGGCCTGGGCGGCGTTGACGCCGACGGCAACGTCCTGATGCGCATCGACGGCTTCGGGGCCGACGCCGCGAACCCCAACACCCTGATCCCTGTCACGGGTCAGACCAACAACTGTTACCTCCGCATCGACCTCGACCAGCGCACCCCCGGCACGCTCAACTGGATCCGCGCGATCCAGAGCCCCCCCGGCACGGTCGACGCAACGCAGGAGCTCTCCAGCGACGCCCCCGCCGGTTTCGATGTCGCCCGCGGCATCCTCGGCTCCGGGGCCACGACGTTCGTCAACGCCAACACCCCCACGCTGATCCCCGAGTCGATCGCCGGCCGCCCGGTCGCCATCGGCTCCGCCTTCGACACCCGCTACCGCTATGAGTCCGCCCCGGGCGTGCTCTCAGACACCATCGATCACCGCGGCGGCGCGGCCACCACCGACCACCGCGGCTCGGTCAGCTACACCTTCCGCAACGTCTTCCCGAACTCCACCGCCGGCACCGGCGCCATGCTCGCCTTCCAGGTCTCGTCCATCGGGCGGCCCGGCGGCGACGCCATCGCCATCACCACCTGGGGCCTTGACAACAACGGCGCCCCGGTGGGCAACTACATCTTCACCGCCCCCGACGCCTCGCTGGGCCTGGGCATGGTCGACCCCTACAGCCTCGACCCCAACACCAGCCTCCCCTTCGACACCGCCACGGGCTTCCCCTTCCCCCCCGGCGCCACGCTGCCGGTCTTCATGGACTATCAGGGCAACACCTTCTCCACCGGCGGCAACGGCCAGTCGGCCGTCTTCGTCGGTCAGGATGGCGAGCTGTTGGTCGCCGCGCTCGTGTCGGCCAACACCCCCGCCGGCAACCCCGACCCCATCCGTGCCGACCGCCGCAACTACATCGCGGTGGGCCGGACCAACCTGAGCGCTCCCACGCCGACTACCGACTGGACCTGCGCCGCCTGGATCAGCGCCCCGCTCCCCGATACCGCCACTGACAGCACCGGCAAGCCGATCGTCGACGCCGCCGGCAACCCCGTGGGCCGGCTGACCACCTTCAGCGACTACAACAACGGCTTCCCGACCTTCGGCACGCCCCCCAACCAGACCGTCACCCAGGGCGGCCCCTCGATCTCCGAGATCGCCTTCGACTCGGTGGGCAACATCTACTTCATCGCCCCCGCCCGGCTCATCACCGACGCCGGCGAGCGCAAGCGCCTCGTGCTGGTCCGCGGCGTCCGCCAGAGCAGCCCCTTCGGCTACAAGCTCGAGAAGGTCCTGGCTGAGAACGACGTCATCCGCGGCGCCAACTCGGGCACCAACTACCGCATCTCAGGCCTCAAGCTGACCAACGTCAACTCCAGCACCAACGTGGTTGACAACGGCACGATCTTCTCCAGCGTCAGCACGCAGACCCCCGCGAGCAACCTCGACCGCGCGACGCTCCAGGCCGCGGACCCCCGCACCCTGGGCGGCATCGTGGTCGGCGCCTCGATCACCTACGACGTGGACGACAACGGCTCCTTCGCCGACAGCATCGACCAGAACTACCAGGCCCTGCTCTTCGTGAACGGCGCCGCGTCGTCCTGCCCGCGCGACTTCAACGGCGACGGCAACGTCGACCCCGACGACCTCTCCGACTACATCTCCTGCTTCTTCAACACCCCGCCCTGCGCCCGGGCCGACCTCAACGGCGACGGCAACATCGACCCCGATGACCTCTCCGACTACATCGCGCTGTTCTTCGGCGCCTGCCCGTAATCGCGCCCGCCGCTCGCGCGGCGCAGCGAGACAGAGAGCTTGAATCCGCCCGGGGCGCCCGTTCATTCGGGCGCCCCGGTTTTGTTTTGATCGTGCTTCGGCTGACGCGGCGCCGCGCGAGCTACGAGGGCCGCGCCGCGAGGCTCGCCCTGACCTTTCCGAGCAGGTCGGGTTTGTTCACCGGCTTGGTGAGGAAGTCGTCAGCCCCGCAATCGTGGGCCCGCTCCATGTCGCTGACCTCATTGAGCGCCGTCACCATGATGATCGGGATGCGCTTGGTCGCCGGGTCCGCCTTCAGACGCGAGCAGAGCTGGAAGCCGCTCATCCGCGGCATCATGATGTCGAGGAGAATCAGCGACGGCGGGTCCGCCTGCACCTGCTTGAGCGCCTCGAGCCCGTCCGCCGCGGTCACAACCTCAGCCCCGAGTTCTTCCAGATAGGCCTCGAGCAATTCCAGGTTCTGCTCGTTATCGTCCACCAGCAGGATCCGGTGCGGACGCCCCCCGGCCGAGCCGGCGGCTGACCGGGGCTGAGCGGAGGACGTCGGTTGATGGGGAGGAGGGGGGGGTGGGGGAGACTTCACGGTCAATGTTAACCCCCAGCCTGCCTGCAGACGGCCTGCAGACCGGCGGGTGGGGCGGATGATCTTCCGCCCGATGATGCTCCGTCCCCCCGGCTGTCGATATCCAGAGGAGCGCGCCGCGCGAGACGCTCCAGCGCCAGCCCGGCGTAACATCGGTCCTCGGGTCCTCGGGTTCAGCCGGCGCCCGCGACCCCCAAAGGCCTGCTCCTGAACGCACGGACGACGTTGGAGGCCATCATGGCGAACGGACTCGCAATCGGTTGGCGGATTTCGGCCCGGTGGCTTCTCGCCGCCTTGGCGCTCGCGGCTGGACTCAGCGCCGCGCCTCCCCCGGCGGCTGCGGAAGATCGCCCGACCCGCCCGACCCGCCCTGACCGGCCAGACCGCCCGGCCGCCCGCCCCGCGCCCGCACCCGTGAAGGCCGCGCCCAAGTCGCTGCAGCGTCAGCTCGACGCCATCCTCGAACGCTCCAAGCTCGGTCCTGTCCAACTCGGCGTCTGCGTCGTGGAGTGCTCCGGCGGCGACGTCGTCGCGGGGATCAACGCCAAGACCCCGCTCATCCCCGCGTCCAACATGAAACTGCTCTCCAGCGGAACCGCCCTGCTGGTGCTGGGCAAGGACTTTGAGTTCCGCACCCGCCTGGCCATCGCCGGTGACCGGCTGGTCATCCTCGGCGCCGGCGACCCCGGCTTCGCCGACCCCGAGCTGCTCAAGCAGATGAAGGTCAGCATCGGCGGCTTTCTGGATCGCCTCGTGGAGTCGGCCCGCAAGGGCGGCGCCTCGGGGCTCCGCGAGGTGGTCGTCGACGACCGCATCTTCGACCGCGACGGCGCCCACCCCTCCTGGCCCGCCGACCAGCTCAACCGCTGGTACTGCGCCGAAGTCAGCGGGATGAACTTCCACGCCAACATCCTCCAGATCTTCCCCGCAGCCGGCGAGCGTCCCGGCCCGGCGCCGATGCCCCGTGTCGAACCCTCCGCCAACTGGATCGAGCTCGTAAACACCCTGCAGACCGTCGCCACGGGCTCGACCGCCGTCGGCGCCATCCGCGAGGGCGACCTCCGCTTCAAGATCATGGGCTCCATCCGGGCCACCCTCATCGAGCCCGTTGACGTCACGCTGCGCAACCCTGCCTCCGTCTTCGCCCGCCTCGTCGCCGACCATGTCGCCGCCGCGGGCCTCGCCGCCGCAGACGGCAAGGTCGCCTGGCGCCTCTCCGAGCCGGGCGACCAGTTCGACGACGCCCAGGTGGTCGCCGTCGTCCGCACGCCGCTGGCGACCGCCCTCAAGCGGTGCAACACCGACAGCCACAACCTGTACGCCGAGTCGTTCATCAAGCGCGTGGGGCACGATGTCACCGGTCAGCCCGGCTCGTGGGGCAACGGCGCCACCGTCATCCGCATGCAGCTGACCGAGAAAATCGGCCAGGAGTCGGGCGAGCTGGTCATCGCTGATGGCTCGGGCATGAGCCGCGAAAACCGCGTCACCGCCCAGACCCTCGCGTCGTGGCTGGGCGCCGTGGCCCGCACCCCGGACGTCGCGGATGTCTTCTTGAACTCACTCGCCGCGCCGGGCGAAGGGACCCTCGAAAAGCGATTCAAGGGCCGCAAGCTCGCCGGCAAGGTCTACGCCAAGAGCGGCTTCCTCAACGGCGTCCAGTGCCTCTCGGGCTACGTCCACAACCCCGCCACCGGCCGCAAAGCGGCCTTCAGCGTACTGGTCAACAACATCACCAGCCAGACCCCCGGCGGGCGCGTCAAGGAGTTTCACGAAGAGGTCGTGGAACTGGTGGATCAGTGGCTCGCCAGCGGCGGCGAGGCCCTGGGCGGCTGACAGGAGCTGCGATGGCTGCGGCCCGCCTGCCGCATCAGTTCGCCGACGGCAGCCCCATCGCCCGGCGCCACGTGCTCACCTGACCCAGGTGGATGGCCACGTGCGCTCCGAGCAGAAAGTTCGCCAGCGCCCCCACCGTCGGGAAGGTCCGGCGCGCCCCCTCGTTGGGGCTCGGGTTGGGCTTCGCGAGGTCGGCTTCGCTCAGCCGCGCCACCGCCTGGCGGGCCAGATCCATGCTCGAAAAGTACGCTGACGTGATCGTCTCCAGTGACGGGTAGATCGTCCCGTGAGGGTCGTCCAGACACGGCTTCTTGTCCTCGAAGAGGTCCGCGAAACCCGCCGGCGCCGCAGCCTTCGACCCGTCATGCCCGCACATCTGGATGACCCGCTCGGGGTACAGGGCCAGATGTCCGAAGACGAAAGCCGGGTGGTTGCAGTCAATCATCTCACCCCCCAGCCCCCACGTCGGCTTCCGCGAGTAGTTATGCGGGCCGACGTCCTTCAAAAGACGCTCGGAGTACGCGGCGAGTGGCTTGCTGGCGTCGACGATGAACTGGCTGGCGCTCATGGCGGTCCTTTCTGGGTGGTCCTCAAACGGCCTCGCCGCATCGTAGACCCCGCCCCACGGCGATCATGCCGGACCCAGGCCCATGCACCGCCGCCAGGCGCTCACCTGGCCGAGGTGACCCGCCAGGTGGTTGCAGAGCAGAAAGGTCGCCGCGAACCCCACCGTCGTGAACACCTTCGCCAACCGGGCGTCGGGATTCGGCCGCTCCAGGGCCTCATCGGGCAGGTCCGCCAGAACGGGGAACATCGCGTCGTGCGTGCTCAAAAACACCCCCGCCACCTCGCCCATCGGCGGGTAGATGATCCCCATGGGGTCGTCCTGGCACTGGGCATCGCGCGAGAACATCGCCTCGTACCCGCTCGGGGCCGCGCTCCCGGCCTTGGCTCGCCCGCAGACGGTCAGGATCTTCGCGGGATACAGCGCCAGGTGCCCGTAGATGAAGGCCGGGTGATTGGTCATGATTGGCTGGTTGGCGATCGGCCAGGCCCGCCGGGCGAACTGCTCGGGCCGGATCCCAATCAGCAGCCGCTCCCCCAGGTCGCGCGATCGACGGGCCGCCTGCAGGATGTGCGTGATCGCCGCCATGACTTGGCTCCACCCTTCACGCCCCGATGTACCGCGCGTACACGGCCCGCGCCTCGATGGGGTCGGTGGTCCCCCCGATGATCGCCCGCCCGTCGGCGAAGACCGTCAGCTCATGCCCACCTTCGCCGCCGGCCCCCGCCCGCACCCGCCCGCGCAGGTGCGTCGCCAGCACCGCAAACTCCCCCACCGCCGCCAGGCGGGCCGCCAGACCGGGCAGATCGAGAGCGGCCCCGCGCCCGGGGGTGATCTGCACCGAGTTCCGTCCGCACAGCACCCGCGGGCCCCCCCCCGAACCCCGCTCATGCAGAAACTCAAACCGCCCCTGCCCGCAGCATGGGCAGTCGGCCCGCCGCGCGCCTGCCAGATTCAGCACCCGCTGCTGGTTCAGCCACGGGTCAAACGCCCACAGCCCCCGGCTCACCCGGTCCACCCGCCCCAGCAGGATCTTGATCGCCTCCACCGCCTGCAGGGCCCCGGCCACCATCGCCACCGGGCCCAGGATCCCCGCCGTGTCGCACGTGGGCGCCGAGCCCGGCGCCGGCGGCTCGGCAAAGACGCACCGCAAGCACGCCGACTCACCGGGGACCACCGCCATGACCATGCCCCCCGTCGCCACCGCCCCGGCGTACACGTAAGGAATCGCGTGCTTCACGCTCACATCGTTGATGAGGTACCGCGTCTCGAAGTTGTCGGTGCAATCCAGGATCACCTGCGGGCGCGGGTGCGGCGTCACGAGCCGCTCCCCGGAGCCGGCCCCGTGAGCCCCCCCACCCCCAGCCCCCCCACCCCCGGCCCCCGCCCCACCGCCCTCCCCACCGCCGCCGCCCGGACTGAAGTCCTCCACGATCGGATCGACCACGATCGACGAGTTCACAGCGCGAAGCCGCTTGGCGGCCGCCTCGGCCTTGGGCGCCCCCGCACGCGCGTCGGCTTCATCGAACAGCGTCTGGCGCTGCAGGTTGGTGAATTCCACCACGTCGCGGTCGACGAGGGTCAGCCGGCCTGTGCCCGCGCGGGCCAGCAGGTCCGCCGCGGGGCAGCCTAGTGCCCCCAGGCCGATCACCATGGCGTGGCTGGCGGCGAGCCGCTCCTGCCCGGCCTGGCCGAAGTCCGGAAGAATCGCCTGCCGGTGATAGCGTGAGAGGTCGCCGCTCATCGCCGCCAGCATAGGGACGGGCCCGCCCCGGCACGCCCCGAGTTCCTCTGCCGGTCCGCACCAGCCGGCCAGCTCCCTCCCTATTCCACAAGGCGGCTCGCCGCGACGGCCGTGACATCGGTCCCCAGCACCGTGATGCGGGCCGGGTCTCCGCGCGGCACTCGGGCCGGCTCGCTCCCCGGGAGCGCGATTCGCCGCAGAATCAGCGCCGCCAGCCGGCGCTGCTGCGGGTCGCTCGCCAGAGACGCCTCCTCAAGCGCCGCCACCGCGCGCCCGCCCATCCGCACCAGGGCCGCCGAAGCCTGCTTGGCATCATCATCGATGCTGTTCTCCGCCAAGGCCCGCACCAGCACCGGGATCGCCTCGTCAATCAGCTCCGCCGGAAGCGGCCGGGTTGATGTTGCAGCCGGAGGGTCCCACGGACCCTGGGTGCTCGGTTTGGACACCGCCCCGGCCGCCGAGTATCCCACCACGACTGCCGAAAGGAACCGCTGCTGGGCGTCAGGCGAGCGCAGTCCGCTGGCGAGGTGAGGCGCCGCGTCGCCGGCGAACTGGCAGAGATACTCAAAGCCCCCATAGGCATTGCTGATGAAGGTGGTCCGGCCCGTCCGGCGGTCGTGCGGAAAGGAGTCGTCCCGCAGGCCCTCGACCGTCACCCGCAGGCAGGCGTCGCTGGGCCAATACCCATCCATGGAGCGCAAGATCACCGCCGCGAGTTGCCGCTCCTGGTAGTCCGGCGCCTCAAGGGCTTGCTCGAGGGCCGGGATGCTGATGCACTGGGGCATGGCCAGCAACGCGGTCCACGCCGCCTGAGCGTTCCACGCGATGTCGTCATCCTTCAGCTCGCTCAGCAGCAGCGGCGTCACGCTGTCGAGCTGCGCATCGGTGAACTGCTTCTCGTAAACACGCGTCACCAGCTCATCGCGCAGCAGCCGCGGCGTGCGACCGCCCAGCAGCACGTTGGCCGCCACCACCGCCTCCGCCGGCAGCCGGCGCGTCCACGTCCCGCGATACAGCCATCGCGCCGCGCCCGGCGCCGGCCAGCCGCACATGACCACCAGCCCCGCGATGATCAACCACTGCCGATGCAGCGGCGCCCGCCATGCCTTGGCGCCCGACCGGTGCGACTGGCCGCACTCGGGGCAAAGCCGGACTCCACCCGGACCGGCAGGAAGCGCCGCCAGCGGATAGCCGCACGCCCCCAAGCCCAGCCATCGGCGTGGGTCCAGCACGGCCGCGCGCCTCCAGGCGCCCGGCCAGCCATGGCACCGCTCGCGCGGGCCCCGTGTCCGGATCGCCCGCACCAGTCCGGCCCCGACCAGCCAAGCGCCCATGACCAGCGGGGTCCATGTCGCCAACGTCCACATGAGAGGAGTCACGGGGCCAGAAGATCGGCCGCGCGGCGGAGCCGCCAACACTCATCGCGTCAAGTTCGCGAATGCTCACATGCCCATGTGCCCACATGCGAGGCAAGCCCATCGCCCTCCCCGCCCCGCGGCGTGGCGCCGTAAACTCGCCGCATGAGCCACCTCGCACCCGTTCTCGACCGTCTTGGCGTCACCCGCAGCCCGCGCTTCGTCGCCCCCACTCTCCCCCTCAGCGCCCCCGCCGGCGACGACGTCATCATGTCGGAGAACCCCGCCACCGGCGAGCCCCTCGGCGGCCTGCGCCTGAACACCGCCCAGGACTACGAGCAGACCCTCTCGACCGCTGTCGCCGCGTTCAAGCGGTTCCGGGCCGTTCCCGCCCCAGTCCGTGGCCAGCTCGTCCGCGCCATCGGCGACGAGTTCCGCACCCACAAGGCTGATCTGGGCGAGCTGGTGAGCCTGGAGGTGGGCAAGATCCGCGCTGAGGGCCTGGGCGAGATCCAGGAGATCGTCGACATCGCCGACTTCGCCGTGGGCCTGTCGCGCCAGCTGCCCGGGCAGGTCATCCCCAGCGAGCGGGCCGGCCACCGCCTGGTGGAGCAGTGGCTGCCGCTGGGCCCGGTGGGCTGCATCACGGCGTTCAACTTCCCCGCCGCGGTGTGGGGGTGGAACGCCATGCTCGCGACCGTCTGCGGCGATGTGACCATCTGGAAGCCGAGCCTCCTGGCCCCGCTGACCGCCCTGGCTTGCCACGAACTGGCCGAGCGGGTCGCCGCCCGCATGGGGCATGAGGGCGTCTTCACGCTGCTGGTGGGTCGCGATAACGTGATCGGCGAGCGGCTGGTGGCTGACAAGCGGGTGCCGCTGATCTCCGCCACGGGCTCCTGCCGCATGGGCAAGGTGGTGGGCAGGGTGGTCGCGGAGCGGCTGGGTCGCAGCCTGCTCGAACTGGGCGGGAACAACGCCTGCATCGTCACTGAGACGGCCAACCTCGACCTGGCCTTGCCATCGACGGTCTTCGGCAGCGTGGGCACCGCCGGTCAGCGCTGCACCACCACCCGCCGGCTGATCGTGCACCAGAGCATCGCGTCGAGGTTCATCCCGCGGATCCAGGCGGCCTATCAGCAGATCATGAACCGCATCGGCGACCCCCTGAAGGAGGGCACGCTCGTCGGACCGCTCATCAACGCCCAGGCCGTGCAGGGCTTCGACCGCGCAGTCAGGCTCGCCCGCGAGCAGGGCGGAACCGTGCTGGCGGGGGGGGCCCGGGTGGAGGTCCCCGGGAGCCGCGGGCACTATGTTCAGCCGACGCTGATCCAGGCGCCCGCCTCCAACGTGCTTCCCATCGCCCACGAGGAGACGTTCGCGCCGATTCTGTACGTCTTCACCTACTCGACGCTTGAAGAGGCCATCGCGCTCCAGAACGGCGTCGATCAGGGGCTCTCCTCGGCCATCTTCACCGAGAGCCTGACCCAGGCCGAGCGGTTCCTCAATCCCGACGGCTCCGGCTCCGACTGCGGGATCGCCAACGTCAACTGCGGCACCAGCGGCGCCGAGATCGGCGGCGCCTTCGGCGGTGAGAAGGAAACCGGCGGCGGCCGCGAAAGCGGCAGCGACTCCTGGAAGGCTTATATGCGCCGCCAGACCACGGCGGTGAACTTCAGCGGCCGGATGGAACTGGCCCAGGGCATCCGGTTCGAGTAGTTCAGCCGTCGGGAGTGTCGAGGATCGCCTGCAGACGGTCAGCCAGCACGCCCTGCAGGCGCGCGGGCCCCGAGCGCCTCCAGACTGATCACTCGCAGCGGCCCCAGATCGATTGCGTCCTCAACGCCGGGGTTCGCGTGAGCCTCGCCGGGGCGAACGATTTCCCCGGCGAACACGATGTGAACGCCGTCGCGCGGGTTCCCCGCCGCACCGTCGAGAAACACCTCCAGCCCGCCAACATGCCGATAGGCGAAGCCCGCTCGCTCAGGCGCCGCGCGCGCGGCGGGCAGGTCCGCCCGCCGGATGAGGACGTTGACATCCTGGGTGTTGCGGACTGCCGCCGCATCCACGGTGGCCACCCACGCGGCGACCGCGTTTCCACCGACGATCGCGAACTCGACACCTGCCACGCCCAGAGCGTCAACAGCGCGTACGAGTCCCTGGCGGACCAACTCCACAGCGGCCACCATCCTCTGCAAGATCGGCGCGGAGCTCCAGTCGGGCGAATCCACGCTCCAGCATACAGCCCGTTCAGAGCCGGCTCACCGCCGGCGGCGGAGGCCCACCAAACCGGCCAGGCCAAGCACGCCCAGCACGCTCGGGCCCGGGATCGCGTTCACGCGGAACTGCTGCACGATCGTCGGCTGCAGCGTCGCCAGGAACGCGGGGTCGGTGCCGACGGGGTACCAGGGGATGCCGTAGGTGGTGACCAGCAGAGCCTGCGTGACGGGGTCAATGTCGAACTGCGTCCAGCCGTAGGTGTTGGTCGCCGTCCACGTGCCCTGAAGAAGCGTCGCGGGGATGCTCGAACCCGCCAGACCCAGCGTGTCGTAGCCCAGCGGAACCAGCTGAGCGTTCACCAAGCCCTGCACATACTGCTCCTGGAACGCGGCGGGCAGATCCAGGTAGGTGGCCAGCGGAAGCGCACCGGGCAGGTTGAGCTGGGCGGCGATGCCCGCAACCGTCGGGCCGAACGGAGCGTCGTACGCGCCCGAGCCCGTCGAGATCTCCCAGACGCCCGAGTCGATCTGCGGCCCGCCAGGAGTCGTCTGATAGGTCAGGTTGTTCACCAGCGTGCCGTGGATGTCGGCCGTGACGAACACCACGTTCTCGATCCGGTTGGTCTTGACGAAGTTCAGCAGAGCGGCCCGCTCGGCGGCGTAGCCCTCATAGCGATCCTCGGCCCCGAGCACGCCAAGGTTCTGGCTGGGCTGACCGATGTTCACGAACTTCCACGTGACGCCCGACTGCTGGGCCGCCAGCAGGTCGCTGGTGAGCCGCTGGAACTGCCGGCTGCCGAGCATCGTGCGGTTGGGATTCGCTGCGGCGACCAGGAAGCCGCCGATCTGGGCCGGGTTGGTGGGGTCGGCCACGGGGGCGAGCTCGACATCGCGGAAGGAGCGGGCATCGGCCACGAAGACCGCAGCGGTGTCGCCGTAGCGCTGCGTGCGGTACAGGTCGGGCCGGTTGTCGGTGCGGGCATCGCCGATCGGGGCATAGGTCCGCTGCTGGATCGGGTGATAGTCGTGGAAGGCCTGCAGCCCGTTGTTGTACAGCGGCGTGTTGTTCAGGCGGTCGGTCGGCTGGGCGCCGCCGAAGGCGAAGCGGGCGTCGTTGGCGACCGTGTCGAACCCGGCGAAATCGTTGGTCACCTCGTGATCGTCGATCATGGCGAGCGTCGAGGTTGAGGCCCGCACATCCGCCAGGGTGTTGAGCCCGCCGCGCTCGGTGTAGATCTCGGCGTGCTTCTGACGGAACTCCGGCAGCGTCCGGGCCTGGCTCACGCCCGGGAGGGCCGGGGAGGGGACGTCGGCGTAGATGGTGTCGCCGAGGGAGATCCACAGGTCAAGCTGCTGGGCCGCGACGTTGCGGGCGAAGGGGAAGGGAGCGGCGTCGCCGCGCCAGTCGCCCGAGACGCCCATGCGGAAGGCTGGGCGGGAGCCCTGGGCCGCCGCGGTCACGAACGTGCCGGTGAGTGAAGCGCCGCTGGCGTCGCTGGCCCGGTAGTAGTACCGGGTGCCCGGGGTCAGGCCCGTGACGTTCACGCGGCCCGGAACCAGCGTATCGCTGATGGTCGTGTTGATCGTGGTCGCGTTGACGAAGTTGGGCGCCGTGCTGACATCGAAGCTCAGGCCGCCCAGGGACAGCGAACGGGCCCAGAGCACCGTCGAGTCGGTGGTGGTATCGCCCGCAGCGACGCCGTTGACCAACTGAGCGCTCGCCACCGAACCGGCAAACGCAAACAGGACGGAAGCCAGCGAGAGCGCGATCCCGCGCGTGGACGAAGTGCTCATGAGATCTCCCTTTCCTCGAAGTTACGCGAGGTGATGGAAAATCGTACCAGCAACCGCGCCATCGGGGGCCTGCCGCTTCGTCAAAGGCGCGTTAAGGCGGTGGCCGTTTCGCCGAGTCCGCCATCACGCCCGCTTCGGGGCCGGCGCCGCGTTCCCGACGCCGACGGGCTTGGAGCCGAAACGGCGCCGATACACGCCCTGCCAGATCAGAAGCAGCGGCACGCCGATCGCTGAGGGGGCAATCCAGTACACCCACGACGGCGCCGGCACGTACGGACGGAGAGTCGCTGCGTTGGTGATCAGGGCCGCCGTGAGGGCCGCGATGCACCCGCCCAGCATGCCCGACATGTGCTGGAACCACCAGAACATCCGGTCGCTCGGCGTCCTCAGCAGCACCCACAACTGCTGGGCGCTCACCAGCACGCCCACCACCGGCAGGGTGAACAGCAGCACGAAACCCGTCGCGATCCCGATCGCCACGCTCGCCAGCGAAACGCTCAGCAGCGCCGCAGGCAGGGCGATGTCGACCACGCCGCGGTGCGGAGCCTGCCGCCCCTTCTGCCGCAGAATGGCGACGCCATGGTGCACCGAGACGCCGCTCAGCATCGCGACGTTGAACAGGAAGATCGGCCCCAGCGACGCCGCGAATGTCAGCCCCCCTGGCGAGTCCGCCGCAATGAGGAGCCGCACCACCGCCAGCCCCGCCGCCGTCACCGATGCGAGCCCCATGCACACCACAAAGAGCCAACCCGCACGCCGGTGGAGGCGCCCGCCCTTCTTCACCACCAGCGGCAGCCAGAACACCGCCAGACCGATCAACCCCGCCGGGATGTGCACCCATCGCAACGCCACGACTATGGTCTGGAGCATCCGCGTCAGCCTAGCAGCTGCGGAGCCGTCGCCGAATTGCCCAGCCGGCCCCGCAGGGCGTCTCTACGCTCCTCGCCGTGAAGGCCCTGCTGCTCACCCTCGGTTCCCACGGCGACATCCACCCGTTCATCGCCATCGGACAGGCGCTGGCCCGCCGCGGGTGCGGCGTGGTGCTCAGCACCAATCCCTATTTCCAGCCGCTGATCGAGGGGCCGGAGGGGCGCCTGGAGTTCCGTCCGATGCTGGAGCACCAGGATCTGAAAAAGCTCATCACCGACAACAAGGTGATGGACCCCACCTGGGGGCCGATCGTCGTGCTCCGGACGCTCACGCTCCCCGCCATGCCCCGCATGGTGGAACGCACCCGCGAACTCATCCGCGAGTGCCGCCCCGACGTCGTGATCTACCACCCCATTGTGATGGGGAGCGCCTGGGTCTCCCACCTCGAGGGCGTACCGACGGTGTCGGTCTGCCCCTCGCCGCTCATGTGGGCCAACCCGGCTGACCAGCTCGTGCTGCTCCCCTTTCGTTCCCATGCGCCCGGCCCCCTGGCGGTGGGCTTCGATCGGCTCCTGGGCCGGTGGTTCATGCGGCTGGCGCTCGACCCGGCCTCCAACCGCCTTCGCCGCCAGCTTGGGCTGCCCCCTCGCACCGGCAACTTCCACCTCGATTGCACCGCCGCGAACCTGAACCTGGGTATCTGGTCGCCGATGCTCCGGCCGCCGCTGCCCGGCGACCCCGCAAACTCGCTCGTCACCGGCGCCACCTGGCACGACCGCGACCAGACGCAGTCAACTCCCGACGACGAGCTGCTGGCGTTCCTGGATGCCGGGCCCCCGCCGCTCGTCTTCGCCCTGGGCTCGACCGGCGTCCACGCCTCGGCCCGGTTCTACCACCACGCGGCGGAAGCCTGCCGCCGGCTGAAGCAGCGGGGCTTGCTGGTCGTCGGCCGCGATCAGCCTGGACCGACCGATCTTCCGCCGGGAGTCAAGGCCGTGCCCTATGCCCCATTCTCGGTGGTTTTCCCCCGCGCGGCGGCCGTCGTCCACCACGGCGGGGCCGGAACGACCAACCAGGCCCTCCGGGCGGGTCGGCCCACAGTGATTACCCCGATGGCGCACGACCAATTTGACAACGCCGCGCGGGTCAAGCGATTGGGCGCCTCAGAGACGCTGCGGTTCTCACAGGTGACCCCGGCCCGGCTGGAGAGCGCGCTAAGCCGGGTCCTGAGCGAATCCAGCTTTGCCCGCAGCGCCGCCACGCTGGCTGATCGGATCGACCGAGAAGACGGGGCCGAAGCGGCAGCGGAGCGCATTGTGCGGGATATACCAGGGTTTCACCAGAAAAAACCTGATTGACATCGCCAGTCGATCGGCGGAAGCTATACTCGGGCTTCCCTTGTGGGGAGTAGCCTCCCGTCGAAACGGGCGGTCCGGATCGTCAGCACGAGCGGGTCAGGCACGATGCCGCCCGCTCCGGTCCGGATCACGCCGGCGCCCTTTCGGGCCCCCGCGGAGTGCAAGACCACGCGGCTAGACCGGTTCCGGCCGGCCCGGCGGGCCCTTAGGCGTGGAGGTTGCATGGATCTTTTCCTGTTGGCGGAAGCGGCGGCGGGCTCAGGGCGGCTGTGGGCTTACGTGGGTTTTACGGCGCTGGTGCTGGTGTTTCTGGCGCTCGACCTGGGCGTGTTTCATCGCCACGCCCACGTCGTCTCCATGAAGGAGGCGATCACCTGGTCGATCGTTTGGCTGGCGTGCGGCGTGGCCTTCGGAGTGTTCGTGTATTTCGCCTACGAGGGCAAGTGGCTGGGCCTGGGCGGGCCGGACACGCCCAAGTACGCCGCCGACCCTGAAGCGGCCGGGGCCTTGATTGTGACCGGGGCGGTCGGCGGGATGGAGGCGGCCAAGCAGTATCTCACGGGGTACGTGGTCGAGAAGTCGCTGGCGATGGACAACATCTTCGTGATCGCCATGCTGTTCGGCTTCTTCGCCGTGCCGCAGAAGTATCAGCATCGCGTGCTGTTCTGGGGGATCGTGGGGGCGCTGATCATGCGGGGCGGGATGATCGGCATCGGCGGCGCCGCGATCCTGGCGTACCAGTGGGTGCTGATCATCTTCGGCCTGTTCCTGGTGCTGACGGCCGTCAAGATGGCGCTGATCAAGAGCGAGAGCGACCCGAGCAAGAACATCGTCGTGCGGCTGGTGCGGCGCTGGTGGCCTGTGACCGATTTCTACGACGGCGAAAAGTTCTTCACGCGCCGGACGCTCAAGCCGACCTATTCGCCCGACCCGGCGACGGGCGAGATGCGGATGGACCCGCCGCCGGCGGGGTCGCTGCGGGCCCGGGCGGCGATCACGCCGCTGTTCCTGGCGCTCATCATGGTCGAGTTCACCGATGTGGTCTTCGCCGTGGACTCGATCCCCGCGATCTTCGCGATCACGCCCGACAGCTTCATCGTCTTCACCAGCAACATCTTCGCGATTCTTGGGCTGCGGTCGCTCTACTTCTGCCTGGCGGCGCTGATCGAGAAGTTCCGGTTCCTCAAGCCCGCGCTCATCCTGATCCTGGCGTTCGTGGGGGTCAAGCTGCTGCTGCTGAGCGTTCCGCCGTATCTCCCGGCGATCGGGCTGCCGCACATGCACTCGATCAAGATCGACACGACGCTGTCGCTGATCCTGGTCGTCGGGGTGCTCGTCGCCGCGGTGGTGGCTTCGAGGCTCTTCCCGCCGCCGGCGGAGGCCTCGGGCGGACACGATCAAACGTTCAAGCCCGCCTCCTGACGCTCGGCGCCAGGGTTGAGGCCGGCAGGTCCCTACGATGGCAGCGCCTGCCTAACTGGAGTTCCTCACGGTGATCAGTATCTGGCTTTGGATCGGTTTCCTGGCGCTGGTCGGCGTGATCCTCGCGATTGATCTGGGCGTGCTCAACCGGCACGCCCGTCAGATCTCCCCGGGGCGGGCCCTGGCGAACACCGGCATTTTCATCCTGCTCGCGCTGGCCTTCACGATCGTCGTCTACTTCGTGTACGAGCACGGGTATATGGGGGCTGGAGCGGTCACGGCCGGCGGGAAGGCGATGACCGGCTCGTCGGCGGCGGTAGAGTACCTCAGCGCCTGGATCCTGGAATACACCCTCAGCGTCGACAACCTGTTTGTCTTCACGCTGGTCTTCTCGCACTTCGCCATTCCGATCCAGCACCAGCATCGCGTGCTGTTCTGGGGGATTCTCGGGGCGCTGGTGCTCCGCGGGGTGATGATCGTCGCCGGGGCGAGCCTGGTGGCGTCGTTCTCGTGGGTGCTCTACATCTTCGGGCTGGTGCTGATCGTGACGGCGATCAAGATGGTCACGGCCAAGGACGAGCACTTTGATCCGGGCAAGAGCCTGACGGTTCGGCTGGCGCGCAAGGTCTTCCCGGTGACCGACGGCCTGCACGGGGACAAGTTCTTCGTCCGCACGACCGTGAACCATCACTACGTGCGGGCGGCCACGCCGCTGTTCCTGGTGCTGCTGGTGGTGGAGGCGACCGACGTGGTCTTCGCGGTCGATTCGATTCCCGCCGCGTTCAGCCTGACGCGCGAACCGTTCATCATTTTCACGAGCAACGTCTTTGCGATCATGGGCCTGCGCTCGCTCTACTTCGCGCTCGCCGGGCTCATGAAGATGTTCAAGTACCTCAAGCTCAGCCTGGCCCTGGTGTTGGTCTTTGTGGGGGTCAAGATGCTCATCGAGCACCCCATCGAGGAGATCACGCTGTTCGGGGCCCTCAAGGCCCTGGGCATGGCGCCCATCCCCGTCGGGTTCCACGGCATCCATGTCTCCTCAGGGGTGTCGCTTGGGGTGATCATCAGCGCCCTCACGATGGGCGTGCTGGCTTCACTGCTGTCGCGGCGTGAGCACGCGGCGAAGGACAAGCCCCCCCAGCCTCAGCCCGAGCCCGCGCCGAAGCACTGACCGCGCCGGCCTCTTTCGGTGCACAGCCCGCTCAGGCGACAGGGGTCGGGAGCGGCGCCGTGAATGCGGACCCGCGCCGCATCGCGACGCCCGACGGGCCGGCTGCGGCGACGGCGATGTTCCGCAGCACGCGCAGCACCCGCCCCGGCGGGGCATCGAGTTCGATCGGCGGGGCCGCCATCCGCACGCCAGGCGTGTCTCCCCGCTCGAGCCCGGCCGGATCCCCCACCAGCCACCCCCACTTGCGCGGCAGCTCGCCCGGCTCGATGAGCCCCGGCGGGGTCAGCAGCAGCAGGCGACCCGCCAGGCGGTACTGGGCGAGCATGAAGAACTTGGTCTCCTGGTACAGGGCCTGATCGATGCGGCGGAGCTCACGGACAATCACCCGCGCGGCGTGCGAAGCCGACTGCTCGTACGCCCACGACTCCATCTCCGGAAACAGGAAGCCGTCGCCTCGGCGCAGGTGCGGCTCCAGCGGCCGGATGAACTCGGCCCGCACGTGCTCGAGCTCGCGGTGCAGCCGGTCGCGCTCCGCCAGCAGGCGGGGCCGATCGCGGGTGTCGCGCAGGAAATCAGCCCGGGAGACCTTGCACTCGACGAAGGTGGTGCGGCCAAGGCGAGGCGCAGGGCCACCGGGGACCGCGGCCCTGAACGCCGCGGGCCGCTGGGGCGGCGGTGGATCGGCGTAGCCCGCGGCGTCGACGCGGTACCGGCTGATCGGGCAACGGACCTCGCACGCCGCGACGGCGCAGCCATCGGCCGCCAGCCATCGCAGCGCCATGGCCTTGAGTTCGAGATGGTCGGGCGTCTCCACGGGTCAGGCCACCGGAGGTTCGGGTGGGGATTTTGGCGGCGGCGTGGTGGGCTGGGGCGGGGGCGGCTGCACCCGCTGGGGGAGCACGGCGATGAAGGTCGTGCCCGCGCCGGGCTGGCTTTCGACCGAGATCGCTCCGCCCATGAGCTCGCAGAACTGCTTGCACAGCGCCAGCCCCAGGCCGGTCCCGCCGTACTTGCGCGAGGTCGACGCGTCGGCCTGCTGGAACGGCTTGAACATCTTGGCGAGCTGCTCGGCGGTCATGCCGATCCCCGTGTCGCGGACGCGGAACTCCACGTCATCGGCTCCTGGGCGGGGCCGGATCGCGAGGGTGATGACGCCATCCTTGGTGAACTTGCACGCGTTCGAGAGCAGGTTGAACAGAATCTGGCGCGTCTTGGTGATATCGGCGTGCATGGGGACCAGGGCAGGGTCGAGCTCAAGCTGGAGTCGGTTACCGTTTTTCTGGGCCAGCGGGGTGACGGTGTCGCCAACCTCGCGGGCGAGCTGGGCCGGGTCGAAGGACTCGAGGTGGAGCTCCATCTTGCCCGCCTCCACCTTGGAGAGATCCAGGACGGTGTTGATCAGCCCGAGCAGGTGGGCCGAGGCGGACTTGATCTTGCCGACATCCGAGAGGAGCTGAGCCAGGCGGCGGTCCTCGGCTTCGTCCTTGATGAGGTCGCTGTAGAGAATGATGGCGTTGAGCGGCGTTCGCAGCTCGTGGCTCATGTTGGCCAGGAACGAGCTCTTGGCGTCGCTGGCGGCCTTCTCGGCCTCGGCGGCCCGGGCCTTGGCGTCGGCCAGCTCGCGCAGGGCCCGCTGCAGCTTGACATCGGCCTCGTGCCGCAGCGCGGCGACGTTGGCCTGCTGCTGGGCCTGTTGGCGCCACGCCGCGGCCGCCCCGGTGCGGGCGATGATCAGCACCGCCGCGCCGGCGCAGGAGAGGGCCCGGGCTTCCAGTTCGAGTTCGCGGCCGTGGCTGTCGTGCTGGGTCCAGGGGTCGCTGTGAAGCGGCAGGCTGGAGGCGGGGCCGTCGCCCTCCGCCCACCGGGCCTCGGCATCGAACATGAAGACCGAGAGGAACGGCATGGCGCCCATGAGGGCGTCGGCCTCGATCGGACCGGCGAGCTCGGGGAATCCACCAGCCCAGGCAGGCGGGGCCGAGACCGGCCGGAACCCCGACGGGGTCCGGACCATCACGAGGGCGTCGAGGCCCGCAAAGACGCGGGCCAGCAGGTCGACATCGGGCGGGAGGGTCGGTTCGCCGGGCACGGGCGCAGCGTATCGCGGGGCGGGCCGATCCGCACGCCGCCAGGGGCTCCGGTGGGGGGCCGAAAACAGGCTCAACCCTGGCCGCGGCCCATCCATTCCATCTCAAGGGGTTCAAGGTCCGCCACGAGCCTGGCCCGTTCGCCGCCCAGTTCGGTGCAGCGCTTGGGGTTCTTCCAGACGTCCTCGCCGGCCATGGCGAGGTCGATCTCGCGGATCCGCTTCTCGGTCTTGGCGATGCGGGCCTCGAGCTCCTCGGTCGTCAGGCGGGCCAGGGGGTTCTTGCCCTTCTGGGGCGAAGACTGCTTCCGCTGCTCCTCCGCGGCCCGCTTGGCCTTGTCGCCCGCCTCGCGGCGCGACTTGGCCTCCGCCTCCTCGCGGGCCTTCTCCTGCTTGCGGAGGCGGTCCTTCTCGTGCCAGTCGGAATAGTTGCCGACGAACGCCTCGACCCCGCCCTTGCCGTCGAGCACCAGCAGATGGGTGCACACGGCGTCAATCAGCGCCCGATCGTGCGAGATCAGGATGAGCGTCCCCTCGTAGCTGTCCTCGTCGGATTCCTCATCGGGGATCGCCAGGGCGTCTTCGAGCCGCTCGGCCGCGGGGATGTCGAGGTGGTTGGTGGGCTCGTCGAGCACGATCAGGTTCTTGGCCGAGGCCAGCAGGGCCGCGAGCAGCACTCGGCTGCGCTCGCCGCCGGACAGCAGGCCCATCTGGCGGTCCTGCTCCTGTCCGCTGAAGAGGAACGCGCCCGCGAGGTTGCGGGCCTGCTGCTCGGACATGGGCTGGCCCGGGCACTCCTTCATGATCACCGTCTGCAGGTACTGATACACCGGCGGCTCGGTGGGCACATGGTCGTGCGTCTGGCGGTAGTGGCCGACCACCACGTTGCTGCCGCGCTTGATGGTGCCGGTATCGGGATCCAGAGCCCCGACCAGGCAGTTGACGAGCGTGCTCTTGCCCGCGCCGTTGGGGCCCAGGATCCCCCACCGCTCGCCCCGCCCGACGATGACGTCGAGATCCTTGAAGAGGACCTTGTCGGAGCCGTCTTCGTTGCGGTAGGTCTTGCTGATCCCGCGGGCGGCGATCACGATATCGCCGCTGCGCGGGGGCTTGGGCAGCTCAAGGCGGAACGAGTCGACCTCCATGGGGCGCTCGAGCGTGCTCTGCGACTTGGCCCGCTCGAGCTTGCTGAGGCGGCCCTGGGCCTGCTTGGCTCGCTGGCCCGCGCGGTACCTGCGGATGTACGCCTCTTCCTTGCGGAACTTGTCCTGCTCGTTCTCGAAGGCCCGGAGCTGCGTGAGCCGTCGCATGGCCCGGATCTCGCGGAAGGCCTCGTAATTGCCTGGGTAGTCGATCAGGCGGCCTTGCTCGGTCTCGATGATCCGGGTCACGACGTTGTCGAGCAGGTAGCGGTCGTGGCTGATCAGCAGCACGGCGCCGCGGTACTCGTCTTTCAGGAACGATTCGAGCCAGAGGCACCCCTCGATGTCGAGGTGGTTGGTGGGCTCGTCAAGCATCAGGACATCGGGCTGCTCGAGCAGAAGCTGAGCCAGCGCCAGGCGGCCCCTCTGACCGCCGGAAAGGCCCGTGACGGGGATGCCGAACTGCGAATCGGTGAAGTTCAGGCCGTGCAGCACCGCGTCGATCTTGTGATCGATGGCGTAGCCGCCGGCGGCCTCGATCTGGTGCTCGAGCTCGATCTGACGCTTCAGCAGGCGGTCGAGCTCATCGCCCTCGGCGTCGCCCATCTTCTCGTAGAGGGCTTCGAGGTCGCGGTGCAGGCTGTGCAGCAGGTCGAAGGCGGACTCCGCCGCGGAGCGCAGGGTTTCGCCCGGCTCAAACTTCGGATCCTGCTTGAGGTAGCCGGCGCGGGCCCCGCGCTGCAGCGAAACCAGCCCGGTGTCGGGCGGGGTGACCCCCGCGAGGATCTTCAGGAGCGAGCTCTTGCCCGTGCCGTTGCGGCCGACGACGCCGACCCGCTCGCCGGGTTCGATGGAGAGCGAGACGCCGTCAATGATGACGCGCTGGCCGTAGTTGAGCCTCAGGTTGGTCGCGGCGAGGATGGGCATGGGGCTGACGGCCGGGCGAGATGCAGGAAGCGGTCGGGCGAATCAAACAAGGCGGGAAGCGCGGGACGGAGTGTAGGAATGGGTGGGGGCGATGGCGGGCTGATCGGCTGTTCTCCCCCATTCCCCCATTTCAGCACCGCGTCTCAGCCCCGCGTTGGCCGCTTGCATGCCCGGTCGTCCCGCGATGGTGAACTTTGGGGCCCGTGCCGCTCCCCCCGCTACCATCGGCGATGCCCCCACCCAGCACCTCGGCCCGGAAGTACATCAAGGACTTTGACGCTTCGGACTATGTGGGGGGGCTCTTCTGCATCTCCAACACGCAGCTGGGGCGCACCAAGAACGGCAAGCCGTTCCTCAAGGCGATCATCCGCGACAAGACCGGCGAGATGCCCGGCCGCATGTGGTCGATCGACCCCGAGCACTTCCGTCGACTGCCTACCGAGGGGTTCGTCGACCTGGAGGGTGAGACGCAGGCGTACCAGGGCGAGCTGCAGCTGATCATTCACCAGATCATGCCCGCCGAGCCGACGCTCGATCAGCTCGTCGAACTGCTGCCGGTGACCAGCCGCAACGTCGAGGAGATGTTCGGCGAGCTGACGGGGCTGCTCGACACGATCAAGCACCCGGGGATCAAGGCCCTGGCGAAGATCTACCTCGAGGACCAGGCCCTGATGGACGCGTTCCGGCGCTGCCCCGCGGCGAAGTCGATGCACCACGCGTACATCGGCGGCCTGCTGGAGCACACGCTGACGCTGCTGCACCTCGCCGACCGGGTCTGCCCGCTCTACCCCAAGATCAACCGCGACATCGTGATGATGGGGCTGTTCCTGCACGATCTGGGCAAAACGCGCGAGCTGGTGTACGACCGCAGCTTCTCCTACACCGATCGGGGCGAACTCATCGGCCACCTGGTCGACGGGGCGATCATGCTGCACGACCGGGCCCAGCAGGTGATGCGGGCGACGGGGCAGCGGCTGCCCAAGCACGCGGTTCTGGTGCTGCAGCACATCATCATCTCGCATCATGACAAGCCGGAGTTCGGCGCCGCGAAGGTGCCGATGACGCCGGAGGCGATCCTCGTGGCGCTGCTGGACAATCTCGACGCCAAGACGACCATCGCGCTGGGCGCCGCGCGCCCGACGCGCGACACGCCGATGGACTTCGGCGGCAACTTCACCGAGCGGCAGTGGGCGCTGGACACCAAGCTGTTCCGTCCCGACCCGCTTGCGGAGTAAGGTGCATTTCGCGCGGCAGACCGCCGAATCGGCCGGCGCGGGTTGGGCGACACGCGGTCAGGCTACGGTTGAACCATGGGTCGGCGGCTGCTGCTGGGTCCAATCCTGATCGCCGGGTTTGTCGCCCTGATGTGGGCCGATGAGGCGTTGGCCGCCATGACCTTTCCTCCGGCGCTCGCCTGGCTAACGCTGCCCGACGGGCGCGGCGCCCCGGGCCTGATCCTCCTCACTCTGGGCTGCCTGGTGTGCGGGCGCGCGGCGATCGAGCTCGCCCGCATGCACCGCGCCGCCGGGATGCCGGCCTCCCGGCGCGTGGTGGTCTTCGCGGCCGTGATCGGCGTGATCTCCGGGGGGCTCAGCATCGGCCCGCCCGCTCGCTCGCTGGGCGGGATGCACGGCGGGGCGGCGCTGGCCACCGCCGCGGCCCTGGTGGTCGCCCTGGCGCTGCTCGTGCACGTGCGGCACCGGGACCTGAAGGGCGCCTGCGGCGCGGCGGGGGCGGCGCTGATGGCCTTCATCTACTCCGGGGTGATCCTGGGCTTCCTGATGGCGATTCGGACCGAGTACTCGGCCTGGGTGGTGCTGGGCGTGATCCTAACGGTGAAGTCCAGCGACATGGGGGCGTACTTCACAGGCAAGGCCATCGGCCGGCACAAGCTCATCCCGTGGATCAGCCCGGGCAAGACTTGGGAGGGCCTGGTGGGCGGCATTCTGGCGGCCGGGTGCGTGGGGATGCTCATGGCCGTGACAGAGCAGCAACTGGTGACGGGGGCGCCGGGGCTGGGGGCCGGGATGGAGACAGGTGGACGGGCGGCCGGGCTCTCGATCGGCCACGGCTTCGCGGCGGGAATGACGCTGGGGATCGCCGGGCAGCTTGGCGATCTGTCAGCCAGCATTCTGAAGCGGGACGCGGGGATCAAGGACTCCGGCAGGCTGCTCCCCGGAATGGGTGGAATCATCGACCTGATCGATTCGCTCCTGTTCGCCGGCCCGGCGGCGTTCTGGTACCTGACGGTGGTGAAGCTGCTGGCGGGGCAGGCGTGAGGGGTGCGCGAAAGTTGCGTCGCGGCTTCGGAGGGCTTCACGGGCCGGGGTGGGGATTTGGACGAAAGAGGGCGCTATAGTCTCGACCCCTTGCCGGCGTGTGCGGGCCGGGGGTTGTCCACGTTCATGCAGTCAAGGGGCTTGCCGTGAAGGTTCGCGCTTCTGTTCGTCGCATCTGCAAGGACTGCCAGATCGTCCGCCGCAAGGGGCGGGTCCGCGTGATCTGCAAGGCCGATCCGAAGCACAAGCAGGTGCAGGGCTGAGTCGAGGTTGACGGAGTCAAACGCGGTCCGATCCGCCGCCGCATGGGCGCGGACACCCGGGCTGATGAGGAGCTTTCCCAGTGCCACGTATCGCCGGTATCGACGTTCCCGAGAAGAAGAAGATCTTTTTCGCCCTGCAGTACATCCACGGGATCGGCCCGAAGTTCGCCAAGGACATCCTGGCCGAGGCGCAGGTGAACCCGGACCTTCGTTCGACCGAGGTCGACGATCAGCAGCTGGCCCGGATCAACTCGATCATCGACGCCGGCTACCTCGTCGAGGGCGCCCTCCGCCGCCAGGTGAGCCAGAACGTGCAGCGGCTGAAGGACATCCGCTCGTATCGCGGCGAGCGTCACCGGCGCGGCCTGCCCGTCCGTGGGCAGCGCACCCGGTCCAACGCCCGCACCCGCAAGGGCCGCCGCAAGACGGTCGCCGGCAAGAAGGGCATCAAGGGCTAAAGCCGAGGTTCACTCGGCCCGGCCGGCAGGCGGCCGGCGCGGCGTCAGCATCGAGTTCAGCAGTTCGGGATTCCGCAGGCATTGCTCCGATCCGGCCCTCGCAGAGGCCCGGACACCCGGCGCGAAAGGACAGTCATGGCCAAGGTCAACAAGGTCCGCAAGAACGTCGTCCGTGGGATCGCCCACATCCGGGCGAGCCAGAACAACACCATCGTCACGATCACCGACACCAACGGCGAGGCCCTCTGCTGGGACTCGGCCGGCACCATCGGCTTCAAGGGCAC
>CAZSZO010000020.1:0-74961 GCA_964611125.1 uncultured Phycisphaeraceae bacterium | reverse complement strand
GCGTCATGTCGCCCGAGGGGCAGGTGAACTACTCCGTCACGTTCCCGGGCGTCGTCAAGGCCTGGCATCGGCACGCCAAGCAGACCGACTTCTGGATCGGCCTCACCGGCCTGCTCAAGGTTGGCGTCTTCCGCGAGCAGGACGGGCGAGCCTGGACCTCCGTCATCGGCGACCGCCGCCCCGCCATCGTGATCATCCCGCCCCCGCTCTGGCACGGCGTCGCCACCGTCGGCAACGAGCCGGCCGGGCTCTTTTACTACGTCACGCACGCGTACAACGCCGCGGCCCCCGATGAAGATCGCCGCGCCCACGACAGCGTCACCGGCTTCCCCTGGGCGGTTGTGCACCGATGACCGCTGCGCCAGCGCCGGGCCATGCGATGACCCCGATGACCCCGCCCCTCGCCGCGCCCGTCCTGCTGGTAGGCGGTTCGGGCATGCTGGGCCGGGCTTTCCGGCAGGCTTTCGCCGCCACCGACCAGTCCTACTCCGCCCCCGGTCGCACTGAGCTTGACATCACCCGCCCGGACATGGTGCAGGCCGTGTTCGAGAAGGTCCGCCCCCGCACCGTGATCAACTGCTCGGCGTGGACCAACGTCGACGGCGCTGAGGCCGACGAGCCCGCCGCCCTGCTCGCCAACGGCGAGGGCCCCGCAAACCTCGCGCGGGCGACCCGCCAGTGGGGCCAGCCCGGCGCGCCGGCCGTACTGGTCCACTTCAGCACCGATTACGTCTTCAGCGGTCAGGCCCAAGCGCCCTACCCGGTGGATGGCCCGCTTCAGCCCCTCAACGCCTACGGCCGCACCAAGGCGGCCGGCGAAGAGGCGATCCGCGCCTCCGGCTGCGACCACCTCATCCTGCGCACCAGCTGGCTCTACGCCCCCTGGGGGACCAACTTTGTCCGCACCATCGCTCGCCTTGGCCGTGAGAAGCCCCTCCTCAAAGTCGTCAGCGACCAGCGCGGCAGGCCCACGTCCGCCGAGCACCTCGCTCGCACCACGCTGGCCTTGCTCTCCCGCGGGGCCCGCGGCCTCCTGCACGCCACTGATGGCGGCGAATGCACTTGGTTCGACTTCGCCCGCCAGATCGTGGCCGGCAGTGGGGGGCGCGCCGACGTCCAGCCCTGCACCACGGCCGAGTTCCCCCGCCCCGCCCGCCGGCCCGCTTACAGCGTGCTCGACCTCGCCCCGACTGAATCGCTCATCGGCCCCATGACTCCCTGGCCCGCCGCGCTCGCCGATGTGCTGGCGCGCCTGGAACCCTGACCCCGCCTCCGGCCCCCCCGCCCGCCACCCACCCGCTCCCGGCGCATCGCCCGCAGCCCCGCCACGACAAGGAACGCCCATGTCCACCACCCCCGTCACCCACCAGTTCAAGCACATCCTGATCACCGGCGGCAGCGGGTTCATCGGCTCAAACCTGGTGCGCTTCGTCCTCAAGCACCGCCCCGGCGTCCGCGTGACCAACCTCGACCTGCTCACCTATTCCGGCAATCCTGAGAACCTCCGCGATCTCGAGGGCGACCCCCGCTACACCTTCGTCCGCGGCGACATCTGCGACGCGGAGCTGGTCCAGCGGCTTATCCGCGAGTGTGACGGCGTCATGCATCTCGCCGCCGAGAGCCACGTCGATCGTTCGATCCTGGACGCCAGCCCGTTCATCCGGACCAACGTGGGCGGCACGCAGGTCATCCTCGACGCGCTCCGCAAGCTCCAGGTGGAGGCCCAATCGCTGAGCCCCGCCGAGCGCAGGCCCCCGCCTCGCATGCTCCACGTCAGCACTGACGAGGTCTACGGCTCGCTGCCGCTCGACCGCCCCGAGCTGCTGTTCACCGAAGACACCCCGCTGGCCCCCAACAGCCCGTACGCCGCGAGCAAATGCGCCAGCGATTGCCTGGTGCGGGCCTGGAATCACACGTTTCATCTCGACCTGCTGATGACGCGCTGCTCCAACAACTTCGGCCCCTACCAGTTCCCCGAGAAGGTCATCCCGCTCTTTGTCACCAACCTGCTCGAGGGCCAGCAGGTGCCCCTCTACGGCGACGGCCTCAATGTCCGTGACTGGCTCCATGTCGAGGACCACTGCGAGGCCCTGCTGACCGTCCTTGAAAAGGGCCGCTCCGGCGAGGTCTACAACGTCGGCGGCAACAACGAGCGTTCCAACGTCGACCTCACCCACACCCTGCTCAAGCTCGTCGGCTGCGGTGAGGAGCGCATCCGGCGCGTCCCCGATCGCCCCGGCCACGACCGCCGCTACGCCATCGACGCCACCAAGATCGCCCGCGAGCTCGGGTGGAAGCCCACCCGCTCCGCCTGGCCCGACGCCCTCGCGGCGACCGTCGCCTGGTACCGCGAGAACCCCACGTGGTGGAAGAACGTCAAGTCCGGCGAGTACCGCAAGTTCTACAGCGAGCAGTACGACCACCGCATGGCGGCCGCCGCCCCGACCAAGGCTTGACCACCTCAGCTCAGGAGATGGCTCTCACCATGGGCTCCACCCGCCGACGCTGGGTTGACGCAGACATTCTCGCCAAGACCCTTGGCGGGCTCATTTTTCTGGGCATTTCCTTCGGGGCCTGGCAGAACGGAAGGTTCTGGCCGTGGGGCTGGGCCGTTGGCGGCGGGCTGTTCCTGTGGGGCGTGATGAGCATCGGCGACCCCCAGAAGGACGACGTCGTCTAGCGCCCCGTCAGCTCCCATTCACGTCCCATCCCCCCGGAGCCCTCGATCACCCTCATCGCCCGCCCTTGAGCCCGTGCGTCGGCGCCTCGACTGGCTCGACCTCGAACGCCGAGATGTCGACCGACGCCCCCTGACCAAGCACATCCACCTGCAGCACCAGCCGATCCGGCTTGGGCTTGCGATCCACCACGCCGATCAGACCCATCAGCGGCCCGGAGTGAATCCTCACCCGCCACCCTTCCTTGATCGCCGGGCACGGGTCGAGGTACGCGCCGAGTTCGATCGCCCGCCTGATCTGCTCGAGCTGGCTCAGAAACTCCCCTTCATCTGGCACGCCGATGATCCGCACCACCCGCTTGCCCGCCACGAGGGGAAACGCGTCCTGCCGGGCCCCGTGCATGAAGACATACCCCGAGAACAGCGGCGTCTCCACCCGCCGCAGCCGGTGGGCGTACCGCCGGTCCTTGGGCACCAGCGGCAGCACGCTCTCGACTCCCTGAGCCACCAGCGCCTCGTGCACCCGCTTCTCCTGCCGGCTCCGGCAGTGCAGGACGTGCCACCGAACCCGCGCGTCCGCACCCGGGCCTTCGTTGTCGAACTCACTGCGGGTGTCAATGGCCATAGTCGCTCAGCGCGGGCAGGGTCGCTCCGAAAGGAGGCCCGCTGCGCCGACTGTACGTCGGCGCCGACGGGCGATCTCCCATTGCTGGTCCCCTATCTCCCGACCATGAAAATGCGGCCTCGGCGCCCCTTCAACCTGACAGGGCCCGATCCACCGGCTATCCTCCGTTTTCTCAGCGGAAAGCCCCGGCATGTTGACCCATTTCGCCCGCCTGCCTGCCTCCCGACGACCCCTCGTCCGGGAACGCGCGCGGGCGGCGCCGCCGAGGCCTGTCGCTCAGGCCCAGCTTTTCAGTGAACGAGTTGACAACGTCGACTCTGTGATCAATAGTTTCAATTGTTTCTGAAACAACGGTAACGTCCGTTCGGAGACCGCCCATGGCCCAAACCTCTCTGCCGCTGCCGCAAGCTCTGCCGCAGCGCCGCGCGTTCTGCCAGACGCAACGCAAGGACATCTGGTGGCGCGAGTCGCTCCTGATCTTCCTCGGCCTGATGGCCTTCATCGTCTACGCCAACTGGGCGGCGTTCCAGGGCAAGAACTTCTCGGCCAACGCCGAGCATCTCACCAAGAGCCTCTTCGGCTCCGGCGCCTACCACGCCGAGTACCTCTCGCCGATGTACTCCCCGCTGCTCTTCGACATGCCCGGCACGCACACCGGCCACGCCTGGTTCGGCGAGGCCCCGAGCTGGCTGATGGCGATTCCGTACTTCACCCCCGCGTTCCTGATCCTCTGGGCCCCCGCGGGCTTCCGCCTCACGTGCTACTACTACCGCGGGTCGTACTACAAGGCCTTCTGGGCCGATCCGATCTCCTGCGCCGTCGGCGAACCCCGCAACGTGTATCTGGGCGAGCGCTGGCTCCCGCTGGTGCTGCAGAACGTTCACCGCTACTTCCTCTACGTCGCCCTCATCTTCCTCTGCTTCCTGGTCTACGACGCGGCCCTCGCCTTCTGGTTCACCGACCCTGTCACCAAGCAGGGCTCCATCGGCGTCGGCGTGGGCTCGCTGGTCCTCACGCTCAACCCCATCTTTCTGGGCTCCTACACCCTGGGCTGCCACTCGCTGCGGCACCTCATCGGCGGCGGGCGCGACGAGATCTCCAAGGCCGGCGCCGTCAAAACCGCCTATGGCTGCGTGAGCTGCCTCAACCGTCAGCACCAGATCTGGGCATGGATCAGCCTGTTCTGGGTCGGCTTCACTGATTTCTACGTCCGCAGCGTTTCCTCCGGCTGGATCACCGATTACAGGATCATCTGAAATGGCCACCCCTTTCCAGAGCTATGAGCACGACGTCCTCGTGATCGGCGCCGGCGGCGCGGGCCTCCGGGCGGCCATCGAAGCTTCCGCCGCGGGGGTCAAAGTCGGGCTCATCTGCAAAAGCCTCCTGGGCAAGGCCCACACCGTGATGGCCGAGGGCGGCATGGCCGCCGCCATGGCCCACGTCGACGACCGCGACAGCTGGAAGGTCCACTTCGCCGACACCATGCGCGGCGGCCAGTACCTCAACCACTTCCGCATGGCCGAGCTCCACGCCAAGGAGGCCCCCGCCCGCGTCCGCGAGCTCGAGGCCTGGGGCGCCGTGTTCGACCGCACCCAGGACGGCCGCATCCTGCAGCGCAACTTCGGCGGCCACCGCTACCCCCGCCTCGCCCACGTCGGCGACCGCACCGGCCTTGAGATGATCCGCACCCTCCAGGATCACGGCGTGCACCAGGGGATCGACATCTTCATGGAGATGACGATCGTCGACCTGCTCACCGATGGCGACCGCGTGGTCGGCTGCCTCGGCTACGACCGCGAGCTCGGCCGCTTCCGCGTCTGGAAGGCCAAGGCGATCGTGCTCGCCACCGGCGGCATCGGGCGGGCCTTCAAGATCACCAGCAACTCCTGGGAATACACCGGCGACGGACAGGCCATGGCCCTGCGGGCCGGCGCCGAGGTCCAGGACATGGAGTTCGTCCAGTTCCACCCCACCGGCATGGTGTGGCCGCCGTCGGTCCGCGGGATCCTGGTGACCGAGGGCGTCCGCGGCGAGGGCGGCCGGCTCCTGAACAAGGACGGCAAGCGGTTCATGTTCGACGACATCCCCGACCTCTACAAGAACCAGGTCGCCAAGGACGTCGAAGAAGGTTGGCGCTATGTCACCGGCGACAAGAACGCCAACCGCCCCCCTGAGCTCCTCACCCGCGACCACGTCGCCCGCTGCATCAATCGCGAGGTCAAGGCCGGGCGTGGCTCCCCGCACGGCGGCGTCTTCCTCGACATCGCCTGGATCAAGGAAAAGCTCCCCAACGGCGCCGAGCACATCAAGAAGAAGCTCCCGTCGATGTACCACCAGTTCATCACCCTGGCCGGCGTGGACATCACGCAGGAGGCCATGGAGGTCGGCCCCACTGTGCACTATTGCATGGGCGGGTTGAAGGTGGACCCCGACAGCCAGATGACCAAGGTCAAGGGCCTCTTCGCCGCCGGCGAAGTGGGGGCGGGCCTGCACGGGGCCAACCGCCTGGGCGGCAACTCCCTCTCGGATCTCATTGTCTTCGGCAAGCGGGCCGGCGAGTACGCCGCCAAGTTCGCCAAGGAGTCCTCCCCGGGGCGGATCAACCCCGACCAGATGGACGAGATCTCCCGCTGGGCCCTGGCGCCCTTCGACCGCGGCGACAAGGGCGAGAACCCCTACACCATCCAGCAGGACCTGCAGAACATGATGCAGGACCTCGTCGGCATCGTCCGCCGCGAGGACGAGATGCTCCGCGCCCTGGAGGGCCTCCAGAAGCTCAAGGCCCGGGCCCGCAACGTCGGCATCCCTGGCAACCGCGAGTACAACCCCGGCTGGCACGCCGCGATGGACCTGCGCAACCTCCTGGCCGTCGCCGAGGCCTGCACCCGCTGCGCCATCGAGCGCAAGGAGAGCCGCGGCGCCCAGTTCCGCGAGGACTTCCCGAGCAAGAGCGACGAGTTCGGCAAGTTCAATCACGTCCAGCGCTTCGCCTCCGACGGCTCGCTGGTCACCGAGCGGGTCCCCATCGTTCCCGTCCCTGAGGAACTCAAGAAGGTCATCGACGAGAACAAGTGAACTGATCCGGTCGCGGTGTTCGCCCGACGTCACGATTTCCGCAGGAGCCACCATGTCCGCACCAGCCGCCAGCGCGCCCTCCACCGGAACCCGCCAGGTCACCTTCAACGTGTGGCGCGGCGACAAATCCGGCGGTGCTTTCAAGAGCTACTCGACCACCGTCACCACCGGAATGGTCGTCCTCGACGTGATCCACCAGATCCAGGCCGAGCAGCAGTCCGACCTTGCCTGCCGCTGGAACTGCAAGGCCGGCAAGTGCGGCTCGTGCTCCGCCGAGATCAACGGCAAGCCCGCCCTCATGTGCATGACCCGCATGGACCAGCTCCCGCCCGATCAGCCGGTGAGCGTCGAACCCATGCAGGCCTTCCCGCTCATCCGCGACCTCGTCACCGATGTCTCGTGGAACTACGAGATCAAGAAGCGCATCAAGCCCTTCAAGCCCCGCAAGCCCGACGCCGCCGACGGCTCCTGGCGCATGGACCAGGCCGATGTCGACCGCGTGCAGGAGTTCCGCAAGTGCATCGAGTGCTTCCTGTGCCAGGACGTTTGCCACGTGCTGCGCGACCACCACAAGCACGATGAGTTCATCGGGCCCCGCTTCCTCGTCTACTCCGCCGCGCTCGAGATGCACCCCCTCGACACCGAGGATCGCGTCGCCGACCTCAAGGAAAAGCACGGGATCGGCTACTGCAATATCACCAAGTGCTGCACCAAGGTCTGCCCCGAGCACATTACCATCACCGACAACGCCATCATCCCCCTCAAGGAACGCGTCGTCGACGAGTTCTACGACCCGCTCAAGAAGCTCTTCCGCATCTTCAAGCCCAAGGCCTGACGCCTCACGCCCGCCCCGACGCGCCCAGCCGCTGGGTCAGCCGCGCTGATCCCGTGCGCCCCTGGCCCCGCCGATGGGCTTGTAGAAGATCACCGTGTCGTGCAGCGCCGCCCCATCCGGGTCCACGGCGAACAGCGGGATCACTCCCGCCTCAATCCACCCCAGGCGGCGGTACAGGTGCACCGCCACTGCGCCCCGCTTGGCGTCGAGCGTCAGCAGCGTGAACCCCGCGCTCTCGCCCGCCCGCTCCGCCGCCTCCATCAGCCGCCGCCCCAGACCCAGGCCTCTGGCCCGCCGGTGCACCAGCAGCTTGGCGATCTCCGCCCGGTGCGGCTGGTTGGGCGCCCACGCGGGCTGGAGCTGCACGCTGCCGACCACCCCGTCCGCATCGCGCGCCACGAGAATCACGCCCCGCGCCGGCAGGCTGCTCACGGTGGCCCGCCACCACGCCTCGGCCCGCTCCGGCCCGAGCGGCGCCATGAAACTCACCGCCGCGCCGGAGTCCACAGCGTCGATCAGCAGGCTGGCCAGCCCGCGGATGTCCGCGTCGCTCACCGGCGGCGCCAACGGTTCGATGGTGACTTCCGCACTCATGCGGCCGATGGTAGAAGGCCTGCCGCACCGCCGGGCCGGCTTGCGCTACCGCCGCCGCCGGGTCGCGACGGCTCCAGCCGTCAGCAGCAGTCCAGCCGTCCCCGGCGCGGGGATCAGCCCCGGGTAGGTCTCGGCGATGCCCAGTTCATCGAACGTCGCCTGCGGCGAGCCTGGGGGCCCCGCGTGGACGAATCGAAACGCCGCGATCTCTATGGTCGACAGCGTCAGGGTCCTTGTGACGATGGGGGTTCCGGGGTTGTTCGGGCTCGCAGGGTTGATGAACGCCGCGAACTGCTGGTTGCCGCCGAGGGACTTGTACCGCATCACGATCAGGCCGGTGCGGTTGCTGCTGAGCCCGGGCCCGGGCAGGTTGATGGCGGCGCCAGACAGGCCCGCTTCGTCGAGCTCCGCTTCTTCGCTGGCATGTCCAACGACGTGATCGCCAGCGTCGCCCGCTCCACCCTCGCCGACGACTGGTCCGTCGCCCGCGCCTGGCTCCGCCTCCGCCGCCTCCAAGCGGCGATCGCCAGCGCAACGTCTACTGAAGCCCCCCGACCCTTCCGCGCCTCGAAGCACGAGCGTTTGCTGAACGATTCATCGCCAACCGTGGGTAGGGGGCCAAACGTCGAATTCCTGACTTTCCCGGGTGTCCTTGCCGCACATTCTGGTACGCTCCTGCTGTGTCGGTTTCCGTGAGCGACCGCGTTGGAGCACGCCGGTCAGCTTGGCCATTCGGCTGAGGGGCTGGCCGCGCCCTGGCGCGGCACACTCGGAAGGAGATTGATCATGGTTACGTTCAAGGCTTCGGTTCTCGCGGTGGCGGCTGTTGTCGTGGCGGGTGGGACGATCACCACCTCGGCTCTCGCTGACCAGCTCGCCGGTAACTCCGGGTTTGAATCCGCGGGCGCCACCCCGGATCAATCCGCGCAGTGGAACGTCACGGGCGGCGGCGCTCCGGGCACCCTCTCGCAGCGCGATGCCTCGACCCCCCTCACCGGTCTGTTCGCCCACCGTCTCTTCGCCGTCGGCGGGGCGGCCATCGGCGGGTCCGCCGGCATCAACCAGAACACCATCAGCGATGTCGGACTCGCCTCGCTCGCGCCCGGCTCCGCCGTCAGCCTCTCATTCAACGGCAACTACACCTTCGGCCCCGGCGGCGTCGGCTTCTACGCCCTGCGCATCCTCAATGCCGAGGGCGCCATCGTGGGCGACACCGGCCTGCAGACCATCTCCGCCAGCACCTCCGGCTACGCGTCCTTCTCGACCGCCTCGCTCACCGTCCCGGCCTTCGGCGCTGCCCCCAACGACACCTTCGCCGCCTTCATCGAGATCAGCGTCGCCGCCGGCGCGTTCGAAGGCTCCACCGCCGCAGCGTTCATTGATGACGTCCGCATCAACGGCACGATCGTCCCCGCCCCGAGCGCCGCGGCGGTCCTCGGCGCCGGCCTTGTGCTCGTCTCGCGTCGCCGCCGCCGCTGAGCCCCTGAGCAGCGCATCTGCGCAGCGCAGGCGCACTCGTCCCTCAAGCCCCGCCCCTCGGCGGGGCTTTTCTGTTGGTGGTCGGTTGGGCGCCGGCGCCGGCCAAGCGGCCGCTAAAGCTTGAACCGCCCCACGATCGCCTGGAGCTTCTCGGCCCGCTCCTTGAGCCGTTCGGCCGAGGTCGCCGATTCGCTTGAGCCGCGCGCCGACTCCCGCGTGACCAGCGCGATCTGCTCGATGCTCTGGGCGATCTCGCTGCTCGACCGGCTCTGCTGCTGGGCCGACGCCGCGATCGCCTGCACCATGCCGCCCAGGTCCGTGGACGAGCCCAGGATCTGATCAAGCGAGGCCCGCGCCTCACCCGCCAGCTGCACGCCGGCGTCGACCCGCTGGCGCCCGCCCTCGATCCGCTCCACCGCCCTGCGCGTCTCCTGCTGGATCTCGCCGATCGTCTTGGCCACGCGGCTGGTCGCTTCGGTCGTCCGGTCGGCCAGTTTTCGCACCTCGTCGGCCACCACCGCGAAGCCCCGCCCGTGCTCGCCCGCCCGCGCGGCCTCGATCGCCGCGTTGAGCGCCAGCAGGTTGGTCTGGTCCGCCACATCCTCGATGAGCCCGATGATCTCGACGATCTCGTTGCTCCGTTCCCCCAGGCCGCCGACCGCCTTGGCCGTCTCCCCCACCTGGGCCGCGATCGCGTTCATCTCTTCGACGGTCCGGCTCACCACCGCCCCGCCCTCGCGGGCCCGCTCACCCGAGAGCTTCGCCGCCGCCGCCGCCTGCTCGCTCTTGCCCGCCACCTCCTGCACGCTCGCGCTCATCTCCTCCACCGCCGCCGAGACCTGCGCCGTCCGCCGCTCTTGCTCCCCCACGCCCTGGGCGATCACCTGGGCGTTGCTCGCGATCTCGCTGGCCCCCTGGGTCACGTCGCGCGTGGTCGTGCTCACCTCGCTGATGATCGCATGGATGTTGTCAAGGAACTGGTCGACGTATTTCGCCAGCACGCCCAGCTCATCGCGCCGGTTGATCGCCAGCCGCGTGGTCAGGTCGCCCTCGCCCGTCGCCAGTTCGCGCACCGTGTCGATCAGCCGGCCGATCGGCTTCGTCGCTGTCCCCACGATCAGCCAAAGAACAACCATCGCGGCGCCAAGACACGCCGCGCCCACCCCCAGCTGCACGAGCACCACCGACTGCGCCCCCGCGTGCACGCGGGCCGTCGGCGCCTCCACCGACACATGCCACCGCGCCCCGTCGACCGGCACATCAAGCAGCCCCACGCCCATCAGCGTTTCCGGCAGCTCCACGACCGTTCCGGTCCCGGCCTTGAGCGATGCCACCGCCCCGAGCACGGCTTCGCTGACCTTCGGGCGGCTCCCCGCCTGCATCGCCTGATCGGTCGAGGCCACCACGCCGCCGCCGCCATCGCGCATCGTGGCGACGTATTCGCCGCCGTGGTCCGCGAGCTTGAGATCGTCCTGCGCGAAGTTGAGCGGCAGTTCAACCCCCACGATGCCGTAGAACTTCCCACCCACCGCGATCGGCGTGATCGCGTATGACGTAGGCCCCGCAGACCCCGCCCCCTCGCCGCCCACGGGCTCGGTGAGCACCGGCGCCAGGCTGGCCTTGACCTTGGCATACGCCTTCGAGAGCGGCGTCGGCTCCTTGCCGTCATACCCCTGCACGGCGCGCCGCCCGATCTTGCCGTCCGCCCCGCGGAACGAGCACGGCGCCAGCCGCCCCGTCTGGTCGTGCGCCGGCACGCCCCTGTAGCCCTTGTCCATCTGATCAAAGGCGTCGGGCTCCCACACTGTGAACACCGACAAGAGCTGCGGGTTCTCGCGAAGCACGATCTCCATGATCCCCATCGCCGCCTCGCGGCTGAGGTCAAGCTTCACTGTCGCATCCTGCGTCGCCCCGAGCGCGCTGGCGATCGTCCGCGCCGTGGCGAAGGCCGGGTCGATCCGCTTCTGGATCCGCGCCGCGGCGGCATCCGCCGACGCCGCCAGTTCGCGGTTGGCATTGTCCTGCGCATCAGCGCTCATGCGGATGGCCGAGACCGTCACCAGCACCCCCACGGTCGCCGCGAGGCACGCGCCGCACCACCCCGTCAGGCTTGTACGAATCGATGACATCAGGGTCTCTCCAGAGTGAAAAGGCGCCGGTCGGTTCGACCCGCCCGGCGCCGTTGGCTGTTTCAGTGAAGCTGCGCCTCTCGGCGCAGTGCTCGTTCGCCTCGCTCCGCCGATCACTTGTCCGTGGGCACGCCCGCCACGCCGCCGCCGGTGAGCGGGACCGCCTTGCCGCCCTGGATCACCGTCGCGAAGACCTCATCCATGCCCTGGTTGTCGCTGGCGCCGAAGGTCAGCTTCACGCCCCCGAGGTCGAAGTTGCCCGCCGTCGCGAGCACCTTGAGGAACTTCTCGCGGGTGGGCTCGCCCTCGATCTTGGCCAGGTTCTGGCAGAAGAACTTCGCCGTGAGGTATCCCTCCAGGCTGATGAAATCGATCTTCGCCCCCAGCCCCGCCTTGTTCATGTCCTCGGTGTACTCCTTCACCGCCGGGAGCGCGTTGTCCCACGGATAGGGCACCACCTGCGTGATGATCGTGCCGTCGCCCGCGCCGCCCAGCTCGCCCAGCAGGGCCGTCGTCCCGACGAACGAGATGTTCACGAGCGTCGCGGTCTTGGTCCCTTCGTTCTCGCGGGCCGCCTTGATGAACGCGGCGCACGGCTTGTACGGACCGACCATCACCACCGCGTCGGGCTTGGCCGCGCCGATCGTGCTCAGCGCCTCGGAAATCGCCACCGTGTTCCGCTCGAACGTCCCCTTGGCGCACAGCTCCAGGCCCCGGGCCTTGAGCGCCTTCTCGATCCCCGCCAGGCCCGCCTGGCCGAAGGCGTCGTTCTGATAGAAGCACGCGACCTTCTTCTGGCCTTTCTGGTCCACCAGGATCTGGGCCATCCGCTCCGTCTCCTGGAAGTAGCTGGCCCGCACGTTCACCACCATGGGGTTGAACGGGCTCCGCAGGAACTCGGCGCCCGTGAACGCCCCGATGAACGGCGCCCCGGCCTTCTCAGCCAGCGGGACCGCCACCTTTGACGTCGGCGTGCCCACGTAGCCGATCAGCGCGAAGACCTTCTCCTGCTCCAGCAGCACCTTCGTCGCCGCCTCGCACTTCTCAGGCTCGTAGCCGTCGTTGAGCGTCTTGAGCTCGATCTTCCGGCCATTGACGCCGCCCGACGCGTTCACCTTGTTGAAGTACGCCGTCATCCCCGCCTGCATCCCCTCGCCCAGGGCCGACGCCGGGCCCTTGAGGGCCGCCGCCTGCCCCACGAGCACCTTGTCGGCCGCAACGCCGTCATCGGCCATCGCCGCGCCGGCCGCCGCCGCCAGACCTACCAGCCCAACCGCCATCAAGTTCTTCAGGTTCATGCTTCGACCTCCGGAGGGGCCCCCGAGGGGGCCGCGCGTGCACGCCGAGCGCCGCCGGGCAAACGCCTCCGGCGAAACACTGAGCCTCCGTCAAATCGACCGCCCAGCTTCGAGGCTGAAGCGAGAGACAGCCCACAGGCGTCGCGATCGTAACGCCTTTAGGGGTGATCCCCTGCCCATGGTGGATAGCCAAGACCCGCGCTCAGCAAGATCTGCGCGTTTATGAGCCGGTTCATCGGCGCAGTTGGCCAACCGCCAGCTCTCCGCTGGACGCATCGCGGGCATCAAGCCGCTCGGGGGCGCCGCCCTTCAGCAGGCCCCGCCAAAGTACGCAGCGATGTAATCAGCAAGGTCGTCGGGATCAACCACGCCGTCCCCGTTGATGTCCGCCCGCGGGTCGGGCGGCACGGCGAAGAACGCGGCGATGACGTCCGCCAGATCGTCCGGATCGCTCGCGCCGTCCAGGTTGAAATCAGTCGCGCAGGCATCCACGCCCAGCAGGATGAACGGCATGTCCTGCGGCGCATCCGCCGCCGCCTCCGGCTTGCCGCCATCGATCACCGCCGCCCACACCCCCGATGGCTTGAGTTGCAGCGCATTCCAGCCCGCCTGCGTCCGAACGCCGGGCTTGGTCACCGGAGGTGAGAACGCGCTCGCCCCGGGCGCCACGCTGTACTGCCAGTCGATCCAGTAGGTTCCCGGCCCGAGCACCACGCCATCGAGCGCCGCCTCACTCCGCCAGATCAGACGCGAAGCGTCGGGCAGCCCTCCCAGCGGCAGCACCGCCGAGTTCATGACCCGGTAGTACCCTCCGCCGACCGACGAGACCAGCCGGTTGGCGCTCCCGTCGCCGAAGAGCACCTCGCTGCCCGGCGCGCCCGGAACGCCCGACCAGATCCGCACGCTCAGCCCGCTGAAGGGCGAAGCGCCCGGCGGCAGCGGGGCCCCCGTCTGATACGCGAAGAAGTCGGCCGCATCCAGCCGCCACACCCGGCCCGCGGGCACCGTGAAGTCATCGGCGAAGCGGTAGGCGCCACCCGAGTAGGCGTGCGTGCTGAAGCCGATCACCGCGTTCGACTCCGTCGCGGAGACCTGGGCCGTCTCGCTCCATTGCGCCCCCGCCGGGGCTTGGGCGCCGCTCGATGTGGTCGTGCCGGTTCCAAGCGCCGGCGTCAGCGGGTCGCTCGAGCCGTTGCTGAAGATCGCCGACTGGGCGAGGCAGGCCTGCCCCGCCGCGGTCGCGACGATCAGAAGAACACCGGACTGGATTCGGGAGCGGAGGTTCTGGCGCATCGGGGTGCTCCGAGGTTTGGCTTGGGGGGCTGAGGGCCGGGTCTTCGGACGGTCGGGCCAAAGGTCATCGAATCTGCGAACCGGTGCGGACTGCGCCGCCTGGCCGGCTCAGGTCGTGATCCCGCGGAACGTGGGCGTGTACCCGGGGAAGATGGTGGCCAGGTTCGCGGCGTTCCCGAGACGCTCCGCCACGATCTCGGCCAGAATGTCGCGGTAGTCGATCGTCACGCCCAGGTCGACATTGGTCGCTGGCTGCGACGCTGAGATGCCCGGCCAGTTGGTGATGATCCGCCGCCCCGCCACCGCGTTACCCAGCACCATCATCATGTTGCCGTAGCCGTGGTCGGTGCCGACGGTGCCGTTCTGGCCGACGCGCCGGCCGAACTCCGAGATCACCACCACAATCACGCTGCGGCCCTTGCCCACGATGATGTCGGCGTAGAACGCGCTGAGCGCCTTCGCCAGCGTGTCGATCTGCCGGAACATGTTGGACGCCGGGTCGTTTACGCCGCCGGTCGCGGTGCCTTCGTTGTTGTGCAGATCCCACCCGCCGTAGTCGATCGCGATAGCCTCGACGCCCACCTGCGCGTTGATCAGCGCCGCCGATGACTTGAGCGCATTGCCCAGCGACGACGTCGGATACGCCGCGGGATTGTTCCCCGCGGGGATCGAGTGCTGATATCCAGCCGCGCCGATCTGGTTCAGCAGGCCGATCGTCGCCAGCGTGTTGTTCGCCGAGTCCCCAATGGCTCCGCCGAACGACTCGAACATGACGTCGATGCCCGACTGCCTGGCCGCCTTGGTCGAAGTGGTCCCCTGAAGCCCGTAGCCGGCGAAATTGTTCAGTGCCGGCGGCGTCCCCGGGTTGTTCTGCATATCGGGAATCGGCACGGCCTTGTCGGAGCCCACCAGGGCTCGCTGCAAGCCGTCAGCCACGCCCACGGCCCGGAGCGTTCCGTTCGGGTTCAGCGGCGTCGTCTGCGTGATCAAGTGCCGCCCCAGCCACCCCGTCGCCACATTGGGGTCGTTCAGCTTCGCCACTTCCATGAACTTCTGGGCGTCAAAGTGAGACTTCGACTGGTTCGTGAGGCCCGTCGCCTGGATGATCGCCAGCTTCCCATCCCCATACGCCCCCATCAGCGGCGCCATCGCCGGGTTGAACCCGAACACCACCTGGCCCCCCGGGGCCGTCGGGCTGCTCGCCGTGTTTCCCGCCAGCGGGTCCAGCGCACCCAGCACGCCCGACCCCGGCGCCGTGATCTTGATGTTCGGACGGGCGTTGATGTAGTTCGCCTCGTTCCAAGGGGCCACCACACTCAGGCCGTCGGTGCCGCCCCGCAGGTAGAGCTGGATCACCACGTCCTGAGGCGCCGAAGTGTGGCTCTCGGCGTAGGACACCCGCGGGAAGCACGCCGGCAGGGCCAGCATCGCCGTCGACGCGACCATGAACTTGCGGCGCGAGAGCTGCATGTACTCATCACAGGCGGTGTGCAGTTGGTCGCTCATGGCTGGCCTTTCAGGCAAACGGGCGCGGCGTGGGGTGCGGTTTGGGTGGCAGGCGCCGTGCTGGGGTCGGAGTGTGCGCGAGGAGGAAAGGGCGCGGCGAGGTGACGCCGCAAGTTGGAGCAGAGTCGACGGACGTCAGACGTACTGGAACGTCGGCGAGGAGAAGGCCAGCCCCAGCGCGTCGCGCTTGTTCGTGGCTGTCAATGTGCCCGAAGGCAGGAACGTTCGGATGGCATCGCGCTCCGCCTGGGGCCACACGCCGCCGAAGAGCGACTGGTTGAGCTTCGCAAGGATCTGGTCGCGTGTGGTCATCCCCGGGAAGAACGCGTCCACCGTCGCCGCGTTCACCGACACGCCGTTGATGCCGCCCGTCGTCCCGCCCGTTGAGTTGTTGCTCGTGACGAGCCCCGCCGCGAAGTTCCAGCGCGGCAGCACCAGCCCCGTCCAGTACTCATTACTGTCCGGGTACCCGTCGGGCGGACTCCAGTTGAAGGGCCTCTGCCCCGCCCGGAAGTAGTACCCCTGAAGCGTGGAGAACGCTGTGATCGCCGATGGCCCCGCCAGCAGCGGCCGCATCGCCGACGCGAACAGGTGGAACGGCCGCTTGATCTTCTGGCCCGCATCCGCCAGCACATTGGGATCGAAGATCGCCCGCAGCATCGTCCTCACATCGCCCTTGGGCGTGGTGCTGAGGTACGCCGCCTTGACCGAATCGATCACCGCCCTCGGCGTTCCCTCCCCCAGGAACCGCTGGCACAGCTTCGTCGCAATGAAGTCCGCCGTATTCGGGTGCGCCACCAGGATGTTGATCACCGTCTGGGCGTCGTTCTGGCCGCCGCCCGCCGGGATCACCAGCGGCTGCGTCGGATTGGCGCGATTGAAGATCGGCGACAGCGTCTTGGCGTTGTTGTCGTGGTTGCCGCTGTTGTATCGGAACGTGCCGTAGTCAGCGGGGGTGGGGGGGTTGCGGCTCCACCACGTCCATCCCGTCAGGCAGCGGGCCACCGCGACCACGTCCGCCTGCGTGTACCCGCCGTTCACGCTCAGCGTGTGCAGCTCCATCAACTCGCGGGCATAGTTCTCATTGATGGCTCCGACCCGGCTCACGTCATTGTCCAGGTAGTTCAGCATCGCCGCGCTGCGGGCCGAGGCGTTCACCAGCTCCTCAAACGATCGCATCGCGTTCGCCCGGATCGCCCGGTCGTCGATCATCTTCAGCCACTGCAACTGGTCCACCGACACATCCATGCTGAAGTGGTCCGACCAGAACTCCACCATCCGCTCGAAGAGCTGCAGCCGCGAGAAGACCGAGCGGAAAATTGTGTGATTGATCAGGTCGTTGGCGATCACGCCGCCGTTGATCTGGAACTGCGCCTGCAGGGCGTCGTTGGTGGCATTCAGCCACGGGAACAGCGTCGCGTTGTTCAGCACCGCCGTCACCGCCGGGTCCTCATCGGCCGCAGTCAGATTCAGTTGCCGCTCGAGGTACCCCTGGTACCCCAAATTCTGGGCCACGCTGTACTCACCCTCGGTGAAGCCGAAGGTGAGCCGCGACACCAGCTTCCGCGTCAGCGAGCCCGGGTCGACCTCAGCCGACACGCTGGGCGGCGACGCCTTCGCCCGTGATGTTGCGGCCGCCGCGCCGCCGCCGGCCAGCGCCATCAGCGCGGCCCGCGAGAACAACCCTCGCCGCCCCAGCCGCATCTCACGATCGCGGCCCGGCTGAGCGTTGGGAACGGAAACGACCGTGGTCGGGTGGGTCATGTGATGAACTCCGTTGGGCGGAAAGCGGAAGGACCCGTGCGCGCGCTCAGCAGCGAACCATCGCATGGACTATCCAGGTTTTCGGCGGAGGGATCCGGCGGGTCAGGGGCATGAGTGGGGCGACTCGCCGGAGATAACGCTGAAGTTATCGCGTCATTGCCAGCGCGCCAACTGTCAACAGGCAATTTTCTGGTAACCCAGGCAAATTCACCCAATCGCGGCCCGGCGCCGCCGCCGCGCCGCGGCCAGCCCGACCAGACACAGCACCCCGGCCCCGGAGGGGCTCGGAACCAGCACCGTCACCGACCCGCCCATCCCCTCGTAGGTGCCATCAAAGTTGTCGCGCCCATGCGGCTGGCAGTAGTACTGGAACACCCCGGGCGTATCGAACGTGTGCACGAACGTGTCTCCCATGCTGAACACGTCCGACTCCCAGAAATCTCCCTGCCCTACACAGGCGACCACGTTGTGGAAGTCGTGCAGCCACACCCACCGGATCGTGTCGCCGACCATGATCACGGGGTCAATCGCCGGCTCCGACAGCGGGACCGTGCTCAGCTCAAAGTCATACACGTACACCGTGATCGTGTCCGCCAGGCACACCCCCGGCGCCATTCCCAAGCCTCCCAGCGCCAGCAGCCAGGCGGCCGCCCGACGGACGCCGATACCCAAATTCCCCAGATTCTCGTTGCTCATGCGATCCTCCCCTGGCCCAAGGCCTGATCGGCCCTCGGCCCGAACACGTCGTGGGCCCGACACCGCAGGTCAACGCCCGACGCCGCAGCGCATTGCCGCTCGCCAAACGCCCGCGCACATCCACAGTCTGCCACACCTTCGGCGGCAAAGCCACCCAATCCCCCGCCGGCCGCGAGCCCCCGGCCCCCGCGCAGGCTCCAACCGAGGTAAGCTGACCCCCCGTCGGAGCCCCTTGAATCCCCCCTCTGCGGAGCCGCCTCGCGTGCCCCTCGTGCTCGCCGGAATCGACGAAGCCGGATACGGACCCCTGCTTGGCCCGCTCTGCGTCGGCATGGCCGCACTCCGCATCGACCCCTGGCGCCCGGGGGACCCCGCCCCTGACCTCTGGGCCCTCCTCGATGGCTGCATCTGCCGCAAGCCCTCCGACAAGCGCCGCCGCATCGCCATCGAAGATTCCAAAAAACTCAAGCTCCCCAACGACTCGCGCACCCGCCACCCCCTCACCCATCTCGAGCGCGGCGTCCACGCCTTCCTCCGCTGCCTCGGCCGCCGCCCCGAAACCGATCTCCGCCTCATCGAGTCCCTCGGCGCCGCGCTCGAGCCCCTCCCCTGGTACGGCGGTCCGCCCCTCCCCGCCCCGGCCTCCGCCGACCTTGCCGCCATGGACATCGCCGGCAACGTCCTCGCGGCGGGCCTCGCTCCCGTCGGCGTCTCGGTCCTCGATCTGTCTTGCGCCGTGATCGGCGAGTCCGCCTTCAACCGCGCCGTCCGCACGCACCACACCAAGGCCGCCGCGACCGCCATCGGCCTCGCCGCCCACCTGCGGGCCGCCTGGGAGCAGTGGGGGCCGGAGGGCGCTTCTGATGGAACTGGCCTCCGCATCGTCTGCGATCGGCAGGGGGGCCGCACCGACTACGCAGAGACCCTCGCGGAGCTCGTCCCCGGCGCCAGCGTGCGCGTCCGCGAACACACTGACCAGCGCAGCCGCTACGACCTCTCCGCCCCCGGCCGGGCCATGACGGTGATCTTCCAGACCGAGGCCGAGACCGCCTTTCTTCCCGTCGCCCTCGCCTCCATGGCCGCCAAGCTCGCCCGCGAGACCCTCATGGCCCGCTTCAACCGCCACTGGTGCGCCCGCCTGCCCGAGCTCAAGCCCACCGCCGGCTACACCGAGGACGCCCGCCGCTGGCTCCGCGACGCCGCCGCCGGCGGCGTCATCACCGCCAAGGATCGTGAAGCGATGATCCGCATCGCCTGACCAGTCATTCTGCCCCCAGACCCCTCCGCTCCTACCCACTTTGCCAGTCAATTCACTCGAACCCGAGCCCATCAACGTCGCCCCCGCTGGCGACCCCGACGCCCGCCTGATGCTCGATCTCGCCGCCCGCCTCGCCTGGCGGGCCGTGGGGCGCGTCGAGCCCAACCCGCTCGTCGGCTGCGTGCTGGTCCGCCCGGGTCCCGGCGCCGTTCGCGAGCGCATCATCGGCCTGGGCCATCATCGCCGCTTCGGCGGCCCCCACGCCGAGGCCCTGGCGCTCGCCGACTGCCGGGCCCGGGGCCACGACCCCGCCGGCGCCACCGCGTACGTCACGCTCGAACCCTGCAACGCCGCGGGCAGGCAGCCCCCGTGTTCGGAGGCCCTCATCGCCGCCCGCATCGCCCGCGTCATCTACGCCCGGCGCGACCCCAACCCCCTCAAGGCCGGAGGGGCCGCCCGCCTGCTCGCCGCGGGCGTCTCCTGCGAGTGCTCGGCCGACAGCTCGCGGGCCATCGCCCTCTCCGACCCGTTCGTCAAGCGCCTCGCCACCGGGCTCCCCTGGGTGATCGCCAAATGGGCCCAGACCATCGACGGCCGCGTCGCCACCCGCTCCGGCGAAAGCCGCTGGATCAGCAACGACCGCTCCCGCCGCTGGGTCCACCTCGCCCGCGCCCGCGTCGACGCCATCCTCACCGGCATCGGCACCGTCAGGGCCGATGATCCCCAACTCACCGCCCGCGCCGTTCCGCTCCGGCGCACCGCCACGCCCGTCATCATCGATCCCGCCGGCGAACTGGCCCCGACCTCGCTGCTCTGGCGAGCCGCCGCGCACACCCGGGTCATTCAGGTCGTCAGCCGAGGCCCCGGCCCTGCCGCGCCGGCGCCCTCAGAGCCTGGCGTTGGCGGCCCGGCCGCGCCGAGCCCCATCCAGATCATCTGCGATGGCGACGGCCGCGAAATCGCCCTCCGGCCCCTGCTCGCCCGCCTCGCCGCCGATTTCGGCATCGCCTCCGTCCTCACCGAGTGCGGCCCCGGTTTGCTCGGCCGCCTGCTGCGTGACGACCTCATCGACGAGCTGCACGTCTACACCGCCCCCATCCTGCTCGGCGATGAGTCCGCCCGTCCGCCTGTCCGGTCCGTGCCCCCCGGCCCACTGGCCGAGGCTTCGCGCTGGCGCCTCGAGCTCGCGCGGCGCAGCGGCGATGACATCCTGACCGTTTATCGCCGGACCCCGCCGCCCCCCACGCCCCCGGTCACAGCGCCCCCAGCACATCCTCGCTGATGTCGGCGTTGCTGTAGACCTTTTTTACGTCGTCGTTGTCTTCCAGGGCGTCGATGAGCTCCAGCAGCAGCTTGGCCGCCTCGCCGCCCACCGCCACCGTCGTCGTCGGCAGCATGTCCAGGATCGATTCCCCGACAGGCATCCTGGCCGCGACCAGACCCTGCTTCACCGTGTGCAGGCTCGCCGGGGCGCACAGCACATCCCACATCGGCGTCTCCGGGGTGTCGTCGTCGGCCCGCCGGACATCATCGGCCCCCGCGTTCAGTGCCGCCTCCATGATCGCTTCCTCGCCCTCGGCCCCGCCGGCCCCGCCGGCGATGGTGATCCGGCCCTTCTGCTCGAACTGGTGCGAGACGCAACCCGTGGTCCCCAGCTTGCCGTCGTGGTTCCCGAGGATCAGCCGCAGGTCGCCCGCCGTGCGAGCCCGGTTGTTGGTCAAGGCGTCGATGACGAGCGCCACGCCCCCCGGGCCATACCCCTCGTACCGCACCGGCTCGTAATCCTCGCCCGCCCCGCCCCCGACCCCCTTCTTGATCGCCCGGTCGATGTTGTCCGCCGGCACGTTGTGGTACCGCGCCTCTTCGATCGCCGTCCGCAGGGCGAAGTTGAACCCCGGATCCGGCCCGCCCATCTTCGCCGCGACGATGATCGCCCGCGAGCACATGGTCCACGCCTTGGCCCGTCGCTTGTCGACGACGGCCTTGCGGTGCTTGATCTTGCTCCACTTGTTGTGACCGGCCACGAGGACTCCAGGCAAATCGGCCAATTGACCACGAGCGGCCACGAGCGATCACAAGCCCGCAGCGTCCCTGAGCCTACTCCCGCTCCCGCGGCGGCGTCCTTCGGCCAGGCGACGGTGTCCGCTTGGTCGGGCTCGCCGTCGGGCCCGAGCCGCTCGCCGCCCGCGCCGGACGAGCCGGAGCCTTGGCCTTGCGGGCCGGTTTGGCGGCCTGCCCCTGACGCGCCGCCCGGCTCGGCCTCCCGCCCCCCGCCGTCCCGCCCGTACCAGCCCCGCCCCCTCCACCGCCACCACCCGCAGCCCCCGCACGCGCCGGTCGCGCCGGCTTCGCCGACGCATCATCGGCCCACGCCTGCAGCAGTCGGTGCGCCTCCAGGCCGTCCCCGGCCTTCACCAGCTTCTCGATGATGCCCGCCGCGGACTCGGCGCCGGCGCCTTCCTCGACAATCCCCGCGCCGATGAGCTTCTCCGTCAGCCGCTCATCCACGGGAATCGCATGCCCGCCCAGCCCAAGCAGGAACACCCGCGCCTTGACGTACCCCGGCGTCTCCGCCAGCTCCTCGAGGTACGCCCGCGCGTCACGCTTGTTCTTGTCCTGCAGCTGCGACAGCCGCACCGCGTGCTCCCGCCGGTAGATGTCGTTGAGCGCCCCGCGCAGCCGCGAGCACCGCTCGTTCGCCCGCGGATAGTTCCGCCCGATCACGGCGACGATCTCGTCCACCAGCGAAACCCGCAACTCGTTGAGGTCGACAAACGCCGCGTCCAGCGCCAGCAGCGCCGGCTCGGCCCGCGACGATGCGCACTCCCACGCCAGGAAGCCTCTCATCAGCTCCCGCAGCAGGGGATCGCCCAGCGTGTTCCCGCCCCCGCCAGCCGTCGCCGGCCCATTCGCCGCGCCGCCGCTCGCACCGTCTGCGCGGCCCTCCCCGCCCTCCCCGACCTCCAGCTCCGCCGCCTCGCCGTACTGCCGGCGGAGGCGCTCAAGCACATGCTCCCAGGTTTTGGCGCGATCGGCGCTGCTCATGCTTTCCGCTTGCTCTTGGAGGCTGGGGATGATCGGGTCGAACGCGCAGCGGTCTTTAAACGAGGCGAAGGACCAGACTGAGCACCGGGCGGCCGCCCGCCCTCTCCGCCAAGGTCCGGATTCTTCCCCGCTCGAGCCCCCGGGTCGACATGCCACGGGCTGCGGATTTCGCCGCCGCCGCCGCCGGCCGCCCCGGCGGCCGACTGCTCCGCCAGCAGCGCCTCCGCCTGCTCACGCTCCGCGGCGACCCTCCCAAGCGCCTGAATCACCGCCGCCTGCTTCTTGAGGCTCACATCCAGCTCGAAGCGCAACTCGGGGATCTTCACGCTCGTGATCTTCACGCCGGCCTCGTGCCGCAGGTGCTTGGCCGCGTGCCGCAGCCCCGCGATCACCTTCACCTGGTTCTTCTCCGGCAGCACCGACACCCACACCGCCGCCGTCGCCAGGTCAGCGGCCACCTCCAGCGAGGTGATCGTGATCAGCCCCCGCACCCGCGGATCTGACAAGCCCCGGGTGAGTGCATCCTGAATCACTTCGCGCAGCTCCGCGGCGAGCTGCTCGCGCCGGTGGCCGCGTCCTGTTGGTCTCTCACGCGTCATGGGCGGCGATCCTCCGGGGTCCACAGCGGCGACCCGTCCTCAGTCACATCCTCGCCGCTCAGGGCGTCCCCGTCGATGATCTCGCGCTGGAACGCCCCCAGTTGGGCGCCCTCCAGGGCCCGCAGCTTGTCCAGGATCCGGTCGGTCATGCTCTGCAGCACCTTCACATCGCTCCCCACCGCGGCCAGCCCCAGCCGGGCCGCGTCCATTCGATCGAGCAGCCCGACCTCCGCCACGCTCACCATGTGGTCGTGGTGCAGCCGGTCCTTCAGCCCCTTCACCACCCGCCGCTTGTCCTTGATCGACTCGGGCTGGCGCATGAGCAGCTCAAACTGGAGAATCGCGATCTTCATGCTTTCCAGCCGCGCGCCGGCGCCGCACGCCGGCCCTGGTCATCACAGCGTCCGCTTCACTTCCACCTTCTTATAGCACTCCAGCACGTCGCCCTCCTTGATGTCGTCGTAGCCGACGATCTTCATGCCGCACTCCATGCCGGCGCGAACGTCCTTGGCGTCGTCCTTGAACCGCTTGAGCTGCTCCAGCACCCGGTCCTGCTCGATGACGATCCCGCCCCGCGTCACGCGCACCAGCGCATCCCGCAGGAACAGCCCGTCGGTGACATAGCACCCCGCGATCGTGCCCACTTTGGTGACCTTGAACACCTTGCGGACGTCCGCGTGCCCCAGCACTTCCTGCCGGATCTCCGGCTCGAGCATGCCGCTGGCCGCCTTCTTGACGTCCTCGGTGATGTCGTAGATGACCTGGTAGGTGCGGATCTCAACGCCGCGCTGCTCCGCCAGCCCGCGGGCCTTCCCGTTGGGGATGACGTTGAAGCCCACGATGACCGCCTTGGAGGCGTCCGCCAGGACCACGTCGCTCTCCTGAATCCCGCCGACGGCCGCGTGCAGCACGCGGACCTTCACCTCCGCCGTCGACAGCCGCTCGATCTCGTGCTTGATCACGTCGACCGAGCCCTGCACGTCCGCCTTGAGGACGATCAGGATTTCCTTGACGGCCGCGTCCTTCATCTGGCCCAGCAGCGAATCCAGCGTCACCTTGGGCTGATGCAGCGATTCGAGCCGGTCGCGCTGCCGCCGCTGGTCGGCCGCTTCCTGCGCCTTCTTCAGGGAGTCGGTGATGAAGAACGGGTCCCCCGCGTCGGGCACCTCGTCCATGCCGCTCACCTGCACCGGAACTGACGGCCCCGCCTCGCGCAGCCGCAGGTTCTTGTCGTCGGTGATGTCGCGGACCCGCCCGAAGGCCCGGCCCGCCACGATATAGTCGCCGACCTTCAGCTCGCCCTCCTGCACCAGCACCGTCGCGATCGGGCCGCGCCCCTCCGCCAGGCTCGCCTCGATCACCCGGCCGCGGGCCGGCCCAGCGAAGTCCGCCTTCAGCTCCAGCACCTGCGCCTGCAGGTCCAGCACTTCCAGCAGGTCCACGATGCCGATCTGCTTGGTCGCGCTGGTCTTGACGATCTCCGTCTGCCCGCCCCACGCCACCGGGTTCAGCCCCTGGTCGGCCAGCTGCGCCATCACCCGCTGGACCTGCGCGTCGGTCGCCTGCGGCGAGTCGATCTTGTTGAGCGCCACCACGATGGGCGCCTTGGCCGCCTTGGCGTGGTTGATGCTCTCGATAGTCTGCGGCATCACGCCCTCCGGGGCGCCCACCACCAGCACGATCACATCGGTCATGTTCGCCCCGCGGGCGCGCATCTCCGTGAACGCCTGGTGACCAGGCGTATCCAGGAACACGATGTGCTTCGTCTCCCCGCCCACCTCCACCGCCACCCGGAACGCCGACGTCTTCTGCGTGATCCCGCCCGCCTCGCCCGCAGCCACGTTCGTCTTGCGGATCGAGTCCAGCAGCGACGTCTTGCCGTGGTCGACGTGACCCATGATCGTCACCACCGGCGCCCGCGGCTTCAAATCAATCGCCTGCCGCTTTTCGAAGCCCGACGACACCACCTCCTCGGCGGTCTGAGCCTGAGTCACCTCCAGCTCGATGTCGAAGTCGATCATGATCTCCTGGGCCCGCTCGGTGTCGATCCCGCTGTTCACCGTCGCCATCACGCCCTGCATGAACAGCTTCTTCTGGATGTCCGCCGCCTTCACGCCCGTCGCCGCCGCCAGCTCCTTGATCGTGAACGGGGCCGCGATCTGCACCTTGCCCCCGGTCTCCGCCGCGGTCTGGGCGCGCTCGCCCGCCGCGTGCTCGCGCGCCTTCTGCTCGCGCCGCCGCTGCCGCAGATACCCGCCCGCCCGGGCCAGCCGCGCTTCGCGCTCCGCCAGGTCCGCCTCCGAGAAGCCCGTGCCGACAGGGATGTCCTCCGCCGCCGTCGCACGCCGCCGCGCCGGCGCCGCCGCCGGCTCGCCCGGGCCGCGCCGCTTGTTCCGGCGCGGGCTCCGGCTCGCATCGTCTTCCGTCGCTGGCCCGCCGATCACCCCGCGTCCGCCCCTCGGCGGACCGCTCGACGGGCCCGCCCGCCTCGGCGCCTCCACCTGGTCCGGCGCTTCCACCCGGACCACCTTCGGCCCGGCGATCTTCACCTGCTGCTTCACCTCCAGCCGCTGACCCGCCGGCGCCACCACCTGCGGGCGGTTCGGCACGTTCATCGGCGCCGGCTTCACCACCGGACGCGGCCCAACCGGCCGCGAAGGCGGCGGAGTCACCGCGGCCCCACCGCTCGGCGGCGGATGACCGACTCCAGGCCCGTGCCCAGTCCCGTGTCCGGCCCCATGACCAGATCCCCCCGACCCGTGCCCGGGCCCATGCGGAATCGCCTGCGCCAGCCCCGGGCCGCCCGGCGCCTGCGCCGCCGGCGCCATCGGCTGCCCCGGCCGCACCGCCGGCCCATCCGGCGGCCGCACGATCGCCGGTCGCACTGGCCCCGACGGTCCCACCGGGCCCGTTGGCCCGGTCGGCCTCAGCGCCGGCCGAGCCGGCGCCGCTGAGCCGCCAGACGACGAATGCGCGTGCCCATGCCCGCCCCCATGTGTCCCCTGCCCAGCCTGTCCCGCTCCGCCCTGCCCGGCGTGCCCGCCTGAAGCCCCAGGGGCCCCGTGCGCAGGTGCGTGCGGCGGGAGCGGCGAGTGCGTTTGCGCTCCCGACGCTCCTGGCGCTCCTGCCGCCGCCGGCCCATGCGGAATCTGCGTGGCGTGCTGCGTCGCGGGGTCCGTGAGCGGGGCGCTGGCCGCCGCGGGGGCAGGCGCCGCCGCCGGTCCGGTTACCGACCCGGAGGGCCCCACCTGGGCCACCGGTGTCGCTGAGGTGGTCGGGCCGCCCGACCCGTTCGCGCCCGTCTCCACCCGCTCGCCAACCTTCAGCGGCCCGGCCGCGTGGGTGTCCGCCGCGCCGTCGTGCTTGGCGTCAGCCGCTGGGGCCGCGTGGCCGGCCGCCGGCGCGTGCGTCTCCGCTCCGCCAGACCCGCTTGGCGCCTCGTGGCCCTCGTGCCCGTCATGCCCGTGCCCATCGGCGGGCTTCTTTGCCGGCTTGAAGGGCTTGGACTTCACCTTCTCGACGTCGACATGCTCGGTGGTCTCCACCGCCGTCGCCACCGCGCCGCTGCTGAACCACTCGCGGATGCTCGCCTCGAGCCCGACCGACACCACCGACATGTGCCCCTTCACAATGTCGGAGGGAATCCCCTCCGCCAGGCACTTGGTGATGATGTCCTTGGACGCAATGCCCAGGTCCTTCGCAATTTCACTGATCCGTTTGCCCTTGGCCAAGCATGACTCCGCGATAAAGCTTCGATCCGTTCCACCCGCATCCCACCGCGATCCCGATCCCGCGCTGACCCAAATCCAATCCCTCCGATGACCGGCCCGGGCATTCCGCCCGACCGCCGCCCCGCCCAGGCCGGATCGCCGGCCCACGCGGCTTTACTGGGGCGGACCGCCTCCCAGAATGTCCGCCGCCCGGGCGTCGTCGCTGACCCCCACCGGCGGCGGCGGAGCCGCCCCGTCGGCCGCGGGCGAGGCCCCGCTCTCCAGCAGGCGGCGCGTCGCCTCCTCGTCCTCGCGCTTCTTCTGCTCCGCGGCTTCCTTGTCCTTCTGCTGCTGCTCCGCCACGTCCTTGGCCTTCACCCCGGCCGTCTCGATGGCGACCTTGGCCGTCGCCTCGTCGATCCCCAGCTCGGTCATCAGCACGTCGGCGCCGACCTCCTCGACATCGAACACGCTGACCATGCCCATCGCCGCCAGCTTGCCCAGGTGCTCCTCGGTGATGCCCGGAACCTCCTTGAGCGTCACCTCCATAATGTCCAGACCCTTGTTGAACTCATCCGGCGTCAGGATGTCGATATCCCACCCCGTCAGCCGCGCCGCCAGGCGGACGTTCTGCCCGCGCTTGCCGATCGCCAGCGAGAGCTGGTCGTCGCGCACCACCACCGTCGCCCGCCCCAGCTCGAAGCACAGGCTGATCTCCGCAACCTCCGCCGGCTTCAGCGCGTTGCCGATCAGGATCTGGCTCGACTCATTCCACCGCACGATGTCGATCTTCTCGCCGTTGAGCTCGTCGACGATGTTCTTGATCCGCGAGCCGCGCACGCCCACGCATGCGCCCACCGGGTCCACCTTCGAGTCCACGCTCGCCACCGCCACCTTCGTGCGATACCCCGGCTCCCGCGCCATCGCCTTGATCTCGATGATCTTCTCAGTCACCTCGGGGACTTCCACCTCGAAGAGCCGCTTGATGAAGTCCGGGTGCGACCGCGACAGCACGATCTTCACCTGGTTCCCCACATCCCGCACGTCCAGCACCAGGCACCGCACCCGGTCGCTCGGCTGGAACTGCTCCCCAGGAATCTGCTCGCTCCGCGGCATGAACGCCTCGGCCCGGTCGATCGTCACCACCAGCGCCCCGCCGTCATACCGCTGAACGACGCCCGTCACGATCTCGCCCACCCGCTTCGAAAAGTCCGTCAGCAGGCTGCTCCGCTCGTCGTCGCGGAACCGCTGGATCATCACCTGCTTGAACGTCTGGGCCGCGATCCGCCCCAGCTCCTGCGGCGTCAGCGCCATCGCCTCGCCGTGCCGGTACAGCGTCATCTGCCCCGACAACTGGTCCATCTCGCACCGAAACTCTTCGGTGTCGAGCGTGTTGAAGTGCTTCCGCGCCGCCGACACCATCGCCTGCTCAAGGTCCTTGATCAAGGCCGATTTCTCGATCTTGCGGTCGCGGGCGATCGAGTCCAGAATCCGCATCATCTCCGCCGTATTCATCCCAGGTGCTCCAGTTGTCAGGTTGTCAGGTTGTCTGCAAACTTGTTCGCCGCCGCGGCCGCCAAATCCGCCCGCCAAACGCCCAATCGGCCGTCAATCCAAACCACTCCCAAAAACACAACGGCCACGATCCGTGAACCCACGCCGTGGCCGTTCCTCGATCAAGGTCGTAGCGCCAGCACTCAGCCCATCCTCACCTCCGGCCGTCCGGAAGCAAAGCAGGCCGCACCCTCGGCGCGGTCAGCCGGGCGTCGGCAGGGGGTGTCAGCCTGCATGATGACGAGCCGAGTGCATGGCGATTCCTTGTCCGAGAACTCGAACACAAAGGTCCAATCGAACGGCAGGAGTTTATCCGGGACGTACGCCCGGGACAAACCGCCTCAGCCGCGCTATGAATCCTCAACCGGGCCGCCCTCGCCGCCGTATCGCCTCGATCGGGTCGCTCGGCCTTCTCGCCCCGCAGGCCCCCGCCCGCCCTGGCCGAAGGGCGTCTGCTGGCAAGCAGGGGGGTACGAGTCGGGGGGTGGACGTAGGGGGGTGGGGGGATCGGGGTCGGGGGATCGGGGTGTTGGGGTAGTAGAGTGGTCGGGCAAGGGGACAGGCACGTTCGATGATCTCGCCGCTCGCATCTCAACTTGTCGGCCGGGAGCGCTCGCTGCTGCTGCTGCGCCTCCCCTCCTCAGTCACCGATGAACAGGTCCTCGCCATCCGCGAGGAGGTCCGCGCCAAGCTCCCGCGCCAGACCGGCGGCGGCCTGGTGCTCGATTTCGAAGCCGTCGAGCTGGTCAACTCCATCGGCATCACCTGCCTCCTGCAGGTCGAAGAGGACTGCCGCAAGGTCGGCGCCCGCATGCTCCTCGCGGCCCTCCCTCAGCCCATCGCTCAGTTCCTCAAGCAACTCAAGCTCGACCGCCGCTTCCGCACCGCTTCCACCGTGGAGGAGGCCATCGTGGCGCTCGATCCCGCCGCCTGACGTTGACGCCTGACGCCCGACACGATGCACGCCCCTGCCGTCCCATGCGCACCAGCGACGACCGCTTCCGCTTCGCTCGCCTCCACCCAAGCGCCACCCGTCGCTTGCTCGTCGCCGCCGCCCGGTCCCTCTGGTCGCTGGTCCGCACTCCGCCGATCGGCCTCATCGCCGGCGCCCTCCGCTGGCTCCGCCGGCCCACCTCGCTCCTCGCCCTCTCCGCCGTGCTCCTCACGGGCGTTGTCATCGCCGCCATCCGGATCGAGGGCTGGGCCCTCATCTGGCTGCTGATGTTCTCGCCCGTCGGCATCCCCCTCATCACCGTCGCCCTGCAGGGCGGCGCCTCCGCCAGCCGCCAGCTCGGCCTGGGTGAGCCGTCGAGCCCCATCAAACGCGCCCTCGTCCGCGCCATGCTCCGCGCCCAGCGCTGCCCCTCCTGCGACTACGACCTCCGCGGCAGCCCCGCCCAGCCCGATGGGTGCATCCTCTGCCCCGAATGCGGCGCCGCCTGGCGCCACGCCCGCCTCGGCCGCGCCGATGACCCGCCCCCCGAGGTCGTCGTGGTCCACCCCTGACCTCACGCCGTCAGGCCCGCCACACCACCCGCCCCCCCGCGACCGTCAGCACCACCGGGTTGTCGCCAAAGCCGCACGCCAAGCTGCGCACATCCCGCCCGCGGAGCAGCACCAGATCCGCCCGCGCCCCCGCCTCGATCCGCCCCCGGTCAGCCAGGCCCAGCAGCCGCGCCGGGTTCTCCGTCGCCGCCCGCAGGGCCGCCGCGGGCGTCAGCCCGCACCGCCGCACCGCCAGCGCCTGCACCATCGGCATCGAGAGCACCGGCGCCGATCCCGGGTTCACATTCGTCGCGATGCACAGTCGCTCGTCGGCCCCGCCCGCCGCGCGGACCTCACGGCCCGCAAGCTCTCCCAGCGCCGCGTACCGCCCGTCAAGATGAAAGCCGCACCCCGGCAGGCCCACCGCAAACGTCTCCGACCCGCGCAGCCGCGCAATTTCCTCCGGCCCCGACGCCTCCAGGTGGTCCACACTGCGCAGCCCCAGGTCCACCGCCCGCCCCACCATCCCCAGCCGATTGAACTGGTCCGCGTGCACCCGCCCCGGGTGCCCCAGCCGCATCCCCGCCTCGAAGAGCCGTGTGCACTCCTCCAGGCTCCACGCCCCCTCCTCGCAGAACGCGTCGATGGCGATCCCCGGAAACTCCTCGTGCACCGCCCGCAGCGTCTCGTCGATCGTCCGCGCCACGAACCGCTCCCGCGGCTCATCGGGGTCGATCGCGTGCCCGAGCAGCGCCGTCGGAAGCACCGTCAAACCCTCGAGCCGCGGGTCTTCCCCAGCGGCCCGCACCGCCCGCAGCATGTTCAGCTCCGCCTCCGTCGTCAGCCCGTACCCCGACTTCACCTCCACTGTCGTCGTGCCGTGCGCCGCCATCACCAGCACCCGCTCGACGAGTTGCTCAACCAGCGCCCCCTCACTTGCCGCCCGCACCGCCCGCACCGTCGCCAGGATCCCTCCGCCCGCCTTGAGGATCTCCAGATACGGCCGACCCTCCAGCCGCATGATCCACTCATCCAGCCGGTGCGATCCGTCGGGGTCGTGCCAGCAGGCGTGGGTGTGGCAGTCAACAAACCCTGGCGCCAGCACCCGCCCGCCCGCCTCGATCACCGTCTTGTCGCTGACTGGCGCCCCGCTCGGCTCGCCCCCGCCCCCGACGCCGGCCCCCCCGTCCGCAGTCACCGACGCGATCCGCGTCCCCTCCACCCGTACATCAAACCGCCCGTGGCGCCCCGCCAGCGTCGCCCCCCGGATCAGGATCCCGCCCCCCCCGCCCCCCCCGCCCCCCCCGTCCCGCCCGTCCCAGCTCGCCCCGCTCACGCCCGGGCCCCTTGAGCCGGCCCGCGCTCGCTGAACCCAGCCAGAAAGCTCAGGAACAGGTGCGCCACCACCCGCGCCGTCCGGTGGTCGACATCGTAAGTCGGGTTGAACTCCATCAGGTCGAAGACCTGCACCGTCGGGCACGCCCCCGCCGCGAAAGCCACCCCCGCCAGCTCGCTCGTCAGCATCCCCGCCGGGTTGAGCGCGCTCACGCCCGGCGCGCACGACGCATCGAGCACGTCCACATCCAGGCTCACAAAGTCCGGCCGCACCGACTCGCCCGAGCGGTCCCGCTGCTCCGCCACGGCCTCGCTGGCCTGCAGGAACACCCCGCCATGGGCCGCGAACCACTCGCCGTGCTCCGCCGAGTTCACCGCCCACGACGCCCCGATGTTCGCCAGCCGCCCCACGTATCCGTGCTCGATCATCGCCCGGAACGCCATCCCGCTCCCCGGTTCGGGCCGCACGTCCAGATGGGCGTCGGCATACAGCCCGCGCAGCGGCAGCGTGCGACCGCCCCCCGCTGCTGAGCGCCGGTGCTGGTGGAGCGCCCGCACCAGCGGGTACGTCAGGTCATGCCCGCCGCCGATGCCCACGACCACCAGGCCCTGCGCGAGCATCTTGACCACCACTTCGCTCACCCGGTCGTGCGTCTCGTGCAGCGACCGGCCCGGCTCGATGTCCCCCGCATCAAACACATGCGGGTACCCCGGCCGACCGAACGCCCCCGCGGCCCACCCGCCATCCGCCATCTCCAGCCCCCTGGGCCGCCCCTCCGTCATCCGCGTCGCCACGCCATATCGCGCCAGCGCCGCGCGAAACGCCGCCGGGCCGTCCCGCGCCCCGGTTCGCCCGTGATTCATGGCCACGCCGGTGTCATCGGCCAGACCGATGATCCCCACCCGGCACTTGTCGATGTCCGCCGCGGCGAACGGCCGGTCCAGCAGCTCCGCGCTCGCCCGCTGAATCGACCCGACCAGCCGACCGGGCGGAGCAGGGGGGTAGACCGGCGGCGTTGTGTGCGGGAGCATCGCCAAAGATAGCCCCCGCGGGCCCCGAGCCATCCCAACCTTCAGGCCTTCCGACCTTCTGGCCTTCCGACCCGGCGCAACCGCCGTCAGACCCGCGACGCCTTGGTGATCACCACCGGCTCCACCGGCACATCGCCGTGCGGGCCCTTCGAGGCGGTCTTCACGGCCTTGATCCGGTCGACCACATCGGTCCCCGTCACCACCTTGCCGAAGACGGCGTACGCCGCGCCGCCCCGCGCCTCGTCCAGAAAGGCGTTGTCCTGCACGTTGATGAAGAACTGGCACGTCGCCGAGTCCGGCGCGCTCGTGCGCGCCATCGCCAGCGTGTACCGCAGGTTCTTGAGACCGTTCTTCCACTCGTTCTTGATCGGGGCGCCCGTCGGCTTCTGCTGCATGTCGCTCGAGAAGCCCCCGCCCTGGATCATGAAGTTCGGAATCACCCGGTGGAAGATCGTCCCGTCGTAGTGCCCCTTGTCGACGTAGCTCAGGAAGTTCTGACTACTGATGGGCGCCTTCGCCTCATCCAGCTCGATGATGATGTCGCCGTGGTTCGTCGCCAGCTTCACCTGCGTCACGCTGCTGCTCCTTGGATTCGACCGCCCGCCCCCGCCGCCAAACTCTCTCTGCGATTACTTGCCCTTCTCGTCCTTCTTCTCGTCCTTGGGCTTCTCCCCGGCCCCACCGCCAGCCCCGCGCTTCTGCAGCTTCGCCGCCTCGTCGGGCGTCAGCCGCTTCACGTCCTTGATCACCACCGGCTCAACCGGCTTGCTCGGCTCGCCGTTGAGCGGCTGACCCACCACCTTGCCCGCGCGGATCTTCTCAACCGTCTCCATCCCGTCCACCACGCGCCCGAACACGCAGTACGCCGCGCCGTCGGGCTGCTGCCGATCGAGCCCCGCGTTGTCCTGCACGTTGATGAAGAACTGGCTCGTCGCCGAGTCCGGATCCCCGCCGATCCGCGCCATCGCGATCGTGCCCCGCACGTTCTTCAGGCTGTTCCGCCACTCGTTCTTGATCTTCGGGTCCGTCGGCTTCTGCTTCCAGTCCGTCGTGAACCCGCCCCCCTGGATCATGAAGTTCGCCATCACACGGTGGAAGATCGTCCCGTTGTAGAAGCCCTTGTCCACGTACGCCAGGAAGTTCTTCACCGTCACCGGCGCCAGCGTCTCATTGAGCTCCAGCACCAAGTCCCCGGCCGATGTGCTCATGCGCACATGCACCAGCTTCGCCGCCTGCTCCGTCGGCTTGCCCTCGGGCGCCTTCGGCTGCTCCGCCTTCGCCGGCTCGGGCTTCGAACCCGTCGCGTCCTTCGTCTGGGCCAGCCCCGGACCCGCCCACAGCAACATCGCCCCCAGGGCCGCGGCCGAAACACTGAGCAGTTGACGGTTCATGCGAGCGTCCTCCTTGGTGCGTCCAGTTGGTGATTCATCCGAACCTCCCACCCTCTCGGAAGGGCCGCCATGATAGCGAACGTCCCCCAACCTCGCCTTCGTCCCCACCCTGAGTCCGGATGCAACCGATCCCTCCCGATGTTCGGGGATTACCCCCGGCGCCAACCCCAGCCCCCGCTCACCGCAGCACGCCCTGCCCCGCCGCCTTCCGCGCCTTGTTCCAGGCCTCCAGCGCCGGCGGATGGTCCTTCACCAACTTGATCAACTGGCTCGTCGACACCTCCAGCCGCTCCGCCGCCGCCGCCGCCGACCAGTCGGCACCCGCGATCACATCCAGCGCCTCCGCCAGCAGCGCCGGATAGTCCCAGTGTTCCGGGCTGCACACGATCGACCGCCCGCTCCGCCGCGACCGCCACAGCGTTGAGCCGCTCGGCCCCAGAATCTCGTCCAGCGTCCGCCGGGCCGCCGCCGCCACGGGAGGCGTGCGCGAGTGCCCGCTCCGGTGCTCGGTCGCCAGCAGCAGCCGCAGCCGCCGCACCGCCATCCGCTTGTTCTCGATCTGGCTCCGCCGCTCGCCCGCTTGAGCCACGATCCCCGTCGGCTGGTGGATCAGCGTGATCTCAGTCTCCACTTTGTTGCGGTGCTGCCCCCCCGGCCCCCCCGACCGCCCGCGCCGCACCTGGCACTGCTCCAGCAGATCGTCGTCCTCCAGGCAGGCAGGATGGGGCCACAACCCGGCGTGCATGACCGCAGGGTACGACCTCCTCTCCCATCCCCTCCGCCGCCCGCCTCAGCACGCCGCCGCCGGGCTCGCCGTCAGCGACAGCGCATCGCCCCGCCACCCCCGCTGCCCAAGCTGCTCGCACCCCAGCCCCGCGATCATCGCAGCGTTATCCACGCAATACGCCAGCCTCGGCAGCCGCAGCGCCCAGCCCCGCCCGCTCGCAAACGCCCCCAGTTCCCCCCGCAATTGCGAATTGGCGCTCACGCCCCCGCCCACCAGCAGCGCCCTCACATCAGGGTTCGCCTCCGCCGCCGCCGTCAGCTTCATCACCAGCGCCCGCACCGCCGCCCGCTGAAAACTCGCCGCGATGTCCGCAGAACGCCCCGCCGTCAGCGGCGCCGGCCCCGGCCTGTCCGAGCCCGGCACACCCTCCACGGCGTACCGCACCGCCGTCTTCAGCCCCGAGAACGAGAAATCCAGCGAATCCCGCGACAGCCTCGAAACCGGAAAGTCAAACGCCCGGTCGTTCCCCGACGCCGCCAGCCGATCCACATGCGGACCGCCCGGAAACGGCAGCTTCAGAATCGCCCCCACCTTGTCATACGCCTCGCCCACCGCGTCGTCGATGGTCGAGCCCAGTCGCGTCAGCCTCGTCGAAGAGTCCAGCCGGTACACCGTCGTATGCCCGCCGCTCACCACCAGCCCCAAGGCAGGAAACTCAACCGGCAACTGACCTGGCCCACCGCCCCCGCCGCCCTCCTCACCGCCCTCAGCAGGCCCGTCGAGCAGCCCCGCATACAGGTGCGCCTGCACGTGATCCACCCCGACCACCGGGATCCCCAGCGACCACGCCAGCGCCTTCGCCCCCGCCACCCCCACCAGCAGCGCGCCGATCAGCCCCGGACGGTGCCCCACCGCAATCGCGTCCAGATCGCGCACACCCACCCCCGCGTCCCCCAGCGCCCGCCGCACCACCGCCAGCAGCCGCTCCGCATGCGCCCGGCTCGCAATCTCCGGCACCACCCCGCCATATTCCGCGTGCAGCTCGTGCTGGCTGGCGATCACGTTCGACAGCACCCGCCGCCCAGCCCACGCTCCCGCCCCGCCCACCACCGCCGCGGCGGTCTCGTCGCACGACGTCTCAATCCCCAGCACCAGCTTGCCCCGCGCCGCCCCGACTCCCCCAGGCGCTCCACCCGCTCCGGTCACGGCTTCTCCCCGGTCGGCTTCCCGTCGGCCTCGCTCCCTGGCTCGGTCTTCGCCTCGGCGTGCGGCTTGACATCCGCATCCAGCAGCCAGCGCTCCACATCCGGGCCCGTGATGTCCAGCCGCGCGATCAGCTTCCCGGCCTTGTCGTACACCTCCAGCCGCCCGCCGTTGACATCATCGGCATCCGGCCACAGGTCGCCGTTCTTCCGCAGGGCCGCCCCCGCGCCCACCTTGCCCGACGCCAGCGCGTCGATCCGATCATCCACACGGTCCAGCACCCGCTGCATCCGCTCGCGTTCCTTCTCAAGGCGCGCCAGCTCCACGCTGGCGATGGCCGTCACCTGGTCGGGGATCGCCTTGCCCGTCGGCTCCCACGTGCCCGAAGCAAGGCGGATCGACAGCGCCCGCAGCGCCGCCGCGAGCTGCGGGTCCTGGGCCGTCTGCTCAACCCATGAGGGGTCCGCCCACTTGGCCGGGTCGTCGTTCACCTTGGCCGCGAGCGCCCGCTCCCGCTCCGCAACCGGCGCCGGCTGTCGCCGTCCCTCCACCATTACCGGCGGCCGCACCGTCTCCATCTCCCGCCGCAGCTCCCAGAGCGCCCGCTGCTGGTCGTCGCTCAACGGCACATAGAAGCCCTCCGTCGGGTCGACGCCCCAAACCTTCGATTTGTCCGTCCGCTGGATCAGCCGCCCCGACGGCAGGTAGTAATGCTGCTCAGTGAGCTTGAGCTGCGCATCAGGCACATGCAGCAGCCGCTCAACCCTCTGCACCAGGCCCTTGCCGAACGTCCGCGTTCCGATCACCACCGCCCGGTCGTTCTCCGCCATCGCTCCGGCCACGATCTCGCTCGCCGAGGCGCTCGACTGGTTCACCAGGATCACCACCGGGATGTCCCCCAGGCTCCCCGCCGTCGCCTTGTACACCTCGCCCGCGCCCGCCCGACCCCGGGTCGAGACGATCGTCCCCGACTCCAGGAACAGGTCCACGATCTCGATCGCCTGGTCCATCAGCCCGCCCGGGTTGTCACGCAGGTCGATGATCAGCCCCTTGGGCTCCGCCTTCGCCAGCGTCGCCCGCAGCGCCCCCCGGAATTCCTTGGCGACGCTGGGCGTGAACTGGTCGATGCGCACATACGCCAGCCGCCGCTCCGGGTCGATCAGGTGCGACCATTCCTCCTGCAGCGGGTCGAAGCGGAAGCCCTTGACCGCCCGCGCCGCGATCGGCCCCCGCTTGATCGGGACCTCGAACTCCTCCGCCCGGCCCGTCCGGTTCACCGTCAGTTTCACTTCCGTTCCGGGCTCGCCCAGCAGCAGCTTCACGCACTCATCCGTCCGCAGGCCCTTGGTGCTCTTGCCGTCGATCATCCGCACCTGGTCGCCCGGCAGCAGCCCCGCCCGATACGCCGGCGACTGCTCCAGCGGATAGATGATCGTCAGCCAGCCGTCGCGCGAGTTGACCGTCGCCCCGATCCCCACGAACTGGCCCGTTAGCTCCTTCTCAAACGCCGCCTTGTCCGCCGGGGGAATGAACTCGGTGTAGGGGTCATTGAGCGCTTCGGTCGCCCCCTGGATCGCCCCCTTCAGGATGTCCGCTTCCTTGGGCTCCTCGACATACCGCTCGCGGATCAGCGTCAGCACATCCTCGAGGGCCGCCGACCAGTTCACCTCGTCGCCGCTGGTCCCCGCCATCGACCGGATGTGCGCGAGCGTCACCGGCAGTCGCGCGATGAACGCCCCCGTCACCAGGCAGAGGCTCGCCAGCAGGACCGAATTACGCTTGTTCATATACCTCGAACAGTATCGCCAGCCCGTACGCCCCGCCGCCAGCCCCGGGCCCCGCGCCGGCCCCGGGCCTACCGGCTTACCTGCTCCCCGACGTCCCCTCCTGGGCCGCCGCCACGATCCTGGCCGCTCGGCCGCTGCCCCCCGGCCACGATCAGCGCCACACCCGCCGCCATCAGCACCCCCCGGATGATCCACCCCACCGTCGGGCCCCAGTTGTCGACCCACGCCAGCAGAATGAACTGCGCAGCCCGAACTGCGGCAGCACCGCCGACCCCACTGCAAAGATGATGAGCCAAATGCCCCAGCCACGCATGGTCTGCCCTCCTGTGTCGAGTCAATCAGCCGCCCGCCCCGCCCGGAGTCTACCACAGCGCCACCCGCGCCACCCCGCGCCACGACCGCCGTCCGGCGGTCGGTGCTCCAATTCCCCCGCCACCCCCCGCCCCCCCGCCACGCTCTCTACGCTCCCCTCATGATCTCCACACCAGTCCTCTCCGAAGCCTTCCAGCACGCCCTGCCCTACCCCCCGTACCTCGCCGCCGCCAAGCCCCACGAGCAAGCCAACTGGCGCGGCTTCGAGGCGCGCGTCGTCCTCACCACCACCCAGACCGAACTCATTCGCTCCTTCGCCCGCCGCATCAACGTCCTCGCCCTTTCAGGCTCCTGGTGCGGCGACTGCGTCCAGCAGGTCCCCATCCTTGCCAAGATCGCCGCCCTCAAGCCCGCCGACCCAGCCGCTGGGCCCAACTCACCCGGCATCGATTTCCGCCTCCTCGAGCGCGACGACGCTCCCAACGCCGCCCTCGTCGAGAGCCTCCGCATCTGCGGCGGAAACCGCGTCCCCGTCGTCCTCTTCCTCAACGAAGACCTCGACTTTGTCGCCCTCTCCGGCGATCGCCTCATCTCCCGCTACCGCCTCATCGCCGCCCGCCAGCTCGGCGCCTCCTGCCCCCTCCCCGGCGCCCCCGTCCCCGCCGACGAGATCGCCGCCACCACCGCCGACTGGGTCCAGGAGTTCGAACGCGTCGCCCTGCTCCTGCGCATCAGCCCCAAGCTCCGCGCCCGCCACGCCGACTGACACCCAGCCCCCTCCCGCCCCGGCCCCCCCGAACCACCCGCCACCCACGCCCGGTGCGCCGGTACAGTCTTGCTCATGCGATCTTCAAGTTTCGCCCGGCCGCACACCCGGAACCCCCTTATGCCACGCATGCGTCGCATCCGCTCGTTCGCCTTCATCCCCGCCTTCCTCGCGGCCGCCATGAGCCTGACGCTCTCCGCCCCGGCTGCCGTTCCGGCCCAGCCCGCCGCCGCCAAGCCCCCGCTCGCGAAGCCCTCCCTCGAACAGTTCTTCAAGATCCGCGCCCCCGGCGCCCCCGTCCGCCTCCCCGACGGCTCGCTGTTGCTCCGCGACTGGCCCGACGGCGTCTGGCAGCTCTATCGCACCACCCCGAAAGACGGTTCCTACCACCCCTCCGCCGCGACCTCCACCCGCATCACGTCGTTCCCCGACGGGCTCACCAGCTTCTCCGTCTCGCCCGACGGGCGCCGCGTCATCCTGATGCACTCCGCCGGCGGCAACGAGAACACCCAGCTCACCCTCCTCGACCCTCAGACCGGCGCCCTCTCGCCGATCCTGGCCAATCCCAAGGTCCAGGCCGCCGCCAACGCCTGGCTCCGCGACAGCTCCGGCTTCATCTATTCAGCCAACGACCAGAGCCCCAGCGACTTCCACCTCTACCGCTACGACTTCGCCTCCGCCAAGGCCGTCAAGCTCCTCGCCCGCGAAGGCTCCTGGAGCGCCCAGGACATCACCCGCGACGGCGCGCGCGTCCTGGTTGAGCAGTTCATCTCCGCCTCGAACATCGCCTGCTTCGAGCTTGACGTCGCCTCCGGCCGCCTGACCGATCTCACCCTCAAGCCCGACAGCCAACCCACCAGCACCGCCGCCAGCGCCTTTGTCGCCTACCTCCCCGCCGATGACAGCGTCCTCATGACCTCCGATTTCGAGGGCGGCGTCCGCCGTGTCTACCTCAAGGACCTCAAGTCCGGCCAGGTCTCCCGGCCCCTCGCGGCACTGGGCGACAACGAAGTCGACGCCGTGACCTTCAACGACGCCCGCGACCTCCTCGCCGTCACCACCAACGAAGACGGCTACGCCGTGCCCCATGTCTTCGCCCTCACGGGCTTTACGCCCCTCCCATCTCCCAAAATCGAACGCGGCGTCACCACCGTCGCCGACTTCCGCGCCCGCACCCTCGTCTGGACCACCAACAACGCCCGCGACCCCGGCGCCGCCTTCGCCGCCACCTGGCCCGCCCCCGGCCCCAACCCCGGCCAGCCCCCCGCCACGTCCCAGCTCACCTGGGTCGATACCCAGGGCCTCGACCTCGCGGCGTTTCCCCTCCCCGAGCTCATCCGCTACAAGGCCTTCGACGGGCTCGACATCCCCGCCTTCCTCTTCCTTCCCCCAGGCTTCCAGCAGGGCAAGCCCATCCCTTTCGTCGTCCTCTACCACGGCGGCCCCGAAAGCCAGCACCGCCCCACCTTTAGCGCGGCCCAGCAGCACCTCCTCTCCCAGGGCATCGGCATCCTCCTCCCCAACGTCCGCGGCAGCTCCGGCTACGGCCGTCAATTCCAGATGCTCGACGACTACCGCAATCGCTGGGACAGTGTCCGCGACGGCGTCGACGCTGCCGAGTGGCTCGTCGCCCGCGGCTATGCCCAGCCCGGCCGCATCGCCACCTACGGCGGCAGCTACGGAGGCTTCATGTCCATCGCCTGCCTCGTCGAAGATCAGGAACGCGTCGAGGCCGGCCGCCGCCCCGAGCGCCTCTTCGGCGCCGGCGTCGACATCGTCGGCATCGTCAACCTCAAGACTTTCCTCGAACGCACCGCCGGCTACCGCCGCAAGCTCCGCGAGGCCGAGTACGGGCCCCTCAGCGACCCCGAGTTCCTGCTCAGCGTCTCCAGCATGAGCCGCATCGACAAGATCAAGGTCCCCATCTTCATCGCCCACGGCTTCAACGACCCGCGCGTCCCCGTCGAGGAGGCCATGCAGCTCTCCATCGCCCTCAAGGACCGCTCTGTGCCCGTTCAACTCTTCGTCGCCCCCGACGAGGGCCACGGCTTCCAGAAGCTCCAGAACCGCCTCTACTTCGGCGAGCGCGTCTCCGCCTTCCTGAAAGACACCATCGCGAGATAGCCACCGCGTCAGCCCGGCCCGAGTTCCGCCAGTTGGCCGATCTCAAGCTCGCGTCCATCGGCGAACCGCGCCGTAAGGTGCAGTTCGCCCCCAAGCGCCTCGACGTACTTGCGCAGAGTGGTCAGGTACATGTCCGCCGCGTGCTCCAGCTCCGAGACATTTCCCTGGACATTTCCCTGACTCAGCTCAAGCCTCCCGGCGAGCTCAACCTGGGTCATGCCGATCGCCTTGCGGACCTCCGCCAGCGGCATCGACTTCAGGGTCGCGGCCACGCGCGCCTCAACCCGGGCCTGAGCCGGCTTGCTGAGCGCCCCCTTGAACGTGCTCCATTTGTTCGCCATCAATCCACGCCACCTTCCCAGCCCCGCTCAATCTCCAGTCACACCTCGCACACCCGCACCGCCTTCCGCAGCGACTCCAGCCCGTCCTTCTCCCGCGGGATGAACTCCTGAGCCAGCCACCCCTGAAAGCCCGTCCCCGAGATCGCCTTGCAGATCGCCCCGTAATTCAGCTCCTGGCTCTCGTCCAGCTCATGCCGCCCCGGCACCCCGGCCGTGTGGTAGTGCCCGATGAACTCGTGGTTCTCCGTGATCGTCCGGATCACATCCCCCTCCATGATCTGCATGTGGTAGATGTCATACAGCAGCTTGAACCGCGGGCTCCCCACCCGCTTCACCAGCTCCACCCCCCAGGGCGTCCGGTCGCACATGTAGTCCTGGTGGTCCACCTTCGAGTTCAGCAGCTCCATCACCAGCGTCACCCCGAGCGACTCCGCCAGCCCAGTCAGCCGCTTCAGCCCCGCCGCGCAGTGCTTCAGCCCTTCGCTGTCGCTCATTCCTGCCCGGTTCCCGCTGAAAACGATCTGCTGCGGGATTCCCGCCGCCTTCACCAGCGGCAGCCGCTCCTCCAGCTCCCGCACCAGCTCATCATGGTGCTCCACCCGGTTGAAGCCGCGCCCAATCGGGTTCGCCTTCACGAACGACGCCAGCGCGCACGGCGTTCCATGCTTCCGCGCCGTCTCCCACTCGTCCGGGTTCAGCAGCTCCACCGAGCCGATCCCCATCCCCGCCGCCGCCTTGCACAGCTCCTCCAGCGGCATCCCGCCGAAGCACCATCGGCAGACCGACTGCTTCAGCCGCCCCCCCGCGCGTCCCCTGCCACCCGCGCCAGCCCCGGCCAGCCCCCCGAGCCCAGTCGGCCCGCCGAGCCCAGTCAGCCCGGTCGCTGCCCCGACCCCGGCCGCCGCCGCGCCCACCCCAGTCGCCAGCCCAGTCGCCACCCCTGTCGCCGCCAGAAACGTTCGCCGATTCATCGCGCCGCTCCCTTCTGTCGCCTCATCGCCGCCTGTGATCAGTCCGCGCTGCCCCTTCGACCGCGCTACCCCGGCACACGCCCTCAGCCTCAAACCAGCGGCGTCCGCCCCGGGATCGCCACCGGCGGCACGGGCAGATCCCCAAACGCATAGCTCGGCGGGGCCAGATCCAGCTTCGACTCCATCGCCTGCCGCCACGTCACGTCCTTGCCCGTGTACGCCGACATCCGCCCCATGATCGCCGACAGCGTGCTCTCCGCGATCCGCTTCGCCTCGTTCAGCGGCTGGCCCGACGTGATCGCCGCCACCAGGTCGCGGTGCTCCTCCACGTACGGGTTGGGGTTCTCCCCGGTGAACTTCCACGGGTTCTTCCCGCGAATCTCCGCCCGCCCCGACGATGTCAGCATCACCCCCTCCGTCCCCACGATCACTTCCTCCACCCGCGACGGCGTTCCGTCGATCTGCCGGCAGAAGCTCTGCACCACCACGCCGTCGGCGTGCTCATACTCCACCGCGAAGTGGTCGAAAACGTGCCCGTACTCCGCCCCCGTGCGCGATTGGCGACCGCCCAGCGCCGAGCAGCGCGTCGGAACCGACCCCACCGCCCACTGCGTCGCGTCGATGTTGTGCACGTGCTGCTCAACGATGTGATCCCCCGACAGCCACGCGAAGTACAGCCAGTTCCGCAATTGCCACTCCATGTCCGACCACGCCGGCTGCCGCTTGTGCATCCACAGCCCGCCCTGGTTCCAGTAGCACCGCGCCGACACCACCCGCCCGATCGCCCCGTCCTGCAGACGCTTCATCGCCTCCAGATAACACCGCTCATGCCGCCGCTGCGTCCCCGTCACGATCGACAGCTTCTTCTCCTGCGCCACCCGCGCCGACGCCAGCACCGACCGCACCCCCGCAGGGTCCGTCGCCACCGGCTTCTCCATGAACACATGGCACCCCCGCTCCACCGCCGCGGCCAGGTGCATCGGCCGGAAGTGGGGGGGCGTCGCCAGAATCACGATGTCCGGCCCCGTCGCGATCACCTGCTTGTACGCGTCAAACCCGGTAAACCGCCGCTCCGCCGGAACCCGCGCCCGCGCCCCCATCTCCCCGTCCACCTTCTCAAGCTCCGAGACGCTCCCTTCCAGCCGGTCCGGGAAGACATCCCCCATCGCATACAGCTCCGCGTCCGCCGACGCCGTCAGCAGATCGATCACCGCGCCGGTCCCGCGACCCCCGCAGCCGATCACCCCCACCTTCAGCTTCCCGGCCCCGCTGGCCGACGCCGCATACGCCGATGGCGCAATCAACCCCGCCACCGGCCCGAAGCCAGCCAGTCCCGCCGCGGCCAGCCCCGCCGTCGCCGCCACGAACTCCCGGCGCGTGAACCCCGGGCCACCAGCGCCGCCAGTGCTCGATCCGTCCTGCGACGCCGCGTCCGTCGTTGTCCTGGCCATGTGCGTGCTCCGGGTTTGGTTTCGCAGCGCCGGCCCCAGGTCCCCGATCGGGTATTCTCCCACGGGGCCGCGTGCTCCTGCGAGCATACCGCAACCCCTCGGAGCCCGCCATGCACCCACCCCACAAATCCTCCGATCGCCGCTCAGCGGCCCGCCCAGTGTTCGCCGGCTCGGTCGTCGCAGCCGCGATCCTCTCCGCGTGCCAGTCCCGTCCCGTCGCTCCCTCTACATCCGCCTCCCCGCAGGTTTGGACCTGGAACGGCCGGGACCTCAGCGGCTGGAAGGGCCTCGTCGCCGATTCCCCCAAACGGGCCAGCATGTCCCCGGCCGCACTCGTCGCCGCCCAGGCCCTCGCCGACCGGCGCATGCGCGATCACTGGCGCCCCATCGACGGCGGCGTCCTCCACTTTGATGGCCTCGGCGACAACCTCTGCACCGCCAGGGATTACCGCGACTTCGAGCTCTCGCTCGACTGGAAGATCCCCCCCAAGGGTGACAGCGGCATCTACCTCCGCGGCTCCCCGCAGGTGCAAATCTGGGACAACCCCATCGGCTCCGGCGGGCTCTACAACAACCAGCTCAACCCCCGCGACCCTCTCACCTTCGCCGACCGCCCCCCCGGCGAATGGAACACGTTCCTCATCCGCATGCAGGGCCAGTTCGTCACCGTCTGGCTCAACGGGCAGCTCGTCGTCGACCGCTCCCCCCTTGAAAACTACTGGGAGCGCGACAAGCCCATCTACCCCTCCGGCCCCATCGAGCTCCAGAACCACGGCGGCGAACTCTGGTTCCGAAACATCGTCATCCGCGAGTTGCCGCCCTCCTGACACCCCCGCCCGTCCCCCCGCCTGCCCCTCCCCCGACTATTCTCCGCCTTCCTCCCACGGAGCCCGGAACGTGACCTCACACACCCGCTCGGACACGCCCGCCCGCCCCCACAAGAACGCCCCCTCGGCCGGAGCTGACGCCGCCCTCGCCTGGCTCGCCGCCAGCGAGAAAGCCTCCATCGCCCGCCTGGTCGACTGGCTCAAAATACCCAGCATCTCCACCGACCCCGAGTACCAGTCCCACTGCGCCGCCGCCGCCGAGTGGTGCGCTGATCAGCTCCGCCAGTGCGGCCTCTCCGCCTCTATCGAGCCCACCGGCGACCCGGCCGGCTCAGGCCGCCCCATCGTCCTCGCCCACGCCCCGGGCGCCCCTGACTACACCGGCCCCCACGTCCTCTTCTACGGCCACTACGACGTCCAGCCCGTCGACCCCATCGACCTCTGGGAAAGCCCCCCCTTCGAGCCCGTCATCCGCGCCCCCCGCAAGGGCGAAGACGGCGGCGATCGCATCGTCGCCCGCGGCGCCGTCGATGACAAGGGCCAGGTCGCCTCCTTCATCGAGGCCCTCCGCGCCTGGAAGGAAACCTCGGGCCTCGTCGCCGGCGGCGTCAAGTTCACCGTGCTGATCGAAGGCGAAGAGGAATCCGGCTCCACCAACCTCGAACGCTTCGTCAACCAGCGCCGCGCCGAGCTCAAGAAGTGCGACGTCTGCCTGATCTCCGACACCGGCATGCTCTCCCGCACCCAGCCCGCCATCACCTACGGCGTCCGCGGCCTCGCCTACACCGAGGTCACCCTCCACGCCGCGAACCAGGACCTTCACAGCGGCCTCTGGGGCGGCCGCTGCCCCAACCCCATCACCGAACTCGCCCGCGTGCTCGCCCAGCTCCACGACAAGAAGCGCCGCGTCACCATCCCGGGCTTCTACGACGATGTCCTCCCCCTCGCCAAGGCCGAGCGGGCCGCCTGGAAGACCCTCAAGTTCAGCCCCGCCGCCGCCCTCCGCAAGATCGGCCTCGGCCCCGCCGCCGACATCGGCGAGGCCGGCTACTCCGCCATGGAGCGTGAATGGGGTCGCCCCACCGCCGAGCTCAACGGCATCTGGGGCGGCTACACCGGCAAGGGCGCCAAGACCGTCATCCCCGCCCACGCCTCCGCCAAAGTTTCCTTCCGCCTCGTCGCCGACCAGGACCCCGCCAAGGTCGCCAAGGCCTTCTTCAAGTGGTGCAAGGACCGCACGCCCCCCGGCTGCCGCTGGTCGTTCACCGACCTCCACGGCGGCCTGGGCGTCACCGTCCCCATCGACTCGCCCCACCTCGCCGCCGCCCAGCGCGCCATCAAGCGGGCCTCGAAGAAGTCCGCCGCGCTCATCCGCTCCGGCGGCTCCATCCCCGTCGCCGGCATGCTCAAGAACCGCCTGGGCATCGACACCATCTTCATGGGCTTCGGTCTCGATGACGACCGCGTCCACTCCCCCAATGAGAAGTTCGAGCTCGAGTGCTTCCGCCTCGGAACCCGCTGCCACGCCCTGATGATCGACGAACTGGCGCACAGGCGTCCCGCCTGTGAGACGCTGCTTGCTCAAAGTCAGCACCCGCCGTTGAAGAACGCCGCGATGTAGTCCGACAGGTCGTCGGGATCGACCACGCCATCGCTGTTGAAGTCCCCCGCCGCGCACGCCGGCGTCGCGAAGAAGCACGCGATGTAGTCCGACAGATCATCCGGATCCGTCGCCCCGTCGCCGTTGAAGTCCACCGGGCACGACGCCGTCGGGTTGGTGCACGTCGTCGTGCCCACCCGCACGTCATCCACCGCCGCCTCCACCAGCGAGCCCGTACCTCCGTCTTCCGCCACGAACCGCAGCCGCATCTGCCCCGTCGGCGCCAGCCCCAGCGACGAAAGCGTCCATGACGCCGCCACCCAGCCCCCGTTGGTGTTCGCATCGCCCGCCGAGCCCGGGCCCACCGTCTCCGCGTTCGTCCAGCTCGCCCCGTTGTTCACCGACACATCCACCCGGAACGTATCGGCGAAGGGCGCCTGCCCCGTCCCGTTGGAGTACCACCGCGCGTACGACACCGTCACATCCGTCAATCCCGCGCCGTTGATCAGCGGGCTCACCAGCGTGGTCAGCCCGTTATCGACGTCCGCCTCGCCCAGCGACCCGCCGGGTGTCCCCTGCCCGGTCACGAAGCACTGCGTCCCGCCCACCGTGTTGTCGTCTCCGGGCGCCGCCGCCGTTCCGTTGGGGTCCACCCGCACCCACGCCCCGCTCGACGCCGTCGTCGGCCCCACCGTCCAGCCGCGGTCGCTCTCAAAGTCATCGGCCAGCGGCACGATCTGCGAGCTCACGATCGGCGCCGCGTAGCTCGAGCCCGGCGCCCCGCTCGGGTCGGTCCGCAGACCGGCTGTGGTGTTCAGCGACAGGTAATACCTGACATCCGGCCCGCACAGCTGCGCGGGGATCGTCGCGCGGTACTGCCCCGCCCCCAGTTCCTCAAGCGCCACCGAAGCCGCCGCGCCCCCGCCCACCGAGTACACCAGCGACCCGCTCCCCGCCAGGATCGACAGATTCGTCGCCTGCGTACTGACCCGCAGCGTCGTCGCCTCCCCGGGCCGCACGCTCGCCGGCAGCCCGTCGGGGTAGCTGAAGTCAACCCGCTGCGGCACGTCGAAGGCCTCGCCCACCCCGCTCGTCGTGTTGCTCCCGGGCGACGTCGCCCCGGCCCCCATCCCACGCCGCGCAAAAGCGCTCCAGAGCGCCACCGAGTTCGCTCCGCCGTTGTTCACCAGATCCGCCTGCAGAATCGCGTCCCGCGACTGCAGGAACGTCGGGTTGTTCGGCGCCAGCTTCATCCCGTCCACCACCAGCTGCATCATCAGCTGATTGCCCGCAAAGCCCATCTGCCGCCACAGCGCCGCCCGCCCCTCCAGCAGCGCGTTGCACCACACCTCGCCCTGGTTATGCACCTCGTTGGCCGTGTTGCCGATCGCCGTGCTCCGCGGGACCCCCGCCGGGAACGCCTGCTGCGCCGGATCGATATCCGCAAACGTCAGCGGGTTCACGCTGAAGCTCGTCGAATACGGAAACCGCCGAATCCCGAAGTAGAAGTTGTTCGTCAGCGTCCCGCCCAGCAGAAACGTCGCGTACGGACCCGTCGCGTAGTTCGCATCCGGGTCGTCGCTCGCCTGGGCCAGCAGACAGATCCCGAAGAAGTCGCTCCACCCCTCTCCCTGCCCGCCCGGCTGCGACCCCGACAACCCCCCGTGCAGCCGGATTGACAGCCCGTGCGCCAGCTCGTGGTACACGATGTCCCCGTCAAGCGACCCATCCCGGTCGGGCGACGCCCCCGTGAACACGAACATCTGCACCCTTGCCGAACTCCCGTCCGTGCCGGTCGTGCTGAAGTTCGCGTTGTTCGTCCCCGCCCCGTCCTGCGCGTCCGCCTGCACCGCATCGCCACCCACCCCGCCCCGACCGAAGTTGCTCGTCTGGAAGTTCCCCGCCGCCTCGTCAAAGCCCATCGCGTACAGCCGGTCGTGGAAGACGTTCGCCCGGTAGAACAATTGCGTCACCGCCGCGTCCTGGTACGTGCTGGGCGCCTGCGTCGTGTCCAGCGGGAAGTCGAACACCCGGCCCGCGCCCCCGTTGGGCCGCGGCGTATCCGCCACGTTGTCAGCATTCACATCCAGGTGCGCATCAACATTGTTCCCCACCGTCTCCCTGTTCCCGTCGTTGATCCACCCGTTGGGCGAAAACGCGCTCACATCCGAGGGCTGCACCACCACGAACTCCCGCGCCACGAACGGCGCCTGAAACCCGTCCGGCGTCGCCCGGCTGGGCGACAGCGGCTGCGGATTGTCCGCCGCGCTGTACACCCGGAAGCTCATCGCCTGCGTCGTGTCCGATACCAGCCGATTGTGCCGCCACAGCACCGTCCCATCCGTCGCATCCACCACGATGTCGTACGTGTGCCCGATCCCCTTGACCGGCGTCACCACCATCCATGCCGGGCGGATCTCGTCGCGCGTCAGCGGGAAGTACACCAGCTCCGTCACGACCGTCTCGTCAGGCCGTAAGCCAAAGTCCCCCGCAACTTCCGCGCCCCCGACCCACGTCCGCTTCAGGCTCGCCCCCTCCCCCTCCCCAGTCGCCGCCGGAATGTCCGTCAGCGTTACGCCTACATTCGCCGCCGCGGCGTAAATCGCCTCCAGGTCCGAAATCACCACCGCCGGCGTAGCAAAATCCCCCTCCGGCCGGTTCAGCATCGTGCTTGAGATGTTCACAAGCGCCCCGTTCGCCGCCACGTTCGCCTTCAGCTGGCAGCCGAACAGGTCCACTCCCGCGATCTGCTGCTGAAACGTCAGGTGCGTCACCCCGTTGTGGGCCGTGACATACTCCCGCGCCACCCGCGCCCGCGCGACCTCATCGCCGCTCACCTCCATCAGCCCGCGATAGTCCCCCACAAACGCCCGCACCGCGTCCCGCGGGCCCTCCTTCGCCGGGCCCGTCAGAAACGACCGCGTCGAGCGCACGAACCCCGGCGTCCCGAAGAACTGGTCCTCATCCGCCGTCACCTCGCCGCCGGCCACCCGGCTCTCCAGAAGCCGCAGCGCCAGCGCCCGTTTCGCCGCGCGTCCTTCGGCCTTCAGGATCGCCTCCGTCACCGCCGCCGTCGGCAGGCCCTCGGCGTCGGTCCGGATATCGAAGAAAGGCAGCCCGCTGTCCGAGACCCAGCCGCCGTTCACCACCCCGCGCCGGGTCTCACCCTCCGCCGCGCCCTCCACCCACGCCGCCTGCGCTGACCCCGCCAGCCCCGCCAGCACGCCGGCGGAGATGACCATCCATGAACAACCAATGCCGAAGCTCATGTGATCTCGCACGTTGAATCGTCCTTCCCTTTGGGCGTCCGAAGGTCCGCCCGATGCTCGTTCAGTCTTTGGGCAGTTGAGCAATCGGGCACGTCAGCCGCCGGCTCGTCAGCACTGCGCGTCAACCGACCTGTCCCCAGGCCGCGGCGGAATCGCCGATCTTGATACGTTCGTTGTCCCCCGACCGTTGCATCGGGACAGCAATTGCCCATTCTCGCTCCCCCGCCGGACGAACGGTCATCCTCCTGCCCCGAATCCCCCGCGCCCCCCCGTCCGCCTCCCGCGATGACGGGGCGCCGCCGGGCCCCACCCCTCCGGCCCGCAGTCTCGCCGAGAAGGAGCCGCCCGCCAGCCACCGGAGACACGGAACACACCCCCGTGCCACCGACCGCCGTCCGGCGGTCGGTGCTGCTGCGGGTCGCGCCCCCGCAACCCAAATCGGTCATCGGGTCGGCATGCCGAACCTCGCACCCCATCCGCCCAAATCCCCATATTGCTCCGCCCGATCGACGCGCGACCCGCGCCCTCCCCTCAAAGCGCACATCAGCCCCCTCCGCCTTGGCGCCGCGCGCCCGTCCGCGTTAGCATGCCCGCCCGCATGCTTCCCCAGACCGACTCCAGCCCGCTCCTCACCCGGCTCCTCAGCCTCTTCCTGAAGCTCGGGCCCCTGCTCACCCTCGTGCTGCTGGTCCTCGCCGTCTCCATCGCCAGCCCCGACTTCCGCAAGCCCGAGAACTTCTTCAACATCGTCAACCAGATGTCCTTTGTCGGCATCGTCGCCGTCGGCATGACCTGGGTCATCATCCTGGGCGGCGTCGATCTCTCCGTCGGCTCCGCCGTCGCCCTCCTGGGCGGCCTGGGCATCCAGGTCATGAACCTCGTCGCCCAGTCCTCTGGCTCCCCCGCCCTCGGCATCGCCGCCGGCGTCTCCGTCATGCTCCTGGGCGGTCCCCTCCTCGGCCTCGTCAACGGCGGCGTCATCGTCCTCGGGCGCGTCGCACCGTTCATCGTCACCGTCGGCACCATGGCCGCCTACCGCTCCATCATCCTCTACCGCGCTGACGGCGGCGAGATCCGCTCCGCCGTCTCCGCCTTCGGCGACTTCGGCTCCAGCGGCCTCACCCTCCCTTTCATCCAGAACTCCCGCGGCCGGGCCATCGAGCTCGGCTGGCCCACCATCACCTTCCTCTCCCTCGCCTTCTTCGCCGAGTTCCTCCTCCGCCGCACCGTCCTCGGCCGCTGGGTCTTCGCCGTGGGCGGCAACGCCGTCGCCGCCCGCTACGCCGGCGTCCCCGTCGGACGCGTCAACCTCATCGTCTACGCCTTCTGCGGCCTAATGTGCGGCGTCGCCGCCATCCTCACCAGCGCCCGTCTCAATTCCATCGCCTCCGCCTCCATCGGCCAGATGTACGAACTCGACGCCATCGCCGCCGTCGTCGTCGGCGGCGCCTCCATGAACGGCGGCCGCGGCTCGGTCCTCGGCACCGTCATCGGCGTCCTCCTGCTGGGCGTCATCGGCAACACCATGACCATGCTCAGCATCGAGAACCACATCCAGGGCCTCGTCAAAGGCTGTATCATCATCGGGGCCGTGCTCATTCAGCGCCTCCAGCGCGCCGGCTGAGCGCGTCCCCGCACCCGATTTCTCGTCCGCATCTCTCAAAGTCGCCCCGGAGCCCCTTATGAACACGTGGTCGAACTTCGCTCTCGCCGGGTCCATCGCCTTCGCCGGGTTCCTCGCGGCCTACGCCGCGCCGGCCGCGGCCCAGCCCGCCGGCGCCAAGGCGACGCCCCCCGCCGCGTCCACCCCCGCCGCCAAGAAGATCCGCATCGGCGTCTCCGTCCCCGCTGCCGACCACGGCTGGACCGCCGGCGTCGGCTACTGGGCCAAGCGGGCCATGGCCATGCACCCGCAGATCGAGTGGGTCTACTCCACCGCCGCGACCCCCGAGAAGCAGATCACCGACGTCGAGAACATGCTCACCAAGGGCATCGACGGCCTGGTCATCCTCGCCACCGAGTCGGCCCCGCTCACCCCCATCGCCAAGAAGGTCAAGAAGGAAGGCGTTCTCATTGTCAACGTCGACCGCGGCTTCCTCGAGCCCGTGGCCGACATCTTCCTCGAAGGCGACAACAAGGCCTTCGGCCGCAAGAGCGCCCAGTACATCGCTGAGAAGATGAAGAAGGAAAAGAAGACCAACCTGGTGATCCTCACCGGCATTCCCTGCACCGTCGACACCGACCGCGTCACGGCCGCCAAGGAGGTCTTCGCCGACTACCCCGAGATCAAGATCCTCGACACCCAGCCCGCCATGTGGAGCCGCGAGAAGGGCCTCTCGGTCATGCAGAACCTGCTCACCAAGCACCCCAAGATCGACGCCGTCTGGGCTCAGGATGACGACATTCTCATGGGCGCCATGCAGGCCGTGAAGGAAGCCAAGCGCGAGAAGGAACTCTGGCTCTTCGGCGGCGCCGGCATGAAGGAAGTCGTCAAACTCGTCATGGACAAGGACCCCCTCGTCCCCGCCAACATCACCTATCCCCCCAGCATGATCGCCACCGGCATCCACACCGCCGTCAGCGTGCTGCGCGACGGCAAGAAGGACGAAGTGCTCCAGTTCTTCCCCAAGCACCTGCTCCTCGATGTCGAGCTCATCACCCCCGAGAACGCCAAGCAGCACTACTTCCCCGACTCGGTCTATTGACTGGCCCCGCCGGGATTCGAACCCGGGACCAAGCGATTATGAGTCGCCTGCTCTATCCGCTGAGCTACAGGGCCCAACCACCCCCTTACCCCTCCGACCACCGCTAGTCCGCGCTGACTCGCTCTAACCCGCGACCTCGCACACCCGCCTCCGCGGCGCCCGCGCGGCAACCTCCCCGCGCTCATTCCGGCTCGCCTATTCGAACCTCGTACGTCGCCGCGCCATCGGCTGCACCCGCGTCCGCCGGCTCCCGCCCCGCCGGCGCCGCAAGCCACTCTGTCGCCGGAAACGGCCCCTCGCCCGCCGCCGAGTCGAACTCCCGCAGATACCACGTCTCCGGCTGCAGATCCGGCCCCATCACCGTGACCAGGAACGGCCGGTCGCTCGGCGCCCGCACCACCGCCCGCCCCGCGTCGTTGGTCAGCACCGGCGGGCCGTCTTTCTCCATGCCCAGGATCCACCGCCGATAGTCCGCCGGCCTCAGCGCGTGCTGCGGGTTCAGGAGCGTCAGCCTCACCGACACCCCGGCCGCCGGCGCCTTGGTCCGGGCGTCGCGCACGCTCACCACCAGCTCCTGGCGCGAGGCCGCGCATCCGCCCAGGCCTGCCGCCGCCCACAGCGTCGCGCAGGCGATCGCCGCCGCCGCGCCCCTCGCCAGCATGTCCCGTGCCGCCTTCACGCCCACAGTGTACGACGCTCTTTCCTCGCCCTCCCACAGGGCCCGCCGGTGCGCAGGAAAAAGGCCGCGCCGGGCAAGCCGACGCGGCCCTCATGAACCATCCAAAACCCGCCGCCGCAATCACTTGATGAAGAGCATGTCGCGGTACTTGGGCATGGGCCAGAGGTCGTCGGAAACCAGCACCTCCAGCGCGTCGGCCGCCTCGCGCAGCTCCGCCATCGCCGGCTTGATCTGCTGCCGGATGTGCTTGGCGTGCGCCATCGGGTCGTCTCCGCCATGGTGGTCCGCCGCGTGCGCCAGCCCGTCGGTCGCCGTGCGCAGGCGGTTGACCAGCGCCACGAAGTCCTCGAGCATCTGCCGCTGCTCCTCGCAGTCGACCCCCGCCCCCTGCGTGGCCTCGATCGCGTCGGCGACCCGCTTCTGGTGCTGCAGCGCCGCCGGCAGGATGAGCGTCCGCGCCATCGCCACCATCGTGTCCGCCTCGATGGCCATCTGCTTCACGTACTTCTCGATGAAGATCAGCCCCCGGCTCTCCGTCTCCGGCCGGCTGAGCACCTTGTACTTCGCCAGGAGGTCCGCCGCCCGCTTCGAACGGATCACCGGCAGCGCCTCCACGCTGTCGCGCAGGTGCGGCAGGCCCAGCTTCTCCGCCTCCTTGTGCCACGCCGACGAGTAGCCGTCGCCGTTGAAGATCACCCGCTTGTGCTCCTTGATCGTCTTGCGCAGCAACTCCGCCACCACCTTCTTGAGCTTCTCAGGCGTCTCGTTCTTGCCCACGCCCTTCTCGATCTCGCTGGCCATCTGGTCGAGCGACTCGGCCACCATCGTGTTCAGCACCGTGTTGGGCCACGCCGAGCTCTGCGAAGAGCCCACGGCCCGGAACTCGAACTTGTTCCCCGTGAACGCAAACGGGCTCGTCCGGTTGCGGTCGCCCGTGTCCCGCGGCAGCTCGGGCAGCTGCGCCGCGCCCAGCTCCAGCTTCCCGCCCTTGATCGTCCGCGTCATCACGCCCTTCTCGATCTGCGCCATGATGTCCGTCAGCATGTCGCCCAGGAAGATCGACATGATCGCCGGCGGCGCCTCGTTGGCCCCCAGCCGGTGGTCGTTGCTCGCCGACGCGATCGACGCCCGAAGCAGGTCCCCGTACGTGTCCACCGCCCGGATCACCGCCACGCAGAACACCAGGAACTGCATGTTGTTGTGCGTCTCCGCACGCGGGTCCAGCAGGTTCACGCCGGTGTCGGTCGACATCGACCAGTTGTTGTGCTTGCCGCTCCCGTTGATCCCCGCAAACGGCTTCTCATGCAGAATGCACTGCAGCCCGTACCGCGGCGCCACCCGCTTGAGCGTCTCCATCAGCATCATCTGGTGGTCGCACGCCACGTTGGCGTTCTCAAAGATCGGCGCAATCTCGAACTGCCCCGGCGCCACCTCGTTGTGCCGCGTCTTCACCGGCACGCCCAGCCGGTACAGCTCCCGCTCCACCTCCGACATGAACGACAGCACCCGCGCCGGGATCGCGCCGAAGTAGTGGTCCTCGAGCTGCTGCCCCTTGGGCGGCTTGGCCCCGAACAGCGTCCGGTCGCAGATCAGCAGGTCCGGCCGGGCGTAGAACAGGTTCCGGTCGATCAGGAAGTACTCCTGCTCCGGCCCCACCGTCGTGATCACCCGCGACACGCCCTTGTCGTTCCCGAACAGCTTGAGAATCCGCATCGCCTGCTTGCTCAGCGCCTGCATCGACCGCAGCAGCGGCGTCTTCTTGTCCAGCGCCACGCCCGTCCACGACACAAAGGCCGTCGGGATGCACAGCGTCACGTTCTCGCCCGATCGATTCAGATACACCGGGCTCGTCGGGTCCCACGCCGTGTAGCCCCGCGCCTCGAAGGTCGTCCGCAGACCGCCCGAGGGGAAGCTCGACGCGTCCGGCTCGCCCTGCACGAGCGCCGACCCCGAGAACTGCATGATCGCCCCGCCCAGGCCGTCCGGAACGATGAACGAATCATGCTTCTCCGCCGTCAGCCCTGTCAGCGGCTGAAACCAGTGCGTGTAGTGGCTGGCCCCGCGATCAATCGCCCAGTCCTTCATCGCCGCCGCCACCACGTCGGCCAGCTCCGGATCGAGCTTCTCGCCGTCGCGGATCGTCCGCATCAGCTTCTGGAAGACGTCCTTCGGCAGACGCTCCTTCATCGTCCGCTCCGAGAACACGTCCTCGCCGAAGATCTCCTCGATCCGCTCCTGCTGCACGCCCGCCTGCACCGGTGCATGCCGCCAGGTGGTCGCCGCGTTGATGGCCTGGGAACGGGACGGAATGAGGCTCATGGCTTCTCCAGAGATCGCGAACACTCGGTACGGTCGGCGCCTTGACGCCCGCGCTCGCGGAACTGTTCAGCACAGTCTCCCGCGGCCGCGGAGCACCATCATTGCACAGCCGCCGCCGGGGTCAACCGCCTCCGCGTCTCCGTCTCCGCAGCCCGCGCAGCCGGCCCCGCGGACGGTCCCTCCCCGCCCAGCTCCGTGAATCTCGCGCCCACAGGCCGCCGGCGCGCGCCATCTTGCGGTCATCGCGGGGCCAGCCCTTGCCTTCCCGATGGCGTCGCTGATGCTCTCCGCATGAAAGCCGAACACCCCAGCCCGGCCAGTCCGCCCCAGAACCAGACCGCGCCCCAGACCCACACACCCCCCCGTCCGATCCTCGATCTCGATGTCGAGGACCGTCTCGTCGGTCAGCTCCTCGATTCCGGGCTTCCGCTCACGCAGATCGCCGCCGAGGCCGGCATCTCCATGCAGGACCTCGCCGAGTGGGTCGCCTCCCCGCGGATCGCCGCGGCACTCGAATCGCTCCACGCCCTGATGCTCCGGCGGGCCCAGCTCAAGCACGCCCAGGCCTACGCCATCGCCTATGACGCGCTCACCCGCGTCCTCTCCGGCTCGTTGGCCGCCCCCGAGAGCGCCGCCCTCTGCCGCGCCGCCACCGCCCTCCTCCGCAACCCGCCGGCCCCAGCCCCGCCGCCCGCCGTGCAGGCAGCCCCGCCTCCGCCCCCGTCCATCGCAGCGACGCCTGACGATGCCCGCCAGCCGCACGCCGCGACCCCGCCGCAGGCGGGTCGGTCAGTCGCGGCTCCGCCCGCAGCGCCCAATGCCGCCGCTGTGCCTGGCGCCCCCGCTTCGCCCGATCTCCATCCGCCGCTCCGCCCGCCCGCGCGGCGTCCCGGCCCGTCGTCCGCCCGCCAGCCCCACCGCCGGCCGACGCCTATTGAGCTCACCGCCGCCGGCCCGCCCGAGCCGGTCAGCCGCACGCCGTGAAGTACGCCACGATGATGTCCGACAAATCGTCGGGGTCGATCCGCCCGTCGTCGTTGTAGTCCGTGCGCGGGTCGGGCGGAGACTGGAAGTACGCCGTGATGTAATCCGACAGGTCATCCGGGTTCACGAAGCCGTCACCGTTGAAGTCCGCCGGGCAAGCGACCGGCACACGCCCGATCACCGGCACGCAGGCGGTTCGGAACAAGCTCAGGTTGACCTCGCGCGGCTCGCCCAGATTCGTCGCCGTTCCCAGCCCGCCCAGAAACTGGTTGCTCACAAAATCATGCTCCCGCCCGTTGATGAACGCCCTCACGCACAGCCTCTCGACCGGCTGCCCGAGCGCCGCCAGCGGGATCGCGAGTTCAACGCCGGTCGCCACCGCCTCAGCCGCGAGCGGGTCGGCGGCGCCGTCGGTCACGCCGCCGGTGTTGGCGTTGTTGATCGCGGCGCTCAGGCCCAGCCGGTTGTCGCCCCCCGTCAGCGGCGCCCCCGAACCGTCCGAGCCGCCCACAAAGACGCCCACCCCGCGCCCCTGCGCAGGCAGTGTCGCGTAATTGACGAACAGTGCATACTCGCCCCCGCCGCCATCCCCGCCGGTCACCGACACGTACTGGTCCGGGAGGAAGCCCGGCTCGAAGCTCAGCCCCGCCATGCGGTTGAGGCCGTCGCGGTCCACCTCCGCGTTGTCGCTCCGCAGCACCCGCTGCCCGCCCGGCCCGGTGTCAAAGAACAGCTCGAGCTTGTTGAAGTTCGATTCCAGGTTCCCGGTCAGCAGCAGATACAGCGTCTCCCCGCGGATCTGCGCGTACAGCGCATCAAGCTCCGAGCCATTGGCGAACCGGCCGCCGCCGAGCGTCGAGTCGCCGAACGCCGTCGGCGCATCCTGCACGGTCAGCGCCGGCCCGTAGCTTTCATCGCGGTAGCCGTCGACCAGCGGCGTTGGCTCGTCACCGGTGCGGATGTTCACGCGCACCACCGCGGCCGAAGGCGTGTCGGAGCGCACATCCCACTTGCGAACCCCGAACCGGGCCCGATGCGTCGCCACGGTCAGGTAGTACTGCCCCGCCGCGAGCGACCGCCCGTTCCGGCCGTCCCGGGGCGTCTGCGCCGGCCCGATCGGGCCGACCGTCGCCCCAGCCTGGCGGAAATCAAGCTGCGACAGCCCGTCGCCGTAGGAGTCATCATCGAACCACTCGCCCGACACCGGCTCCCCCTCGGCGTTGTACAGCCCGATCACCGTGTCGGGCCCCGCCGTGCCGCCGGTGTCGATCGTCAGGAACCCGCGCGGGCGATCAAAGGCGATCGGCTCAGAGAGTTCAAATGTCACCCAGGTCGGCCCGGTGGGGTCAAGGGCCAGATCGAACGAGCGGGCGTCACTCGCCGCCAGCGTCCCCAGCATCGCCGAGCTTGTTGGCGGTATCGGCGGGGGCGACTGGCAGCCCGGCAGGTTCGTTTGCACAGCCACCGCCGCGGCGTTGCCTTCCTGGAAGGGCCCGGGCGTCACGCTGAACTGGCTGGCCCCGAACGTGGCGCCCTCATTGGCGATCGCCAGGTAATAGACGCCCGGGTTGAGCTCCCCGTTCCGCCCGTCGGCGTCAGCGCTGTCCGCGCCGATCCCCGGCCGCCGGCCGAAGCCGAACGACAACTGCCCGAACCGCCGGCCCTCTCCGCTGACCCCGTCCGCGGCGACCAGCCCGCCCAACTCGTTGTACAGCCCCAGCCACGCCGGGCCCGTACCGCCCAGGCTGACCGTCGCGAGCGTGAGGTTGTTCCCCGAGGCGCGGGTCACGGGCTGACTGAGGTCGATCCGCCGCCAGACGACCGCTTCGCCGTCCAGCGCGAACGGCGGCGTGATGATCGGCCCGGGGCAGTCGAAGTTGATGAGGCCGAATTCCGCCGGCGGATCCACCGCGACCGGCCGATACCGGATGCCCATTGGCGGCAGGAAGTCGAGCGGGTTGGGAATCGCCAGGTCGGTCTTGCTCAGGGCCTCGCCGCCGTCGTTGTGAATCAGGAAGCTGACCGACCCGAAGATCCGCACCGTCGAGCCGCTGGGCAAGGTCGACGGGGATGCTCCCACGACGTTGCTGGGCGACGCCGCGAAGTTTCCCGCCAGGCGCCGGAAGAAGAAGGCGCTCGCCGAGCCCGCCGGCGACGACGCCCGGATCGGCGGCCGCAACGCCGAGAACGTCGCCGCCCCGGGCGGCTTCCACTGGAAGTCGGCCTCGAGATTGATCTGCGAGAACGCCGCGGCGTTGGCCGGGAGCGTTCCCAGGAAGCTCGTGAAGGCCCCGGCCGTGACCCCGGTGATCGGCGAGGGGCCGATCATCCACGTCCCGTCAAAGACGATCGTCAGCGTGCCCGCGGCCCCGGGCGAGGTGTCGGCGTTCCCGCGCTGCAGGATGTTGGTGCCCGTCGCGAACGAGACCCCGAAGAAGTTGGGCGAAGTGACCTGCCCGACGCCCGCCCGGCCGATGGTGGTCAGCGGCCCCGCAACGATGTTGCCTTGCGGGTGCGTGGTGGAATTGAGCTGAAAGACCGACGCGCCGTAGGACGGGAGCGGGAAGGGGTTGAGGTTCGGCGCCACCGGCGTGCGCTGCTGACCGGAGCGATCAAACCGCTGGTAGAGGGTCACCCCGCCGGAGCCCGATTGAAAGACGGGCTGGGCCGCCGCGCCGGGCGCGGCGAGGGCGACGGCGGACCCGAAGCAAGCCAGCAGGAACACTCGGCGGACGTATCGCATAAACAAGGATCTCCCCCAACCGCTTCGGCGCCCGGTGGCTCGGGCGCTGAGCAGTATCGCGCATTATTGGCGCGATCACGGTGCGAACCCGATCTGCTGGCGAACGTCAAGATGGAGAAGCAGGGGGCCCGGCACACCCGCCTGGCCCGTCCGACCCGCCATGAGCGCGCACGTGCCAACTCCAGCGGGCCCTCGGCCCACCGATCTGACACCACCGGTCATCGCTTGTGTGCACCCGATTTGATCACGGCGCCGTCCTCGCCGCGCTCGATCCCGTGCATCGCGTCATACGCTCGCTGGGCGGCCATGCGCTCGGCATACTGGCTGCGCAGCCGGTCGATCTCGGCCCGCAGGGCGACGACGCGATGGAAATCGCGGATGTTTCCAGACAACGTGTACATCATCCCCAGCACGCCCGCGCTGACGACGATCGCCACGGGAATCCAACCTTCAGCGCCCATCTGACCCCCAAGTCGCCCCCGACCGCTTGCTTTGGGCGCAGTCGCTTGGTTTCGCCCGCGGACTGCGCCTTTCGAGCAGTCGGACGGAACCGGACAGCCCTTGAGTTCGGTACAATCGATGCGTGAGAACCGCGCCCCGAGCCGCCCTCCCGGTCCGCACCATGCTTGCATCCTCACCGCCGCACAACCGATCAGACCGCCAGCGCACGGCGCCGCGCCTTACCGGTCCCGGGCTGCGGACCGGGGCGGCGTGGGTTTCGCAGGCGTGGTGGGTGGCGATCGTCTGCGCGCTGGCCGGCTGGCTCTGCGCGCCCACCCTCGGCTGGCAGGGCGGCGACCCGGCGGCCCGCACGGGCGCGACGGGCTCGGTTGATATCGATGTGCTCCAGTTCGGCAGCGGCGATGTGTGCCGCCCGGGCGAGTGGGTCGGGGTGCAACTCGCCCTGCAGGACCGCACGACCAAGCTGCGCAGCCTGATCGTCCGCCTGGCGATCACCGATGCCGACGGCGACCCGGCGTGGTGCCAGGTGGTGCAGCCGGCCAACGCGGGCCAGAAGGTGCGGGTGTGGCTGTACGGCCGCCTGCCGTTCTCGACCACCACCAGCACGGTCTTTCAGATTTCGGCCTTTGAGGGTGAGGATTCGGGCGACGGCGTGATCCGCCAGGGGCGGCTGGTGGGGAGCCTGGCGTATCCGATCAAGCCGGCCTCGCTGGCGCCGGCCTATTGCTCGCTGATGGGCGTGGTGGGGCGCCAGACCGTCTCGCTCGAGCGCTACACCGTCCGCACCAACAGCGGCATGGGCGCCATGCCGCTGGGGCACGAGCTGGTCTATTCGATCCCCTCGCTCCGCCCTGGGCAGAAGGGGCAGCCGGGGGAGCTCCCCGACCGGTGGTACGGCCTGTCGCAGTTCGACGCGATCGTCTGGACGGCTTCGGGGACCGATGGGGAACCCAGCGACCTCGTGCCGTCGCAGGCGGAGGCGCTCCGGGAGTGGGTTGAGCGGGGCGGGCACCTGGTGGTGATGCTCTCGAGCGTGTCGCAGAACTGGCTGACCACCTCGGCCAATCCGCTCACGCCGATCCTGCCGCGCTGCACCGCCGCGCGGCTTGAGCATGTGGACATGGAGCCGATGCGGTCGCTGCTGATGGGCCCGGGGAAGGATCCGGCGTCGCGCTCGCTTCCCGCCGACCAGACGATTTACGCCCTGGTTCCGGACCCCGCCGCGGACGCCGGGCAGGCGACGCGGATCTTGAACGACCCCGAGGGCCGGTGCATCGTGGCGCGGCGGAACGTCGGCGTGGGGGCGGTGACGGTGGTGGGGCTGGATCTGGCGGCGCGCGGCTTCCTGCAGCGCGGGGGCATCGAGCCTGATGCGTTCTGGCATCGCGTGCTCGGGCGGCGGGGGACGCTGATCCGGGCCGAGGATCTGCCCTCGCTGGCGGCCAAGTCTGGGGTATTCGTGGATTCGCGCTCGCCCCGCTGGTACGACCGGTCGATCCCCGGGCTGATCGCCAAGTCGGAGTCGGGCGGCTTCGGCGTCCTGCTGGCGTTCATCGTCTTCCTGGCGTACTGGGTGCTGGCGGGGCCGCTCGGCTTCGCCATCCTGAAGCGGCGGAACTGGTCCCAGCACGCCTGGGTGGGGTTCATGGTGACGGGCGCGATCTTCACCGCCATCGCCTGGGGCGGGGCGACGGCGCTGCGGCCGCTGACCGTCTCGGCGTCGCACGTGACGATCCTCGACCATGTCTACGGGCAGAAGATCGACCGGGCCCGGACGTTCCTCAGCGTGCTGCTGCCGCGCTACGGCGATGTGCCCATCAGCGTGTCAAGCGAGGCGGAGAACACCCTCAAGCAGGGCCTGTTCTCGTTTGACGCCCCGACCGACGGGAACACGTCATCGTCGAGTTTCCCCGACTCGCGCGGCTACATCGTCGACGCCCGCCACCCGGCCCAGGCCCAGGTCCCGGCCCGCTCGACCACCAAGGACTTTCAGATCGACTGGGCCGGCGGCCCGGCGTGGAAGATGCCGAGCCCCGTTGTCGAGGTGAGCAAGGGCAGGTTCGAGCCGGGCGGCGCCATCACCGTGGTCGATCCGAGCCTGAAGACCTCGCTCCTGACCGGCCTGCTCTCGCACAGCCTGCCCGGGCCGCTGCACGATGTCGACATCATCTACGTGCAGGGGCAGGACCTGGCCCGCGACACGCGCGGGCGGTTCATCGGCTCGGTGGTGCCCGGGGCCCTGCCCGGCACGGCCTACGCGGCGTTCCGGCAAACCTGGTCGGCCGGTGAGATCCTGGACCTTGCCGAGGATTTCGCCGCCAACCGCGACTCGGTGAAGCAGCCGTTTTCAAGCTTCATGCAGCGGCTGGCGCCTGGCGTGCGCGATCTGGAAATGGACCTCGACCCGCGCCGCGTGGTCGACTCGGCGGCGCAGGTCACCAACTACCTCACCGCCCTGGCGTTCCTGCCGATGCTCGAGCCGCCAAGTTTCAGCTCTAACGCGGCGTTCACCAGCGGCGGGCCGACGCTGGCCCGCCGGCGGATGACCCACGGCATGGACCTGTCGCGCTGGTTCACCCAGCCGTGCCTGATCATCGTGGGGCACCTGGGCGACTCCACAACGGCCGAGACCTGCCCGGTGCCGATCACCGTTGACGGAGAGAGCCCGGCGAGCCTGAACCGGCGGATCACGGGCCGGACGGTGCTGCGCTGGGTCTACCCTCTGCCCGACCGCCCGCCGAAGTTCGAGCAGAAGGACGCCGCCGAGCCGGAGATGAAGCCGTAGCGTCCGCGTCCTGGTCCCGGCCGGCGAGTTGTGGTTCGGCCGACCTGTTTCCCCGCCAGAGGTGCCCGCGTGCCGATGATCGAGACGATCAACCTGAGTAAGAAGTACGCCGACACGGTGGCGCTGGATAATCTCAATCTCGCCATCGAGGCGGGGGACTGCTTCGGCTTCATCGGCCCCAACGGGGCGGGGAAGACGACGACGATCAAGATCCTGGCGACGCTGCTCAAGCCCTCGAGCGGTCAGGCGATGATCGACGGCCTGACGGTCGGCTACCAGAACCGGCAGATCCGCCCCATCATCGGCTATGTGCCCGACTTCATGGGCGCTTATCAGGACATGGTGGTGACGGAGTATCTCGAGTTCTTCGCGGCGTGCTACAACATCCACGGCAAGCAGCGCCGCAAAGTGGTGCAGGACGTTCTCGACCTCACCGACCTCAACTACAAGGCGAGCGCTGACGTCAACGGGCTTTCGCGCGGCATGCAGCAGCGGCTCAGCGTCGCCCGCGTGCTGCTGCACGACCCCAAGGTGCTGCTGATGGACGAGCCGGCCTCGGGCCTCGACCCGCGGGCCCGCATCGAAATGCGCGAGCTGCTCAAGGAGCTCAAGCGCATGGGCAAGACGATCATCATCTCGAGCCACATCCTGCCCGAGCTCGCGGAGCTGTGCAACGTGGTGGGGATCATCGAGCGCGGGCAGCTGCTCTTTTCGGGGAGCGTGCAGGAGGCCCTGCGGCGGGCCCGCGTCGAGCACGTCGTGCTGATCTGCGTGGCGGAGCGGACCAAGGAAGCCGCGGAGCTGATCGCGACCAGGATCCCCGGGGTGCACAAGGTCTCGATCACCGAGGAGACGATCGCGGCGGGGAGCGGGGGTGGGGGTGCGGGAGGCGGGGGGGCCAACGGGCTGAATGGGTCGGCTTCGAAGGCGTCGGTGCGATCGATCGTGAAGGTGGCCTTCGACCCGTCGGCGAAGTCGGACGTCTCGGATATTCCCAACATCCTGATCAACAACGGCTTCCGGCTGACGCAGTTCACGGAAGAATCGGTGAACCTGGAGACGGCCTTCATGCGGCTGACGAAGGGTCTTGTGCAGTAGGGGGACCTGGCCTCAGACGCCGGCGGTGTAGCGGACATTGCGCTCCGCGAGCCGGGCGAGGATCCAGGCGACCAGTTCGGGGTCTTCGCCGACGCGCTCGGGCGGGTTGACGCCGGGCCTGCGGAAGCGGCCGGAGGCGACGGCCCGTGCGAGGATGGTGCAGGGGAAAGCGGTGGTGCGGGCCATGCTGGTGGCGCCCGTAGCGGGGTCGAGTTGGTCGAGGAGGTCCCACTGCAGGCGGTGCGGCCGGCCGGCCTTTTCGCCCAGCGCGATGACGCGCATCACGGTGAGGTCCGCCTCGCCCGGGGCGTAGGTCCACTTGGGGAACATCAGCGCGCTGGTCAGGTCGCGTGGGATGACCTGGCTCATGGCGCCATCGACGGCGCGGACGCTGACGGGGTGCTCGCTGAAGAGGCCCGTCTCGCGGAAGGCCCGCATCAGGGCGATGTGGCCGGGGTAGCGGAGGGTCTTTTCCTTCATCCAGGGCACGCGGCCGAGGTGGGTGGCGCACAGAGAGCGGAGGCCGTCGGTGTTGAAGGCTTCGAGCGTGCCGACGCCGGGGAAGTCCATGAGTTCGGGCTCGCTGAGGGCCTGGCGGACGACGACCTCGCCCCGCTCGACCAGGCGGGCGGGGCGGGTGTACTCCTCGATGACATCGAAGGGTGAGAAGGCGGCCTTGTACTCAAAGGGCCAGCGGCGCTCGACCGGTAGGCCGCCGACGTAGATCTCGAGGGCGTCGCAGCGGTCGAGCTGGCGGGCCCCGTGCGCGGCGAGCACATGGCTCATGCCGGGGGCGACGCCGAAGTCATAGACGACGGTGACGCCGCGGTCGCGGGCGAGCTGATCGAGGCCCAGGTCGGGCTCGGTGGGGTCCTCGCTCATGAACGAGATGTCGCAGTAGTGGCGTCCGGCGTCGATGACGGCCCGCATGGCGGAGAGGCCGATACGCGAGGAGAGGGCGCCGAGGACGATGTCGTGCGCGCGGGCCAAGCGGGCGACCTGGGCGGGGTCGGCGAGGTCGGCGGCGGCGATCTGGAGCGGGGCCGGGGCGGCGCGGGCCTGGGCCGCGGCGAGGCTCGCGGGGTTCTTGTCGGCGATGGTGACCGAGAAGCCGCCATCGCGGGCGAGATCGGCGGCCATGACGGAACCGACCATTCCGGCGCCGAGGATGAGGGCGTGCGTGGGCATGTTTGGGCGGAAACCGGCAGGGGGGCGGCGGACTGCGGACGGCGGGCGGACTGGGGAGTCTACCCGGAAGTGCGTGGAGTCGGCGATTTTGCCATTTGGCCAGTTGGCCAGTTGGCCAGTCCGCCCGCCCGCCTGTCATGAGCAGTCAGTCAGCCAGTCAGCAGCCGGCGAAGTACTGGGCGATGTAGTCCGAGAGATCGTCGGGATCGGTCCGGCCGTCCTGGTTGTGGTCGGCCTCGGGACAGGGCGGGAGGGCGAAGTAGCAGGCGATGTAGCTGGCGAGGTCGTCAGGATCGAGGAACTCGTCGTGGTTGAAGTCGGGCGGGCAGGCGAAGGGCGAGGCGATGACCAGGGCGGTGCTGAAGTCGTCGAGGATGGCGAAGAAGGCGATGCGGCGCTGGTCGTTGATCACCGGCCGGCCGGGGAAGCTGGGATTGAAGCGGACAAAGAAGTCGCCGAGCTGGGTGCGCAGCGGCTCGCTGCTGGCGGCGACGCGGGCGCGGTCGGTCCCGTCGGAGACCCAGATGCCGTTGTGCCCGATGGAGGTCTCGCCCAGGCCGAAAGCCACGAGGCCCGCGGCGGTGATCGACGGGGCGAAGCTCGGGGCGAAGGCCCCGAGTTGACTGAAGTCGCCGGGCGGGCCGAGAGGGCCGACCGGCGCCAGCAGGGTCTGGTCGCTCTGATCGGCGGCGCGGTAGAGCTGGGGCCCGGCGGGGCCGGGGGGATCGGCCCAGAAGGCGACTTGCCCGGCGCGGTTGAGGGCGAGGGGCTCGAAGATCTCCTGGAACGCGCCGGCGGCGGACCGCGCGACTACGACGGGCTGGAGCGGCAGGGGGTCGCCTCGCCAGCGGCGGAGCTGGGTTTCGCCGGTGGCCCGGAGCGTGACTTTGGCGGCGAAGCGGAGGTCGTCGCTGATGGCCGGCCAGGCGATGGCGGAATAGGAGCTGTTGGGCAGCGTGTCGGCGATGCGGAGCTGGCTGCGGCCGCCGGAGGTGGCGGGGCCTTCGATGATGAGCTGGACGGCGTCGCCGCCTGAGCGCAGGGCCCGGTAGGCCGCCGAGCCGTCTGCAACCCTGGGATGCGTGGGCTGCAGGACGAACTCGGGGCCGGCGGGTTCGATGGTGCGAAGGAACTGGCCCTGTTTAGACCAGATCTCGACGGGGCCGGCCTCAGTGGCGAAGGCGATGAGCCCGCCGCGGAAATCGAGCCCCGCGCCGGACTGAATAGAGAAGAACCCGGGCCGCTCGGCGAAGGCGCGGGTCTCGCCGGTGAGCGCGTCGTAGACGAACAGGCCGGAAAAGCCGACCGGGCCCCCGGGGGCCTGATAGCGGGTGACGACCGAGCCATCGTGGTCGATGGCGAGGATGTGCTCCTGGAGCTGAACGCCGGGAGGAAAGCCGATGCGGGTGGGCGAGCCGGCGGGGCCGGTGCGGGCGACAACCTGAAATGTCCAGCGGTGCGGGACAGGCGGATCGGCCGCCGCGGGCATCGCGGCGAGGGACCCGACGACGCCGACAGCGGCAACCGCGCAGACGACAGCAAGCACAGGGCGAGCCTCCATGGCGGACCTCCAGTTTGTGAAAAGACCCACGACCGACCCACGAACGCGCGGCCCGGGTTGAGAGCCCGGGCCTGGATGCCAGTCGATTCGCGGGCGGATGGCGGCGGTTGCGAGGGAATCGTGAGGATTCCGTCACTCATAAATGGGTGCGGCGGTCAGCGGGTCGCAGGGCGGGGCTGGACATCAGGGCGAACAGGCCTGGCGGGCTCGTTCGCGGACGTCGGGCGGCATGGTGAGGATCGGGGGCCAGGGCCGGACGGGCTGGCCGTGGGCTTCGTCGCCGGGCTGCTTGGGGGTGGCGTCAAAGGCGATTCGACGGCCGCAGAGGCTGAGCGTTGCGTCGCGGTCGGGGGCGGCGTTGGCCATCCAGTGGAAGAAGGCGTCATCGAGGTTGCTCAGGTCGGCGTCGGGGCCGGTGACGATGGTCCAGCGGGGGAGGTGACCGTCGCCCGGGAGGGCGCCGAGGGCCTTGATGAGGCGGGCGCCGTCGCCGGGCAGGGCCTTACCGAGGCGGACGAGGAGCCAGAAGCCGGCGAGCTGGTCGGGGATGCGGGCGTCGAGGACCTGGGGGAGCGCACGGACGCGGGCTTCGCAGGCGCGGGCGTCGGCGCCGAGGACCGGGGGGATGGGTCCGGTCTTGCAGAGCTCGGCGGCGAAGCCATCGAGATGGCGGTGCTCCTCGGCGCCGGGGAACTTGCGGGTGGCGTCGAGGCCGAGTTTGCCGCCGGCCCCGAGGAAGGGCGCGGCGTGGTCGAGGATGTCGAGGGGACCGCGCACGTGCTCGAGGTCGCGCCCGGGGATGCAGCGCTCGCCGACGGCGCGGAGCACGGCGGGGGTGTCGTGGACGTCGACATCATCATCGACGACGACGATGGTCTTGGTCCAGGCCATCTGCCCGGCGCCCCAGATGGCGTGCATGACGCGCCGGGCGTGCATGGGGTAGTGCTTCCTGATGCGGACGGCGGCGCAGTTGTGGAACGCGCCGAACATGGGGAGGTCGTAGTCCTCGATATCGGGGATGAGGACCTTGAGCAGCGGCAGGAACATGCGCTCGGTGGCCTTGCCGAGGTAGTAGTCCTCCTGCGGGGGGAGGCCGACGACGGTGGTGGGGTAGATGGGGTTCCGCCGGTGGGTGATGGCGGTGACCTCGAGCAGCGGGTAGCGGTCGGGGAGGGAGTAGAAGCCGGTGTGGTCGCCGAAGGGGCCTTCGAACACGGCGCCGGGGCCGAGGGGCTCGGCGGTGGTGCGGGGGTCATAGCCGATGAAGCCGGCCTGGTTGCTGACGAAGCCCTCGATGACGATCTCGGCGTTTGCGGGGACGTGGAGGGGCACGGTTTTGCAGGGGCACATCTCGATGCCGGCGCGGTTGAGGAGCCCGGCAAGGAGGAGCTCGCTCATGCCCGGGGGGAGCGGGGCGGTGGCGGCGTAGGGGAGGATGCTCTGGCCGCCCAGGACGATGGCGACGGGCATGGGCTCGCCGCGGGCTCTCCAGGAGCGCCAATGGCGGGCGCCGTCGTGGTGCATGTGCCAGTGCATGGCGAGGTGGCGGCGGCCAAGGAGCTGGACGCGGTACATGCCGATGTTGTGGGAGCGGGGGCGGGGGTCGCCGACGTCGTCGGCGTGAATGGTGTGAATGCCGGCGAGGGTGATGTAGCGGCCGCGGTGGCGGGCGTTCCAGGCGGGGCCGGTCTCGACGCCTGGGATGCCGTCGTTGATCCCGGCGGGGTAGCCGACGGCCTCGAAATCGCCATCGAGGGGCCAGCAGCGGATGATGGGCCAGCGGCGGAGGTCGATCTGGTCGCCGGTGAGGACGACCTCCTGGCAGAGGCCGCTGCGGGAGCGGCGCTTGGGCGGGATGACGAGAAGGGGAAGGAACTGCTTGAGCTTGCGCCAGGCTTCCGCGATCGTCCGGGGGGGCTCTGGCTTGACGAGTTCGGCGAGTTTGGCGGCGATGGCCTCAAAGCCGCCGGGGGTGTGGCCGGGCTCGAGGCCGGGGCCGGCCTCGTGACAGCCCAGGGCCATCTCCATGCGGCGGTAGGAGCCGTAGGCGTTGATGAGGACGGGGATCTCGGAGCCGGCGACGTTCTCGAAGAGGAGGGCCTTGCCGCCCAGGGCGTGGAAGCGCGGGTCGGTGCGGCGGGCGGACTGGCTGGGGAGGTTCGGGCAGGGGGACTTGCTGACGGCGTCGGCGATGGCGGAGATTTCGAGGACGGGGTCAACGTGCTTGGCGATGCGCTGGAGTTCGCCAGCCGAGTCGAGGGCTGCAACGAACTCGCGGAGGGTCGGGTACATTCAGGCGAGCGTATGCCCCAGCGTGACGAGCTTGAAGGTGGTGATGTGCAGCCCGGCGCGGCTGAATCGTTCACAGCGGGGAGGCAGGTGGCGGCGGGCGCAGGCGACTGGCCAGCGTACTTTGACGCCACGCGGAGCTTGCCGGTGCGGGAGACGCTGCTGATGGCGCTCGATCGCTTTGATGCGGAGCAGCCTGAATCGGCGCGGGAGCAGGCGGTCGCAGGCGCGGGGATGGCTGAGGGGCTGGCGCATGTTCCGGGGACGTGCCCGTGCCACCCGAACGCCCGGGGGGTGGCGCTCGACCTGGGGTGCGGGGATGGTCGGGAGACGCTGGAGATGCTGCGGCGCGGGTGGTGCGTGCTGGCGATCGACAGCCACCCGGAGGGGATCAGGCGGCTGAACGAACGGACGCCGGAAGAGCTGCGGCCGCTCTTGCGGAGCGCGGTGGAGACGTTTGAGGATCTCCCGATTCCGCCAGGGATGTTCGACCTGGTGAATGCGTCGTTTGCGATTCCGCACTCTCGGCCGGAGGACTTCCCGGGGCTGTGGGCGCGGGTGGCGGGGGGGGTGCGTGAGGGAGGGCGGTTCGCGGGTCAGTTGTTCGGGGTGCATGACGACTGGGCGAGTATCCCCGACGGGGTGACGCGGACCTTTCACACGCGGAGCGAGGTGGAGGGTCTGCTGGAGGGCTTCGAGGTCGAGATGCTGGATGAAGTGCGGCGGCCCGGGAAGAACGCGTACGGGGAGCCGAAGAACTGGCATGTGTTTCACATCGTGGCGAGGAAGTGCTCGGCGGCGCGCAATAATCAGGTTCGGTCCGGTGGGCCGGTTGGGTCTGACGGGCGAGTTCAGTAGGTTCATCATGCTGCCCATTGATCTCACAAACGTGGCGAAGGTGTATCGGGGGCGGGTGCACGCGCTGCGGGGCGTGTCGATGCGGGTGCATCAGGGGGAGATCTTCGGCTTGCTCGGTCCCAATGGGGCGGGGAAGAGCACGCTCGTGAAGATCCTGATGACGGTGATCAAGCCTTCGACATGCCAGGGGACGGTGCTGGGGCGGCCGGTGGGGGACAAGCCGACGCTGGCGAAGGTGGGGTATCTGCCGGAGCACCACAAGTTTCCGGAGTATTTGACCGGGGGGCAGGTGCTGGACTACTACGCGGCGCTGAACTCGGTGCCGCGGGCGGTGCGGCGGCGCCGCGCGGCGGAGCTGCTCGACCTGGTGAGCCTGACCAAGTGGAGCGGGAGCCGGGTGAGCGGGTACTCGAAGGGGATGCGGCAGCGGCTGGGGATCGCGCAGGCGCTGATGAACGACCCGGACCTGGTGCTGCTGGATGAGCCCACTGACGGGGTGGACCCGGTGGGGCGGCGGGATATCCGGGCGATTCTGCAGGCGCAGAAGGACCGGGGGAAGACGGTGCTGCTGAACTCGCACCTGCTGAGCGAACTGGAGATGGTGTGCGATCGGGTGGCGATCATGGTGCAGGGGCGGGTGCTGTCGCAAGGGACGATCGCGGACCTGACGATGTATGGTCGGCGATTTGAGATCGAAGTGATGGGCCCGCCGCCGGGGGAGCCGGCGGGGGACGGGAGCCCGGCGGAGCTGCTGCCGGCGATCGTGGGGGCGGTGGCACGTCTGGAGCCGGCCGGGGCTGGGCCGGGCGCTGGGCCGGGCGCCGGGGTGGCCCCGGGCCTGGGGGCTGTGCGGCGGGGGACGATGCACGACGGCGTGGCGGTGGAGGTGGAGGGGGCGACGGTGCGGGTGGCGACGGACGATCCGTACGCGGTGCAGGGGCTGCTGGACGCGATCAGGCGAGCGGGGCTGGTGATCCGCTCGGCGCGGCCGACGCGGCCGACGCTGGAGGACCTGTTCATGCGGGCGGTGACCGATCCCGCGACGGGGCGGGCGCTGGCGCCGGGGGCGGCGGAGACCAGCCGCCAGGGATCCGGTGGGGGTTCAGGCGGGAGCGGTGGCGGGGCCGGGCGATTGGCCAAGGAGCCGGTTCCATGACGCAGACCTGGGCCTTGATCGTGGATGCCTACCGCGAGTTGAACTCGCGGAAGCTGTTCTGGGTGACAATCGCGCTCTCGCTGGTGTGCGCGGCGGCGCTGGGGTCGGTCGGGATCGATGAGAAGGGCGTCTCGGTGCTGGCGTGGCGGCTGCCGTTTGAGGTGTTCAATACCAATTTTGTGCCGCGGTCGGCGTTCTACAAGTCGCTCTTTGAGGCTGTGGGCTTCAACTTCTGGCTGAGCTGGGCGGCGATGATCCTGGCGATGATCTCGACAGCGAGCATCATTCCTGACTTTGTGTCGTCGGGGTCGATCGAGCTGCTGCTCTCCAAGCCGATCTCGCGGCTGCGGCTCTTCCTGAGCAAGTACCTGGTGGGCGTGGCGTTCGTGGGGCTGCAGGTGGCGATCTTCTGCACTGCGGCGTTCCTGATCGTCGGGGCGCGGGGGGGCGGGTGGGTCTGGCCGTTCTTCTGGGCGGCGCCGCTCGCGATGCTGTTTTTCAGTTATCTGTTCTGCATCTCGGCGATCATCGGGCTGCTGACGCGGTCGTCGATCGCGGCGGTGATCGTGGCGGGCCTGTTCTGGATGGGCATCGCGGGGGTGAGCAACACGGAGAACATCCTGCTGACGTTCCGCACTCAGTATGGGCTGGCTCGGCAGGTGAGCCAGGCGGACCTGGACGGTCGGCGGGAGCAGATCGAGACGCTGGAGAAGCTCGTGGGAGAGTCGCCGACGCCGGCGCCAGCGGCGGCGGATCAGGCGGATCAGGCGAAGGGTGATGGAGGGGGTACTGACACTGGAGGGGCGGCGCCCGGGGCCGGCGCGGGAGGCGCGCGGTCGGGTGATGCGGTGGGGCCGGTTGATCCGGCAAGCGGCAAGAGCCCGGCGGGGCCGGGGGCCGAGGGCGGTGCGGCTGAGGGGCCTGTGGCCACGGCCCAACCGGGCAAAACCGGCCAGGGTTCGGGTGGGGCTGCGGCGGGGCAGACGCCGTGGGCGACGGTGCAGCAGTTAATCAGCGAATCGCTGGCGCCGAAGGCGCAGCGGGGCTCGCAGGAGGAGTTGCTGGCGAAGCTGCGGCGCGATCTGGCGGACAAGCTGACGAAGCACGAAGAGATCGAGCTGATGGCGCGGAATCTGACCTGGTACCACAACCTGGCCTATTCGGTGAAGACGTTTCTGCCCAAGACGGGGGAGACGATGCTGGTGCTGCGGCACAAGCTGCTGGATGAAGAGGAGACGGAGGCGCTGGTCGGCGCCAACCAGCGGCGGTCCCGCCCGATATCGGTGAACGGGACGATGGTCTCGATGAAGACCCTGAGCACCGAGGTTGACAAGGTGCTGCGGGAGCGGTCGCTGACGTGGGTGATCGGGACGTCGCTAGCGTTTGAGGCGGTGGTGCTGGGGGCGGCGTGCATCGTGTTCATCCGGCGGGACTTCTGACGGGGGATGGCCCGCGGCGTGGTGTGGTGGGGTGGGGTGGGGCCGGAAGAACGCGGCTACGATTGAACGGATTCAGTCTTCGAATCCTTCGAGCTCTTCGCTGCCCTTGAGGAGGTGAACCGTGAACGCCAATGAACGGTCGGTCGAGGAGCGGATCAGCAAGGTGATTGACCTGCTGCGGCCCGTGGTGCAGGCGGACGGTGGCGACATCGAGTTCGTCAATCTGGCGCCCGACGGCGTGGTGCAGGTGCGGATGCACGGCTCGTGCCTGGGGTGCCCGAGTGCGGAGATCACGCTCGCGGCGGGGATCGAGCGAAACCTCAAGGACCATGTGCCCGAGGTGAAGGGCGTGCGGACGGTGGCCTGAGGGGCGGAATTCCACAGGTTATCCACGGTGCCGGAAATCGGTCAGCGTGGCAAGGTAGGGCGAAGACCGGGCCGAAAGGCGCGGAGGTTGCGCGGGGGGAGGTCCGGTAATGCAGGCCGCGCGGAGGCGGTTCAAGGAATATCCTGACAAACGCCGATTCTGTTCGGCGGGCATGGTTCACCCTCGGCAGGGTGTGGTATAGTGGTTTGATCGACCCGGGCGCACGCCCATGGTGCGCGGTTGGGACAGGAGGTCCGACGATGCTGGTCATCACACGGCGCGAAGGCGAAGAGGTCGTCATCGGCGACCCACGCAATCCTATTGGCGTCGTGCGGATCGCCTCGATCAGGGGCGACAGGGTCCGCATCGCGTTTGATTTCCCGCGGACGGTGCAGGTGCACCGGCGCGAAGTGGCCAACCAGATCGCCGAGGAGGGTGACCCGCCGCAGATCGTGGCGAGCCTGCGGCCCAAGGCCCCTGCGGCGAGCGGCGGCGGCGGCCTGCCGGCGGCTGGTCAGCAAGCGATGGAGTGAGCTGATTTCAGGGGGTTCTCGCCGGCGCGATCAGCGGTGACGCGGGCTGGCGGGTGAGGGCGGGGTCGATCTGAACATCGCTGAGGGACTCGAGAAACGCCGCGAGGTCGTTTTGCTGCTGCTCCGTGAGGTTGAGCGGCGCGAGCACGCCTTCGGCCGCGGGGCCGGCGATGTGGCTGTGGGGGAGCTTGCGGCCGGCGGCTGGCGGCGTTGACGCGGGCGAGCGGGGAGGCGGGGCATCCGGCTGCGGGAGCGGCAGCTCGGAATAGAAGCGGACGACATCGCGAAGGGTGGCGAGCTGGCCGCGATGCATGTAGGGCGCGGTGAGGGCGACGTTACGGAGCGTGGGGGTCTTGAACTGGCCGCGGCGGTCGACGTTGTTGACGAGGAAGGTGGTCGGGTGGGCGCGGCGGTCGGCGAGGTCGCTGAAGGGGCCCAGGGCGTTGAACGGGCTGGCGAGGACGCGGCTGATGCCGACGAAGCGGCCGGGGTCGCGGGCGCCTGGGGGGACGAATGCGTCGACGCCGGTGTCGTGGAACTCGGAGTCGGTGAAGTTGGGCCCGTGGTGGCAGGCGCGGCAATTGGCGGGCCCGATGAAGAGCTTGAGCCCGCGCTGCGCGGCGGGGGAAAGAATGGCGGGGGCGCGATCGCCTTCGTCGCGGCGGAGGGCGGCGACGAAGGCGTCGAAGGGCGCTGAGCGCGAGACGAGGCGGCGCTGGTAGGCGGCGAGGGCCTTGCCGATATTCGTGAAGATGCGGTCAATGCCGGCAGAAGCGTCGGGCAGAGGCGGCGGGGGCGGAGGGGGCAGGGGTGGAAGCGGGCCGAAAACACGCTGGTAGGCCTGGCGCAACTCGGGATCGGAGGCGATCAGGCGGGCGTACTGGGAGCGGTCGCCGGCGTGCTCGACGGGGCTCTCAAGCGGGTCGAGGGCCTGCGACCAGAGGCTGTCGGCGCGACCATCCCAGAAGAACCAGCGGTTGTACGCGACATTCCACAGCGAGGGGACGTGGCGGAGGGTGGGGCTGAAGGTGTCGGGGATCGCGCGGCCGTCGGTCCAGTTCAGCTGCGGGTTGTGGCACTTGGCGCAGGAGACCGCGCCGCCGGCGGAGAGGCGCGTGTCGAAGAACAGGAACTGGCCCAGGTGGGCGGCGGCAGGGTCATCGGCGACGGCGTTGGTCGAGTCGGGCGGAAGCGGCGGCAGGGGCGAGAGCGAGAAAATGACCTGGCGCTCGGCGGGGGTGAATTCGACTTGCGGGGGCGTCGGGGGGGCGGAGGGAGAGGGCGGGGGCTGATCGGGGCTGGCGGTTGTCGAGCACGCGGCCAGCCAGAAGATGGCGAGGGCGCCGGGCGCGGCGAGGATCGGCGCGGCGTGCAGGGCCCGCCTCCGGAGCCGGTGCAGGGGCCGGGGGGTCATCGCAGATTGACCTCGAAGGTGGCCCGTTCGGCGGCGGCCCCGGCGCCGGCGTCGACGAAGATGGCCCAGGCGCCGGGCATGTGCATGAGCATGCCGTCGACGCGGAAGCGGCCGTCGCCGGTGCGGGTGATCGAGGGGACGGTGTTCATGCCGTGGCGGTGCGCGGGCATGTCGGCATCGACGACGACGGTGACACCGGTGGCGGGCTGGGTCATGGCGGCGTCGCGGCAGACGCGGACATCGAGACTGAAGAGGGTGTTGAGGGTGATGGGCCCGGGCTGGGGCGTGATGGTGACGAAGTAGCCGCCACGCTCTGTGGGCTGAGGGGAGGTCGGGGGCGTAGCGGTGGAGGGCTCAGGCCTGGCCGGTTGCGTGGGGCCGGCGCAGGCGCCAAGTGAGAGGGCGAGGCCCGCACTCGTGAGGAAGCGGATGAGGGTGTTGGGCACGGCGGGGCAGCTCCGTATGACCGATGACGCAGGAAGCGTATCGGCCGCCGGGGCAGCCGGGAAGGCGGGCTTTGGGCCGAGCTGGTGGGGCGCTTGGCGGGGCGATTACTCGGGCTTGCCGCCGGAGGTGTCGTAGACCCAGGTGTCGATGGCGCGGGGGAAGTCGAGGACTTCGCCGGGCGCGAAGAAGAGCTTGAGCTCGCGCTCGGCGGCTTCAGGGCTGTCGGAGCCGTGGATGAGGTTGAAGCTGTTGCTGACGCCGAAATCGCCGCGGATGGTGCCGGGGTTGGCCTTGGAGCCAAAGGTGGCGCCCATGAGGTTGCGGGCGATGGTGATGGCGGACTTCCCGCGGAGGGCGAGGACGAGGACGGGGGAGCTGGTCATGAACTTGACGAGGCCGGGGTAGAAGGGGCGAGCTTGGTGGGCCTCGTAGTGGGTGGCGGCGAGCTGTTGGGTGATCTGGGTGAGCTTGCAGCCGACGATCTGGAGGCCTTTGTCCTCGAAGCGGGCGAGGATGCGGCCGATGAGCCCGCGCTGGACAGCGTCGGGCTTGAGGATGATGAGGGTGGTTTCCATGCTGTGATCTCCGAGAAAAAGTGGGCGGAGGATAGGCGCGGGAACGGGCGGGGCGGGGAGGTGGAGGCGAGGGTCGGGTGGGGAGGGAGGGGCGGAATCGGCCGGTGAGGATTCCGATAGACTGAGACGATGCTGGTGTGGCGTTGTCCATCGTGCCGGGGGGAGCTGTTCGCGTCGCCGGGCTCGGCGGGGCAGTCGTTTACGTGCCCGCGGTGCAGCGCGCCGTCGCAGGCGCCAGGGTGGGACGGGGGCGCCGGCGCTCCGGGCTTAGACGTCAACTGGACGATGACCAGCGAACCGGGTCCGATTTTCAGGGTTGTGGCACTCGTCTCTCTCGACTCCTTCATGTCAAGAGGGACCATCTTGCCATCGTCGTATCGTGCGGCACTTGCTCCTCTTGTCGTGGTTATCGATATGGTGGCCACTGCCCTGCGATCTACGCGGGCCACTCCGTTCTGAGTCTTGTCCACTCCGTGCGGATTCAGAATCGTCAGCAACAGGCCGTCCTTGTTGCGGCTCGTCTGCCACAGGACGGGAAGGTCGCCAGCCACACGCGCAGGAGGGCGCACCAGATGCTCATCGAACAGGGCCGGCAACATTG
>CAZSZO010000019.1:0-75301 GCA_964611125.1 uncultured Phycisphaeraceae bacterium | reverse complement strand
GGCAGGCTCATCGTCCTTTTGGGCGAACTGATACATTCTGAGAATTGCGGACGCCCGGCGCCCCCGGTCGCCCAGACCCCCAGCCACCCTTCCAGCAGCGGGGCCAAGTTTTCCCCTGCGCGCCCGCCTGAGCGCCCGGCGCCCGGCCAAAGATACCGTTCCGCCGCCCCGCGCCCGCAGCCCACGCGGAGCCTTCCTTTGAGCCAAGCCGACCTGCGTATCAACATGCTTCTGAGCGCCGCCCAGGCGGGCGACGTCGCCGCGTCCACCGAGCTCATCCAACTCCTCTATGTCGAGCTCAAGGCCGTCGCCACCGCCCTGCTGCGCCGCGAGGGCACCGGCCCCCACACCCTGCAGCCCACGGCGCTCGTCAACGAGGCGTTCATCCGCCTGCTGCCCACCGACGGGCCGCCCAATTTCGCCGACCGGGCCCACTTCTTCCGGGCCGCCGCGCGGGCCATGCGCAACATCCTGATCGATCGCGCCCGCTCGGCCCGCATCAGCCGCCGCACCGGCTCGGCCGTCGAATCGATCGTCCTCACCACCGACACCGACGAACTCTCCTCCGACGAGCAGTTCCTGGCCCTCGACGGCGCCCTCAAGTCGCTCGAAGCCCGCGACCATCGCCAGCACGACGTCGTCATGCTCCGCTTCTTCGCCGGGCTCACCATCGACCAGACCGCCGACGCCCTGGGCGTCTCGGCGGCGACAGTCAAGAATGAGTGGACCTACGCCCGCGCCTGGCTCCTCCGCGAGATGGAGCGGTCGGGCCAGACCTCCCCGGGCGGACTCGATCCCGAATGACCGGGCCCGACCCCACCGCCGTGCGCACGCTGTTCGAGCGCCTCATCGACGCCGACGAACCCACCCGCGCATCCGTCCTCGCCGAGGTCCGCAAGGACGACCCCGCCCTCGCCGACGAGGCCGCCGAGCTGCTCCGCCACCACCACCGCACCGGCGTCCTGCTCGATCAGCCCGCCCCGCAGGCCGTCTCCATGGGGCCCCCGCCCCGCACGCCCTCCAGCGCCCTCCCCCGCCACATCGGCCGCTACGCCGTGCTCTCCGAGCTCGGGCGCGGCGGCATGGGCGTGGTCTACGAGGCCCAGCAGGAAACCCCCCACCGGCGCGTCGCCCTCAAGGTCGTCCGCCCCGAGCTGGTCACCCCCACCATGCTCCGCCGCTTCGCCCAGGAGGCCGAAGTGCTCGGCCGCCTCCGCCACCCCGGCATCGCCCAGGTCTACGAGGCTGGCTCCGCTGATGACGACCAGGGCGCCCCGCGCACCTTCATCGCCATGGAGCTCTGCCGCGGGCGCGCCATCGTCGACGCCGCCGACAAACGCCGCCTCGCGCTCCGCCAGCGCGTCCGCCTCCTCGCCGAGGTCTGCGACGCCGTCGACCACGCCCACCGCCGCGGCGTCATCCATCGCGACCTCAAGCCCGGCAACATCCTCGTCGAGGACGAAGTCACCCGCGACACCTCCGGCGGCGGCCTCAGCGGCCTGCGCGTCAAGATCCTCGACTTCGGCATCGCCCGCGTCGTCGACGAGAACGCCGCCACCGCCTACACCCACGCCGGCCAGGTCGTCGGCACCCTCGCATACATGAGCCCCGAGCAGGCCGGCGGCGCCGGCGCCGGCGGCGGGCCCGGGGCCATCGACACCCGCAGCGATGTCTACAGCCTCGGCGCCGTGCTCTACGAGCTGCTCTGCCGCCAGCCCCCGCTCGACGTCCGCGGGGCCAGCCTCCCCGGGGCCATCACCATCATCCGCGAGCGCGAACCCATCCTCGCCGGGCGCGTCAGCCCCGAGCTTCGCGGCGATCTCGAGGCCATCCTCGCCAAGGCCCTCGAAAAGGACCCCGCCCGCCGCTACGCCTCCGCCGCCGAGTTCGCCGCCGACCTCCGCCGCTACCTCGCCGATGAATCGGTCCTGGCCCACGCCCAGACCTCGTGGTACCAGCTCCGCAAGTTCGCCCGGCGCAACGTCCGCCTGGTCGGCGCGACCGCCGCGCTCGTGCTCGCCCTGCTCGCCGGCGTCGTCGGCACCGGTTGGCAGGCCCTGCGGGCCGAGCACGAGCGGAGCAAGGCCGTGCAGGCTCAGGACCTGCTCGCCATCCAGCTCGACGCCTCGCGCCGCCTCCAGGGTGAGGAGCAGCAGGCCCGCGCCCGCGCCGAAGCCGAGACCGACACCTCCAAGCGCGTCACCGCCTACCTCGTGGAGCTGCTCCGCCAGGGCCACCCCGAGTTCGGCGGCGCCTCACTCACCCTGCGCGAGGCCCTGGAGCGCTCCGCCGCCGACGTCAACACCCGCTTCCCCGACAAACCCGCAGTCCGCCTCGACCTCCATGCCGTGCTCGGCTCCGCCTTCGGGGCTCTGGGCGACGCCGCCCGCTCAGAGCTTCATTACCGTCAGGCCCTGGACCTCGCCCGCCAGCTCGCCCTGCCCCGCCGACGGGCCGAGTGCGCCGCCCAGCTCGCCTCAGCCCTTCAGAGTCTCGACCGCACCCGCGAGGCCGAGCCCTTCCTACGCGGCGAGCTCGAAGCCGCCCGCGCCGCCCTCCCCGCCGACGACGACGAGCTCGCCGGCCTCACCATGCGCCTGGGCGATGTGCTCAGCGACCTCGCCAAACCGGAGGAGGCGGAGCCCCTCCTGCGCTCCGCCTACGAGGTCCGCCTCAAGGTGCTCGGCGCCGAGGCCCGCGAGACCCTCGTCGCCCTCAACCTCCTGGCGCTCTTCCTGTCGGGGCAAGGCCGATACGCTGACGCCGAGCCGCTTCAGCAGATCAACGTCGCAGGGTGCCTCAAGTCGCTCGGCCCCGACCACCCCGACTCGAGCGCCGCCCGCACCAACCTCGCCAGCGCCCTGCGGGCCCTCGGTCGCGAACGCGAGGCCCTGCCGCTTCTCGAGGCCGCGCACGCCGCCCAGGTCCGCGTGCTGGGCGAAGACCACCCAGACACCATCGCCGTCGCCGACCAATTGGGTCTCACGCTCTCGAACCTGAAGGAGCACGACCGCGCCATCGAGGTGCTGACCCGCGCCCGCGCGCTCGTCCCCGCCAAGCTCGGATCCCTCAGCGTCCGCGGCATGGGCAACAGCAACAACCTCGCCAACATCTACGAACGCGCCGGCCGCCCCGCCGACGCCGAGCCCATCCTGCGCGAGCTCGCCGCGAACCTGGAGTCGCTCGCCACCCAACCCGCGCGGCTCGCCATGGTCCGGCTCACGCTCGCAAGGGTGCTGCGTCAACTCGATCGCAACCAGGACGCATTGGCCCAGGTGCGACTCGTTCCCGACAACGTCGCCGAGCTCTTCCCGCCCAAGCACGCCTTCCCCGCCCAGGCTCGATTGGCCCTGGGCTCGCTGCTCTCGATCACCGGCGACCTCGACGAAGCCGAGCGGGTCCTGCTTTCCGCCCACGCCGCGATCAAGTCCGCTCAAGGCGAAGACCACCCGGTCGCCCGGGCGACCGCGAAAGCCCTCGCTGAGCACTACACCCGCGCCGGCAAGCCTGACGAGGCGGCCCGCTGGGCGCCCCAGCCGGCTCCCCCAGCCCCAGGGCCCTAACCACTTACATGGTTCTTTACTCGCGCTGTAAGCCACTATGCGGTATGACGTCACCGCACGCGCCCCCGGAACAGGCGTGCCGCTGCGCGAGAACATCCAAAATTGAATGGGTTTTTCCGCACTCACCAGCCGCCTGGCGGCGAGCCTGATCTCAAACCCATCAACATGAGTGTTTCTGAGTTATCATATGCATAGATCGCTTGCGGACCGCCCACTTTGGCGGTAGAGTTCGCGCGGCCCGTCCACGCCTGCGGCCCGTCCACATCCGCTTAAGACTGTGTGTGACATTCTCATCAAGAGGAACATTCCATGCATCACTGCGCGCCCGCCTCGGCCCCGACACCGGCTCGAGCCCTCAACGTCGCCCTGCTCGTCAGCGTCGCCTTCGCCCCCTTCCCCCCCGCCCGGGCCCAGGCCCCGTGGGGCCCGACCTACGCCATTCAGCAGGTCGGCCTGCTGGGCCCCGAGCAGCGCGACGAGCGCGGCAACAGCACCAATTTCACCACCCTCGGCGCCGGCGGTTTCGTTGCTGGCTACGCATTCCGATACCAAGCCTCCGGCGCCCGCGCTGGACGCGACGCCTGGCTCTGGGACGGCGTGACCCGTCAAATCAACCCCTCGGGCGGCCTGAACACCACCGCTGACGGAACCCAGGAGGCCACGCTCATCTTCATCAACGCCGCGGGGCAGGTCGTCGGTGGTTCGAGCCGCTACACCAGCACCGGAGGAAACGCGGGCCAGGACGCCTGGATCTGGAGCGGCAACGCCATCCGCCCCATCGGCCTGGGCGGCCCCGGCTACCTCTCCACCTTCGCTGACGGTCTCTACCAGCACAATGACCCGCGCTTCCTCAGCCCGGCCGGGCAAGTCGCGGGACACACATTCCGCTACAGCGCCGAGTTCGGCACAAACGGCCAGGACGCCTGGGTCTGGGATGGCTCCGGAAACGGTGCGACCCGCCGCATCGGCCTGATCGACCCTGAGAACGTCGGCGCCGGTGGATACCGCGCCAGCAACCTCCGCTTCCAGAACAACTCTGGTCAGCTCGTCGGTGAGTCGGATCGCGTCCTCGATCTCTTCGGCGACAACGGCGGCGACGCCTGGATCTTCTCCGGCCCCGCCCACAGCGGCGTCACCCGCCGCATCGGTCTGCTGGGCCCGGACTACTCCGGCAGCGCCGGCTTCACCGTCAACGAGCCGCTCTTCCTGAGTCAGGGGGGCCACGTCGCCGGGATCGCCGCTCGCATCGTCGGCGTGAACACCACCCGCGGCCAAGACGCCTGGCTCTGGACCGGCGATGCGACCCGCCCCATAGGCCTCTCCGGCGCCGCCTATGTCGGCAGCGCTGGTTACCGGCTCAGCGCCCCCACCGGCGTAAGCGACTCCGGCCACGCTATCGGCTTCACGTACGTCGTCACCGGCGAAAACACCACCAACGGCCAGGATGCCTGGATCTCAGACGGTCTGACCACCCGCCCGATCGGCCTCACCGGCGGCTCGTACGTCGGAAACGCAGGGTACCGCTTCAGCTCACCGCTGTTCATCAACGCCGGCGGACGCGTCGCCGGGTTCACCACCCGCCAGTTCAACGCCCGCGACGGCCTGGGCCAGGATTCGTGGCTTTTTGACGGCGCCGTCACCCGGCGCGTCGGCATCGACGGCCCCGACTACACCTACAGCCGCGAGGGTCGGCCCGTGCGCTCCAGCACCCCCACGCACCTCACTGCTGACGGCCTGGTCATTGGACGCGCCAGCCGCTTCGACGCCGCGAGCGGCAACGGGCGCGGGCAGGATTTCTGGGTCTTCGACCCCTCCGCCAACAGCGGCGCCGGTGCTTCGACGCTCATCGGCCTGATCACCCCGGCCCACACTGGCAGCGCCGGCTATCGAAACGTCGTTCTCCGCCAGATCAACGCCTCCGGCCAGATTTGGGGGTACTCTGACCGCATCTCCGCCCAGACCAACGGAGCCGGGCGTGACGCCTGGGTCTGGAGCAAGCCCTCCCCGACTACCGCGGGCGTCACCCGTCAGCTCGGCCTCACCGGCGGGATCTACACGAGCCCCGTCGGCTACCAGTTCACCGAGGTCCAGTTCCAGAACGCCGCGGGCGTCATCGTCGGCTACTCCAACCGCATCGTCGGCGACTCGGGCAACATCGGCCAGGACGCCTGGTACTTCGACCCCGTCACCTCCGCGATTCATGCCATCCCCGCCAGCGTCCGCACCGGCTTCGACAACTACGCCGGGTCATTCGCAACCGTCCTCACCGAAGACGGCTTCATGCTCGGCGCGTATTACTACTTCGAAGGCGGGAACGGCAACGGGGAGCTTCGCGCCTTCGCTTTCCGCCCCGACCGCGGCTTCACCGAGCTCGGCTCGCTCGTCGCTGGCGGCGGCCTCGCTGCGAGCGGCTGGGCCAAACTCGACCAGCCCGAATTCGCCGCCAGCACCGCCGCCGCCCCCACCCGGATCCTCGGCGCCGGGCAGCTCATCAGCCAGCAGAGCGGCTCCACCGTCTTCGCCCTCACCCAGTCCCCGACCCCGCCCCCCCCACTCTGCCCGGCGGACTTCAACGCCGACGGCCTCCTCAACCCCGACGACCTCTCCGACTACATCGCGTGTTTCTTCTCAGCCCCTCCCTGCTCGGGCGCGGACGTCAACGCCGACAGCTTCATCGACCCTGATGACCTCAGCGACTACATCGGGGCCTTCTTCACTGGCTGCTGATCCGGGAGAGCCCCCCAGCGCACCCGGCGAGGCCAGTCCAGTTACGCCCCTCCTAAAAGTCACACCCCAGTCCGAGGGCGGCCCCCGACCGTGGGACCGCCCTCCTTCAATTTGGACAGCCGCAGTTTTCCGTCCCTGGCCGCGCGTGAAGCCGCGTCAGGCGGCCCATACCATCTCGCATCTCCGCCTCCCAATCCTCTCTTCGCGGCGTAGCGCCGTCCCGACCGCACCCCCCCGCCCCATTCCCACCACCATGCGCGCCCTCTACAAGCACCACGCCGGCACCGAACTCAAGCTCGATCCCGCACGCCCCGTCCCCACCCCCGGCCCGCGCGACGTGCTCATCCGCGTCACCCACGCCGGGATCTGCGGCACAGACCGCCACATCTGGGAGTGGGACGCCTGGGCCGCATCGCGCATCCCCGTCGGCGTGGTGACAGGCCACGAATTTGTGGGCGTCATCGAACGCGTCGGCGACGCCGTCGCCCGCTTCCAGCCCGGGCAGCGCGTCTCGGCCGAGGGGCACATCTCTCCCGGCACCGGCTACAACGCCCGCACCGGCGCCGCCCACATCGCCGAGGGCATGCAGATCCTCGGGGTCGACCGCGACGGCTGCTTCGCCGAGTACGTCTGCGTGCCCGAAGAGAACATCTGGCCCGTGCACGAGAGCATCCCCGACCACGTCGCCGCCATCCTCGACCCGCTGGGCAACGCCGTGCACACCGTCATGTCCGCCGGCGTCTCGGCCAAGACCGTGCTCATCACCGGCGTGGGCATCATCGGCCTCATGGCCGTCACCGTCGCCAAGGCCGCCGGGGCCAGCCGCATCTTCGTGACTGACGTCAACCCCCGCCGCCTGGCCCTCGCCAGGAAACTCGGGGCCACCGAGGCCTTCAACACCTACGTCCCCCCCCCGCCGCGCGAGCCCAAGGGCCTGGCCGCCACCCCCGCGGCAACCACCCCAGACTGGATCCGCGAGGTCCGCAAAGCCACCCGCGGCGACGGGCCCGATGTGCTCCTCGAAATGTCAGGCCACCCCGCTGCGATCAATGATGGCTTCACCGCCCTGCGCATGGGCGGCACCGCGGCCCTGCTGGGCATCCCCAGCATGCCCTTCACCTTCGACCTGACCAACCACATCGTCTTCAAGGCCGCGACGGTCCTGGGCATCAACGGCCGCAAGATGTTCGAAACCTGGTACCAGATGGAGAGCCTGCTGCTCTCCGGCCGCCTGGAGCTCGACGAGATCATCACCCACCAGATCCCCCTCGAAGACTTCGCCACCGGCTTCAAGCTCATGCAGAGCGGCGAGGGGATCAAGATCGTCATGCGCGTGTGACGCGCCCGGCGCCGCACGCCTCAGCCCACAGAGACGCCGATTCGCGCCAGCAGGCCCTCGAACTGGTCCAGGCCGTAGAACTTCAGCGTCACCCGCCCGCGCGTGCCGGTTCGATCCGTGCGGATCGAAACCTTCGTCCCCAGGTGCTCCTGCAGACGCCGCTCGATCTCGCGCACCGTCAGGTCTCGCGCCCGGGCCCGGATCAGTTCATCCGAACTCAGGGCCGGCAACTCCGGCGCCCCCCCGCTCATGACATCGCTCGCCGCGGCGATCGCCACCTGCTCCAGCCGGCGGACCGACCACCCCCCCAGCGCCGCCTTCTCCGCCAGCTTCACCCGCGACAGCCCGGGCCCGACGCTCAGCAGCGCCTTCCCGTGCCCCGCAGAGAGCCGGTTGTTGTCGATCAGCGCGCCGATCGATTCCTCCAGCTCCGTCAGCCGGATGAGATTCGTCACCGTCGAGCGATCCAGGCCAACGCGCTCGGCGATCTGCTGGTGGATCAGCCCGAACTCGCGGGCCAGCGCCGCAAGGGCGTGGGCCCGCTCCATCGTGCCGAGGTCCTCGCGCTGAAGGTTCTCGATCAGACCCCACTGGGCCGCGTCCGCATCGCTCAGCTGGACCACGACTGCGGGGATCTCGGCGAGGCCAGCGAGGCTCGCCGCGCGCCAGCGCCGTTCACCCGCCACCAGCTCATAGTCGCCAGAACCACCAACCCGAGGCCGAACAAGAATCGGCTGCATGACGCCGGCGACCTTGATCGAGTCGGCCAGGGTCTTCAGCGCGCCTTCGTCGAACTTCTTCCGCGGCTGGAACCGGCCCGGCACAATCAATCCGAGTGAAATACGAACAACAGTCGGTAGTGATGGATCGCTCGGCGCAGGCGGCACTGCGGGAGGCGAAGTCGATGATGTAGGGACAACCTCAACCGGCTGTCCGAGCAGGCTGCTGAGGCCGCGGCCAAGGCGGCGGGGGCGCGATTCCGGTTGGGTTGCCATTCACTTCAGCGTATCAGGCTCGAGAGGATCGGCCAAATCAGCGGCCGTGTGGATTGGCGGTGTGATGAGGACTGGGAGAGATGTTCCACGTGGAACATTGGCGGAAACGGATCAGGTCAACAACCCCCCCACGCGCATCGCCGATGTCGATAGAACATGGCTGCTGCCGCTCCTCAGACAACGCCACCGGAGTCCGCGATCGAGCAGTCCGCCGCCGAGCTCGTTCAGCTTCGCGACAGCCTCGAACATGCGCAGAGACTGGCCACACTTGGCACCATCGCAGGCCTGATCGCGCACGAGTTCAACAACTTGTTGACTCCGATCATGAGCTATGCCCAGATGGCGCTCGATGAACCGGGCAACCTCGAGTTGACCCGAAAGGCCCTGCAGCGCGCCGCCGAGGGCTCGGAGAAGGCCTCCCAGATCGCGACCGCCATCCTCGACTTCGCCCGGCAGGACCTCGACTCCGCCCTCACAAGTCGGGAGCTCCCCACGGCAGATGTAGGCACCGCCGTGCGCGCGATGTACGCCTGCCTCGCGCGTGACCCCCGTAAGGACGGGATGAAGTTCATGTTCCACGGGGAACATTGTGGTGCGGCGCGGATCCGGCCGGTCGCCCTCCAGCAAGTCCTTCTCAACCTGGTTCTCAATGCCCGGCGGGCCATGAAGGCGAACGACCCTGGCCGCCCGGCAGAGCTGACCATCTCGGCTCGTCGGGTCACCTGCACGCCCCGCCCGCCCGCGAACGCGGCAGTCGGGCTTATCCAGCCCGATGCTGCGGTCGAGTGGATCGTGATCGATGTTCAGGATACCGGTTGCGGGATGACCGCCGAGCAACTTGCCAAGGTGTTCCTGCCCTTCACGCGGGGCACGGCAGCCGGCCACGGGCTCGGCCTCACCGTCTGCAGACAGCTCTTGGCCCAAGCCTCGGGCATGCTGTGGGCAACTTCGACCCAGGACGTCGGAACGTGCTTCACGATTGCAGTTCCAGCCATAAGTTAGGTATCAGTTTGTATTCTTCGGCGGTGCCGCCGGCTTCGGCGGAGCCGGGCTCTCGCTCTGGAACAGCGCGTTATCCAGCGCCGCCACGCCGGGCCCCGCGAAGAACAACGCCAGCGCCATCATGAAGAGCGCGAACTGCCACATCAGCGGCATCCAGGGGTTGACCGCGAACAGGTCATTCCGGGGGAGGAACCCCAGCAGCGCATTCCCGCTCTGCACGGCGGGACCGATCTGCGTCAGCCACATCGCCCCCAGCATCACCCCCGCCTGCGCGAGAGCCGACAGTCGGGTGAGCATGCCCAGCAGCAGGAGCGTGCCGCCCACCGTCTCGGTCATGGCGACCGACCACGCGAGATACACCGGCGTGCTCCCGCCCGCCACCGCTACCGGCCAGAGCGACATCGGCCTCTTGCCATCCTTGCCCGGGGCCGGCTCCGCCGCGGACTGCACCAGCAGCGCCAGCGTGTACAGCCGACGCACCCGCACCGGCTCGGGGAAATCGCTCGCCGTGTGCTTGCCGCCCGCCACCAAGGCCGACGGCGCCTGCTGCGTCTTCGCGGCGACCGGCAGACCCTGCTCAGGCAGTTGATCCGCAGCTGACGCCGTCGCCGTGCGCGGCGGGGGGGCCGAGGGACGCGTCGATTGCCCTCGCTTGCCTGCGGGCGGGTCCTGCTTGGGCGCTTCCTTCTTGTCGGGTGAGGGCAGCGGCTTATCAGGGCCAGCCGGCTTGGGGCTCCCGGCCCCGGGCTCGGCGGGCGCGACAGGAGTGGGGGGCCCAGACGGGGCCGCGGCGCCCTGGTTCAGATTGACACCCATGTTGGCGAGGCGTGCCGCGCTGTCGCCGCGCACTTCGACGTGGTCGAGGACCTTTCCGCAACCGGCCCAAATGAAGGTGATGCCGAGCGCCAGGCGCAGGCAGAGCGGCGGCCAGGCGAGCGCGATGCGTTGCTTGGCGTTCATGCCGCGGACTCCGGAGACGTGGCGCACGTTCTGCTGATCATGGTGTACATCGGTGTTCGACGCCGCGCGGGCCCAATACCGCTACGATCCTGGAGCAACGATCCGTCGTTGGAGAGTACAGCTCGGCGGTTTCGTTGCCGGTCAGCGGGCGTGGCGGAACTGGCAGACGCGCAAGACTTAGGATCTTGTGACCGCAAGGTCGTGCAGGTTCAATTCCTGTCGCCCGCAATGCGATTCGATGGGTGGTTGTCAGGTCCCCGCCGTCGATCGCGATTGAGCCACCCAGGCCGATCTCCCCGATTATCGGCGATTTTGGGCTTGGTTTCGCCCCCTTGGCGCAACCCTCTTAAACGGAGCGCGCCATTCCCCTTGCCAAACAGACCCAGATGGGGTACCTTGTCTCTGCACCAAGGTGAGGGAGATGAGGGATATTCCGCCCTTACTTTGATGCCAGTACGTTTGATCGGCTTCCGTCAGGAGTGTCGGTGGCCGGCGATCCGTTCGCCTCCGAGTCGTGTCGGGGGGTAGACGGGTGGAGAGCGTGCTGCATTGGGGAACCCGTGGCGTCGGCCTCTTTCGGGTCCGCCGCCATCGGTCCGGTCTCTCCGGGCGGAAGGCATGCTGAACCCCCCTCAGAATGCGACGTCTCGCAGTCTTCAGCCCACACGCGTGGGCGAGGGCGGACCACAGCTGGTCGGCGCCAGCCCGGCGATGGCGAAGCTGCGCAAGCTGATCAACGCCGTGGCGTTCCGCGATTGCACCGTGCTCATCAACGGCCAATCCGGCTCAGGTAAGGAGCTGGTCGCCCGCAGCGTGCACCACCTCAGCCGGCGTGAGGCCGGCCCGTTCGTCGCCGTCGATTGCACCGGCCTGCGCGACTCGCTGCTCGAGTCGCAGTTGTTCGGCCACGTCAAGGGCTCGTTCACCGGGGCCGAGCAATCAACGCTGGGCTTTCTCAGGGCCGCGGACGGCGGCACGCTCTTCCTCGACGAGATCGGGGAAATGGATATCAAGACCCAGGCGAAGCTGCTCCGCTGCATTCAGGAGCGGTCCGTCGTCCCGCTGGGAGCGGTCAAGCCCATCTCGGTCAATGTCCGCGTCATCGCGGCGACCCATCGCGATCTGAAGGCCATGGTCGGTCGCGGCGAGTTCCGTGAGGATCTCTACTTCCGGCTTGATGTCGTGCGGCTCGAAGTGCCGCCTCTGCGCGAGCGCGTGGTCGACATTCTCCCGCTGGCCGACCACTTCCTGTGGCAGCTCGCCGGGCTCTATGAGGAGCCGGTCAAGTCGCTGGCGCCCGAGGCGAAGGAGCTGCTCAAGGGCTACCCCTGGCCGGGCAACGTGCGCGAGCTGGCCAACGCCGTGGAGCACGCCGTGGTGATGAGCACCGGCGATGAGATCCAGTTCGCCGATCTTCCCGAGCACGTTCGCGGCGGCACCCCGCCCGCGAGCAACCCCGCCGAGGGCCCGATCGTCACGCTGGAGTCCGCCGAGCGCACACTGATCGCCCGGGCCCTGAAGGCGACGGGCGGCAACCAGAGCAAGGCGGCGGACATGCTGCGGATCGAGCGGCGCCGGCTGGCCCGCAAAATCGAGCGGTACAACCTGCGGCACCTGGCCGACTGAGCCGGATGAAGAACGCGAGGACACGGACCGGACGGGGGCGCGTGCGCCCGCAGCGATTTTGCTATCCTCGATGGAGCGTGCTGCGGATCGAGCCAGGCGGCGGCCCGGCTGACGCGCCGCCCGTCTGCTGACCTGCGTCGGCTTCTCTTCGAGGTCTCCCATGGCTGTTCGGATGCTGCGGTTCGGCATGGTCGGCGGCGGTCGCGATGCATTCATCGGCGCGGTGCACCGGACCGCCGCGGCCCTCGACGCTCAGGCCCGCTTCGTCGCGGGGGCTCTCTCCGGCTCGCCTGAAAAGGCGCTGGCCTCAGGGCGCGACCTGGGGCTCGAGGACGCGCGCAACTATCCGACGTGGCAGGCGATGCTCGAGGGCGAGCTGCAGCGCAAGCCCGCGGGGGAGGGCGGCGACCGCATCGACTTTGTTTCGATCGTCACACCCAATCATGTGCACGCGGCGCCGGCGCTGGCCTTCGTGAACGCCGGGTTCCACGTGGTGTGCGACAAGCCGCTGGTGACCAACTCGGCCGACGCGGGCGCCCTGGTTGACGCGGTGCGGCGGACCGGCGTGGTCTTTGGCGTCACGTACAACTACTCGGGCTATCCGCTGGTCAAGCACGCCCGCCACATGGCGGCCTCTGGCGAGCTGGGCGTGGTGCGGAAGGTCATCGTGGAGTACAACCAGGGTTGGCTCGCCGCCCGGCTGGAGGCCTCGGGGCAGAAGCAGGCCGACTGGCGGACCGACCCGGCCCGCAGCGGCGCCGGGGGCGCCATCGGCGACATCGGCAGCCACGCCGAGCAGCTCGCAACGTACATCACCGGGCTGGAGCTCGACTCGATCTGCGCTGACCTGACGAGCTTCGTGCCTGGGCGCCGCCTCGATGACGATGCGAATCTGCTGCTGCGGTTCAAGCCCGCGCCCGGCAGTGGGGGGGGCGGTAGCGTGGGGGGCGGGATCGGCGCACGGGGCGTCCTGATCGCCTCGCAGATCGAGATCGGCCACGAAAATGACCTGCGCATCCGCGTCTTCGGCGACAAGGGCTCGCTCGATTGGCGGCAGGAGAACCCCAACGAGCTGATTCACCGCCTCGACGGCCAGCCTGAGCGCGTCCTGCGCCGCGGGAACGCCTATTTGTGCGACGCCGCGAAGCAAGGGACGCGTATCCCCCCCGGGCACCCCGAGGCGTTCCTCGAAGCCTTCGCGAATGTCTACAACAACGTTGGGCGAGCGATCCGCGCGGTGCAGGCGGGCGCGCACCCCGGCGGGCTGGCCGCCGCGACTGAGTTTGATTTCCCGGGCGTGCTCGACGGGGCCCGCGGCGTGCGCTTCATCGAGAAGACCGTGGAATCCAGCCGCAGCGAGCGGAAGTGGACGGTGGTGGACGCGGGCTCAAAGGACTGAGGCGGCACGGACATTGAGGACTACCCTTGCTTTATGCCGTCCTGGCTTCAAACGGTCCTGCTGCTGGCCGCCTCAAACGCGTTCATGACCTTCGCGTGGTATTACCACCTTAAGCACAAGGGCTGGCCGCTGCTCGCGGCGATCGGCATTTCCTGGCTCATCGCGCTTCCCGAGTACCTGCTCCAAGTGCCGGCCAACCGCTACGGTCACATCTCCGCGGGGGGACCGTTCACGGCCCCGCAGTTGAAGATCTTGCAGGAAGCCATCACGCTGACGATCTTCGGGTTCTTCTCCTGGCTGGTGCTGAAGGAGAAGCTGCAGTGGACAGACTACGTCGCCTTCGCGCTCATCCTCGCCGGGGCCGCCGTGGGGCTTTCCGGCAAGGGGAGATTGGCTCCGTAAGCCCACCGTACGGTGGCGGCGGGGCGATTGCTTGACGGTGGGCCCGCTTGCCTCGGCGAGTGGATCCGTATGATCTTCGGCCGCGTAGGCCTTCGTGTTGGTGTGATTGCTTCCGGGAGATTCCGCATGCGCCGTTCCGCCGCCGCCCTGACGTTTGCCGCGTTGATGGTTGTTGTGGGCCCCGCGCCTGCGCCGCTGTGGGCTCAGGCCAAGGACCCGGCGAAGGACCAGCCCAAGGACCCCGCCAAGCAGCCCGGCAAGGCGCCCGCCGAGCCTTCAAAGACCACTGGCGACAAGAAGGCGCCCAACTTCCCCGCCAAGGTGCAGAAGAACCTGTACGCGACCAAGGACGTCCGCGGCAAGTCGGCCCCCAAGATGCACGTGCAGAAGTGGCTCACCGCCGAGCCCGAAACCGCCGGCAAGGTCGTGCTGATCGATTTCTGGGCCACGTGGTGCCCGCCCTGCCGCAAGCTCATCCCCGAGCTCAACGATTTCAGCCGCAAGTTCAAGGATGACCTGGTGGTGATCGGCATCAGCGATGAGAACGAGGCCAAGGTCCGCGAGTTCCTGGGGAAGACCAGCGCGAGCTACGCCATGGCCGTCGACACCTCGGCCAAGATGAAGAACGAACTGGGCGTCAGCGGCATCCCTCACGTGCTGGTGATCGGGACCGACGGCGTCGTCCGCTGGCAGGGTTTCCCGCAGGACTCCGCCGACATGCTCGATGAAGCCAAGCTCCGCCAGATCATCGACGCCGACAAGGCCCAGCGGGCCAAGAAGCCGGCCAAAGACGGCAAGGACAGCAAGGACGACAAGAAGCCCGAGCCCGCCAAGAAGGGCGGCTGAACGTCGGCCCGCCGTCACCACCACATCACGGCGTCGCGCACGAAGGCCTGCACGTGGTAGCCGCTGTAGAGCAGGAACACGCCCGCCGCCCACGCAGTCAGCAGCCGGGCCCGACGGGCCGAGATCGCCCCTCCGGCGCCCGCCCCGAGCCTGCGGCTGCGCCAGTGGAGGACCCACAGCGCCGCCAGCCCCGCCAGCGCGAGCACGCACAGCAGGCCCCACCAGCCCAGCGTCAGCCACTGCTCAACACCCACGGCCGACCAATTCGGGGGCGGTGCGGGCGCGCCCACCAGCGTGGCCCTCGGGCCCAGGCCCGGCGCGCCGGGGCTGAGCGTCAGCGTTCCCAGGCTGGTTGAACGGCCGCCGGGAACGGTGGTGATCTGCACGCCCGGCCCGCTGGCTGGCCCACTGGCTGGCCCACCACTGGGGCCGGTCGCCCCGGGCGGCGCCCCGACCCCGCTGCGCGTCTGCGTGCCGCCCGGTCCGCTGGTCGTGGTGGACCAGGTCAGCTTGCCGCCGGCGAAGGTGGCGGTGGTCATGCTGGAAGTGAACGTCATGACGCGCGGCGCCGCGGCCTGAGCGATGAGATAGTTGTTCCGCATCAGGCGGGCGCCGTTCATGCCCGACGCCGCGAAAACCCACATCAGGGCCAGCATGATGAACAAGCCGCGCCCGCCGAGGCCCCCGCCGGCGGCCAGCGCGAGCGCGATGACCCGCCCGCACTCCGGGCACGCGGCGGATTCGCCATCAGCGGGTCCGCCCGACGGACGCCCGGCGACTACGCCGCGGACGTTGTAGCCACAGTGCGGGCAGGGGCAATCGCGGTTGCGCAAGAACGCGGTGAGGAGCGAGCCCGACTCGGCGGGCGCCTCCGGGACTTGCGGGCCGATCGGGGGGGCCGGGGGGAGCGGGGGAGGCGGGGGGCTTGGGATGGGGGGCAGTGGGGGGCCCGAGTCAGGAGCGCGGTGCATGGCGGGGGTCCACGGTTGGCGTGTGGTGTGGGGGTCCATGGGGTTCCCGTTCCCTCCCCCACGCTGCAGAGTCAGGATGAGTCTACCCGCGATCTCCGTCGCCCCTGACGGTCACACAGCTTCCGGCACCTCACCAGCCTGCCCTGCACAAGCCTGGCGGGGCCAAGGCCAATGAAAAGGCCCGACCGAGGGTCGGGCCAGTGAGGAGCGGCGCGAGCTCCGAGCGGCGCTGGCCTCAAGCAGCGACTAGGCAGGGCGCCGAAGAAAACGGCGTGGGCGGATGGCTCCGCCCACGCCGCAAAGAATCGAGAAGGACTGCAGTCAGCTCACGTCAACGGTCCGGCCGTGAGAGGCTGGAGTGAGGTAGCGAGGACTTAGGCGCGGCGGCGACGGAGGGCGGCGACGCCCATGAGGCCGAGCAGACCGGCGGCGGTCGGAGCGGGGACGATGCGGGGGTCGATGAAGATGGCCTGGAGCTGGCCGCGCTCGACGAGCTCGCCGGGGATGCCGGCGTGGATCTGGTCGGTCATGAGGTACCAGCCGTCGCCGAGGATGTCACGGGCGTCGATGATGCCCGAGGCCTCTTCGTCCTGGGTGATGAAGCCCGTGAGGCCGGAGGTGAACAGGCGGGAGTCGTGCTGAGCGACGACGCCGAAGCCGCCCGAAGCGATGTCGTAGAGCCAGATCTTGCTGGAGTGGGGATTGTTGCCGGCATCCTCCTGGATGATGATGCGGCCGTGGGAGTCGATGCAGAGGTTGTCGAACATCTGGCCGCCCTCGGTGCCGTTGAGGAGGGCCGTGACGGTGCCGCCGGCGGTGGGGTTGGTGATGTCATCGAACCGCATGCGATACAGGCGGCTGCGGCCGACCTGCGACTGGGAGTTGAACCGGTCGGTGGTGACGAAGTAGAAGTCGTTCTCGAAGCCGGGGCGGGGGTCCCAGGCGCCGTCCTCGGGACGGAGGAACTCGGTGACGCCGTTGGCGACATCCGCGGCCTGCAGGGCGGCGCCGGTGGTGTTGGACACATCGCCGTGGTTGAAGAGGTCGAAGCGGGTGTTGGCGGGGACGCCGGCGCCGCGGCTCTCAAGGGGGTTGCCCTGGACGCGGATGCCGTAGAGGTTGCCGTTGGTCAGGCCGGCGCGCTCGATGTCGTTGCCGGTGTCCTGCTTCTGGCCGACGTAGAGATACGTCTGACCGGGAGTGGAGTCATCGAGGCCGAAGACGACGGTGTTGCGCTGGGCGAGCGGGCTGGTGACCGCGTTCTCCCAGGAGAAGCGGCCGAGGCGGGGGAGCTGGTAGGTCTGGTTGGTGCCGGGGCCGGAGACGATGTGGGCGAAGGCGCGACCCTCGGCGCCGGCCTCCTCACCGTTCATGAAGATGCGGTTGGCGGTGCCGTAGGTGACGCCAGCGGCGTCGGTGAAAATGTAGGCGCTGGGGGCGGCGAGGTCGGCCGAGCAGAAGCGGTTGAACTGGGTCGTGCCCTGGGTGTAGCCCGTGCCGTTCCACAGGAAGACGTCGTTGGCCGACGTGTTGTGGTCGCGGCCGGAGCTGACGACGAGGTTGGCGCCGTTGGCGTTGATGTTCCAGCGCGAGATGAAGGCGCCGGTGCTGCCGTGGGCACGGGCGATGCCCGAGGTGGCGCCCAGCTCGTGGTTGACGAAGAAGGAGAAGGTGCCGTCGCCGTTGAGCAAGGCGCCGGCGCCGTCGGGAATGCCGACCATGCGGTAGCCGCCGATGTTGTCACCGACGGTCAGGATCGACGTCGTGGTGACGCCGGGCATCACCGGCAGAACGTACGGGGCGGTGGTGGTGCTGGGGCCGGTGAACTGGGCCATCGACGTGCCAGCCAGGGCGCAAAGCGCTGTGGCGCCGATCGCGCAACGATTCATCATGGACTTCATGCTGAGCTCCTCTCGACCTCGACTTGCTCTGTTCGCAACGCTCGCAGGCACACGCCAGCGATCCGTCGCGCAAAGAGAGAGGGAGAAGTATCCCCACCCGCCGACACAATTGGGTCAAGGCGGCGTTATGAGCGTGTGAAGAGTTCGCGAACTGTCCAAGAGCGTTCAGCCGCGCGGCTGGCCGCCGCGCCGGACCGTTCAAAGGAGGGCCCGCGCGGCGAACGAACTCACAGCGTCAATCGCACGCGATTCAGGCGGGTCGCAGCGTGTTTGATCAACTCGATCTCGCCGCCGGCGCGAAGCCAGCGGTCGATCTCGAACTTGCACGCGCTGTCGTCGCAGCGAACTGTCAGGACACCTCGCGAGAGCGAGATCAGGCTGGTCCTTTCCACCAGTTCGGGCGGCGCCAGCTGCTGCCACATGGCTCCGAGCGAGCCCATCGATCGGCGCCGCCTCTTGATCTCATTTGCGAATTCGCCTAAGGGCGCACCCAGCGTCAGGTCGCGCTCGGGGGCGACGCGCCACTCGCGCAGCCGCTTGAGGAGCCGGTCTGGGGGCTGGTTTCGCATACGCGCAGCCTAGGCCCAGCGCGCCCGGGACTCACGCGACCCGAGTACGCTTGGCTTCCCCCGGCTTCGCTCGTGCCTTGTGCCATCCCGTGACCGTTCAACAGCTCGAGAATCGTCCATGTCCACCACCGTTGACATCCGCGGAATCGTCAAGGCCTATGGCGCCGGCGCCCCGGCGGTGGGCGGCATCGGGAGAACCGGTGTATCGCTGCGGATCGAGCCGGGCGAGCTGTTCTTTCTGCTGGGCCCATCGGGGTGCGGCAAGACGACGCTGCTGCGGATGATCGCGGGTTTCACTGAGCCGACCTCGGGCTCGATCTGGTTCAAGACCGGCGCCGGGGTCGAGCGCGAGGTGACGCATCTGGCGGCGAACCAGCGCAACACGGGGATGGTCTTTCAGTCCTACGCGCTGTGGCCGCACATGACGATCGCGGCCAACGTGGCGTTCGGCCTGGAGGTCCGCAAGGTGGGGCGGGCTGAGCGACAGGCCCGGGTCGACGAAGCCCTGCGGATGGTGCAGATGGAGGCCTACGCGCAGCGCAAGCCCAACCAGCTCTCGGGCGGCCAGCAGCAGCGGGTGGCGCTGGCGCGGGCCCTGGTGGTGCGGCCCGATGTGCTGCTGCTCGATGAACCGCTCTCCAACCTCGACGCCAAGCTGCGCGTCGAGCTGCGGGCCGAGATCCGGCGGATCTGCAAGGCCTCGGGGATCACGACGATCTATGTCACGCACGATCAGAAAGAAGCCCTCTCGATGGCCGATCGCATCGCCATCATGCGCGATGGCGCTGTGGCGCAGCTCGGCCGCCCGGCGGAGCTGTACCGCCGGCCGAGCTCGAAGTTCGTCTGCGAGTTCCTGGGGGAGACCAACTTCCTGCCCGTCTCAGCGGTGCAGGGCACGCGCGTGACCACCCCGGCGGGGGACCTGGAGACCGCCGCGGGGCCGGGTCGCTCGACGCTCGACCCGGTGCGGGCCCTGGCCGACGGCGGCGGCGGGCTGGGCGGGGCCATGTCGGTCTCGATCCGGCCGGAGGCGCTGCAGGTGGTCGCAAACGGAGGCCAGGGCGACGGGCCCAACACGCTCAGCGGGCGGATCATCGAGACGACGTACCTGGGCGAACTGGCCCACCACGTGGTGGAGCTCAAGCCGCGCGGCCCGGGCCCCGGCGTGCGCATCAAGGTCGCCGTGCTCAACCCTGGCGGGCTGAACGGGGCCGGGGTCGCGGGGGGCCCAGGCGCAGACGGGTCGGGCCAAGAGATCGCCCTACGCGTGGCCCCGGCGGACGTGGTGATCGTGTAATGACGGGGGCGGCGGCTGGGAGCGAGCTGGGCGTGAAGTCCACCGGGAGGCGTGGGTGGAGTGCGGGGTCGGGTGGGAGGGCGCGGCCCTTCAACCGTGGGTGTACACAAACCCGCCGAAGAGGTGCTTGGTCGCCTCGGCGCCCAGGATCAGGACGGTCTCGCCCGCTCCGAGCAGACCCGACGCCCGGGTGCGATGCAGAGCTGTCCATATCGATGCCGAACCGAGGTTGCCGACGCGGTCGCCGTCGATGATGATGCGGTAGTCATCCACACCCAGGCGCAGGGCCAGCTCGCGCGGAAGCTCTGCGGCGTTGGCCTGGTGGGGCAGGAAGCGGTCGATCGTGGCGAGATCGGCGCCCGCGCCAATCGCCGCATCAATTGCTCCGTCGAAAAGCTCACCGGCTCGCTCACGCACGCCCGCGAAGTCGTGCTGAAAGTGGGGGATGCCGCCGTGCTCTGGGGCGATCGCCGGGGCGGCCGAACCGCCCGCGTCGAGCCAGAATCCCGGGGCCCTGCCGGGGCCAAGCCCGCCGACATACGCGCAACTGATCGTGGGGCCCGCATCGCGGCGATCCGGCGCGAGCACGATGGCGCCGGCGCCGTCGCCCATCTGCACGAGGTTGATGAGTTGTCCGAGGTCGTCCGCGGCCCGTCGCGGATCGAGATAGACCGAGCCGGTCTCACTGCCGACGATCGCGATCGGCGCTCCCCCCGGGGAGAGCAGCCCCGCCCCCAGCTGCACGGCATGAGCGAAGCCGACGCACGCCTGCCGGAGCTCGGCGAAGGGGCCGGTGTACCCCAATCGGTCGGCCGCCCAGGCGATGTTCGAAGGGAGCAGGGTGTGCGGCGAGGTGGTGTGCCCGAGCACGTAGCCCAGATCGTTGATCTGCAGACCCGCCGAGCGCACGGCGTCGGCCAGGGCCCTGGCCGCGAGGTCGGGGTTGGCGTCTCCAGTCCGCGGCGCCTCACCGAGCTGCGCGAAATCCCTGCAGAAGTGGCGTGTCTGCACGCCCAACAACCGGGCCAGCTTGGTCCCCCGGCGCGCGACATTGACACCGAATGTTCGTTCGACCCGCGCCAGGAGCTCGCCGGTTTCGACGGGCGGTCCGGGGAGCGCGGCGCCTGAGCCGAGCACGCTGAGGCGGCCCGGGAGCGATCGGAATTTCACGGGCGCGCTCCGTCGAACCGGCGCCCGCGCAGATCCGCAAAGAGGGCGTCCGCGTCGACGCCCAGCTCTTCCAGAGCCCCGCCGCAGGGCCTGAGCACATCGATCAGGCCGCCTCGGACTCTGAGAAATGACTCGCGATCCTGGAGCATGTCCGCCCCCAGGCGCTCGGCGTAGCGCCGGCTGAAGGCGACGTGCCCGGCCTCCTCGCGGAGGATCCGCTGCAGCGCTCGGCGCAGTGGGGCGGCGTCGGCCAGCCCGGGGCTGTCGAGCAGCCGGGCGAAGATGATGCACACGCCCGAATCCAGCCAGCCGATGCGCGAGAAGTGCTCGCCGATGTCCGGCGTGCGCAAGCCCGCGAAGAACCGGCGGGCGAGGCGGCGGGTCTCCCGGGCGTGCGCGGGCTCCGGCAAGCGCTCGGCCAGGCCTCGCAGCACGCGTTCGTGACCCTCTTCCTCGCGGGAGATGCGGTCGAGCGTCGCCTGGCTCTGGGCGAAGAGATCCGAGCCTACGCGGCGCGATTCGTTCTCAAAGACCAGCACCGCAGATTCCTCGCCGCACACCATCGCCGGCAGCAGCCCGGCCACGGAGGCGCCGATGCCATCGCTCAGGCCCGCGCGCAGGTCTTCTTCCGGCCAAGGGTCGCACGCCGGGCGACCACCAAGCGCGGCGCCGCGCCCCGGGGTCGGGAAGCACCGAGGGATGAGCAACGCCGGCTCGGCCGGGAGGCTCACGGCGCTCCACCTTCGGCGGTCGTCGCGAGGAGCGCCCGCCAGTTGGCGTCGGCCCGAGCCCTCGACGCGGCGGGATCGTCAGCCCAGGCGGGGCGCGCATCGATGAACAGGAACTTGAAGAACAGATACAAACGGCCGTCATCGATGCGGTAGTTGGACGGATCGACATCCACGCGGTTGCCCGAATCCGCCATCGCGGTCGCGCACCACCCGCCATACGCAGGGGTGTACCGCTCGGGATCGCGTATGAAGGCCTGGCGGTGATCTTCACTGGCGAAGCGGTATGTGGCGCCGAGGTGGGTTGCCGTGAATTCGGTGGAGCCGCGCTGTGGGCCCGCCTCGCCGAAGTACGAGACCGCGTCGTACCCCTCGAGGGCGAGCCGTCCCTCGCCATCGACATTGGCCGCCCTGGCCCGCGCGGCGTCAATCTGCCCGGGCGAGAGCGATGCGAGATCGGCCACTGTGCGCGGCTGCGAGCAGCCCGGGGCCAAGAGCAGCGCCGAAAGCGCGCACAGGAGCCCCACCCGACCGGCGAGAGATCGTGCCGCGCCAACGGTGCTGATTCGGCTGTTCACGTCCATGGGATGCCGCCCGCGCCGGTTGGTGACAACACTCAGGCGGCCTTCGACCCGGGGCGGCGCGTGTGATGGCCGCCCCATAACCCGCGCCGGGGTCGCCGCGGCGTTCGCCGATCCGCACGCGCGGCGCCGGCGGCGCTGCACGAGCGACCCGCGGCTTGACCGATTCCCTCCGGGCGTCGATGCACGCCCCATGCGCTTCTACAAGAACATGGATCCTCTTCCGATGGCGAAGCCGGCCGCGCCCAACAAGCGCCGCAAGGGCCGGATCCGCGCCGATATGCTCCAGACCAACATCGGCGCCGCCGTCGACCTCTCCGAAACCGGCGTGCGGATCCAGAGCCCGCGCGATATCGGCCTCGAGCCCGGCACGGCGGTGCTGCTGACCCTCAAGGTTCCGTCGCGTGAGATCTCCTGCCCCGCCAAGGTCTGCTGGAAGCGCAAAGTCGGCTGGTTCAAGACCGAGATGGGCCTGGAGTTCCTCGACCGCTCTGAGACCTTCACCCGCAGCCTGCGTGAACTCAGCTCGATGTGCATGGACCTGCGGACCATCTCAGCCGACGCCGAGCGCTTCTCCGAGACGGGCTGAGGGAGCGTTGTTCACGCCGCGCGGTTTGCGCGGGGGCCGCCCAGCATCTGGTCGTAGCGGGACCGCTTTTCGGGGTCGCGCAGCACGGCGTACGCCTTGGACATCCGGCTGAACTCCTCAGTCGCCGCGGCGGAGGGGTTGCTGTCGGGGTGCAGTTGTCGGGCGAGGCGGCGATACGCCGAGTGAATCTCCTCGGCCGGCGCCGAGCGCTCGACGCCCAGCAGGGCGTAGAGGTTGACGATCTCGACAACCGCCACCGGGGGCGGCGGCGGCTGCTGCTCGCGGGGCTCAAAGTCGCTCTGGGCGGTGTGCAGCTTGCGCCGCACCTCGGGATCAGTCGTGAAGTACCCCGCCCGGGCGTAGTTCTCGAGAGCCTCGCGCAGCTCCTGGGCGGGCTTCTCGAACTGGAAGCCCATGTGCCACCCCGGGGCCCCCTTGCTGCGGCGCACCCACACCACCCGCGCTGGCACGGTCAGCCGCTGGTCGCCGCCGGCCAGCACCAGCGGCAACAGCGCGCCAGGCTTGACCGGCGGCTCGCGGAGCGACCAGACCTTCAGTCCCGACGATGACACGTCCTGCACGCTGCCCAGCGTGCACTGAAGACCCTCCACCGGGCTGCGCTCCGCGGCCCGCCTGATCTTGGGTTTGGGCTTGCCGCCGACCGCCTGGCCGGCGCCGCGCCCGAACATCTTGAGGAGATCAGCGAGGTCCATCGGGAGGTCATCGGTCCGTTGACGCTCGATGTTCCACTGGCGCGAGGTTACCGGGCCGGAGCGATCCCCTGCTCAGGCCCACCTTTGTGGGGCGAGTCTTGACGCACGTGGCCCGAGGGCTCGCCGTGGTCGTCCTGCGGGACCGCCCAGTCGGCTTCCGGCCGCTCGATCGACCCGCCGAAGACGCCCGCGCGCCCGAACTCGGGCGTAGCGGCGAAGAGCAGTTCCAGCCGGCCCAGCGGGCCGCGCGTCGGGGCTTCGTCCGCCCCCCCCGCCCCCCCCGACCCCCGGGATGGCCGCTTGTCCGCGTCGTGGCCTTCAGGCGTCTCGTGCACCCGAAAGCTCATGCGAAGCACGCCCGGCGCGTCGATGTGCCACAGGCCCTGGTCGTCAAGCTGCACCGCGGCGCTGGTCCAGCCTTCGCCCGATGCGCACGACTCGCCCTCGGCGGGCCCGCCGTCGAGGGTGCTCCAGCGTGTGCTGACCACCGCCCCGGCCGCCGCGGGACGCACGCGGATTGTCAGAGTCTCCACCCGTCCGGCCCGGGTCGCGGTCCACCGGACCTCCAGCGGCTCAACCGCCGGCAGCACGCCAACTCCTGTTCCGCTTCCGCCAACCCCATGCACCTGCGCTGCGTGAGCGATCATGGCGCCTCTCCTGCGCTCGCCGTGAGCGCCTGGGCGGTCTGCCGCAGGTGCTCCGGCGAGGCTTCGACAAACCGTTGACCGAGATCCGCGAACGTCTGCAGCAACTGAATCATGCCGTCAAGCCGCTGGTTGTGTTCGCCGGCGCTGCCCGGCTGCGCCGCAGCGGCCCCTTCACCCTCAACCTGGCCCGTCAGGTCGCGGATCTCCGCCAGGGCCGCCAGCACCGGGTGCACCTCACGCTTCATGCGCTCCCGCACCACCGACTGCAGGATCAGCCACGCGTCGGGCTCGGCCTGGAAATACTCCTTGCGATCGCCCCGCTTGTGCACCCGCGACACGATCCCCCAGTCCAGCAGCGCCCGCAGCGACATGCTCGCGTTCCCGCGGCTGATGGCCAGGCGCTCCATGACTTCGTCCGTGCACAGGGGCCGGCCGGTGATGTAGAGCAGCGCGTGGGCCTCGGCCATCGTGCGGCTGATTCCCCAGGTCGCGCCCATCTGTCCCCATGCCGAGATGAACCGGTCCTGGGCCGGGCGCAGGGCTTCGTCGGCCAAGCCGTCCGCCTCAGGGCCATCGGCGCCGGCGCCGCCACCTGGCTGAACCTCGGTGTGAGCAGGGTGGGACGTGGGCGGGCGAACGCGGCGATGCTCGAGCCGGCCTGTCCGACCGCCTGCCGCGCCTGCTCCCGTCGACCCGGCCGACGCCGCCGATTTGTCTTTGCCGACAGCCATTGAAGGACTCCAGACGCTGGCTCGACTGCCAGTGTCCATATCTTTCAATAGTTTCTGAAAGAAAGCAAGTCGTTCAATGGGATATTTGTACGGTTTTTGAACGGACGCCCGCCACTCGGGTTTGCTGCGCCACCGACCGTGCCCGGACGGTCGGTGCTTCCCGCGCAGTCGACCTCAACGGCACCGCCCGCCCCGCCGTCGATCGGTGGCAAGGGTGAGACACGGTTGCCGGGTATCAGGCATCAGGTGAGCCGTTTCTAGGTCCGCGGCCGGGCCGGTCGCGGACCGCTGGAGGCGCCACCGCTCCCACCCCCGCTTCCACCACTTCCACCACCACCGCCGCCATAGCCGCCGCCAGCGCCACCCGGGGCCCCGCGCCGCATCGGGCGCGGGCCACCACCACCGCCCGGCCCACCACCCCCACCGAAGCCGCCCGGGCGTACCGGCCGGCCGATCTGGTCAGGGTGCTCCCCGGCGTCGCGCTGCTGCCGCTCGTAGCGCTCCTTGTTGAAGCGGTGATCCATCAGCAGCTCGATCTTGGGCAGCTTGTCGCGCGAGATCTTCTTGGCCAGCTCCTGACGGGCGAAGAGCAGGTTGGTCCGGCGCGAGAGGTGTGCCAGCACCATCGTCTGGCATTCGCAGACACGGATCCACTCGGCCACGTCGTCGAGGTGCAGGTGCATGCCGACCTTGGCCCGCTCCTTGTGGTCGGGCTCAAAGAAGGTGCACTCGGTCACGATGATCTGGGCCTTGCGCACGTCCTCGCGCACCAGGTGCGGGCCGGGCCCCGTGTCCATGAGGTAGGCGATGAGGGGGATCTCGAGGGTGCGGGTGATCTGCTCGCCGCGGTCCTTGAGCTCCATGAGCTTCTCCTGCGGCAGGCCGACGAGGTCGGGCCGCAGCTTGGAGCGCTTTTCGACCACGACGTAGCCGAAGGTCGGCACGGTGTGCTCGACGGGGAAGGCCCGCAGGAAGATGTTGTTCTTGATCTCGACCATCCCCTCGGGCTCGATCTGCACGAGGTTGAAGGGCGTCTGCTGCCGCTCGAGGTCGATGTAGCCTTCCATCATGCGCGTGATGGCCGGGGCGATCCGCTTGTCGCAGACGATGTTTCCCGTCCCCATGCCCTGGAAATGCCGCTGCGAGCAGTAATACGCCAGACCGCCGATGTGGTCCATGTGCCCGTGGCTGATGGCCACGAACTTGCTCGACAGCATCGTCCGCGGGCAGACGCCCAGGTCGAAGCCCAGATCAAACTCCGGAACGTGCACCGCCGTGGCTTCCCCCGCGATCGAGGTCCCCACGATGCGATAGGGGGGCACGTACAGAAAGCCCATGGACGATTCGCGCGGCGGCGGCTTAGGAAGCATGTGGGCGAAACTCCGGAGCAGGGCGGTGGCCCGGCTTGGGGTGTCACGAAGAGAGCGACAACGACGACCGACCGACCAGATTCAACCAGAGAGCGAGCGATCGTAGCCGGGGACCACCCCCGGCGCCGCAACCTGCCAGACCCGCCGCCAGACCCGCTGCCAAGCCCTGGCCAAGCCCGCCCGCTGTCAATCTGCTGTCAATCTGCTGTCAATCTGCGGCCGGATCAAGCTCGGGCCGTTCCTTGGTCACCTCGTGCAGCGCCCGGTTGGCGATCCACCCCAAGATGCCCAGGACCACCGCCAGCAGGCCGATTGTGGCGGGAAAAACCCACCACGGCTGGCTATCGAGCAACTGCTGAATGTCGCGGGCGCCTGTCGCCGAGGCCCGGGCCGCGATCCAGACCGCGATCGCGGTGCGCGGGGCCATGCCGATCGCGGTGCCGATGACATAGGGCAGCATCCCGACGCCCGACGAGGCGAGCACGAGGTTCGTGAGGGCGAAGGGCGAATTGGGCGGCACGCGGATGAGCGTGACAATGCCCAGGGTCTTCCAGAAGCCGCGCCCGACCAGGGCATCGCGCACCTTCCTGGCCTTGGGGTTGGCGTCGATGGTCGCGAGGACGCGCTCCCTGCTCACGCCTCGGGCGATGACGTAGCCGATCATCGACCCGCCGATGAAGCCCAGCATCGCCCCCGGAAAGCCCAGGGCGAACCCGAAGACCCACCCACCCAGGAACGATTGGCCGTAGGTCGGCAGAAAGCCCACGCCCGCCGAGACCACAAAGACCGCCACATAGCCGAACCACCCCAGCGTGGGGTTGCTCCGCAGGAACGCGGCGATATCGCCCAGAAAATAGAGCAGCCCGAAGCCGAGGATCGCCGGGCACGCCGTCCAGACCACGCCCAGCACGGCCGCGAGGCCAAGGCTCTTGAACAGCCTGATGCCCGAGTCATACGTCTCGTGCAGCCCGTTGGGCCGGCGCGTCAGCGACAGGCCCAGGCCCAGCAGCATCCCCGCGGCGAGGATGTTGTGGGCCACCCCGTTCTTGAGCAGGCGCTCGGCGACGCCCTCGAACATCGGCCTCGACCCGTCGAAATCACGCACCGCCCCGGCCACCTGGGCCCACTGGCGGCGCTCCTGGAGCTGGTCGGCCACGGCGTCGAGCGCGCCGTTGGCGGCTTCGCCCGACAGATCCGCCCGCCCGGCGTAGGCCGTTCGCTCCACCTTCAGACGGAGCTTGACGCTGGTGGGCGCCCACAGGCCGCGGCGCTCGAAGGGCTCCGCCTGCACCGTGAACTCCGCGGCGGGCAGGTTCTTGGTCTCGATCAGCTCTTCGACGCCCTTGATGTACTCCGGCGAGGCGGAGCGATCGACCCGCTCCCAGCCGCCGTCATCCTGCCAGGTGAGGATCCGCACCGGCTCGGGCGCCTTGGGCTCGTGAGCCGAGAGCCCGACGGCCGAGGCAAGCAGTGCGCCGACGGTCGACTCACCGCGATGGATGAACGTCACCGCCGCGACTGAGGTCAGCACGCCCAGCAGGAGCATGAGCGAGAGCAGCGGGCGAAGCGGCCAGCGGCCGTCCCGCGGGTCTGCAAGGGAGGAGTCCGCGCTGGCGGGGTTGGCGGGGGTGTGATCAGCTTGAGGCATGGGCGAAGCGAGTGTATTGCCGGCGGTCATGGTGGGGCGGCCGCAAAACCGTTCAGGCCCCCACCTCTTGAGCACGCTCGCCAGCCTCCCGCGTCGCTGAGCGGTCGATGGTCACCTGGGTGTGCTTCTCGGCCCGCTCGTGGGCCTTCTTGTCGAAGCTGCACAGCGGCACGCCGGGGTAGGCCAGCATCAGCAGCGAGTGAGCCACGACCAGCAGCGTTCCGCCCTCGTGCCCCAGCACGCCCATCCACAGCGGAAGGTGATACCCCGCCAACCCGCCCGCCAGCACCACCACGGCCATCACCACAATCGCCCCCAGCGAGAACGCCAGGTTGATGGTGATCGTCCGGCGGGCCCGCCGGGCCAGGCCCGCCGCCCACGGGACGGCCGAGAGATCATCCGATAGCAGCACGATGTCAGCCGACTCGAGCGCGGCGTCGGACCCGATCGAGCCCACGGCGATGCTCACATCCGCGCAGGCCAGCGCCGGGGCGTCATTCACCCCGTCGCCGATCACCCCAACACCCCCGACTCCCCCGACTCCCCCGACTCCCCCGACTCCCCCGACTCCCCCGACACCCCCGACTCCGCCCGCCCCGCCCTTCTTGGCCCGCATCGCCTGCTTCATCCCCTCCACATGAGCGACCTTGTCGCCCGGGAGGAGCTGCGCGTGGACCTCATCGAGCCCGAGCCCCGCGGCGACCCGCTCGGCCGTCACCTGGTTGTCGCCCGTCAGCATCACCACCGGGCGGACGCCCAGTGCGTGGAGCCGCTCCACCAGGCACTCGGCGCCCGGACGGACCGCGTCCGCCAGGATGAACACCCCTGCCTCATCGCCGTGCACGCACACCACGCCGATATGCCCGCGGTGCTGCACCTGCGCGAGGACCTCGTGGACCCGGGCCTTGAGGCAGATGGGGATCATCTCATCAGTGAAGCCCATCGAGCCCAGGCGGGCCCGCTTGCCGTCGATCACACCTTCCACCCCGCGCCCGGTGGTGTTGCCGACATCCTGGGCCTGGGCGGGGGCGATGGCCCGCGACTTGGCCAGCTCAACGATCGCCGTCGCGATGGGGTGAGTGCTTTGCTCCTCGAGGGCCGCGGCGACGCTCAGCAGCCGCCGCTCGTCAGACCACCCCACGGCGTGGACCTCAAGCACCCGCGGGCGGCCGATGGTGAGCGTGCCGGTCTTGTCGAAGGCGATGGCCCGCATCCGGGCCAGCCGCTCGATCGCCTGCCCGCCCTTGAAGAGCACCCCGCCCCGGGCCGCCCGGCTGATCGCGGCCAGCGTCGCCGTGGGGGTGCTGATGATGAGGGCGCAGGGCGAGGCGACGATGAGCAGCGTGATGGCGGTGTAGATCGCGCCGTCGCGGAAGGCGCCCTCGGGCGTGCCGAGCCAGGGCGCCCCCAGGCCGAACCGCCACACCAGCATGACCAGCGTGCTCACCGCGAACACGCCGATGGCGTAGGGCTGCGAGAGCCGGTCGATCAGCCGCTGCACCGGCTCGCGCTGGGCCTGGGCCGCCACCACGAGGTTCAGGATCTTCTGCAGCGATGACTGGGCGGCGGGCTTGCTCACCACCGTCTCGATCGGGTTCCCGACGTTCACCGTCCCGGCATAGAGGTCGTCGCCCGGCTGCACATCGCGGGGCATGCTCTCGCCGGTGATGCTCGCCTGGTTGATCGAACTGCGCCCCAGCACGACCTGGGCGTCGGTGGGGACGAGCTCGCCAGGCAGAATCCGCACGCGGTCGCCCGCGACCAGGGCCTCAGGAGCGACGCTCTCCCACGCGTCGTCGCCCGCGCTCGCGCCGGCGGGTCCGGCTGGCCCGGCGGGTCGGCCCCCGGCATCGCGCCGCAGCCGCAGGGCGCTGGTGGGCATGAGCTTGTGCAGGGCCTCGACGGCCCGCGTGGTCCGCCGCATCGCCAGGTCTTCAAGCGCTCCCGAGAGCGTGAACAGGAAGAGCAGCAGGGCGCCTTCGGCCGGGGCGCCCACGGCGGCGGCGAGCCCCGCACCGACGACCATGAGCACATCGATGTCGACTTTGCGGGCGCGAAGGGCGTCGACCGCCGCGCGCCCGCCGAAGACCATGCCGATCAGCAGGCTCGTCCAGATGAGGACCGTTCCGACGGTGGCGGCCGCGCCGTCTGGACCCGTGAACCCGAGCCCCCACCCCGCGACGACCAAGCCGCCGGCGACCAGCGCCCCGGCCAGCTCGCCTTCGGGGGTGAAGAGTCTGGCGAGGCCCGTCGCAGTCGGAGGCGTTGACATTCTGGAAGATGGTAGGGGTCTCCGAGGGAGGCTTGGCCGCGGCGTGGGCGCGTCTTGGCGCGCGGCTGCGTGCCGCGCGAATGCCGCACCGCCGATACCGACAGCCCCGGGGTGCACAACCCCGCGCGAAAGGTGTCGGCGGCTGACGGCGGCGCGCGGGCGGCGGCCCGTCCAGATCCCGCTGGCGGGGGCGATCGCGCGGGGCCGCCGAGCGCCACGGCGCGCCCGCAACAGCCCCTTCACACTTCGTTCACATATGGCCGGGCGGCCTCAGCGACCATGATTTGCCGGGCTGCCGGGGCGTTTGCGCCCAGGTCCTCCACATCCCGACAGGACTCTGTTCTTCTGTAGTTGGAGTCATCTCCTCTTAGAAGAAGAAGAAGAAGAGGCCACCGGCCCTACAACACACCACCAGCCCACACGACGACACCCCGATCCCCCGGACCGGACCCATGCGAACGAGTTGGATGAATTTGCAGACAGTGCGGGCGTGCGCCGAGGCTACCGGTAGTGGGCGTGAGCTCGGCGACCCACTGGCCGCGCACACGGCCCTAACGGGTCTGAAGACATCCGTCAAGTTGGAGCGGCCACCGGTTGACAGAATCCCTCGCGCGGCTATGTTTGACCCCACCTCGGTACACTCGTCTTCGCCGATCCTTTGCGCTTCCCGACCGGTCCGACCGGAGCGTCGCCGTGCCAATTCCGACCCGTCCGGCTCCCAGAGCCGAAGTCTCCACTGTGCAGCACGACGAAGCCCTTTGGCAGGGGATCTTGGCTCATTTGCGCCAGGCCAGCCCGGCCATTTGCCGCCAGTGGTTCGAGGAGTTGGAGCCGCTGGGGATCGACAGCGGCGTTCTGTACCTGAGGGCCCACTCGCAGATCCACCGCGACTACCTCCACCGGCAGTGCAACGGGCCCTTTGCTGATGCCGCGCGGGCCGCATCGGGCCGCCTGATCTCGGTGCGCTTCCTGGGGCCTGAGGAGGACCTGCCGTCGGCAGGTCGGCGCCCGGATTCTCCCCAGGCCGCCCACCCCCAGCACCCAGGCGCCTCCCCAGCCGCAGGCAACCACGCCCAGCCGCCGGTCCCCCATGTGCGGGTCGATGCGTCGGCTCAGCCGGTGATCATCGAGAAGCTCCCCGAAACGCGGGCGACCCCGAGCCTGGAGGAGGAGTCGCTGGCCCGCCCGGCGCCGCCGATCACCCAGGCGGAGCTTGAGCACCTGTACGACGACGGGCTGGTGCTGAACCCTGATTACGGGTTCGATCACTTCATCGTGGGGCCCAGCAATCGGCTGGCGCACGCCGCGGCGTTGGCGGTGTCCAAGTCGCCCGGTCGGGCGTACAACCCGTTCTTTGTGCATGGCGATGTCGGGCTGGGCAAGACGCACCTGCTGCAGTCGATCTGCCTGCGGATTCGCGAGTCGCACCCGAACGCCGTGATTTACTACACGTCGTGCGAGGGGTTCATGACGCAGTTCATGGACTCGGTTCGTGAGGGGATGCTGACGCGGTTCCGGCACAAGTTCCGCCATGTGGACGTGCTGGTGATTGACGACATTCACTTCCTGGCCAAGCGCGACCGCACGCAGGAAGAGTTCTTCCACACCTTCAACAGCCTGTACCAGAGCCACAAGCAGATCATCCTGTCGTCGGATGCCCCGCCGGAAGAGATCCCCGATCTTGAGGAGCGGCTGGTCTCCCGTTTCAAGTGGGGCCTGGTGACCGAGCTGGCCCCCCCGTGCTACGAGACCCGTGTGGAGATCCTGAAGAACAAGTCGGCCCTGCGGGGCTTCGACCTGGCCGACGATGTCGCCTGCTATATCGCCGGGAAGATCGACACCAACATCCGCGAGCTGGAGGGGGCGATCAGCAAGCTGCAGATGCTCGCCAGCATCGACAAGAAGCCGGCTGACGTGGCCCTGGCCCGGGCGGCCCTGGGGGATGAAGCCTCGCGGGCCGAGCCCAAGATCCAGATTCAGACCATCATCAACGCCGTGACCGACTTCTTCGGCGTGAAGGTGACTGATCTGCAATCGAAGCGTCGGCAGCGGTCGATCGCCCTGCCCCGCCAGTTGTGCATGTACCTGGCCCGCCGCAATACGCGGTATTCGCTGGAGGAGATCGGCGGGTACTTCGGCGGACGCGACCACACGACGGTTATGCACGCGGTGCGGACCATCGAGGAGCGGCGCGAACGCGACGAGGAGTTCGCTAACGTCATCCGCACGATCGAGGACAAGCTGCGGGCCCCGACGTCGTGACGGGCGCCTGACCGGCCTTGACGGCTGACTGACTCGGGCCAGACTGGGCCCAGACTGCTCAAGAGAATCCAAGGGTTTTTGCCCGCACGGTTTGTGGAAAGCCCGTGAAGAACCCTTGCGCGTCCGAGGCAGTCGCCTCGAGCGACCAGGCCGGGCGAGCTGTTTGCGAAATCATGGCTCGCTGGTGGGCCCCGCTCGGTTCGCGCTGCCGGCAGGTGCGCCACCAGAGCGCGAGAGCCGGTCCTAAATCGAATCGTAAACCTCTATTTGACAATCGCTTAGGTGTGGATCGGGCGTGCTCGCCAGCGGTCCGGACCGCCACCGTGGGAGGGGCTGCGGTCGCGATGGGGCACCCCGCTCGCTGGCCCTGTAGAGGCCGGTGCATATTCACCATCCCGTTCCCGAACGCGGGGCGCCTGACCTGGTGTGGGGAACCCGGTGGAAGAATCCGCACGCCTGGCTCAATCAGCGCCGCTTCACCGGGCCTTGGCAGCGGGGGCACCAGACGGTGGTCCGCTGGGCTACGACGCCGCGGCGGAGCGGCGCGGCGCAGGTGAGGCACGGGAGCCCGCCCCGGCCGTAGACGAGGTGGCGGTCGCGGTAGCCGCCGGGCTGGCCCTGGGCGTCGACAAAGTCGCGCAGCGTTGACCCGCCGGCGTCGATGGAATCCTGGAGCACGGTGCGGATGGCGGCGGCGAGGCGGTCGATCTCGGGCGGGCCCAGCCGGCTGGCGCGGCGTTTGGGGGCGATGCGGGCCTGGAACAGGGCCTCATCGGCGTAAATGTTGCCGACGCCGGCGAGCACGCGTTGATCGAGCAGCGCGGCCTTGCAGGCCCGCTGGCTGTCGCGCAGGCCCTGGGCGAGCTGCGCGGGGGTGACGGCGAGGGCGTCGGGCCCGAGGGCGGCCCAGCGGGCCTCCAGGGCGTCCAGCGAGGGGAGCGGCCAGAGCCCGCCGAAGCGGCGCGGGTCGCGGAAGGCGAGGGCCGCGCCGGAATCGAGCGTCCAGACGACGTGCACGTGATCGAGGGTGTCGAGCGGCGCCGGGTCACCGACAAGAAACTGGCCGGTCATCCCGAGGTGGCCCACGACTGTTCCACCACTCACGATTGGGTGCTGGTGGCGGTGTCCCTGCGGGTTGGTGGTGGTGAAGGCGAGCTGTTTGCCACGCCGGAGCACGCCGGCGAGGCGGGCGCCGACGAGAAGGGCGTGGTCGTCGTGGGGTCCGTCGATCACGCTGACTCGGCGGACGCTGACGCGCGTGACCGTGCGCCCGAGGAGCGCGGGTTCAAGGGTGCGGCGAACGCGCTCGACCTCGGGGAGTTCGGGCATGTCAGGATCAGGTTAAGCGGGGCGGCGGCGGCAGGCGGCAGAGGGAACACAGCACAGAGCACACAGCACACAGCACACAGCACACAGCACGGTTCGTGGCTACCCCGACCACTTTCCGAAAGTCATGCGCCGTCGCCAGTGTTCACGTTCGTGCTTCTCGGACTTCGGCGATCGGATGTTGTGGCTGCTGTCATCGGGCGTTGCCCAAAAGCATCACCGCCCCACCTTTCGGCAGGGCGGTGGCGCCCTTTGGGAAAGAGGGCGCGGTGCTGAGGCAAGGAAATGTGCTGGCTGCCAAGACAAGCCAGCGGAAGGACCCGCTCGGGGCCCCTCGGGATAAAACCGGAGGGGTCGGACGGAACCTTGATCAGGACACCGGCAGGAAACTCACGTGTGTGCCTGACTGTTCGGAAGATGCGCTTCGGGGTTGCATCCCGTCGCGAAATCACCGAACGCCGGATCAGAACTGCTCACTTCTTGTCTTCGCGTTCACGAAGCGTTTTGTTCAGCATTTCGGCCATCTTCTCCATCTGGGCATCGAGCTGCTCGAGGCGCTCGGAGAGCTTGGCCATCTTCAGCTCGAGGTCTTTCTGCAGGCGCTGCTCGAGTTCGCGCTGGCGGTCGCCGCTCAGGCCTCCCAGGACCAGGGCCTTGTCGCCCAGCAGCTTGCCGATGGCCTCGTCGCGGGCCCCGTCGAGGGGGTTGAGGTTGCCGAGTCGGGCGGCTTCTTCTTCGATCTCGGCCCCGCCGCCGCCGCCGACGAGGAGCGTCTTCAACTTGGCGGGGTCGTACTTCTCGAGCTTGATCGTGATGTCCTTGCGCTCGCCCCTGGAGATCACCGAGAGCGTGACGCTGTCGCCCAGCGACTTGGCGCGCATGGCTTCCTGGAAGGTGGGGAGGGGGCAGGGCGTCTTGCCGTCGACGCCGATGATGATGTCGTACTTGCGAAGCCCCGCGGCGCACGCGGGGAGGTTCTCGCCCACGCTGAGGACGAGCGTTGCGTCACCTTCAGGAATCCCGAAGTGCTCGGCGAGCGGACCGCTCACGCCGTCGAGCGTGACGCCCAGCATCACCCTGGGAGGCTGGGTCATCAGTTCTTCGCCTTGGCGGAGACGGTCGGCCGCGGCGCGGGCCTGGGCTTCGGCGAAGCGGGCCCGCTCGCGCGCGGCCTCAAGGACCTGGCGCGCGTCGGGACGAGTTGAGGAGGCACCCCCCACCCCGCGCCCCCCTCCCCCCCCGGCGGCGGGCGCTTGGGGGGGTTGGGGCTGGCCTTCGGCCCCGAGCCACATGCCCGGCACGCGGCGGGGCCCGCTGAGGCCCGAGTCGGGCTGCAAATCGGGCATGACCTTGACGCGTGCGAGCTCGGCGCCCTGTGCGTCGGTGACGATGACATCGTCGCCATCGAGCTTCACCTGGCTGGAGGGGACGCTCTTGCCGTTGACCTTGGCGGAGAGGACCTTGCCGTTCTTCATCTCGACGACGACCGTCTGATCGCCGTTCACTGAAGCGACGATGGTGGCGCCGTCGCGGTCGCTGGCGGTGGACGAGGTCCATCCGGACGCGGGGGTGATGCGGGTGGGGCGCCCGAGCGTCTGCGGGAGCACGCGGGTGCGCGCGCCAGGGGGAAGGGCCTCGAGCTCGCTGAGCTGGAGAAGTTCGGGCGCGCTGAGCTCGCCCGAACCGGCGGAGGGGCTCTCGCCCGGAGGGCAGGGCAGAACCGCGGACGCCGAGGCGGTGAGCAGGCCGGAAGCGAGCAGCGCCGCGGCGATGATGGCTTGATGAGGCGTACGGCCACGAGCAGTGGAGAACATAAAGGCCCCTTGTGTGTCCTCAGCGCCGAGGGAGTGATGCGAAGCGCCGGACACGCGTCCGGCGCGGGGATCCGCCTGGTCTTAGAAGCTGGAGCCGCCAGTGACCGGCGCCGAGGCGGGGACGAGCACGGGCGCCCCGCTCTCGCTGGCGCCGATGCTGTACAGGCTGTCGACCCGGGTGCGTTCGATGATCTGGCGGTAGTAGAGAACGTCGTACCCCTCGCCGGTGGGCGAAGGGCGCACGTCCACGACTTTGCGTTCGGGGAGTTCACCGACGACCCGGCCGGACTGCTTGCCCAGGTCGAGGTAGTTCTGGAGGGCCGCGTCGGGTGAGATCGCGGTCACGCCGCCGGTGGCGCCGGGGCGTGATTCCATGCCGGTGCGGAGCAGGCCGCTCTGCTGGGCGATGAAGCCGAGTGCGAGGGTCGCGGCGATGGCCCAGCCGACCAGACCGCCTCCCCCGCCGCCGCCAAGGCGGTGGCGGTCTTGAAGGTCGGTTGCGGCGACACCGGCGAGCCCGAGGTCGGGCATTTCGTGCAGCTCAGCGAGGGTCAGGGCGGGCTCAAACGCGCGCTCCAGCGTGGTGCACTGGCGGCGCGAGAGGATCACTTCGCCCCAGATTGTTTCGTCGTGCCGGGCCAGGTCGCGGAAGGCGATCCAGTCGGACTCACCGGCCCGCCCGTCCAGCAGACGGGTGACGAGCACGTCGCGATCGGCCGCGTCGGGAGGCGTAGGGCCGGGGGTTTGGCCGGTGGCGGCGGGATTCGGGTTGGAAGGGTTGGCGGACATTGGAGCTTCACCTTAATGAGATGCGCGGCACGGGCGTTCCTGTCAGGACCTGGACCCGGTGAGTCCGAGAAGGGGGCGAAATGAAAAACGACGGTGCGTTGTTCACGCGCCGTCGTCTGGGTTCAAAAGAACCCTCACTCGAGCTCCACCGCCCGAGTGAGGGTGCGAAGGAAGAAAAGGCTTGGTTGTCGCGTCCTTGGGGACGCCCCGCTCGCCTGCTGACTCTGAAGCGCGCTCGCGGAGCATGCGGCGGGCGCGGGCGATGCGGGTTTCGATGGTCGTTTCCGGAAGTCCCAGGATCGCCGAGATCTGGCGATAGGACAGATCTTGTACGCAGCGAAGGAGCAACGGCTCCCGGTAATCCTCATGAAGATCGGCGGCGAGGGCGATAAGCCGCTCGGCTTCCTCGCTGCCTGCACACCGCTCGGGCGGGGTCGGGGCGCCTGGGCGGGCCTTGGACTGCGGCTCCCAGGCTTCTCGATCTCCGCCAGAGCCCCCAGCTTCGCGCCCGCCCGAGCCACCTGAGCCCGTTCCATCGAGGGAGATCAGGCGCGGCCCGGCCGAGTGGCGGCGCCCGGCGAGCCTGGCGGTGTTGAGGGCGATCATGCGGAGCCAAGGAACGAAGGCCCCGGGCTCGGCCAAGGTGTTGATCTTGGCGAGCAGGGTGATTGCTACATCCTGTAGGAGGTCATCAAGATCGGCAGACGAGGGCTTGTGGGCGAGGATCACCGCAGCGACCCAGCGCCGGTGCTGCGTCCAGAGCCCGCGCAGGGCCGAGCGATCACCTGCCATGGCGGCTTCGACCGGCGAAACGGGTTGCTTGATGGTGTCCTCAGCCACAGCAGAAACCCTGGTCACTGGATGCGCCGCAGGCGGGGGCCTGTCAGGAATATTGCCGAGAGGGGGTCAACGAAGGGAGGGAAGTGAGGGAAGGGGGCCGGGGAAAGAAAGACAGGGGGGGGCGGAGGGGCAGGAGGGGAGTGAGGCGGGGGCCGCGCGATGGTGGGCATCGGTTGTTCTGGGATTGTTGACGGGTGGGTTGCGTGCCCGGGGCAGGGAGGCGGTCAATGATCAAGGTCTCCAACACATGACCAGGAAGCCCAAGCATTTCGCGAACGAGCAGGGGGTGATGAGCCTTGGGGATCATCTGGAGGATCTGCGCAAGCGGGTGGTGTGGGCGGTGGCGGGGCTGCTGCCGCTGGTGATCGCGCTGGCGTTTGTCGGCGACCGGATCCTGTTGTTCATGATCGCGCCGGTGCTGGCGGCCCTCAAGTCCGAGGGGCAGGACCCGCGGGTGCGGGCCTTCAACCCGCTGGAGAGCTTCACGGCGTATTTCTACGTCGTCGTGATGGCGTCCCTGGTGGTGGGTTCGCCGTGGGTGATGTACCAACTCTGGCGGTTTGTCTCGCCGGGGCTGTACGCCCATGAGCGACGCTTTGCGTATCTGCTGGCGCCGATGAGCATCGTGCTGACCATCGCGGGGTTCTGCGTGATGCGGTTCGGCATGCTGCCCTTGGCGATGGTGTTCTTCGTGCACTTCGGGATCACGCTGCTGCCGGCGCCCGAGCCCCACCCGGTCGAGACGCCGGCGGGCGTGGTGTTGCCGGTGCTGCCGGTGCTTGATGGCGACCCGGCCAAGCCTCAGGTCGGGCAGGAGTGGTACAACCTGCGCGAGCAGCAGCGGCGGCTGTGCGTGTCGATCGACAGCGCGGGCAAGCCCGACATCCGCAGCGTGGCCTACACGCGGGCGACCTCGATCCAGCAGGACTACAACCTGCGCGAATACGTGAACCTGTTCGTGCAGCTCTCGCTCATTTTCGTGCTGGCGTTCCAGCTGCCGCTGGTGATGCTGCTCTTGAGCTGGGCGGGGATCATCACGCCGCAGCTGATGGGGAAGTACCGCCGGCATGCGATCGCGGGCGTGGTGATCGGCTCGGCCCTGATCTCGCCGACCGGCGACCCGCTCTCGCTGGCGATGCTCCAGGTTCCGCTGTACGGGCTGTACGAGCTGGGCATCCTGATGATGCGGGTGCTGCCGGCGTCGCGGGTGGCGGGGCCGATTCCTGACCCGGACGCCGATGAAGACGACCAGCAGGGCAAGGATGCTGGGGGCGATGCGGGCGGGGCTGCCGCTCGGACCGACAGCGGCGGCCCGCCGGGCGGCCCGGCGACGGGGCCGTGACGATGGGGCCGCATGACGACGCCATGATGGTGCGGGCCCTGGAGCTGGCCCGCAGGGCGGCGGAGCTGGGCGAGGCGCCGGTGGGGGCGGTGGTCTTTGAAACTGCGCGCGGGCGAATCCTGGGCGAGGGGTTCAACCGGCGCGAGATGGACAAGGATCCGCTGGGGCACGCCGAGCTGCTGGCGATCGCCGGCGCGGCGAAGGCGGTGGGCGACTGGCGTCTGAACGCGTGCACGCTGGTGGTGACGCTGGAGCCATGCCCGATGTGCGCCGGGGCGATCGTGAACGCGCGGGTGGGGCGGGTGGTCTACGGCGCCGAGGACCCGAAGGCGGGGGCGTGCCGGTCGCTGTTCACGCTGACCACGGATCCGCGGCTGAACCACCGCGTGGAGCTGATCGGCGGGGTTCGCGCCGCGGAGTGCGGGGCGGTGCTGACGGCATTCTTCCGGGCCCGCAGGGCCGAGGGCGAGGCGAGGCGGATTGACGGGCCCGGAGCATCGTGACGCACGGTTAGACTGCAGCTGGCGGCTGCTCGCGGTGGGTGGGGGGGTGGGGGGGGTGGGGTGGTGGTTGGCACAAGGAGCGGGGCATGAATCAGCTGGTGTGCGTGGGGCGGGCGGCTGTGTGCGCGGGCGCCGTGGCGGGGGCGGCCGTGCTGGGGGCGGCCGTGCTGGGGGCTTGGGCGGTGGCGCCTGGGCAGCCGGGGCCTCGACCAAGTGCGCAGCCCAGCCCGCGGGGTCCCGGGCCGGGTCCGGTTCAAGCTCCGGGACGGGCGCCGGGCGTGACACCGCCGCAGGTTCCTTTGCAGGCGCCTCCGTTGGCCCCCGCCCAGCCGGCCCCGCGGCCGAGCCCGGAGGAGGAGGAAGCGCTGGCGCGGGAGATGGCCCAGGTCCGGCCCGAGCACCAGTGGTTGCGGCGGCAGTGCGGGGAGTTCAAGGTGAAGCTGACGATCTCACCCGAGCCCGGCGGCGAGGCCATCACGCTGAGCGCGACGGCGAAGCGCGAGATGATGCTGGGGGGCAAGTTCATGATCGAGCGGCTGTCGTGCAAGGACGGCCCGGCGCCGTACGACGCGATGACGATTACGGGTTTCAATCCTGACGCCGAGGGGGGCCCGCGGTTTGAGATCGTGCGGTACAGCTCGATGGTGATGTGCACGATGCCCGAGGAAGGTCGGTGGGACGAGGGCGCGCGGACGATGACCAGCGTCGGGGTGCACCAGGTGAGCGGCATGAACGGGCGGATCCGCGTGGTGACGCGGCACCCCAGCGACGACGCGAGCGTGTCGGAGGTGTTCATGGCGATGGAGGGGTACAGCGAGCAGTTCCGCGGGGTGAAGACGCCGGAGTACAAGGCGATGGAGATCCGCTACGAGCGCGATCGCACGAAATAGGCGCGACAAGGCGCGCTAAGAGGAGGCGGCCATGCTGTTCTGGAGTCTGGTGGCGGTGGGTTCGCTCGCAGCGGCGGTGGTGCTGGCGGGGCTGGTCTTTCGCGTGCTGGGGCAGCGCTTGCCCGAGGAGCACGTGGCCACGGTGACGCTGCTGACCGGGCGCGCGCCGGCGGAGGTCTTTGACGTGGTGGCCGACATCAGCCGGCACCCCGCGTGGGCCAAGGGGGTGACGCGCGTGGAGCGGCTGGCCGATCGCGGCGGGTGCGAAGCCTGGCGACAGTTCATGGGGCGGAATGCCTTCGTGCTGGTGACCACGCGGCGCGAGCCGCCGGCGGAGCTGGTGCGGACGATCGACGATGACCAGCTGCTGTTCAGCGGGTCGTGGACGTACCGGATCGAGGCCTTGCCGGGCGCGCAGGGCTCGGCGGTTTCGATCACCGAGCATGGGCGGGTGAAGAGCCCGATCCCGCGAGCGATGATGTACTACTTCTTTGACCCGGCGATGTACGCGCGCCAGCACCTTGCGAGCCTGGCCCGCCATTTCGGCGAGACGCCGAGGTGGAAGAAGGCGGATGAAAAAACCCCGGCGCGGGCCGGGGCTTGAGCATGCGGGGGGATGTCTCGGACTGGGTTCAGCGGACCGGTTTCAGCGGACTGGGGCGGGGCTGAGGTGCGAGGGGCGATCGAGCAGGAAGAACGAGCCCAGGTCGCGGCTGAGGAGGCGGACGTTGGTGTCGAAGGTGACGGTGAGCTGATTGTCCACTTCGTCCTCGGAGGCCGAGAGGCTGGAGAGTTCGGGAGCGGGGTTGGAGCGGATCTCAGCGAGCTGCTGACGGGAGGCCGAGGTCTGGCAGCCGCCGACGCCGAGGAGGGCGATGAACACGAGACCGAGGGTGAGGGCGGCGCGAGACTTCATGCGGGAACTCCTTATCGGGGAAGGGGTTATACACGACCCCGCGAGGTTGGTCAAGGCTTGGGGGTGAGGGGGGGCCAAGCGGCGGCGGGCTGTTCGGAAACTGAACGGGCTGTGGGTAGATCGTGGACAGTGTGGCGTGGGTTTACCGCCGCCCCCCGCCGCCTCACCGATACGCAGATTTGGCCTGAGGGATCCGGCAGAGTGGGGCGGGCGGTGAGCAACGCGCGGGCGAATTCGAGGCCTGCTTGAGCCGATACACCCATCATGGCAGCAGCGAGCATTGATCCAGATGTCCAGTCCGCCCAGGTCGCCCAGCAGGTGGCCACCAGCGTGGCCGTGAAGGCCCAGAAGGTGACCAAGCAGCAGGGTGACGCCGCGGTGGCCCTGCTCGAATCGGCCAGGGTGCTTCAGGACCGGGCCCAGGCGGCCAGCGCCCGGGGCGGGGTCGATGTCGTCGGCTGATCGGCGCGCCTGAGCCGCCCGGCTGATCGGCCCGAGCGGGCGAACAATCACCCTTAGTGGGCGCGGGCCCGGCGGGCGCGCGGCGCCGCGCGGGGTGCTGGCTGGTCGCTGCGGAGCTTCATGCATGTTCGGGGGCAAGATCATCGTCACCGGCGGCGGTGGATTTCTGGGGCGCGCGGTGGTGGCGGCCTTGGCGCGGCGTGGCGTGCCGCCGGAGGTGGTCTTTGTGCCGCGCCGGATTGAGTGCGACCTGTGCCAGCCGAGCGAGGCGTCGCGGCTGATGCGGCAGGTGCTGTCAACGGGGCACAGCGGGTGGGGCGGGGGCCCGCCGCTGGTCGTGCACGCCGCGGGGCGGGTGGGGGGGATCGGGCTGAACCGGGCCCATCCCGGGGCGATGCTGCATGACAACCTGATCATGGCGTTGAACACGGTGCACGCGGCGGTGGGGAGCGGCTTTGTCGAGGCGGGGGGGCTGGTGGTGATGATCGGCTCGATGACGAGCTACCCGGCGGAAGCGCCGCTGCCGTACCGGGAGGAGTCGCTGTTCCGCGGGCTGCCGGATGCTGAGATTGCGAGCTATGGCGTGGCGAAGCTGGCGGCGCTGCAGTTGCTGCGGGCGTACCGGGCCGAGTACGGGCTGCGGAGCGTCTGCCCGATCCTGGTGAATCTGTACGGGCCGGGGGACAACATCGACGACCCGCTGGTGGCCCACGCGGCGGGGGCGATGATCAAGCGGTTTGTCGACGCGGCGGACCGGCGGCTGGAGCAGGTGGTGTGCTGGGGGACGGGTTCGCCGACGCGGGACTTTTTGTACATCGACGACGCCGCGGAGGGCGTGCTGCGGGCTGCGGAGCGGCTGGACGATGCATCGCCAGTGAACATCGCCAGCGGGCGGGAGGTGAGCATCCGCGAGCTGGCGGAGACGATCGGCCGGCTGGCGGGCTTCACGGGGCGGCTGGAGTGGGACGCGAGCAAGGGCGACGGCGTGTCGCGGCGCTGCCTGGACGTGACCCGGGCGCGGGAGCACCTGGGCTGGTCAGCGCAGGTGGGGCTGGAGGAGGGGCTGAAGCGGACGATCGCGTGGGTGAGGGGGCGGGGGCGGGGGTGAGGCGGGTAAGTTCAGAGCAGCAGAGTTCAAAGCGACAAAGTTCAAAATGGGGTGGGGGGGCGGGGAGTGGGGGCGGTGCAATACGGCGAGGGTTGACGCGTTTCGCCGTCGTATCGACTCTGGTTCGAACCGGGATGGGGCGCGGGCGGCGCGTGGAGGGCACAGCATGCGGCATGAACGATCGCTCTGCGGAGTCTTGGCGGCCGGGCGCTGCCTTGTGGCCGGCGTGATCTTGGCGTGCGCGGCTGGCGGCGCCGGCGGGCAGGTGCAGCTGCGCTCGATTGACCCGCGTTCGCCGGAGCCGGCGGCGGTCAGCCCGCTGGAACCGCACGTCGTGGCGCTTGACGGCGGTGGGGGCGGCGGTGGGGGCGGTGGAGGGGGTGGGGGGGGCGGGGCGCGGATCGGCAAGCTCTATCTGCATCTGGTGGGCACGTGCGCGGCGCCGGTGAGCAGCAGCGAGATTCTGCGGGTCGCCGCCGAGATGGGCTTTCACGCCATTGGGCTGAGCTGGCCCAACTGCCCGTGGACCGGTCAACTCGCGTCAGGGTCGAGCGACCCGGACATCTACGAGCACCTCCGGCAGGAGGCGCTGTATGGGATCGACGCCACACCCGCGCTCAGCGTGCCCTCGCAGGATGCGGCGGTGAGGCGCGCCCGGTCGCTGCTGGTCTGGCTTGACCAGCAGAACCCCGCCGAGGGCTGGCTCCAGTATGTGGATGGTGACTCCCTGCGGTGGGACCGCATCGTGGTGGGTGGGCACTCGCAGGGCGCCGGGGCGGCGACGTTTCTGTCCTATGACCATGCGGTTGCGGGCGTGCTCACCTTCGGCGGGCCGGGGGACGACAATCCTGAGTCGACGCTCCCGGCGTGGTACCTGCACCCTCGGGCGACGCCGGCGGAGCGGCGGGTCAACTTCGTGCACACGCGTGAGGTGCTCTTCACCAAGGCGCAGGCCGCGTGCGCGATCATGGGCATGCCCGCCCTCGGGCCGCTCGCCAACGTCGATGTCGTCGTTCCGGGCGGCACGCGACTGCTGGCGACTTCGGTGACGCCGGTGATTCCCGGCTCGTGGCACTCGTCGACGATCGTCGACCGGCTGACACCCCGAGCCATCGGGGGCGGGCCGGTGTTTGAACCGGTGTGGCGATACATGCTCGGCGTGGTCCTGCCGCCCGCACCCCCCTCCCCCTGCCCGGCGGACTTCAACGGTGACGGCGCGCTGGATCCAGACGACCTTTCAGATTACATCGGGTGTTTCTTTGACGCGGCGGGGTGCCTGCGGGCGGACGTCAGCGGCGACGGGGTCGTCGATCCGGACGACCTCTCGGACTTCATTGCGGGCTACTTCGCCGGGTGCTGAGGGACTGACTGACTGACTGCGGGAAGGGTGTTCGCGGGGCTGAGTCGGGCTATTGTGCCCGGCATGACGACAGATCTGGATCGGCTGATGCGCGGGGCGATACGGGCGGTGTCGGTGGCCGCGGTGGTGACGCGCGCGGTGCAGGCGCAAGCGCAGCGCGGGCAGATCGACAAGTCGGACGGGTCGCCGGTGACGATCGCGGATTTCGCGGCTCAAGCGGTGCTGATCCGGGAGCTCTCCCGGGTGGATCCGGGGCTGCGGGTGGCGGGGGAGGAGTCATCTGGGTATTTGCGCGAGCCGGTCCACGAGGGCGAGCTGCGCGGGGCGCTGGACGCCGCGCGGCGGGTGTGGCCGGGCGTGAGCCAGGAGGAGTTCCTCGCGACGATCGATCGCGGGGCGACGCGGCTGGAGGGGGAGGACTGTCCGGAGTCGTTCTGGACGATCGACCCGATCGACGGGACGAAGGGGTTCATCCGTGGGCACCAGTATTCGATCTGCGTAGCGCTGATCCAGCGCGGCCGGCCGGTGGTGGCGGCGCTGGGATGTCCGAACCTGTCGGAGGATTTTGGCCGCGCGTTCACCGACCCTGACCCGCGCGGGGTGATTCTCGCGGCGACGGGCGACGGGCCGACGGTAGGGCTGTCGTGCGCCGAGCCGACGGCCGAGGCGGGGCCGAGTGGACCGCTGACGCGGGTGGAGCGGGTAGACCGGATGGAGCGGGGCGGGCCATCGGGGCGGGCGCTGGTGTTCTGCGAGTCGTTTGAGGGCTCGCACTCCGACCAGCACGCGACGGGGCGGGTGATCCGGCTGATGGAGGCGCAGGGGCGGGCGATCGGCCCGCCGGCGCGGATTGACAGCCAGTGCAAGTACGCCATCGTGGCCCGCGGGCAGGCGGACGTGTTCCTGCGGCGCTCGCGCGACCCCGCCCGGCGCGACTGGATCTGGGACCACGCGCCCGGCTGGCTGGTGGCGGCGCGGGCCGGGGTGACAGTGACGGACTCGTACGGGCGCGAGGTGGACTTTGCGCGCGGGCGGCTGCTGGAGGCGAACCAGGGCATGCTCGCGGCGGCGGGCGCCCTGCACGGCGAAGTGCTCGCGGAACTGCGGAAGCTGACCTGAGCCGGGCGGGCGGAGGGGCCAGGGCCCTCGCGCGGCGCCCAGGGCGCATGAAAAACCCCTCCAGGGCGGCCCGGAGGGGTGGAGCTCAGGCGTGGCGTTGTCCGGCGCGGCTGCTCGGCTCAGCAGGGGTTAGAGAAGAACAGGGCGATGTAGTCGGAGAGGTCATCGGGGTCGACGAACGTGTCGCCGTTGAAGTCGGCCTGGGGGCAGGGGGGCGCGGCGAAGAAGCAGGCGATGTAGTCGGAGAGGTCATCGGGATCGACGAACCCGTCGCCGTTGATGTCGGCGGTGCAGGGCGTGGCGGTGAAGGCGAGGTTGATGAAGCCCGAGCCGGCGCCGCTGGCGGTGTTGGCCGCGACGCGGAGGAGGACGGTCTGATTGCGGGCGACGGCGAGGTTGTTGATGGCCGACTGGAAGGTGCAGCCGGTGACGTTGGCGTTGTCGTTGCAGGCGAGCTGGGTTCCGCCGCAGCTGTCATAGGCGGACAGCACGGTGTTGAGCAGCGAGGTGCAGGTGTCGACGGTGATTGTGCCGGGGGCGGGGGCGGTGTACGCGTACCAGACATCCTTGCCGGAGTTGGCGTTGCAGCTCGCGGCGCCATCGGTGAGGGCGTAGGTGTTGTCCCAGATGACGGCGCCGGGGGCGGCGATGACCTCGGCATTCTGGCAGAGGTCATTGGCCGGGGGCGGGGGGAGGGCCTCGAAGGAGAGCACCACGGGGGCCCCGGGGACGGCCGAGCCGGCGCCGAGGCGGATGTAGATGGCCTGACCTTCGGCGAGGGTGATGCGTTCGATGCTGGCGGCGGAGCTGCAGAAGGTGTTGTTGCAGGCGGTCTCGGCGCCGCCGCAGGAGTCGTAGACGGAGAGGATGGTGTCGAAGCTCTGGCTGCAGTTGGTGATGCGGTAGTCGCCGGCGTTCAGGGCGGTGTAGCGGATCCAGACGTCGGCCCGCTGGGTGGTGGCGCAGGTGGCGGGCGACTCGTTCTGGTAGGCGCCGCACATGGTGAAGGTCATCGTGCCGGTGCCGTTGGCCTCGGCGGCGGTGGCGCAGGTGTCGTTGGTCTCGGGGGCGAGGGCGGTGACGACGCGGGGTTCGGTGGTCACGCTGCCGCAGGCGCTGGTGATGATGACGTCGTACGTGCCGGCGTCGAGGGGCCCGGCGTTGTTGACGAAGAGCTGGCTGGGCGCGAAGGTGCTGACGCTGTAGGTTGACGCGACGCCGTTGACGTCGACGTTGCCGGTGGGGCCGGGGACAATGGGCTCGCCGTTCTTGCGGTGCTGGTAGGTGAAGGGGCCGGTGCCCGAGGCGGTGGCGTTGATGATGATGGTGCGCGTGCAGGCCGAGACCTGAGCGGTGCTGCTGGCGGGGAGGGAGAGCGGCGCGACGCAGCCGACGCCGCCGTCGCGGTAGATCGCGTAGCTGGTCCCGCCCAGGCCGCCCGCGCCGGCGAAGACGCGGCCGTTGGCCGAGACCGCCGAGACATTGCCGATCACGGCGCCGGCGGGCAAGCCGGTGATGCCCTCATTGGTGAGGGCGGTGGTGAGGTCGACCATGCCGGTGGCGGCCGTCCAGATGAACGCGCGGCTGCCGTTGTAGGTGCCGAAGATGGTGTCGCCGTCGGGGGTCATGGCGGTGGAGACCACGCGGGTCAGCGTCGCGCCGGCCGGGGTGAGGGCCGTGGCCAGGATGACCTTGGCGTAGGCGTTGGTGACGGGGTTGTACTCCCAGCGGACCAGCTTGTTGTTGTCGAAGTAGGACTGACCGCTGGCCTTGGAGCCGTCGGCGCTGATGACGTTGACGGTGGAGCTGCCGGCGCCGCCGGTCCCGGGCTCGAGGATCGTGCCGACGTAACGGCCGGTCACGACGTTGAACCGCCAGATGGCCGGGCGCTGGGCCGAGCCGGTGATGTCGTCGTCACCGCCCAGCACGCTGGCGTCATCGGAGACGCAGAGGATGCGGGCCGCGCCGGAGGCGGAGATGCCGCCCGGGTTGACGCCCGTGCCCGTCTGGGTGTCGAGCACCATGGGGCGGTACTGGGTGGCGCTGAGGTAGCCGAAGCCGACGATGAAACGGCCGTCGCGGGTGGCGTTGCGCGGGACGTTGATCGCGTTGGGGGTGCCGAAGCCGGTGAAGATCTCGGGGGCGTGCTGCTCGATGTAGCCGGCGCCGGCGGTCCAGCGGGCGGCGACCGAGTAACCGGCGGGGCCGAAGAGTTCGTTCGTGTTGGGGATGGAGCCGATCATGACGGAGCCGTCGGAGGAGACGGCCACGGCGCCGAGGCCAGCGGTGTTGGGGTTGATGATGGTGTAGGTCGCGGTGCTGCCGGTGCGGACCCAGCGGAAGGTGCCGGCGTTGCCGCCCACCACGATCGAGCCGTCGGCAGACATCGCCGTGGGCTGACCCGGGAGCACAATGAACTGGGGCTCGGCGACAGCAACGGTCGCTGCGGCGAGGATGATCGAAGCACAGGCGAACAGGCGGTTCATTGAGGAGCTCCTCGGCAGAAAGGGATCACACGCACGCTGGGAACCTCAAGAATACCTGCGGGCACAGTTGGTGCAACTGTTTTTACAAACATTCTGGTGACAGTTTGCGGGTGGCGGGAAGGACCTGATCAGAACCGGCCTTGGAGGCCTTTCAGGTCGTGGAACGAGAACGCCAGGCGCGTCGCGATCAAATGAAAAGACCCCTCCGGAACGTTCCGGAGGGGTCTTTGTGGGTGGTGTCGGGGGGAATCAGGCGAGGCGGCGGCGGCGGGCTGCGAGGGACGCCGCGCCGAGGAGGGCGAGGGCGCCGGCGCCGGGGGCGGGGATTTGGCCGGTGACGACGGCGGAGAAGCCCTCGGCGGTGTTGACGGAGATCACGAAACCGCCGGAATCGTTGAGCGACAGCGGGCCGCCGGCGCCGTTGGTGAACTGGAGGCTGCCGAAGTTGGCGATGGTCTTGAAGACGCCCGGGGCGATCTCGATCTGCTCACCGGAGCGGCAGAGGATGGCGAAGGGGACGGCCGCGGCGGGGTCGTAGGCGTAGAGGGCGTTGCCGGCGGCGGTTCCGTCGGCGTTGCTCAGGGGCATGGAGACGAGCATCTGGCCCAGGGCGTTGCGGACCAGAGAATTGGAGCCGAAGGCGAGCGTCTGCGTCTGCGTGCCGGGGGCCACATCGCCCTCGCGGAGGAGCAGCGAGAGTGAGGAGGGGTTGGCGGCGTCGCTGACCCAGATGCCGGAATCGTTGGCGGCGGTGACCGAGCCGCCGGTGATGAGACCCTGGAAGACGAAGGAACCACTGTTGTTGAGGTAGAGCGTGGACTGGCCGCTGAGGGTGGCGAAGGCGCCATCCGTGCCCGGAGCGGCCTGGCCCTTGCGGACGATCATGTTGAGGGCGCCCGAGCGGCGCATGAAGATGGCCGAATCGTTGGTCGTGCCGACGACATCGCCGCCGGCGAGGTTGGTCTGAAAGAGGACCGTGCCGGAGTTGTTGAAGGTGACGCCGGGGGCGGTGTAGGCGCCGGAGAAGGTGGCGCCTGCGGAGCCGGGGGCGACCTGGCCCTCACGGGCGATGAGGGTGGAGCCGGCGCCGGGGGTGTGGACGAAGAGGGCCGAGTCGTTGGCGGTGGTGACGCCGGCGCCGGCGAGGGTGCTGTCGTACATGAACAGGGCCGAGGCGTTGGGCTGGGTGATGAAGCCGATGTTGTTGTAGTTGACGCCCGCGGCGGCCCCGGGGGCCTGCGTGCCCTTGCGGGCGACGATCGAGACGCCTGCGGGCGTGGCGGCGAAGACGCCGGTGTTGTTGGTCGTGCCCGAGACGTCGCCGCCGGTCATGGTCTGCTTGAAGTAGACCGTGCCGTCGGCGCTCTGAGTGAGGCTCTGGGTGCTGGTGTCGAAGGCGGCCGAGAGCACCGCGCCGCCGGTTCCGGCGACAGTGGAGATCCCGCGGCGGGCGATGGGGGCGAAGCTGCCGCCGGCGGAGCCGACGAAGACGGCCGAGTCATTGACGTTGGCGGTGACGCCGCCGCCGCTGAAGGCGCTGACGTACATGATCGAGCCGGCGGCGTTGGTGCGCGAGGAGCTGGTGTTCAAGGCGAAGGAGGCGCCGGTGCCCGACTGCATGAGGGCGCCGGCGGGGCCGCCCGGGGCCTGCGTGCCGGACTGGGCGACGGTGCCGACGGTCGCGGCGGAGAACCCGCTGAAGACGGCGCGGTCGTTGGAAGCGGAAGCGAGGCCGAGGATGCCCGAGCCGCCGAAGGTGACGCGGCCGTCAGCGGCAATAGAAGGGCTGTTGAAGTTGCCGTAGAGCACGCCGACCGGCTGGTCGGGGATCTGGTTGCCGCGGGCGGCGATGACCGAGCTGAGGCCGAAGACGTTGGCGTTCGCGGTGCTGGTGATCGCCAACGCGGCGCCGGCGGCAAGGAACACGACCATCGATGTGCGGTTCATGTGCGCTCTCTCCTCTGAAGGCAAGATGTGGCCGCTGGCCGAAACAGACGGATCAGGATCCAGCGGCTTCGTGGAGAAGATACACGAGGTCCGGATTCATGCAACTGTTTTCGCAAACATTCCTCAAGGCATTTGCGAGCTGGCCGAAGGTCGGGTAGTCTAGTTGGGCTTGAGGGAGTCGTGTTTATCGTGTTTTGTTCGCATGACGCCATGACCGATGGATATTCATGACCGCGTTCCAATCACAGCCTGTGCCAGCGTTTGAAGAGCACCTGACCACGGCCTTCCAGGAGGTTCGCCGGACGCTGGGCGAGTTGCTGGCGGCGAGCGGGCTGGACCCGACCGAGCCGCAGGAGATGGCCCGCAGGCTGAAGGTGAGCCGCAACCTGACGTGGAAGATCTCGAAGGTGGTGTGCGGGCGGGACCTGTTCGAGGCGCTGCAGCATTTGCCGGGTGATGAGGGGCTGGAGATCCTGGTGAAGGCGGCCCGTCAGGCTGGGGCCGGCGAGGAATCGGCCGAGCGGGTGCGGGTGGCGCAGCGCGAACTGGACCGGCTGGTGGAGATCCACACCGGCGACCGGGCGACGCTCGACCTGATTCTGGACAACATGGGGGGCGCGGGCTCGGCGGAGCGGCTGGAGCAGAGCCGGAAGCTGGCGTATCGCGGGAACAGCGGCGTGTGGGGCGTGCAGGCCAAGGCCCGCATGAGCACGCTGATCATGATGCCCGCCAAGTCCAACCCCGACCTGATCGATGCGGCCCAGGTGGGGGGGATCATCGACTTCCGGCGGTTGCGGCCGAATGTGTGCTGGCCGCTCTTTCGGCCGCGGCTGTATACGTCCGATGGCGAGCTTCGCCCGATGGTGGAGGAGGCGATCGACCCGGCGTTCGCGGGCGCCGAGGGGCCGAAGCTGATGAGCGAGTTCTGCACGCCGATGCCGCTGGGGCTGCGGCGGGTGCCGGAGGGCAAGTCGTTCTTCTTCGAGCTGGAGGAGACGGCGATCGGCAACACGGGCTCGATCACCTGCTTCATCGGCACGGTGCTGCGGGCGGTGGGACCGATCCACCGCTCGGGGGATGAGCTGACGGCGGACTTCTCGGCCCAGATCTCGATGCCGGCGGAGATGCTCCAGCTGGATATCTGCCTGCACCGCTCGCTGGATGTGTGGGGGCACCCCGAGTCGTTTCTGTTCGGGCAGCTTCACGGGACCGAGCCGCGGGTGCAGCCCTATCGCATTCCTGTGGGGGAGCGGGCGGAGATGCTGCCGGGCGTGCCGCCGCTGATCCACTCGACGGTGATGGGCAATTATGAGCGGCTGATGGCGTACACCTTCGAGCGGCTGGGCTGGGCGCAGCGCGAGTTCCGCGTGTTCCGCCTGATGCTGCGGTACCCGCCGATGCACTCGACGGCGGTGATGCGGTTCACCCTGCCTGAGCGCAAGTAGGGGGCGGGAAGTCGGGAGGGTGGGGGGCCGCTCACTCGCCCGTCATTTTCTTGCGCCGCAGCACGTGGTGATAGCTCTGGGCGAAGCGGTGGGCCTCATCGCGGATGGCCATGCACATCCGCAGCGCGGCGTTGGATTTGGGCAGCCTGAGGGGCTCGCTCTCGCGCTGGATGTAGATGAGCTCCTCCTTCTTGGCAAGCGAGATCACCATCGGCGGCTTCACGCTGAGCTGGTCGAAGGCTTCGAGCGCGGCGTGCAGCTGGCCCAGGCCGCCGTCGATGAGGATGACATCGGGGAAGAGCTCCTGCCCGGCGCCGGCGTCGCGGTAGCGGCGGCTGACGACCTCGCGGATGGCCATGTAGTCGTCGTTGTCGACGGTGCGGACCTTGTAGCGGCGGTATTCCTCCTTGAAAGGCTTGCCGTCGACGAAGCAGACCTTGCTGCCGACGGTCTCGCCGCCCATGAGGTGGGCGATGTCGATGGCTTCGAGGCATCTAACGGGGGCGTCGAGAGCGAGGACCTTCTGGAGGGCCTTGCAGCCTTTGGCGGGATCGACCCAGGCGATCTCGGTCTCGGGCTGGAAGCCGTCGGAGCGGGCGCCGCGCTCGTCGAGCTTTTCGATGGCCTGGATCTGGTCGCGGACGGCGGCGGCCTGCTCGAATTTGAGTTCGCGTGCGAGGGCGTCCATCTGGTCGCGCATCTCGCGGAGCATGGCGGAGCGTTTGGAGCCCAGGAAGCGGACGAAGCGGTCGATGTCGGCGGCGTAGGCGTCGGGGGCGATGCGGTCGGCGCAGGGGGCGGTGCACTGGCCGATGGCGGCGAGCAGGCACGGGCGGAAGACGCGGTTTTTGGGGTCTCCGGCGATGATGTCGAGCGAGCAGGTGCGGAAGCGGAAGGCCCGTTGCAGGAGCTGCACGGCCTCGCGCAGGGCCCCGACATTGGTGAAGGGGCCGAAGACCCTGGCGCCTTTGAGGAGCGCCGCGAGCTGGTCATCGCCGGCGCCGGTGGGGTTGCGCGAGACGAAGACGCGGGGAAAGTCCTCGCGCTGGGTGATGATGAGGTAGGGGTAGCTCTTGCCGTCGGTGAGGCGGACGTTGAAGCGGGGGCGGACGTCCTTGATGAGGCGGTTTTCGGTGAGGAGCGCTTCCCATTCGCCTTCGCACTCGATGATGTCGAAGTTGTGGACGCGCTCGAGCAGGGGCTGCTTTTTGTGGCCGAGGTCCGCCGAGGGGACGAAGTAGGACGAGACGCGGGAGGTGAGGCTGCCGGCCTTGCCGACGTAGATGACCACACCTTTGTGGTCCTTCATGAGGTAGACGCCGGGGGTCCGCGGGAGCTCGCGGGCCTTGCGGAGGAGGCGCTCGAGCCGGGCCGGGGCGGGCTCATCGCCCCAGGCGGGTAGAGGCGCGGGGAGGGGCGCGGGCAGGGCGGGCGGTGTTTGGAGTGAGGGGGGTGTGGGGGGAAGTTCGGCCACGGGGGAGGGTACGACGAGCTGGCCGCCGGCGAGGGGGAGGATGGGGCGTCGCTCAGTTCACCTTGTTATCAAACCGGCCCGACTCGCGCCACACCTTCACGATGCGGACGACTTCCTCCGCCACGGCGGTCTGAGCCTGGTCGGTGCTGGCGCCGATGTGGTGGGTGCCGACGAAGCCCGGGAGCTCTGCGAGGGGGGTCTTCCACTCGGCGCTGCCGCCGGCGGGCTCGCCGGCGAAGACATCGGCCCCGACGCGGATGCCCTTGGTCCGCATCGCGTCGATCAGGGCGGGCTCATCAACCACGCTGCCGCGGCTGGTGTTGATGAAGCACGCGCCCTGGCGCATGGCCCCGAAGAACGCGCTGTCGGCCATCTTCTCGCTCTCCTTGTTGGCGGCGACGTTGACGCTCACGGCGTCGCAGCGGGCGAGCATGGCCAGCAGGTCGGCCCGGGTCGAGCCGCCGTGCTCCACGCCCAGGTCGGCGGCGCGGTCCTTGGTCATGTTGAGCGAGTGGGCGATGCACGGCATGCCGAAGGCCTTGGCCCGCTTGAGCACCTCGCGACCGATCCCGCCGACGCCGATGATGCCCAGCGTCTGGCCCTTCAGGCCGCGGGCCTTGGCGTAGTCCTTCTTGGCCCACTTGCCCGCCCGCAGGTCGCACGTTCCTTCGACGATCCGCCGGTCGAGGGCGAGCAGGAAGCCGAAGACAAGCTCTGCCACGGCCACGGCGTTCATCCCGGGGCAGTTGCAGACGCTCACGCCGCGGGCGGTCGCGGCGGGAAGGTCGATGTTGTCAAAGCCCGCCCCGGCCCGGATGATGGCCTTGAGCGACGGTCCCGCGTCGATGGCGGCCTTGGTGGTCTTGCTGCTGCGCACCACGAGCACCTCGGGGTCGTGCTCGCTGAGCGCGGCCTTCAGGTCGCCGGCCCCGGCGTCGGGCTGATAGGTGACGGTGCAGGGGATGTTCGCCAGACCGGAGAGGCCGATCTGCTCGAACTTGTCGGCGACGAGGATCTTGGTGGGCATGAGTGGCGCGGGTGGGTGTCAGGGAGGTTGGCAAGAGCGGGCGGTCTGGACGGGGGGTCTGGGGACATTCAATTCTGGTGCGAGAACCAGTTTCGGCGGCGCGGCGGATTCTGTAACGCGGTGTACGCGGCTCGGGCCGGGGTTACAGGCCTTCCTGAACCTTGGAGGTCACCTTGCCGTCGCGGAAGGTGACGACGATGTACTTCGAGCCGTCCTTCCAGCGGTAGACGTTCTGGGCCGCGGCCCTGCTGTCGCCGACGCCGGCGCCGGTGATGCTCGTGCCGCTGGGGGTTTCGTCGATGCCGTCGCCGCCCAGGATCTTCTTCACTTCGCTCAGCGACATGCCGTTCTGGATCTTGTCGTAGCTGGCCTGGGTGATCTTGGATTCGCACCCTGCGATCGCGACCAGCATGGCCAGCGCGCCCACGATGGGCAGGAGGCGACGGGCGAAACCGGCCAGGGCGAGGTGAAGTGCGCGGCGCAGGGCGACCATGGGGTGAGCTCCGTGGGGGTGGGGCATTCTACCGGGCGGCGGGGGTCGACCACGCCTCGAGGATGGCCGCGAGATCGTCGGCGACATCGGCCAGGTTGGTCCCGGGCAGCAGGGCCTTGGGGTCGTCGATCAGGGCCACCCGCCCGAGCTCCACCGCCGGAATGGGCAGCGTGGCGAGGCGGCCGAGGCGGGCCAGGGGCTGCGCGCCTGCCAGGGCAGTGGAGGGCTCATCGGCCCCCCAGCGCGGCTGCACGAGCACGATCGCACCCGGGGCCAGGCGGAGCACGTCTTCGACATCGAGCACCATGTACGGCTGACCGGTGCTGAGCGCCGGCCGGGCCCCCAGGGCCTGGAGCATCTGGTGGTGGTACGAGCCGGGGCCGAGGGCCGTGGGGGGGCTGACGCCGTAGAGCAGCAGCACCGGGCCGATGGCGTCTGGCCGCACGCCCGGACGGCGGGCCAGGGCCTGGCGCAAGCGGGCCGCGGCGGAGGGCGGGTGGGGCGATGCTGATTGGGGCTGGTCGGCGGGCAGCAGGCGCTCCATGTCCTCGGCGGCCTGCACGACCTCTTCGAGCGACAGCAGGGGGTAGTTGCGGACTGTCCAGTGGTGGGCGCGGGCGAGGTCGAGGAGGCGGCCCGGCGCGGCGCCGCGCTGGTCGCCCCGCCACTGCAGGAGCACGTGCGTGGGGTTCACGCGGACGAGGGCTTCGTAATCGATGCCGGCCTGGTCGCCGCAAGCGGGGGTGGCGGGGTCGGCCCAGGCGTCGTAGGCGTGCCTCCCGACGATGAGGCGGCCTCCGCCAAGGTCGTCGAGGGTCTGGCGGATACCCGGGGCGAGGGCGACGATCCGGGGCCCGGCTGGGGCGGCGGTGGAGGGAGGGCCGGCCGGCGGGGCGTGGTCGCAGCCCGCGGCGGCGAGCGCGATGGCCAGCAGGAGGTGAAACGCGGACCGGGGCCGGGACATGGGGGAGCGTAGAGCTGCGGCGGCCTGGTCTGTGGGCTGCCACGGGGCCAGCTATGTGGCCTGCTACGTGGGTTTCTACACAGGGTGCTACGCGGGTTGCTACGCTGGCCCATGCGAACGACCCGGCCCTCGGTTCTCGCCCGGTTCCTGGCCTGTGGACTGATGCTGACGCCCCTTGGGGCGGCGCCGGCGCGGGCCCAGGAGCTCGACGCCCCGCGTCATGATGCGATCTACACGCGCTACGCGGTCGCGGCGGATCAGCCGCTGGCCTCCGCAGCGGGGGCGGAGATTCTGGCCAAGGGCGGCAATGCGGTGGACGCGGCGGTGGCGACGAGCTTCGCCCTGTCGGTGACGCGTCCGTTCTCGTGCGGCATCGGCGGCGGCGGGTTCATGGTGATTCACCTGCGCGAGCACCCGCGGATGCGGCTCACCGCCGAGGGGCTCAGCGTCGCGCTCAACTACCGCGAGACCTGCCCGGCCGGGGTGGGGCCGGATTACTTTGAGAAGCTCGACGCGGGGGGCGGGCCCGACGCCGCGGACGCCAGCACCCACGGCGGGCGGGCGGTGGCGATCCCGGGAACGGTGGCCGGGCTGCTGGCGGCGCTCGAGCAGTACGGCACGCTCGATCGCGTGGCGGTGATGGCCCCGGCGATCCGGCTGGCGCGGGAGGGGTTCGCCCCGGATATCGCCTATGCCAAGGCCGCGGCGGAGTTGAGCGAGAAGTTTGAGAAGCAGCCTGGCTGGAAGACGCGCTTCGCCTTTGCGTGGGAGCGGCTCCTGGCGCGGGGCAGGTTCGGGCCGCAGGCGGGCGCGGAAGGTGGGGGCGAGGGGCGCCCTGAGCGGCTGCTCATCAAGCTTCCTGAGCAGGCGGAGGTTCTCGAAGCGATCGCCCGCGACGGGGTCAAGGCCTTCTATGAAGGGCCGATCGGGGCCGAGATCGTGCGGGCGATTCAGGCTGACGGCGGGGTGATGACCGCGGCGGACCTGGCGGGGTATGCCCCGGCATCCGCAGAGCCGCTGCGGTTCGCCTTTGAAGGGCGGACGCTGCTGATGATGCCGCCGCCATCGAGCGGCGGGCTGGCGCTGGCCGAGACGCTGGCGATCCTGGTGAAGGCCGACTATCGCCAGCATGTGAAGGACGGCTTCGCCCCGACGTATCTGCAGCTGCTGGTGGAGTCGACCAAGCACGCCTTCGCCGATCGCGCGGCGTGGCTGGGGGACCCGGCCTTTGTCGATGTGCCGGTGGCGCGGCTGCTTTCGCCAGAGTACATCGCGCAGCGGGCCATGCGGATGTCGATCGGGCGGGTCTACGGCCCCGACAACTACGGCACGCGCGAGCGGCCCGAGGGCGAGCTCAAGGCCCCCGCCGATGACGGCGGCACGAGCCACTTCAGCATCATCGACGGCGCCGGGAATGCGGTGGCGTGCACCGAGACGATCAACCTGGAGTTCGGCTCATTGGTGGCGGTGCGGGGCTTCTGCCTGAACAACCAGATGGACGACTTCACGACTCGGCGCGGGCGGGTGAATGCGCTGGGCCTCAGGCAGAGCGACCGCAACCTGCCGGCCCCTGGCAAGCGGCCGCTGTCGAGCATGACGCCGACGATCGTGCTGGGCGAGGGCAAGGCGGTCGAGGCGGTGCTGGGCGGCTCGGGCGGCCCGCGGATCATCACGGCGACGACCCAGGTGCTGCTGAACACGCTGGTGCTGGGGTATGACGCGCCCAAGGCCCTCGCGGCCCCGCGGTTTCACCACCAGTGGATGCCCAACGTGCTCGAGCTGGATCGCGGATTCGAGGAGATCCGCTGGAACGGCATGCGGGTGGTTGATTGGATGCGCAAGCAGAAGCACCAGGTGAGCGTTCAGGCCAAGGTCGCGGCGGTGCAGCTGGTGGTGCGGCGCCCGGACGGAACCCTTCAGGCCGGGTGCGACCCGCGCAAGGGTGGCGCCCCGGCGGGTGAGTGAGCGGGGCGGCCGAGCTCTCACTTCGCCTCAAGCGGGACGAGATCGATCACCACGGGGATGTGATCGCTGCCCCAGGAGTCCTCGCGTTCGAGCCCCGCGGCCTTGAGCACCGAGGGCGCGAGCAGCGAGGTGTCGAGGACAAAGGACTGGGCCACCCGCAAGGCCGCGCCGGGATAGGTGAAATAGTCGAGCCGCACCGCCGTGGGCCGCCCCTGGTCGGGCTGGCCCACGAAGGTGTAGGTCAAGCCCTCGCCCAGCACGACTGGCGCGGCGATCTCAAGGTCCGACCCGTCGGCATCAAGCCCCCGCCGGACGTCGTCGATGACCTTGGTCGTGCCGTTCATGTTGTAATCGCCGGCGACGACGATGAGTGGGCGGGTGAGCCCCCGGGCCAGCTCGCGGATGGCCTGGTTGACGGCGCCGGCCTCGGCCAGGCGGCGCGTGTCTTCCTCGCTGCCCAGCGAACCGCTGGCCTTCAGGTGCACAGTGCCCAGCACCAGCGGCCCCGAGGAGGTCTGGACGACCCCGGCGGCGAGCCTGATGGGGAAGTCCCAGCGGGTGGTCTTGGGCGCTTCGAGGTGCTGGGGGCCGCGCTTCAGCAGCGGGAGCTTGGTGATGAGGGCCACGCCCAGCCCGTCGGTGCACTCGACGGTCCAGGTCTCCCCGGCCATGGCGACGTGCTGGGCGAACCACTGCTCCAGCTCGGGCTCGCCCAGCTTGGCGGGCGCGTCCCCCGGCGCGGCGGCCCCCGCGCCGTCGCCCCCGCCTGCTGGCGGCTGCGGGTTGCGCCCCTGCAACTGCCACTCCTGGGCCAGGATCACGTCGGGCTTGAGGGCCTTAAAAATCCGCGCGAAGCTCTCGGGCTTGCGGTGGGGCGAACCCCACAGCACGTTGTAGCTCATCAGCCGCACGGCTCCCTGGGGCTTCTCCGGAATCGCCACGGGGCCGGGTTGGCTTTCTTCGGCGACGGGTCCCGGGGCCAGCTCCTCGATATCCCGTCCCGGGGCGGCGTCGCTGACTTTTTCAGTCAGGACCACTCGGGCGCGGATCCGCCCGTCGGCGCCGCCGGGCAGCCCGGCTTTTTTCAGCAAGCGCCGGTCAAGCCGGAACTCGAAGGTGTTCGAGGCGTGCGTGGGTCCGGCGTAGAGACCGATGTCCTGCCAGGCCAGGGTCTTGGCGCCCGTCGCAGTCAGGCTCTCAATCCGCGGTCCACGGCCCCGGTTCTCGTTGGCGCGGCTCCCGAACTCAATGGCGAGGTCCACGCCCAGATTGGCGGCGCCCGCGGCGGGCGAGCCGGTGGTGGTGGAGCCGTCCAGATCAAGCTCCAGGCGGATGGCTTCTCCGCCGGAGAGCGAACGGACCTCGGGAGTGGTCACGCGGGCGTACAGATACCGCCCATCGGCGGAGAAGGCGGGGCCTGTGGGCCAGTCGGTCAGCAAACCGTCAATCACAATTGTGGCGGGCGCGTGGGTCGAGGTGGGGCTGGTGGGGGGCTGGACTGGCGTCGGCGCGCCTGCACCGGCGCAGGCCAGGGCCAGCAGAAGCGACGAAGCGGCCACCTTTGCATGAGTCAGATGAGTCCGGATTTGGCCCGCCTGCATTGAATTGGTCGGCACTGGTCGTCTCCAGAGGGTTCGCCGGATCGCCTTGACGGCGGTGGTCCGCGCCGGTCAGATGCCGACGGGGCGGCGAGGTATACCGACAGTCAGCGGTTTTGTCGCGACCGAGGCGCCGGAGTGATGGCGGGCCGCCGGTCTACCGTTGGCTCCCCGGCTGGTCAGCGCCGCGAGGAGCGAGCCCGCCGGTGGAGAAACCGCCAGTGGAGGAACCGTGGGAATGATGCAACGCGATCGCTCGCCCGGGGCCGACCCGACCACGGCGGCCGGCGCGCCAGCAGGGCCCGGCGGGCCCGCGCCTTCACGCGCTTACCGCCTCCGTCGTCGCCCCCGTCGTCGCCCGGCCCGGACGGCGCTCGGCCAGGTCCTGGTTGAGGCGCGGTGGGTGAGCGCGTGGACCGGCGCCCTGGCGGCGGGCTGGGCCCTCGGCGCGGCGGGGTGGGTCTGCAGCGCCACGGGCTGCGCGCCGCCGGTAATGGACCCGACGGTCCAGACGCTCAAGCGCGCCAGCCTCCCGCCCGTGCCGGGCGGCGCCCATCACCGGGCCTCGCCGCCGCTGTCGTACCTCTTCGCCGGCGACGAGACGCTGCCGCGGGTGATCTACATTCACGGCACGCCCGGCTCGGCCGACGGCTGGGCGGACTATCTGCTCGCGCCGGTCCCCGGCCTGGAGGCGGTGGCGGTCGACCGGCTGGGCTTCGGCGAGTCGGGCGGGCGCCAGGGGTGCGTCGATTCGTTTGCGCGGCAGGCCGCGGCGATCGCGCCGCTTCTGGTGAAGCGTCAGGGCCGCTGGCCGACTTTGGTGGGGCACTCGCTGGGCGGGCCGATTGCGGTGCGCCTCGCCGCGATGCACCCAGAGCGCGTGGGCGGACTGGTGATCGTGGCGGGGTCGCTGGATCCGGCGTTCGAGGACCCGAGCGTTCTGCAGTGGATCGCGACGACGTGGCTCGTGCGGTTCTTTCTGCCGCAGGTGCTCGATAACAGCATGGGCGAGCTGGAGGCGGCGAAGCGAGAGACACTGCTGCTGGCCCCGGAGCTGGGGCGGGTGATCTGCCCGGTGATCGTGATCCACGGGGACAAAGACCAGCTGGTGCCCTACGGGAACGTGGCGTATGCCGAGCGGACGCTGGTGAATGCGCGCCCGCTGAAGGTGATTCGGCTGGAGGGGCAGGGCCACTTTGTGCCCTGGGAGCGCCCTGAGATTATCCGGGCGGCGATCGAGGAGCTCGCCGACCTGGAGGCGAAGGCGGAGCCATAAGGGCCCGAGGACCCGTGAACGGCCTGCGGACTGGGCGCGTCAGCAAACACCAGTGAAATCGGCCAAGATTGAGGACGGGGCCCCGCGCTTCTATTGCGCCGTCGAACGGGCGTGCGGCGAGGCGGTCTCGGCGTGCTGCATCTCCAGCAGCATCATGTGCTTCATGAGCGTGCCCGCGCCGGCGGTGCCCGCGGCGAGCCAGCCGGCGTAGCCGTCGCGCCAGGCCTGCTTGCCGATGAGCTGCTTGGCCATCGCCCCCAGTGGCGAGAGGGCCATCCGCAGGGGGGTGGTCCGCCGGCCCTCGGCGAGCATGCCCTCAGCCGAGAGGCGCGAGTAGACCAACTGCTTGCCCAGGTGCTCGCGAAAGGTGGCGAAGGAATCGTGCCGGAGCGTTCCCGTGAGACGCGACGGCCTGGCGCCGGGCCCCGTCAGGCTGAGTTTGTCGTGGGGGTCGGTGCCGCCCCAGCGGGCCCGCCCCCTCCGCACCAGCCGCAGGCGCCATTCCGGCTGCCAGGCGTAGCGCAGCGGCCGGCCCCGGTACCACACCACGCGGTTGAGCTCGTAGCCGTCGGGCCCCTCGCCGCCCGGGCGGTCGATCACGCTTCGGAGCGACGCGGCCAGTTCGGGCAGCAGCGATTCGTCGCTGTCGAGGCAGAGCACCCAGGGGCGGGTGGCCGCCTCGAGGGCCAGTTGCTTGGTCCGCACGTGCCCGAGCCAGGCGGAGTGAATCACCCGGGCCCCCGCGGCGTCGAGCATCGCCAGCGTGCCGTCGGTGGAGCCCGAGTCGATGGCGACGATCTCCCCAGCCAGTCCCGCGACGGATGCCAGCGAGGCGGCGATGACGGATTCGCTATTCTTGCAGACGATCGCGACCGAGAGCGGGCTGTCCGACATCAGATGGGACCCTTCGGGCATCGCTCGATCGTAACCGGTTTGGTCACGATCGAGTTCGCTGCTTCTTTGCTCACGCACGTTTTCTGGAGCCGTTCCGTCATGCCTCTGCATGGTCCAAAGGAGGAAGATCTCCGCAAGCTCCACAGCGAGGCTTCGCAGATCGTCAACCAGAAGTTCCTGATCACCACCGCAACGATCACGGTTTGGGGGTTTCTCGCGGCCCAGTTGCTCAGCAGCCAGGCCAACATGCCCGTGTTTAGCGGCTCCCACGAGGCCCTGGCGACGCACCCCCTGGGGTGGGCGGGGTACTTCGGGCCGATCCTGCTGAACCTGGTCGTGCTGGTCATGTTCTTCTACAGCACGATCCTCGCGGGCATGCTGCGGGTGATCACCACGTATCTGCTCGAGACGGGCCGCAGCGGCTGGGAGGCCGATTGGGCGCGGTACCGACGGCTGGGGCACCTTGGGTACACGCGGGCCCAGTCGGTGGTCTTTCTGTTCCTGGCGGCGGTTGCGTCGGCGTTTCCGTTCGCGTTCGCGCTGCTGCGCGATGCGTCGCTCGAGCCCGCGAGCGGGCTGATCACCCATCTCGTCATCGCGGCGCTGACGATGGCGTCGATCGTTTCGCTGGGCGTGCTGGGCTGGCCCGACCTGGAGGCCGACCCGGGCCGCAAGTGGCGTCGCCTGCGCGACGCCCCTGCCGAGTAGCCGCCGCCGTACGCTTTTGAGCCATGCCGCCACCCTTGCGCATCGACCTCATCGACCCTGACGAGGCTGCGCGTTGCTCTGACTGGCTTTCGGCCCTCAGCGAGTTCGACCCGCGGCGGATCATCGAGGAGGGGCCGGCCCGCAACGGGGGCGGCGCCACCAAAGTGCTCAAGGCCGAGGGGGGCTCATTGGTCATCCGCACGATGCTGGCGGGCCGGGCGGTGGTGGTGAAGTCCGCTCGACTTGGTGGGGTGGTGGGCCGGGTGCGGGCGATGCTGCGGCTGAGCCGAGCGCACCGGCACTGGCGAGGGGCCGAGGTGCTGGCGGGCCTCGGCGTTCGCACGGCGCGCCCGCTCGTGCTTGCGCAGCGGGGCGGTGAACAGTTTTTGGTGCTCGAGGCGCTTGACGGCCTGACGGTGCTTGAGCATCTGGCCCGACCGGGGATCGCCCGGGCCGAGGAGCGGGCGCTGGCCCGGGCGGTGGGGGTGGTGGTTTCGCGGCTGCACCTGGGGAATCGGTTCAATCGCGATCACAAGCCCAGCAACCTGATCGTGACCAACGTGAGCTCTGGGGCGTCAGGCGGCGCCGGGGGGATCGAAGTCGCGGTGATTGACTGCGTGGGCATTCAGTCGAGCCGGGGGATGTCGCCCGAGCAGCCGCTGGCCCGGATGCTCGCATCGCTGCTGCTGGAGCCGCTCGGGTGCGGGGTGGCGCCGCGACTGGCGCAGCGCCGACGGGTGCTGCGCGAGGCGTTGCGGGCGTCGTGGGAAGCTGACGCCCACCGGGCCCCGCCGGCCCGGGTGAGCGGGCCCGAGCTGACGGGGGGGCAGGAGGGCCAGCGCGAGGTCGAGGCGCCGGCGGAGGTGGGCTTTGAAGTGGGCTTTGAGGAATGGGAGCGGCTCAGCGGGCGGGTCCTGTGGCGGGCGGCCGCGCAGCGGGTCCTGGCCCACGGCGACCCCACGCCGCGGGTCGACCCCTTAGCGCCGTCCTGACAATTTCGGGTGTGCCGCGTGGGGGAGTGGGGTGGGCGTGGGGGTGGTGGGGGTGGGGGGGCGGGTTGGGGGGGTTGGGCCCGGGCCACGGTGTTTTTGTGGTCGCTTTGGGGTTCGGGCGGATGGGAAGCGAAATCGGTATCATGGTTGGCATTGAGTCCCTGAGCCCGTCCACCGATCCGGAGCCAGCCATGCCCGCCGAAGTCCGTTCCACCACCGACGTCCGTGCCGCGCTCGGCGCCTCCGCCGACACCCTGCTCAAGCACGAGTGCAAGACGATCAGCAAGTCGGCCTTGTACCTGCCCGGGCCGGACTTCATCGATCGCGTCTTTTCGCAGAGTGACCGCAACGTGCCGACGCTGCGGAACTTCCAGACCCTGATGAACCACGGCCGTCTGGCCGGGACGGGCTACCTGTCGATCCTGCCGGTCGACCAGGGCATCGAGCACTCGGCCGGCGCCAGTTTCGCCCCCAACCCGGCGTACTTCGACCCCGAGAACATCATCAAGCTGGCCCACGAGGGCGGCTGCAACGCCGTGGCCTCGACCATCGGCGTGCTCGCGGCGTGCGCCCGCAAGTGGGCCCACAAGATCCCGTTCCTGGTGAAGTTCAACCACAACGAGATGCTCACCTACCCCAACATCGGCAAGCAGTCGTACTTCGGCAGCATCAAGCAGTGCTACGAGATGGGCGCCATCGCGGTGGGGGCCACGATCTACTTCGGCAACGACTCGGCCCGCGATGAGATCGCGTACGTGTCGGACATGTTCGAGCAGGCCCACGATCTGGGCATGGTGACGGTCCTGTGGTGCTACACCCGCTCGCCCGGGTTCAAGATCAAGGGTGCGGACGGCAAGTCCACCGACTACCACACCTCCGCCGACCTGACCGGGCAGGCCGACCACCTCGGCGCCACCATCAAGGCCGACATCATCAAGCAGAAGCTGCCGACCAACAACGGCGGGTACGCCGCGCTCAACAGCGGGGGCTCGGCGTATGGCAAGTGGGACAAGCGGGTGTACACCGAGCTGTGCGGGAGCGACGAGAACGGCCACGGCGGGCACGCCATCGACCTGTGCCGCTACCAGCTGGCCAACGGCTACATGGGCCGGGTGCCGCTGATCAACTCCGGCGGCGAGAGCAAGGGCGCCGGGGACCTGGCCGAGGCGGTCTCCACGGCGGTGATAAACAAGCGGGCCGGCGGCATGGGCCTGATCAGCGGGCGCAAGGCCTTCCAGAAGCCTCTGAAGGAGGGCGTCGCGCTTCTGAACGCGGTGCAGGACGTGTACCTGGACAAGACCGTCACGGTGGCGTGACGGGGGGGAGCCGCCCTGGCGACTCAAGACGCGATACAAGACCCCCGGGGCCGGCCTCGGGGGTTTTTTCATGGGGCGCCTGCGCTCAAGCCCGCACGCGCTGGATCCACAGCGAACTGAACGTGTTGGGCTCTTCGTCGATGCCCTTGTAACCGGGGATGACGCGGCGCAGGAACGCTTCGTCGTGGTGGCGGAGCAGCGGCGTCGAGAGCTGGATGCGGAATGAGTCGTTGCAGCACAGGAACGCCTGCACCATCATCGCCTCGGTCCAGAACATCGGCGGGCGCTCGTTGCTGAGCACCCAGAAATCGGCGGGGTGCGGCGTGTTGTAGGGGAAGGGCACATCGTGCACATGCACCCACACGCCTTGCTTCACCCGGGGGACCACCTCCAGGTAGAGGTACGCCACGTCGCTGTCGATCTTGAGGACGTGCGAGGAGTCGATGAAGAGCATGTCGCCGTCCTCGAGTTGCTCGAAGAACGACGGATCGATGCTCTGCTGGTCGGCGATCTTGAGGTTCACCCCCGGCATGGCCTTGAGCTCGTCGGAGGGGTAGGGCTCGATGCACATGAGCTCCACCGGGCGCCCCTCCTTGGCGTTGCGCTCCGCGGCGAGGTGGGCGTAGTAAGTCGTCAGCCCTGAGCCCACCTCGAGGTAGCGCCTGGGCTTGAGGTCGCGGATCATCATGTAGAGCGTCAGCACATCGACCCGAGGGCAGCCCCAGCCGCGGCGCTGCTTGAGCAGCACTTCATAGGGCGGCAGCTCGGCGAGCTCGCGCCCGTAGGTCTCGATCAGCCGCCCGAAGCGCGCGCGGATGGCGTTGAGGTCGTACGCCACACCGGTCATGCGGCTGGGCCGGTTCCAGCGGTCCTTGTTGGCCCGCAGGGCGTCGACCCATGGCAGGGGGTTCGAGAAGTCGGTCCGGTTGGCGTAGTTGTACTCAAGCGCGTCAGCGGAGAAATCGACCGTCCGCCCAAGCGCCGCCTTTACGCCCCGCCAGACAAAGCCCGGGACCAGCTTCTTGATCAGTTGCTTGTTCACGGCCGGCTCCCGAGTCGGAGCCGATCCGGCGTTCGCCGGAAGCCGCTCATGGTGCTATTGGTCATGACCCTTACCCCCGATGTTGCGGTGGCCGGCGTCGCGCAGGGTCTTCTCCTGGCGAGCCAGCTCCACATCATGCTCCACCATGATACGGGCCAGCTCCTCGACGCTGGTTCGGGGGGTCCACTTGAGCTTGCGGCGGGCCTTGGAGGGGTCGCCCAGCAGCAGGTCGACCTCCGCGGGGCGCAGGTAACGGTCGTCGAAGGCCACGTGCTTGCGCCATGAAAGCCCGGCGTGGTCGAAGCAGAGCCGGGCGAACTCGCGGACGCTGATGGTCCGACCCGTCGCCACCACGTAGTCGTCGGGCTTCTCCTGCTGCAGCATGAGCCACATCGCCTCGACATAGTCCTTGGCGTAGCCCCAGTCGCGCTTGGAGTCGAGGTTGCCCAGGTACACCTTGTCCTGCAGGCCGAGCTTGATGCGGCCCACCGCGCGGGTGATCTTGCGGGTCACGAACGTCTCGCCGCGGCGCTCGCTCTCGTGGTTGAAGAGGATCCCGCACGAGGCGTGCAGGCCGTAGCTCTCGCGGTAGTTCACCGTCGCCCAGTGGGCCATCACCTTGGCCACGGCGTACGGCGATCGGGGGTGGAAGGGCGTCGTCTCCTTCTGGGGCGTCTCGGCCACCTTGCCGAACTGCTCGCTGGAGCTCGCCTGGTAGTACCGGACCTCCTTGCCCGAGTCCTGCCGGTACCCGCGCACCGCCTCCAGCAGCTTGAGGGCCCCCATCGCCACGGTGTCGGCGGTGAAGACCGGCATATCGAAGCTGACCCGCACGTGCGACTGCGCGGCGAGGTTGTACACCTCGTCGGGCTGGGCCGTCCGCATCAGCTTGTCGAGCGAGTTGGAATCGCACAAGTCGCCGTAGTGGAGCGTCATGGTCGCCCCGCCCGCCCGGTAGTGCGGATCGCGGTAGATGTGGTCCACCCGGGCGGTGTTGAACGAGCTGGCCCGCCGGATGATCCCGTGCACCTCGTAGCCCTTGGCGAGCAGCAGCTCGGCGAGGTACGACCCGTCCTGCCCGGTGATCCCCGTGATCAGGGCCCGCCGGCGGGTCGCGCCGGCGGGGCGGCGAGCGGAGGGTGCGGTGGACGGGCTCGGGGTCTTTTTGGCGGGGTTCTTCAAGCGGGTGTCCTGGCGTATTGCCGCGGCGGCGCGGGGGATGGGCGGCGGCCCTGAGAATAGTCGCGGGGTCCTTTGCGGCCCCGGGGGCTCCCTCGCGGCAGGTCGCCCGGTTGTGCATCGTCTACCATGCCGCCCTCTCTGAACTTCACGAGGGAGATCAACGGAGGCGCACGTGATCCGCAGCATGACCGGCTTTGGCGAATCGTCGACCCAGACGTCCGACGGGGCGCACTATTTCCTGGAGATCCGGTCGCTCAACGGGCGCTACTTCAAGGCCACCATCCGCCTGCCCGAGGAGTTTCAGGGGCTGGAGGCCGAGATCGACGCCGAGCTCCGCCGCCGTCTGACCCGCGGATCGGTGACGGTGTCGGCGTCGTGCACCGAGGCCTCCGCCTCCGCGGCGTACAGGATCAATCACCTGGCCCTGGAGGCGTACATCGGCCAGCTGAAGCAGACGCCGCAGGTCGCCGCGGGGGAGGTGAAGATCGATATCGCCCCGCTGCTGAGCCTGCCGGGCGTGCTCCAGCCCCCCGCCAATGAGGAGGATCGGCACGAGCGGGCCCGCGCGGCGTTCCTGGGCCTGCTGGAGAAGGCCTGCCGCAACCTGCTGGCGATGCGTGAGCGCGAGGGCGCCGCGCTGCTGGAGGATCTGCTGGGCCAGCGCGACCTGATCCTGGACCGGTTGAAGATCGTTCGGGATCGGGCGCCGCAGGTGACGGTGGAGTACGAGAACCGTCTGCGGTCGCGGATCCAGACGATGCTGAAGGAGGCTGACGTGAAGGTGGACGCGGTGGACGTGATCCGCGAGATCGCGGTGTACGCCGAGCGGTCGGATGTCGCTGAGGAGGTCACCCGCCTGGCCGGCCACATGGACCAGTACACCCAGTTGCTGACGGGGTCGGCAGGTGGTGTGGGCGGGGGGGGTGCGGGCGGTGGGGGGAGCGGCGTGGGGGGCGACAAGCCGGTGGGCCGCACGCTCGATTTTCTGGCTCAGGAGATGCTCCGCGAGGCCAACACGATGGCCAGCAAGTCCTCGGACACCACGCTGTCGCGGGCGGTGGTGGAGATCAAGGGGGCGATCGACCGGATCAAGGAGCAGGTCCAGAACATTGAATGAGCGTTCTGGTTAGTAGGATATTAGGATGGCAAGCCTTCGCGGTCCTGGGCCCTCAGGGTTCTTCCGGTGACATTTCGCTGGAGCCCGGGCCCTACGTGCCGGTATGATTTTGTCGTGAACTCCTTGAACTCCACTTCCAGGGCCTTTGTTCCCCGGGCTGTCTTCGTGAAGGGAAGCTCGGCGCAGGCGTGGTCAGTTCGTTCGCTGGTGCTGGCTGCGGCGCTTGCGGGTTTGTCGCCGCTGGCTGTTGCAGCGCCGGAGGCGGGGGCCGCCCCAGAGGCAGGCGCGGCGCCGGTTGGGCAAGCGGATCCGGAAGCGGCGGCGACGGGCGCGAAGGCGCTGAGTGTGGGTCATCTGGTGGCGCAGCTCGCCTCGCCTGATTACCGCGAGCGTGAGGCGGCCAGTCGAGGCCTGATCACCAGTCCGGACATCACGTTGAAGGAGCTGGAGGCCCTCATGGATGCGCCGGGCCTGGCGCCTGAGCAACGGGCGCGGCTGCGGCAGGCCGCCCGCGAGCGGTTCACGCAGTCGCCGCGCGGGGCGATTGGCGTTTCTTTCAACGGGCCGGTGGGACTGCGTCTGCAGCCGGGTGTCGTAGTGGGGCCGCAGGGCTTCATGGTGACGACGGTGCACCAGGGCTTTCCTGCGCACCGCAAGGGCCAGCTGAAGCAGAACGACGAGATCCGCAAGGTGGCGGGCGCGGAGGTCGACTCGACGCGCAACGACTCGATGCGGCCGCACATCATCTGTCATGATCCCGGCGACGTGGTGAAGATGGAGATCGTCCGCGAGGGCAAGCTGATGGAGGTCGATGTCGAACTGGGCTCGTTCGGCGCGCTCCCGCGCCTGCAGGGCGCGATCGACCAGATCACGCCTGACCAGTACGCCGATGCGTGGCGCGTGCGGCAGACGTCGCGCCCTCCGCCGCCGGTCGACGGCGGCGTGCCGATCGTCACCGTGGCGCTGCCGGAGATCGACACGACTCAGAACTCGACGCTTGAACTCGAGCAGAACGCCCGGGCCCGGGCCCAGCGGGGCGACTGGTCGGGGGTGCTCGCCGGCGGGGTGCCGCGCATCGCCGATACTGAGTGGGCCCAGGCGATGCTCCAGAACATGATGGATGCGCCCGTCGCGGGGAACGGCGCCGGCGCGGTCGATCAGCTGCGCAACACCCAGCAGGTGCTCCAGCAGAGCCGAGATTCGATCAAGGTCCAGTTGATGGACGCCCAGCAGAACGCCCAGCGTCCCGACGCCACGCCCAGCATGCGCAGCGAGGCCCAGGCGCGGGCCCGGATATTGCAGATCCAGCTCATCGAGCTCGACGCCACCCTGGCGCGGCTGCAGCAGCAGCTGGAGGGCCGCCAGCAGCAGCAGCGGTTCCGTCCCAACCGCCTGCGGCCGTGACGGGCCAAAGAGCGGCGGCCGGCGGGGGCCAGCGGGCGCTGGCTTCAGGGTTTGGGTTTGGGCTTCTTGAAGAGGTCTCGCAGCCCCTCGCCGATATCCTTGATCGCGTCCAGCGGGTTGCCCAGCGGGTCGGTCATGCCGCCGGCCCTCTGGCCGAACAGCTCGATATCCACGTCGAACTCAGGCTTGCTCATCGGGCCGTGCACCCGCACCGGCACGCGCAGGGTCTTGAGCTTGTTGGCGCGCTCCTGCACTTTCGGGTCGTCGGCGTTGCGGGCGCTCTTGCCCGTGAGGATGTCGAGCACATCGTTCTGCAGCCCCGAGAAGCCCACCGGCAGCACCGACAGCACCGTCCCCGACACGAGCGCGAACGGCAGGCTCGCTTCCACGTCGATCTGCTGGTCCACCAGATCGACCTTGCCCGACAGCGGGATCTCGACGACCTCCTCACCCAGCCCCAGGCCGATCCTGAGAGGGATCTCGACGTCCTGGTACTCCGCTACGCCCTGCCGGATGGTGACGCGGAACGGCTTCATCGCGGGCTGCTGTGCCGAGCGGGTGAACTCGCGGAGCTGCGAGGTCTTGATCAGCGACGCGAAGCCCGTGCGCAGCTGGTAGTTGATCACCCCCATGTTGACCTCGATATCGCCGTTCAACTGCCGCAATTCACCCCGGCGCGTCCCCAGCGGCAGCCGCAGGTTGGCGCTCGAGATGCGGACCGGGTCGGGCTTGCCCTGCGCATCCAGCCGCTGCTTGCTCATCGCCGCGATGATCCCCAGCGACTGCACCAGGGGCGATTGCTCGCCGATGCTGAACTCCGCCAGCTCCAGCCGCATCGGCTTGGCCTGCCCGGTTGAGATCACCCCGTCGGCCACCGGGGCCGCCAGGGCGAAGAGCGCCGCCGGCTCCGGCGCCGTCGGCCGGAACGACCGGACGTTGATATCGATCTCGCCCCGGCCCCCGGGGCGGCGCGTGAAGTTGGTCGTCGTCACCGCGGCTTTGAGCTGCGGCCCCAGCAGCTCCGTCAGGCGGCCGTTCATCCCCGCCGCGGCGTCGATGAGCGCCGTGGGGGCCGACTCGGCCTGCAGGTTGATGTCCGCCGCGAAGCCCTCGCTGTTGAATTCGCCATTGGCCGCGGCGATGTCGCGCAGCGCGCCCTTGAGCGTGACAGGCGCGCTGGAGGCCACCCCGCCGCCAGCGACCGAACCGGCCTTGATGTCAATCGTCAGCTCCCCGGCCTGACCGGATTTCACCTCGGCCGTCAGGGCTTCCAGCGTCACCGGCGCCGGCGCGCCGCCCGGGCCCTGCTGGCCGGGCGGAACCATCTGCTGGATCTGCACCCTCGGGGCCGAAGCGCTCAGATCGAGAGCGAACACGCCGGGCTTGAGCGGCCCGCTGGCCACCAGCCCGCCGCGGACGTCGGATTGGCCGATGGAGAGCTTGCGGATATCCACTGCGAAGGTCGTGGGGCCGACGAACCGGAACGCCTGGGCCTGCCCGGCCTCCTTGGGCGCCAGCAGGAATCGATCAGCCCAGGCGGGGTCGATGGTCCAGGTGATCTTGGCCGGGGCGAGCAGGGCGATCCGCTCGCGGTCCATGAGCACATCGAGCGGATCGGTCGTCAGGCGGGGCGACTTGCTGACTTGAACCTTGGCGCGGATGGGCGCCTGGGCTTCCCCGCCCGCCGGGGCGGTCTTGAGGTCTTGCCGCATGGTGACGGAGATATCCGCGGTGTCGCCCAGGGCGCCAGAGACGAGCCCGGGCTGGCTGATCACCCCGTCAACAGCGCTGGTGCTGAGCCCGGTGATCGACGCCGAGGCGTCGACGGAGGCGAAGTCGCGCGGGATGGTGGCGTTCACGAGCAGGTCGCCGACCTGGCGGCCTTCGTCCAGCAGCAGCTTGGCCCGGATCTGGGCGAGCAGGGGATCGCCCCCTGCAGGGCCAGCCGAGGGCCCGCCCACGGGGCCGCCGCCGCCCAACATCGCCAGTGGGACCGTGGCTGTCGCCTTGAGGTCACGCACTCCGCCGGTGAGCGTCTTGGCCGGCACGCCCGCCGAGGCCTTCTGCAGGGGGATGCCCGAGACCACCAGCGGCTCGTTCACCGTCACCGTCGCCCTGGCGAGACCGGCCCGCGCCCAGTCGGCCTGCGGCGCGCCGGACTTCATGCTCAGCGGGATCTCGAGCGGCTCCAGGGTCAACTGCACGCGGGCCGGGCCGCGCATCGCCACGGCGCCCAGGTCGCCCTTGTCCTGCCCCGCGGCCTTCATCAGAGCGCGCACGGTCTCGGGCCGCACGCTGGCGACCGCTGAGAACGCCTGCACCCGCGCGGCGGCAGCGCTCAGACCGCCGCTGGTCTCCACCGACAGCGCGCCGCCGCTGACCTGGGCTGAGAAGTCCTGCCCGTCTTTCCCCGGCTCCAGATTCACCGCCAGCGTCGCGGCGTCGCCCAGCACGCCGGCGAACAGCTCCGAGAGCACGCTGGCCTCCGGCGCTTTGCCCGGGCCGATCGGCGCCGAGGGCTTGCTCGGGGCCAGGCGCGAGAGCGACAGGGGCGCGTTGTTGAGCCGAATGGTCCCGGCGGCCCGCAACGGGCCCACCCCCGGAATGAACGCCCCGGGCTCCTTCGAGGCCAGGGCCTTGTCCAGCCCCGTCACGCTGAGTGTCGACTCAAAGGCGAAGGGCTTGCCCTCGTGGCTCATGGTCCCCTGGACCGAGACCTCGGCGGGCTTGCCGGGGCGCTGGCGGGCCGTCAGGATCGCATCGGAGATCGCCACCGGCCCGCCCTGCGCATCGCGCACCGACACTTCGAGGCGCGACAGCTGGGCCCGCGCCGTGGCTGTGACGCCCAGGAAATCGAAGGCCGGCGCGGGTGTGCCCGCCTTCGGGAGGCCGGGCAACGGCACGCGCAGCTCGCTCACCGTCAGCTTCACGCCGCCCTCGCCGGCGACGCGGATGGGGGCGGGGGCGCCGCCGTCTTCGCCCTTGGCCAGCACCCGCCTGATCAGGCCGCCGGCCGAGACGATCTCGATGGTGGTGTCGCCGCGCCCGCTCAACTCACCGCCAGCCGTGGCGCCGCCAGCCGCCGCGCCCGTTGCAGGGCCCACCAGGTGCAGCGGCGCGCGCACTTTGATGTTCCGGCTGTCCACCGATGCGTCCACGTCCAGGGTCACCGGCCCGCCGGCGACATCGGCGGGGGGGGTGTCGAACTTCGCCAGCACATCGAGCGTGGGCCCGACATCGCTCAGCAGGTCGATGGGCTGATTGGTCAGGAAGGGCTGGGCCAGCGTCGTGGAGACACCCTTGGCGCCCAGCGAGCCTGAGAGCCGTCCGGGGAGGCCGCCGCGCAGGGCGAGCCGTCCGTCCTTATCGAGCAGGCCACTGGCCTTGATGTCGATCGTCAGCGCCCCGGCGGATTGCTGGTCAAGCGTGGCGAATGCCGAGCCCGCCAGAGCCACCCCCTGGGCCAGGTCGGGGGCCTTGATCGTGAGGGCCGCGGGCGCCAGCGCGAAGGCCTGCGTGCGCGCGGGGCTCGCCGCCTGGGCCGGCGTGGTCGCGGTCGCGGCGACGGCCGGCTTGGCCGGCTGGGTCAGCCGCCCGGCAACGGCGGTGGTCTTCACCTCAACATCCAGTGCCAGGCCGCGGAGGTCTGGCTGCCCACCCCCCACGCCCCCCCCGCCCCCACCGGCCCCCGCCTGCGGGATCGGGAGCGTGAGGGCGGTCACCTTGGCGTCGACGGCCGGCCAGGTCTCGACGCTCACGCCGGCGCCGTCGAGCGCCGCCTTGAGCGCGGGGAGCTTGGCCAGGAAGCGCGACGAGCGGAGCGACACGCTGCCGGGCTTTTCGGAGACCAGCTTGCCGTTCTCGAGCTTCAGGCTGAGGTCGGCGGTGAGGTTCTGGCTGACCACGCCGATCGTGGCCACGCCCGACGAGGCATCGCCCTTGCCGACGATGTTTGCCGAGGCGTCGGGGCCGATCGCTTCGAGGAGCAGGCCGTTGAGGTTCGCCAGGGCGTCGACCAGGGCGATGGGGATGTTCCCCGCGTCGATGGTGGCGTCGCCCTTGGTTGAGGCCAGCGTCAGCCGGCCCTGGGCGTCGGCGAAGTTCTCGAGCTTGATCGACACCTTCAGCGAGCCGCTGGTCTTGCCGTCGCCGACGGCGGCGCTGAAATCAGCCTTGGCGAGCGCCACGCCGATGGTTGAAACCGAGGCGTCGCCGCGCAGCCCGGTGATGGAGGACTCGCTCACCGGCTTGCCCGAGCCGTCGACCTCCTTGTACCGGATGTCGACGCCATCGAGCACCAGGTGGGCTCCGAGGCCGCCCGGCAACGTCACCGGGGCGCTTGAGGTTGGTTTGGCCGGCGCCGCCGCGCCCGGGGGCCCGGCCGTGGCCTGCTGCAGATTGGTCGACCCATCGGCAGCCTTCACGAGGTCGACCTTGCCGCTGAGCTTCACATCGCCCAGGTCCTTGCTCCCGCGAATGAGTGACCACAAGCCGACTGCCGCCTCAGCGTTCACCTGGGCGACCACGGCGCCCATGGGGTCCTTCAGTTGCACGCCCGTCAGCCGCTGGGGCCCGCCCCACGACAGCGAAGCGGAGTCGATCGACAGCTCCCCGGCGATGGCCCCCTTGGCTGCGGACTTGGCGATCCCGGGGACAAACCCCGAGGCGATCGCCGGTGCGAAGGCGACCAGCACGCCCAGCCCCAGCACCACGAAGACCAGGGCGATGCCGAGGATCTTGAGCCAGCGGCGACGCTTGGGCGCGGCAGAGACAGGCTGAGTCATGCAGAGGCTCCTGAGTCGGCAAACGGTCTAGGGTGCATCTCTCTTCGGCCGCGCCACGCGCTCCCGGCGCCGATGTCGCACAGGCGGGTCTTCGTCTTTGTCGAGGTGATCGATTCGCCGGAAAAGCGTAGAGGCGGTGGAGATTGGGCGCACCGCCCGCCGGGCGCCGCCGCGGCCCCGTCATGCGGGATTCTTGCTCATGCCTTCCCGCCGGTACCAATCGATCGTCCGCTTCAGCCCCTCTTCAAAGCTCATCCGCGCCTGCCAGCCCAGCAGCTTCTTGGCGCGGGAGCAATCGAGGCAGCGGCGCGGCTGGCCGTCGGGCTTGGAGGTGTCCCACTCGATGTAGCCCTCGAAGCCCGTCAGGCGGGCGACCTGCTCCACCAGATCCTTGATCTTGATCTCGAAGCTCGCCCCCAGGTTGATGGGCGTGGGGTCGTCCATCACCTCGGCGGCCCGGATGATCCCCTCCGCGACGTCATCGACATAGAGAAACTCGCGGCTCGCCGCGCCGGTGCCCCAGCAGACGATCTTGTCCGCCTTGCGGGCCTGGGCCTCGACGCACTTGCGGATGAGCGCGGGGATCACGTGTGAGGTGTGCAGGTCGAAGTTGTCGTGCGGGCCGTAGAGGTTCACCGGCAGCACGTATGCGCTGCGCAGGCCGTATTGGGCCCGGTACGCGTCGAGCATCTGCCACGCGGCCTTCTTGGCGACGCCGTAGGGGGCGTTGGTCTCCTCGGGGTAGCCGTTCCAGAGCTCGTCTTCCTGGAAGGGCACGGGCGTGAACTTCGGGTACGCGCAGATGGTGCCGATCTGGACGAACTTGCCTCCGCCCTCGCTGCGCTGGGCGAGGCCGTCGATCCGGGCCTGTTCGATGAGGTGCAGCGCCATGGCCATGTTGGCGAAGAAGTAGCGGCCGGGGTTGTCGCGATTGGCGCCGATGCCGCCGACCTCCGCCGCGAGGTGGATGACCACATCGACCTTGCCCGGGGCGCCGAAGGCCGTCTGATAGAGGCGTGCCGCGTCGGCCTCGCGGGTGAGGTCAAAGTCGCGCCGGCGGGGGATGAAAATGTCCGCCTCCTCGGCCCCGCGGGCCAGCAGCCGGGCCTTGACAACGCGCCCGACGAACCCGGCGCCGCCGGTGAGGATGATCTTCTTGCCGCGCAGAGGAGAGGGGAATGCCATTGCGGTGAGTGTACGAAGGCGCCGCCGTACCGGGGGGGGAAGGGGGGGTGTTCAACCCCTCGCCCGTGCGGGCGGCGCCGATGAAGCCTGATGCCTAGGTGCTGCTCCCCTCCCCGCACTCACGGTCGGTCGGCCTGCGTGCCGCGGCGGCAATCACGGGGCCTGGTCCCTCATCACCTCCAGCACCTGCCGCCACACGCTTTCCTCATTCTGCCCGGCGTCGACCACTGCGTACCGGCGGGGGTCGGCCTTGGCCTGGTCAAGGTACCCCTGGCGCACCTTGCGGTGGAAGTCGGCCCCCTTGGCCTCCATGCGGTCGAGTTGGGCGGGTAGCCGCTTCGCCGCGACGGCCTGATCGACATCGAAGAGCAGGATCAGGTCCGGCTGCAAGCCGCGCGTCGCCACCCGCGCCACCGCCGCGATGTCGGCCCCCGGTACGCCCCCCGCGGCGCCCTGATACGCCAGCGTCGACGCCACAAAGCGGTCGGCCAGCACCAGCTCGCCGCGTTTCAGCGCGGGCATGATCTTCTGCTCGATCAGCTCCGCCCGCGACGCCATGTACAGCAGCATCTCGCAGCGGACGGTCATCCCCGTGTGGGCCTTGTCGAGCAGCACCTCGCGGATCCGCTCACCCGGCAGCGTGCCGCCCGGCTCGCGGACCTGGCAGACCTGCACGCCCGCCTCCGCGAACGCCTCGACCAGGCGGCGATACTGCGTGGACTTCCCCGAGCCATCGGCGCCTTCAAGCACCAGGAACTTCCCGCGCCAGCGCTGCAGGAAGGCGTGCGTCGGGTTGGCCGGAGCGGGTGGCGGCATGCGCGGGCAGCGTAGCAGGGCGGGCCGCCGGCGCGCCGCCAGTTGCCTCTCCCCCCCGCGCGGCCACAATACCCCCTTATGGCCGACTTTTGGCGCATGGCCAGATTGCTGCTGGAGCGAAAGGGGATCCTGCTCGGGACGCTGCTGTTCGCCGCGATCTCCGCCGGCGGGCTCGGCGCCGGGCTGCTGGGCGTGTCGCCCATTCTCGATGCCATTCTGGGCAAAGGCTCCGACCTGCCCACCCTGGCGGCCAAATGGGCCGAGAGCGCTCCGGCCTGGCTGAAACCCTCTCCGGAGACCATCGCGTCGCTCCCCACCGGTCAGAGCAACGCGGTCTTTGCGGTGGTCATGGGCCTGGGGGTGCTCACGCTGGTGGGCGCCGCGGCCAACTTCCTGCACCAGTACCTGG
>CAZSZO010000018.1:0-75560 GCA_964611125.1 uncultured Phycisphaeraceae bacterium | reverse complement strand
GCGATTATGCATTGCGGAACGTGTCACCCCGCCCCCGACCCCGACCTTGCCCCTGCCCGCGCCGGGGGAGCAGCCTCCTATCCTTCGCCATGACCGCCTCCGAAGCCGCCAACCACGCACCCGCGACGCCCGCCTCCTCCGCCGTCCAGCCCGCAACCTTGCAGGGCTGGTCGGCCGACCTCACCGCCCTCGACGACGCCTCCCGCGCCGACATCATCGAAAAGGCCTTCGACTTCCGGGGCGACATCACCATCACCCTCGCCTCCGGCAAGACGGTCGTCGGCTACCTCTTCGACCGCCGCCGGGCCAGGACCCTCGCAGAGTCCGTGCTCCGCCTCCTCCCCGCCGAGGGTGATCAGCCCGTCGCCGTCCCCTTCGCCGATGTGCGTGGGATTGAGTTCGGCAAAGACGCCGCGCACGGCAAGACCTGGGAGAACTGGGTCAAGCGCTACATCGAAAAGAAGACCAAGGGCGAAGCCGCGAGCATCGAAGCCGAAGTGCTCTAGCACGTTCCCATCCGCCCGCCGGGAGCCCGCACATGCCGACCTATGTCTATGAGATCCTCGACAAGCTCGGCGAGCCCACCGGCGAGACCTTCGAGATCGTCCAATCAATGAAAGAAGACGCCCTCGCAAAGCAGCCGCAGACCGGCAAACCCTGCCGGCGCGCCATCCTCGCCCCCGCCATCGCCGGCAAGTGGAGCCCGATCAAGGGTAAGTCCACCCTGTCCAACAAGAACCTCGAGCGACTGGGCTTCACCAAGTACGAGCGCAAGGGCTCCGGCTACATGGAAAAGACCGCCGGCAAGGGCCCCCGAAGCATCAGCGCAGACTGAAGCCCAGCCGCCGCCCCCGCCGCAGTCGGCGCCGCCCCGCCGCCACACAGCACTCGGAACCCCCAACCGTGCCCCCTCCCCGCCGCCGCGCCGCCCAGCCGCTGCTCACGCCAGCCCGCCTGGCGCTGGTCGTGTTCGGCGCCCTCGGCTTCGCCCTGTTCATTTTTCTGCTGGTCACCGGCGGCTTCGGGCGAGCCCTCACCGCCATGGGCCTCTACCAGCCGCCCAGCCTCGGCCCCGCCGGGATCGCCCCCGGCCGCGGCCCGCTCAACATCGCCGGTGAAGACCTCGCGATGCTCAAGTACACGCTCCAGAACGCGCGCCAGACCACCGGTGAGTGGCCGACCCTGGCCCGCATCAACGAGGCCGACCCTAGGATCAACGTTGTCGATCCCTGGGGCCGCCCCTACCGCCTGCACTTCACGCCCGATCGCCAGCGCTGCTGGCTCTCCACCGACGGGCCCGACGGCCTCCCCGACACCCCCGACGATGTGATCACGGCCAAGATCCCCTGAAACTCGTTACGCTGTTCGCTCCGCCGCCGCTCGATCGTCCGCCGCGAACCGATTCAGAACCAGGGAACACCCATGAGCCAGAGCACGTATCCCGCCCCCGGCTCCTTTCCCCCGGCCGGCATGGCCCAGGCCGCGCCGCCCAGCAACGGCCTCGGCCTGGCTGGGTTCATCGTCTCGCTGGTGGGGCTGCTCACCTGCGGCCTGCTCTCCCCGATCGGGGCGATCCTCTCGCTGGTCGGCGTTTTTCGCCAGCCGCGCGGCTTCGCCATCGCGGGCCTGGTCATCGGGCTCATCGGTTCGCTGTGGATCTTCGTCATGGTGTTCATCGTCGGCCTCGCCACGCTCATGGCTGGCCTGGGCCTGGCATCGATGCAGGACCTCATCCACGGCTTCCAGATCGCCAGCGCCGTCGAGCAGTACAAGGGCAGTAACGGCGGCAAGCTGCCCCCCGCCCTCGCCGGGCTCCCGGGGCTCGACCCGCAGGCCCTCAACGACGCCCATGGCCGCCCGTACCGCTACGTCGTGAACCCCGATGGCCGCAGCTTCACCCTTGAGAGCGACGGCGCCGACGGCCTGCCCGGCACCAGCGACGACGTGCGCATCGACATCAACGGCATGAATGTCGACCTCAAGCAGGGCGCGCCCCCGTCCCTTCCTCCGCCTCCGGTCGTCGTGCCGACGCCCACCCCCAACCCCGCGCCGGGCCCCTGACATGGCGCCGCGAACCGCATGCACTTGGCTGGTCCTCCTGGGCGTGGTCTGCCTCACGCTGCCGGGCTGCGCCTTCCGCGTCTCCGCCCCTGCGCCTTCGGCACCTCTCAGCGAGCCCGTCTCCGTCTTCATCGCCGACCACGGCGTCCACGCCTCGCTCATCCTCCCGCGCGACGCCGACCCCCACGCCCCGCTGGGCGCCTCCGGGCCCGGCTCGAGCGTTGAGTTCGCCTTCGGCGCGTATGACTACTACGTCCTCAACCGCACCGAGTGCTGGCGCCTGCCCTGCCTGATGATCGGCCCCGCCCCGGGCACGCTCGCCCGGCGCGAGTGGCCCTGCCCCGCCTCGCGCTCGCAGCTTGAGCTGCTGGTCCCCGCCGAAGAGTTCTTCGAGCTCCGCGTCGAACGCCGCGCCGCCCAGGCCCTGCTCGACCGCCTCGACGCCCGCTTCGCCGCCGGCGGCCCCGTCGCCCTCAACGCCCGCGCCCCGGGCGTGCAGTTCGTGCACGACGAGGCGACCTACGCCTTCGACCGCACCTGCAACGCCGCCATCGCCGCCTGGCTCGAGGAGCTCGGCTGCCACGTCGCCGGCAACCGCCCCGCCTGGGCGGAGTTCAAGGTCGCCCAGCCTTAGGCATGCAGCCCGACCGTCAGGGAGGGCGCTCCCCGCTCCCGCTCTCACTCCCACCCGCTCAACCTTCCGCCCCCGCTCCCCAAACGCTCCAGCACGCCCTCCCTCACGGTCGGGCTGCATGTTGTCGCCGGCGGCCCTACTGCGCAAGTTCAGCAACCGGCCCCTCCGGGTGCTCGCCCGGCGCATGCAGCGGCTCGACCTCGACTCTCGTCACAAGTCGAACGCCGAGCGCATCGAGCACCCGCTTGGCTCGATCCACGGTGATGCCGTGGTACTCGTTTCGCTCGTCGCGTGAGACCATTGTCTCGTCCACGTTCAAGCGGCGGGCGAGCTCGCGCTGGGTCATGCCGCGCGCGACGCGCAGGCCGATCAGGATCTGACCGAGGCCGTGGAGGTTCTCGAACTCGCTGAACTGGCCGCGTTTGAGCCGCTCGTAGCTTTGAACCTCCTCAACAAGCTGCATGTGGAAGGACTCGAGGGGCTCCCTGAGCTTGGCGATCTGGTCGGCGGTGAAGCCCTGATTCTTCCAGGCCTCGATGTGCTCGCTGAATCGCTTCTTCTCTGCGTCCACGCGGGCCACCGCCTGCTGGTACTCAGTTTCGTTGCGGATCATGGACTTCGCTCCTTCGTCACGTGTTGATCTTGATGATGCCCTTGGCCTGGCCGTTGGTTCGTCGCCGACGGAACCACGCTGGGAACTCCAGGGCGTTACCGTGGGCGTCCACTCCCGCGACCAAGCCCGTGTAGTGCGGGTAGAGCTCCACGCGGTAGGCGTGCCACATGGGAAGCTGCAGTTTCGGATAGCCGCGGTAGGCCTTCCTGGTCTTGTGGTCCCACGTCCAGCACTTCGCCGGGTCAATGAGGTTGAGGTCGTGTTCTAGCTGCCCCGATGCAAAGCGATAAGGATCGCACGCGAAGTAGCCGTCGATGTCGTTGGGGTGGTCCTTGTCCTCGACGAACGACCCATCAATGAAAATCTCACTGATCCCGACCAGCTTCAACTGCCCGACCATCACCCCGAGGTTCTTAACGAGCTGCTGTCGCCAAGCCGCGTCCCACACAGGGTGGTCCCTGGGTTGCCCAGGCCCGAGCACGAGGCTCGAGCCCTCAAGCTCGTCCAGCGTCAACGCATAGTCGCCAGGCGGAAGCACCCCGTCGGCCGTGAAGTTGGGAAGTGATGGCATGGTGCCCCTTGGTCAGTGTCATGCTGAACATATTCGTCTAGTTGTACTTCTCTGTCAAGTAAAATGTTCCGCGGTGGGCTCATGCCGGGCCTAGGAGGGTTTCCAGGGAGAATAAATACCCTAATCAGGTTATATATCCGGCGTCTACTGTCACCCGCTCCGTACCGCGCACCTACCAAAGCACTCGCACCCGGATCGTCTCCGGCATCTCGCGCAGGCCCTTCTCGATCGCCTGGCCCTGCGCGGGGTCGACGTCGATCACCACATAGCCCACGTCTTCGCGTGTTCGCAGGTACTGGGCGTTCACGTTCACGCCGAGCTGCGCGATCCGCGTGTTCACCGCCTGCATCACCCCGGGCACGTTGCGGTGAAGGTGCAGGATGCGGTGCTGCCGCCGTCCGCCCACCCCCCCAACCGCTTCCTCCCCGGCCTGCTCGGGCAGGTCCACCTCCGGCAGGTTCACGCTCCCCGCCGTGCCGCCGTTGTTGACAAAGCGGGTGAGCTTGGCCGCCACATCCAGCGCGATGCTCTCCTGAGCCTCCTCGGTGCTCCCGCCCACGTGCGGCGTCAGGATCACGTTCCCCAGCCCGCGCAGCTCGCTCTCGAACCGCTCGCCCTTTCCCGCCGGCTCGCTCGGGAAGACATCGAGCGCCGCCCCGCCCAGGTGCCCGTCGCGCAGCGCCGCGGCCAGCGCCCCCACATCAACCACGCCGCCCCGCGCGTTGTTGATCAGGAACGCCCCCTTCTTCATGGCCCGGATCTGGCTCTTGCCGATCAGCGGAGGCGGCCCCTCCGTCAGGCTCGTCGCGGGCACATGCACCGTGACCACGTCGGACACCTCCAGCAGTTCGCGCAGGCTCCGGCACGCCCGCGCGTTCCCCATCGGCAGCTTGCTGATGATGTCATGGAACACCACCCGCATCCCCAGCGCCTCCGCCAGCACGCTCACCTGCGAGCCGATGTGCCCGTACCCCACGATCCCCAGCGTCCGCCCGCGCACCTCGTGGGCGCCCGCCGCGGACTTGTCCCATTCGCCCTGGTGCATCTTGCTCGACTGGTCGAGCAGCCGGCGGTGCAGCGCGATCACCTCCGCGATGGTCAGCTCCGCCACGCTCCGCGTGTTCGAGAACGGCGAGTTGAACACCGCCACCCCGCGCCGGCGGGCCTCCAGCAGATCGACCTGGTTGGTGCCGATGCAGAAGCACCCCACCGCCAGCAGGCGCGGGGCCGCCGCGAGCACCTCGGCCGTCAGCGTGGTCTTGCTGCGTATACCCAGCACGTGGGCCTCGCCCACAGCCTTGCGCAGGGCCGCGCCCTCCAGGGCCTTCTCGCCCGCCGTCACGCTGAAGCCATCGCCGGCGAACTGCTCCCGCGCCGCGGTGTGCACGCCCTCCAGCAGAACCACCTTGATCTTCGCCTTGGGATACGAGGTTTTCATGGATTGGTCTTCTTGCCCGTTTGGCCCGGCGTCTGGCCCGCCGCCTCGCCCGCCGGCTGGGTCACAGGCGAGCCCGCCGTCTTCCTGCCATCGTCATGCGGCTTCTCGATCTTCAGCCCGCCCCGCAGCACCAGCACCGCCATCACCGCAAACAGCGCCAGCCGGTAGTACCCGAACACCGCCAGCCCGTGCCGATTCAGGAACCCCACCAGCCACTTCACCGCCACCGCCGCCGAGACCGTCGCCACCGCGATCCCCACCAGCACCGGAAGCACGCCCAGCTTCTGAAAGAGGTTTCCCCCTTGCTCCTCGGCCTGCAGCAGGTTCTTCGCCAGCTTGAACACCGTCGCCCCCCCCAGCGTCGGCAGCCCGAGGAGGAACGCGAACTCCGCCGCCGCCCGCGGCCGCAGCCCGATGAACAGCCCCCCGGTGATCGTCATCAGCGAGCGGCTCGTTCCCGGCCACATCCCTACGCACTGCAGCAGGCCGATGAACAACGCCTGGCGCGGCGTAATCGAGTCCACCTCGGCGTTGCGGGTGATGGCGTGATGCATCCCGAACCGCCCCGAGCGCCACCAATCGACGATCAGAATGTAAATCCCCCCCAGCAGCACCGCCGCGAGCACCGGGCCCGGCGCGAACAGGTGCTTCTCAATCACCTTGTTCAGCAGCACGCCCACCACCCCGGCGGGGATGAACGCGATCACCAGATTGGTGAACAGCCGCAGCCCGGCGGGGTCCTTCCCCAGCACCCCGCGGACCATCTGCACGCAGCGCGGGAAGTACAGCGCCGCCACCGCCAGGATCGCCCCGCCCTGAATGACAATCTCGAACGCGTTGACGGCGTCCTGCCGGGCCGGGTCGTCGGAAAGCCCCATGAAATGCGAAGCCAGGATCATGTGCCCCGTCGACGACACGGGCAGGTACTCCGTGATCCCCTCGACCAGCCCGAGCACGACGGCTTGCCACAGCTCCATCTCCGCCTCCTTGCGTCCGGTTGATCGCCTTCGTTCGCCGCGCTTGGGCGCCCGAACTGGGTCGCGAATCCTGCCGCAGCGCGCCGCACCGGCGCGACAGCTTACTTGGTCTGGATCCCAGCGAGCATCATTTCCCAGGCCTTCCGCAGCGCATCGACCTCATCGGCCGGGCCGAAGGCGACGCACTGCAGCGGCTGCGGGCCCCCGTCGATCTGGGCCCCCAGGAACCCGGTGTTCGGCGCCGGGGGGAGCGGCGCCCCACCCGGACCCATCCCGGCATAGGTCCCCGTCACCGCCAGCACGCTGCACTTGATCGTGCCCGCCATCACCGTCTTGGTGCTCGGCCCGTCCACCGGCTCGGTGACCTGCCCCTTCCACCGGTTGATGTTGCTGTCGGCCCCGCCGCCCAATGAGAAGAACCGCACCGACACGTTGCCGACCTTGAACTCGGCGATCCGCATGCCGCTGGGGCCGACGTTCTCCCAGCCCTCGGGCACGGGCACCTTCAGCCCGCCGATGTCGGCGAACTTGCCTTCGCCCGTCTGGGTCTTGGCGGCCTGGTTGGCCTGTTCCCCGGCCTGCTCGACCTGGGCCTTCACGTCCTTGCCCATTTTGGCCGACTTGCCGAGGATCGAGGTCGGGTTGTTCGGCGTCGACTGCTTGCCCGAGTTCGACTGCCGGTCGTCGCACCCGGTCATGACCAGTCCGCCCGCCAGCGCCACGAGAATGAGAGCGTGCTTCATAGTCTTTCAGTCTACGCTCGCGCCCCGATGAACATCATCCCGGTTGACCATCTCGATGACCCCCGGCTGACCGATTACGCTCAGGTGCGCGAGCGCCAACTCGCGCAGGCGTTCTCGCCGCATGCCGTGCCGGGCGCTGGCGAACCGGGCGACCCGCAGGCCCCGTGGGGCAAGTTCATGGCCGAGGGCGAAGTGGTCTTCCCGCTGCTGGTCGATTCCCCGTACCGGACCCTGTCGGTCCTGTGCACGCCCACCCGCCTGGAGTCGATTCGGCCGCTCCTGCCGCGTCTGCCCGAAGGCGCGCCGGTGTACGTCCTCCCGCAGCGCGATCTCGACCGTCTGGTCGGTTTCCATCTCCACCGCGGTCTGATGGCGGTGGGCGCACGCAACCCGCCAACGCCGCTCGCCGACATCCTCGCCCGGGCCCGCCTGGTGCTGGTGCTTGAGGACCTGACCAACCACGACAACGTGGGCGCCGCGTTCCGCAACGCCGCGGCGTTCGGCGCCGGGGGCATCCTCATGAGCCCGCGCTGTGCCGACCCGCTCTACCGCAAGGCGATCCGCGTCTCGGTCGGCCACGCCCTCCGCCTGCCCTTCGCCACCGTTCCAGAGTGGCCCGAGGGCCTGCGCGAGGTCCAGCGATCGGGGTTTCGCCTGGTCGGCCTCTCGCCGCAGGCCCCTGCGGAGGATCTGCGCATGTTCCACGTGGAACCTCACAAAGACCGAATCGCATGCCTGGTTGGGTCCGAAGGGCCCGGGCTCAGCCCGGCCTGCCTGGCGATGGTCGACGCCCGGGTGCGCATCGAGATGGCCCCCGGGGTCGATTCGCTCAATGTCTCGGTGAGCGCGGCGATCGCGCTCGAGCACCTCAACTGGGCGCTCAACCGGGGATCTGCACCCACCGGGCCGAGCTGAGCCCGGCCCGGCAGGCTTACTTCATCAGATCGGGGTTGGCCGCCGGGGTCCGGGCGGGGGCCGAGCGGGCGGGGGCCGGCGCGTTGCCCTCAGCCGCGGCGCCGGTGGGCAGGCTGCGGGTGAGGAAGACCTCGACGCGCCGGTTCTGCGGCGTGTTGCCGTTGCCCGCGTTGGCGACGGCCGGGCGGCTCTCGCCGAACCCGGCGAAGAGGCAGCGGCGCTTGTCGACGCCGCTGGAGGAGAGGGCCTTGGTCACGCTGATCGACCGGAAGGCGGAGAGCTCATCGTTGTCGTTGAAGCGACGGCCGGGGCGGGAGCTGACGCGCTGGGCGTCGGTGTGGCCGACGATCACGACATCGTACTGCTGGGCCGAGGGGAGCTGGCCCAGGATGCGGCCCAGGGCGGAGACGGCCGTCTGGCCCTGGCTGGAGAGCTCGAAGGAGCCCGAAGCGAAGGTGATGTCGCTCTTGAAGCGGATCAGGCCGCGGGTGGAGTCGTACTCGATCAGGTCGGGGTACTGACCGGCGAGCTGCTGGAGGGCCGCGTCAGTCGCGGAGTCGAGGGTGGTGAACTGGATGCCCTGCAGGCTGCGCTCGGTCTCGGCGAGCTTGGCCCGGAGCCGCTCGATCTCGGCCCGGAGCGCGGCCTGGCTGGCGCTCACGCCGCCGATGGCCGAGTCGCCGGCGGCCAGACGGGCCTGCAGGTCGGCGATGGTGGCCTGGAGCGAGCGGAGCTGCTCGAGCAATTCCTGGTTCTTGGCGGTGAGGGCCCGGTTGTTCTCGTAGAGGTTGTCGTAGTCGCCCTGACGGACGCAGCCGCCAGCCAGCAGGCCGGCGGCGATGATCGCGAAGGGGGCGAGTCGGGTGACGCGGGACGTGAACATGGCGGGCTCCGTGACCGGTGGTGGCTGCGGGCCCCGACGGGCGCCGGGAAGGCGCCTGGGGCTCGGGGGGCAATGATGGGGCGGGAGACGTCGCAACACCGCCCGGCTGGGGACAATATCGGACTCTTTCGCGTGATTCCATGAAGACCCAGATTCTGCTCATCACCGGCCTCGCCGTCGCGGACGCCCAGGGCGTGCTCGCGGCCCCGGGGAGCGTGCTGGTGCGGGTCGCTCCCGCGGCCGACGAGGCCGGGCGGCGGCGGTGCGAACTGCTGGCCTCAGGCGCGCCCGAGGCGGTCCGGCGCCACCCGCTGGCTGAACGGCCCGGCCCCGCTCGCGGCGGGCCGGCGGGGGAGCGGCTGCGGGGCGGCGGAGCGACGGGCGCCGCGACAGAGTGGCTCGAGATCGACCGCCCCGGCGCGGTGTTGCTGCCGGGGCTGGTGAACGCCCACTGTCACCTTGACCTGACGCACATCGGCCCGCGGTCCCATGACCCGTCGGTGGGCTTTCTGCCGTGGGTGGAGATGATTCGGCAGGAGCGGGCCACCACTGAGGAAGACGTGCGGGCGTCGGTGGCCCAGGGGGTGCAGCTGGCGCTCGCCGGGGGGACGGTCGCGGTGGGCGACATCGGCGGGGCGGTGGGGGGGCGGCTGTCGGGGTGGGCCGCGGAGGCGCTGGGCGCGACGCTGATGTCGGGCGTCTCGTTTCTGGAGTTTTTCGGGGTCGGCGCCCATGAGGCGCGGGCGGCGGCGGCGCTCGGGCAAATCGGGTTGGAGGTGGCTCGGTCGTCGGTGCAGGCCGACGCGGTGCGACTGGGTTTGCAGCCGCACGCACCCTACAGCGTGTCGCCCGCGCTGTACGCCCGCATTGCGGAATTCGGGAAGACCTACGGAGTCCGCCTCTGCACCCATCTGGCCGAGAGCCCCGAGGAGCACCTGCTCATTGAGACCGGTCAGGGGCCCCTGGCGGATCTGCTGCGCGGGGTGGGGGCGTGGGATGAGCGCACGCAGGACCTGTTCACGAACCCGGGAGTCACGCCGTTGGGCTTCTGCGAGCATGCGCTGCGGACGGCGCGGTTCGCTGCTGCCCATGTGAATGACGCCGATGATCGCGACATCGCGATCCTGGCCAGCACGCGCACGAGCGTGGTGTATTGCCCGCGGGCGTCGGCGTACTTCGGGGCTGAGCGCCGCTTCGGGCCGCACCGCTACCGCGAGATGCTCGCGGCGGGGGTGAACGTGGCCCTGGGGACCGACTCGATCGTGAACCTGCCCGCCGAGAGCGCTGACCCGGCCCGCGGGGGCATCAGCGTGCTCGATGAGATGCGGTTCCTGCACCGGCGCGACGGGACCGACCCGAAGGTGCTGCTGGGCATGGGCACAGTGAACGGGGCCCGGGCCCTGGGCCTGCACGCGGCGTCATTCACGCTGCGGGGCCCGCTCGCGGGGCCCATCGGCGGCGTGGTCGCGGTGGAAGTGGGAGAGGAAGGGGATGGAAGCGAATCCGGTCTGCTTGAGCGCGTGATGACGAGCGAGGCGCGAGCGGAGTTGCTGGTGATCGGCGTGGTGTGAGGCGGGCGAGGGCACACAGCACACGCGGAGAACCCCAAAGTTCAAAGTTCAGAATTCAAAGCTCAAACTCGGAGGTGCTTCTGTTTTTGGGTGGTGCGTGTGGGTCTGTCAGCAATCCAGGACGATCTTGATGGCGCCTTGGGTGGCGGCTTGCAGGGCTTGGGCGGCCTGGTCGAACTTGAAGCGCTTGGTGATGAGGCTGGCGATGGAGAGGTCTTTGCGGGCCAGCAGGCCGAGGGCTTGGTCGATCGAGCCGCAGCGGCAGCCGAGGAGCTCGATTTCGTTGACCACCAGCGGGGCGAGGTTGATGGCGGACCAGGCGTCGCCGCCGGGGAGTTGCGGCGCGGGGGCGCCCGGGGTTGGGGTGGGGGGGGCGATGGGGAGGCGGGTGGTGGTGGTCTTGAGGATGATCTTGCCGCGGGGGCGGACGAGCTGCAGGGCCAGGGGCAGGCCCGAGGGGCTGCCGGTGCAATCGACGACGACGTCCTGATCGGCGCGGCGGCCGACCTCGTCGATGTGGCGGTGCTTCACGCCCCAGTGTTCGCAGAGGGCGAACTTCTCGGGGTGTTTGCCCAGCAGGCGGACCGAGGCGTTGAGCCGGGTCATGACCTGGGCGGTCAGCAGGCCGAGCGGGCCGTCGCCCAGCACGGTGATGTAGGGCTTGCCTTCGATGCGGAGCATCTGGGCGGCGTGCGCGGCGGCGGCGATGAGCGAGGCGAAGACCGCCGAGTCGTCGTCGATGGCGTCGGGCACGGCGTGCAGGCTGGTGAGGGGCAGGGTGAAGGCTTCGGCGAAGCAGCCGTCGCGCCCCAGGGCGCCCATGACGCTGCGGGCCCGGCAATGCGAGGAGAGGCCGCCCCGGCAGAGTTCGCACTTGCCGCAAACGAGGTTCATGGGCGCGACGACGCGCTTGCCCTTGAGCTTGCGCCGGACTTCCAGGGCTGGGGGCGCGTCCTTGGGGAGGTTGATTTCGGCGACGACGCCGACGAACTCGTGCCCCATGACCCCGGTGAACGGCGGAGCGTGCGCCGGCGCGAGCCCGCGGGCGAGGGCGATATCGGTGGAGCTGATGGCGAGGCGGGTCGGGCGGATGAGGGCCTCGCCCGCCAGCGGGGCCGGTTGCGGGCGATCCGACAGGAACTTGGGTGAACGGCCATCAAAGACCAGTGCGCGCAAGACATCCTCCCAGGGGTGGGGTGAGGGAGGTGTTATCGGCAGTTGGGCGGGGCGGGATCACCCGCGCGGAGGCATCGGCGTGTTACTGGGCGCCGGGGCCTGCGGGCCGACCGGCCTGGGCGTAGCCGGCGGGGCTGGCGACTTCTTCGTTGGGGGGCGGCGGGACGAAGGGGATGTACTCGTACCAGAACTTGCCGCGGTTGAAGGCGGGGTAGACGTAGGGCGTGCCGCCGGCGAAGGGCTCACTGGCGCCCTTGAGCCAGGTGACCCAGGGGCGGCGTTCATCGCCGAAATCCTGCCCGGTGAGGGTCTTGAGCGACGCTCGGGCGGCCTTGTTGACCACCAGGTGATCGTCGTCGACGGCCTCGATGAGGGCGTTGATCACGCGGATCTCGGCGTACTGGCCCAGCGCGGTGCACGCCTCGGCGCGGACCTGGATGTCGCCCTCGCCCCGCCGGACCACGCCTGAGCGGTTTTCGGCCACCCGCTCCAGTTGCGAGCTGTCGATGAGGGCCTCGACCACGGCGGGATTGTGCAGGCGCTGCAGGGCCCGCACGGCTTCGAGGCGGACATTGCGGTCGGGGTTCTTCAGCAGCGGGACGATGAGCAGGGCGTGCTCGGGCTGGCCATGGAGGCCCAAGGCCCGGGCCGCGACGGCGCGGACGCCCATGTCGGGGTCGTTCTGAACCTTGTCGGCGTAGAGCTTGACATAGCCGTCGACGCCGCCGAAGGGGGCGGCGGCGATCAGGGCCGTCCCGCGCATCCGCCGGTCGGCGTCGTGGGGGTCCTCCATGGCCATGAAGGCTTCCTTCGGCGTGGTTTCGCCGAAGGCCGCCAGGATGCTCTCAGACTGTTCGATTTTCTTCAGGGCGGCGGACTCGCAGCCGCAGAGGCACCCACCCATCACGGCCGCCACCAACACACACGCCCAGCGCGATTGTCCGACCATCATGCCCTTATCATAGAGGCTTCGGACGCGGCTTTCTGACGCAAGCCACGCAGGGGGATAAGGGCCAAGCGCATGCACAATCCAGACGGGCGGGGGTGTTCGAGGCAGCCAACGGGCTTTTCGGGCGGCGCGGCGGTCGCCCTCACGGCCATCACCCTGGCCGTGGGGGGGGCCATGGGTGCGTTCATGGGCGGGTGCGGCGGTGGGGGGGCGAGTGTTGACACGATGCCCGGCGGGCAGCCGGGCGGGGCGGCGGGCGACGTGACCGACGCGGCCGCGGGCGTCGGGGGCGGGGCGGGTCGGTTTGCGGTGCTGAAGGCGACTGAGGGGGGCGGCGTGCTGGATGTCGCGCGGTTGCTGCCGCTGGAGGCGCCCCAGCAGCGGCTGGTGGCCATCGTGGAGGGTGGCGGCGGAGAGGTGGGGGAGGAGCAGTTGCTGCGGCTGACGATGCCGAGGGAGCAGGTGGGGGGTGCGGGAGGGGGGTTGGCGGCTTCGCCCGGGGCCCGCTGGCGGGTGGTGCGATGCGAGCGGAAAGGGAGTGATGGAGCGCTGCTGACGGAGGAGCTGACCGTCGAGCACTTCCGCATCGGCGAGGATGGAAGCCTGGAGCTGGAGCGGACGGAGAAGTTTGATGATGACGTGGTGACGTGGTTCGAGCCGCCGCTGCGGGTGTGGCCGAGCGGACTGGCGGGCGGGGGTTCAGTTGTTCAGAAGCTGCGCATGGTGGTGCGGCCGATGGGGGACCCGGGGTCGATCAAGACGCAGGGTGACGCCGAGCACACGGTGGAGGTGCTGGGGGAGGACCGGGTGGTGACGCCATCGGGCGAGGAGTTCACCGCGGTGCGGATGCGGCGGACGCTGCGGGCGAAGCTGGGGATAGCGGAGGTCGAGGTGGCGGCGCTGAGCTGGCTGGCCGAGCGCGTGGGTGTGGTGGCGGAGCGGGCCCGCGAGCGCGTGAACGTGCTGGGGGTGACGATCCGGCGGTCGGATGAATCGTGGGGCTTGCTGGATCGCGGGCCGCAGGCGGCCGGGGCGCTGGCGGAGTTTGAAGCGGCCCGGCGGTGATGCGCTCGGGGGCGTTACATGTGGCCGGCCATGCGGTTGGGCGGGCGCTCGGCGAGGGGCGGCCCGAGGACTTCTGAGAGGATCAGGGCCTGGCGCCATTGCTCGGGGGTGGTGGGCGCCTGGAACAGCCCGCGCGGGCCGGGGAGCGCGGCCTCGGCCGCGCTGGCGCGAGCGTCGGAGCGGCGGCGCTCAGCCTGCACCTGGTGACGGGCGTCGGCTTGCACGGCCTCGGCGGCGTCGCGGGTGCGCTCGGCGCGTTTGCCGGCTTCGGCTTTGCGGGCGGTTTCCAGGGCCTTGCGGCGCTGTTCCTGGGCGAACTGCTGGGCCCCCTGGTCGCGGGCGGGGCCCATCGAGGGCTGGGCCGAGCGGGCGGGCTGGGGGCGCGGCGTGGGGCGGGGGGCCTGGGGGCGGGGCTGGGCCAGCGGCCGAGCCGGGGCGGTCGGCGACATTGGGGACATGGGCGCGAAGGGGGCGAGCACGACGGGTGGCGCCGCGGTCTGGCCGCCGGGAGTGGGGCCGAGTTGGCCGCTGATCGGGGCCCCGCGGGCGGCGCGCTCGCGGAGCTCACGAAGTTGGGCCTGGCGGCGGGCGGCGAGCTCACGCAGGCGGGCCTGGGCGTCGGCGGGGGTGGTCGGGGCGGAGGCGGGGCCGGTGGCGGGCTCGTCGGAGGAACTCGAACGGCCGGTGCGGAGGTATTCATCTTCGCGCTGCCGCTTGCGCTCGGCGGCGGCCTTCTCGCGGGCCTTCTCCTGCAACTGGCGCACGACCCAGGAGATGCCCGAGAGGCCCAGCAGGATCGCGATGACGATCAGATGGAGGTAGTTGGTCATGGCGAGCGATGGTATCGCCAGCTCGACGGGTGTGCCGAGGCGGGTGGTGAAGGGCTAGGCGGCCGGGGACGACAACTGGGCCGGGACGAGGACGGGGGCGTCGTCGGCGCCCAGACGGAGGAAGGGGGTCGCGAAGACCCCAGAGAGCACATCGGGCGTGAGGACCTGGCGAGCGGGTCCGGAAGCGGCGACGCGGCCCTGATCATCAAGGAGCGTGGCGTGCGACGCGAAGCGGGCGGCGAGGGTGAAGTCGTGGAGCACCACGATGACGGTGGCGCCGAGGCGGGCGAGCTCGGCGAGGACCCCCATGGCCTGCAGGCCGTGGCGCGGGTCCATGGCGGAGACGGGCTCATCGGCGAGGATGCAGGGGGCGCCGGCGGCGGGCCCGGGGGCTCGAGTGGGGCCCGTGACCTGGGCGAGCACGCGGGCGAGGGCGGCCCGCTGCTGCTGACCGGCGCTGAGGGCGGCGAAGGGGTCATCGGCGCGGTCGGCGAGTTCGAGACGGGTCAGCGCGCCGGTGACGGCGGCCGGGTTGGCGGGGAGGGCGTGGCGGCCGAGCGCGACGTACTCGCGGACGGTGAAGGGGGCCCAGAGGGCGGGCCGCTGGGGGATGAAGGCGAAGCGTGCGGCCCGCTCGCGGCCGCGGAAGGCGGCGGTGTCGCGTCCGTCGAGGCGGACGGCGCCAGGGGAGTGGCCAGCGGCGCTGGAGGGCCTGAGGGCCCCCAGCAGGAGGCGAAGGAGGGTGGATTTGCCGCTGCCGTTGGGGCCCAGGAGGACGGAGAGGGCGGCGGGGGGAAACGAGGCGGAAACACCCTGCAGGACCGGGCGATCGTGCTGGTAGGCGTAGGAGACGTTGGCGGCGGAGAGGGGCATGGAGGGGGCATGCTCCGGGGGGGCGGGACGCGGGCTTCGCTCCCGCGCGAGGCCGGGTCGCTCAGAACATGTTCATCTGGGCGCTGACGACTTCGCCGGTGGTGGGGTGGTCGATATCGATGCGGTAGTCGCCGCTGAAGCAGGCGGTGCAGTAGTCGGCGGAGGCGTGCTTCATGCAGGCGAGCATGCCGTCGAGGGAGAGGTAGGCGAGGGAGTCGACGGCGAGGAACGCGCGGATCTCCTCGACGGTTTTCTTGTGGGCGATGAGCTGCTCGCGGGTGGCGAAATCGACGCCGAAATAGCAGGGGTGGCGGATGGGCGGGCAGGAGATGCGGAGGTGGATCTCGCTGGCGCCGGCGGCGCGGATCTGTTCGACCTTGGCCTTGGTCGTGGTGCCGCGGACGATGGAGTCGTCGACGACGACGATGCGTTTGCCGCCGACGATCTCGGAGATGACGTTGAGCTTGAGGCGCACGGCGGCGGCGCGGGCGGCCTGGGTGGGCTTGATGAAGGTGCGGCCGACGTAGCGGTTGGGGACGATGCCTTCCTGGAGGGGGAGGCCGCTCTGGCGGGCGTAGCCGATGGCGGCGGAGCGGCCGGAATCGGGCATGGGGATGACGACGTCGGCGGGGGCGGGTGATTCGAGGGCGAGGCGGGCGCCGAGCGACTCGCGGACGAGCTGGACATTCTGGCCGAAGACGTTGCTGGCGGGGCTGGCGAAGTACACGTGTTCGAAGACGCACATGGCCAGCGGGCGGGCGGGTGGGGCGTAGCGGCGGGAGGAGACGCCCTGGGCGGAGAGGGTGACGATCTCGCCGGGCTCGATCTCGCGGATGAGCGCGGCGCCGACGACATCGAGGGCGACGGTCTCGCTGGCGACGACATGGCCGCCGTCGGGGAGGCGCCCGAGCACGAGGGGGCGCCAGCCCCAGGGGTCGCGTGCGGCCTCGATGCGATCGGGGAAGAGGAAGACGAGGCTGAAGGCGCCCTGAAGCCGGCGGAGGGTCTCGGCGAGGGGGTCGACGCTGCGCTGCTGCTCGGGGGAGGCGAGGAGGTGGATGATGACCTCGGTGTCGCTGGTGGTGTGGAAGAGGTGGCCGGCTTCTTCGAAAAGGCGGCGCTGGGCGGTGGCGTTGACGAGGTTGCCGTTGTGGGCGATGGCGACCTGGCCCCGGACGTACTGCTCGAGCAGCGGCTGGGCGTTGCAGGCGAGCGAGCCGCCGGCGGTGGAGTAGCGGGTGTGGCCGATGGCCCCGCCGCCGGCGGGGGCGATGGGGAGGGGATGGGCGGGGGCATCGGGCTGGCCGGGGGCGGCGGCGTGCGCGCCGTTGGTGCGCGGCTGGGCGAGAGCGGGGGCGGGGTGGCCGTGGCGGTTGAGCTGGGCGAGTGTGGCGGAGGAGAAGACCTCGGCGACCAGGCCGGGGCCGGTGTGGCCGACGATCGAGCGGCCGTCAGAGATGGCGATGCCGGCGGCCTCCTGCCCGCGGTGCTGCTGGGCGTAGAGGCCGTAATAGGTTTTGCTGGCGTGTTCTGTTGAGCCCCAGACGGCGAAGACGCCGCATTTCTCCTTGGCTTCATAATCCTGATGGCGGAGCTGAGGGAGTGAGGGCATGAAGACAGGATAGGGGTGGGGGAGGAGGGCGAGAACCTTTTCACGCCGGGGGCGCGACCGACCGACACTTGGAGCATGCGGTACCGAACCAGGCTGGTCATTCTGCTCTCGGGGGTCGCGGCGGGGTCGACCGCGCTGTCGGTGGGGCTGCTGCTGTGGGAGTTTGAGGGGACCTACCGCGATGAACTGCGGAGCAAGCACCTGACGCTGGCGCACTCGGCGGCGGCGCTGATCGACGCCGACGCGGCGGGGCAGGTGCGCTCGCGCGAGGATGAGGGGAGCCCGGCGTACGCGGTCGTGCGGGATCAGCTGCGGGCGTTCCGGGACGCGAACCAGCGGGAGGATGCGTTCGTGCAGTACGCGTTCACGCTGGTGCGCTCGCGCGAGGACGGGCGGACGCTGGTGTACGGAGCGAACGCGGAGGGGGATTTCAAGCGGTCATCGATGACCGGGGAGGTGTTCCACTCCGCCGGCGAGCCGGTGGAGTTCGGCGTGGCCCGGGCGGACCGGCATGAGCGTGAGGACTCGCTGGGGCGGTGGTTCAGCGCGTTCGCCCCGGTGCGGAACCGCGCGGGCGAGACGGTGGCGATGGTGGGGATCGATGTGCCGGCGGGGCGGGTGGAGGGGAAGCTGCTGGATGTGGCCAAGCAGGCGCTGGGGGCGTTGCTGGCGGCCGTGCTGGCGGCGTGGGGCGCAGCCCGGCTGGCGGCGACGCCGGCGACGCGGGGGCTGCACGATGTGCACCAGGCGGTGCGGCGGCTGGGGGAGGGGCGGCTGGACACGCAGGTGGCGCCGGTGCGGGGCCTGGGCGCGAGCGATGAGCTTGTGGCGCTCGGGCGCGGGGTGAACGAGCTGGCTGAGAAGCTGCGCGAGCGGGAGAAGCTCCGCTCGTCGTTCGCCCGTTATGTCTCGCAGCAGGTGATGGACACGGTGCTGAGCAACCCCGACGGGGCGAAGCTGGAGGGGCAGCGGCGGCGGGTGACGCTGCTGTTCGCTGACATCCGCGGGTTCACGACGTTGTCAGAGTCGATGCGGCCCGAGCAGGTGGTGGCCCTGCTCAATGAGTACTTCGAGGCGATGATCGATGTGATCCTGCGGAATGGCGGGACGCTCGACAAGTTCATCGGCGACGGGATCATGGCGTTCTTCGGGGCGCCGGGCGACGACCCGCTGCAGGAAGAGCACGCGGTGCGCGCGGCGGTGGAGATGCAGGAGGCCCTGGCCGGCCTGCGGGCCAAGTGGAAGGCCGAGGGGAAGCCGGAAGTGCGGATCGGCGTGGGGGTGCACAGCGGCGCGGCGATCGTGGGGAACATCGGGTCATCGCAGCGGATGCAGTACACCGCCGTGGGGGACACGGTGAACGTGGCGTCGCGGCTCGAGAGCGCGACCAAGGAGCTGGGGGTGGAGGTCCTGGTGAGCGAGTCGACCTTTGATGGGTGTCGCGGGGCGGTGAAGCTGGCGCGGCTGGGCGAGATCCATGTCAAGGGGCGCGGCGCGCCGGTCGCGGTGTATGGGGTGGAGGGGGTGCCGGGCGCGGGCGTGGCAAAAGCCCCCTAAACGGGTAGTTTCTCACGCAAGAGGGCTTGACCTGAGGGGAGGTGGCGGCTTTCATCCTCTCCCTTCCAGGCACTGTGCCCGGATCTTCACGCCGGTCCGCAGTCGCGGGCATCCGGCAGGTCGCTCGCCCCGGCCAGCTCACGCTGGTTCAGGAGGCGGGCACGCCGCGGGGCTTTGGGCCTTTGCGGTGACGGAGGTTTCGCCATGGCTCGTTACATTGGTCCCAAGGTCAAGCTGTCGCGGCGCGTGGGTGTGCCGGTTGAGAACAATGCCAAGCACACGTCGAAGCGGCAGCTGGTGTACCCCGGCATGCACGGCTTTCGCGGGCGGCGTCTGCGCGACTACGGCCTGCGTCTGAATGAGAAGCAGAAGGTGCGGTTCCACTACTGCGTGCTCGAGGCGCAGTTCCGCCGGTACATGGCCCTGGCCGAGCGGGCCAAGGGCAACACGGGCGAGATGCTGATGCGGTTCCTGGAGTCGCGTCTGGACAACCTGATGCGGCGGACGGGTATGGCGCGGACGATCTGGGCGGCGCGTCAGCTGGTGGCCCACGGGCACGTGCTGGTGAACGGCCGCAAGACCGACCGGCCGAGCTACAGCGTGCAGCCGGGCGATGTGATCACGGTGAAGCCGAAGATCCAGAAGCTCGTGCGTGAGAACATGGAGAGCATGGGCGGGCACGAGGTTCCGCAGTGGATCGACTTTAACCCCGGCGAGCTGCAGGCGCGGGTGGTGGCGTCGCCGACGTCGGACCAGATCCCCTTCGACGTGAACCCGAACCTGATCATCGAGTTCTATCGGTAAAGCGCTGGGGGCTTTCCGGGCATCGGGCCTGGGGCCGAGAAGCTGTCGCCTTATCCGGGGCCCGGTCGCGGCGCGACCGGGCCTCTATCATTGCGGCCCATCGACTGTCGGCCGGCGCTCGCCGGGCCGGCGGAGGGGCTCACCCGCCACCGGAGCCGTGGATGCTCAAGTTTCTTCGCAAGTACAGCAAGGTGCTTCTGGTCTTCGTCGGCGTGCTGCTGATGGTGGCGTTCCTGCTGGGGTCGGTGCTGTCGCAGCTGGGGCGCGACGGGTTGTCGCACACGGTGATGACGATCGCCGGCCGGAGCATTTCGCAGCAGGAGGCGATGGAGGCGAACGGGCAGGTGCAGGTGGTCTCGCGGCTGACGAGCGGGCTGGTGCCGGCGGGGCTGGGGATCGAAGATCGCGGCGACCACTGGATCCTGGCTCGCGAGGCGGCTCGGCTGGGCGGGTTCTACGGCGGGGCGTCGAGCGGCCCGCAGCTGATCCGCGACGCGGCTGAGGCCCGGTTCGGTCAGGCGGCGTCGGCCGAGGTTGAGAAGATCGTCGAGGCGCGGGCGCGGGTGGGAGCGGACTACCGGCTGGGGCCGCGTGAGACGGACCTGGCCCTGGCGGCGGCGCGGGGCGTGATGCGGATGCAGCAGGCGTTCATGACGGCCCCGAAGGTGTCGGAGAACCGGCTGCTGCGCCGGGCGAAGGAACTGCTGGAAGAGGCCGAGGTGCAGGTGTGCTTCGTGGGCGTCGATTCCAATGTGGCCTTCATCGCCGATCCGAGCGAGGAGCAGTTGCAGGCGCACTTCGACAAGTACAAGGACAAGCGAGCCGGGGAGGGCGACAGCGCTTTCGGGTATCTGCGGCCGCGGCGGTACCGGCTTGAGTATCTCGAGATGGACCGGGCGGGGGTGGAGCGGGCGATCCGGGTGAGCGCCGTCGAGGTGGCCAAGCGGGTGCGCGATCCGCAGCAGGCCAAGGACCAGGCCGACCCCGACAAGCGGCGCGACGCCATCGAGCTGGCCTTGCGGAAGGAGGCGGCTGACAAGGTCTTCCAGGAGGCGCTGCGGGCGTATCAGAGCGAGGTGCTCGCGGCGTGCAACACGCTGCCTGAGAAAGACGGCTATCGCGTGCTGCCGGCCGACTGGGCGGCCCGCCGGCCGAAGATGGCGGAGCTGGCGGTCAAGATCGTCGAGCGGGTGAAGCAGCAGACGGGGGTGGACATTCCGCCGCCGCGGGTGACGGTGCGGGATCAGGCGTGGGTGGGGGTGGGGGAGCTGCGGACGCTGCCGGGGCTGAACCAGATTGCGATCCGCAAGAACCGTCAGTTCCTGACGATCGACCGGATCTTGGCGGAGGTGAAGGAGCTGCGCAAGCCCGGGGATGGGCCGCGCGAAGTGATGATCCAGGCCGGGGTGCCGTACGCGGACGGGCTGGATGACTTCCTGCAGAACCGGTGCTTCCTGACGGTGCTGGAGGCGGCTGACGAGTCGCCGGCGGAAGCGCTGGCGGAGGTGAGGGCCCAGGTGATCAACGACTGCAAGCGGGCGGCCGAGTTCGAGAAGCTTGCGGGGACGACGGCGCGCCTGGAGGCGCTGGCGGCGGCCCAGGGCTTCGACGAGATGATCGAGCAGGTGAAGCAGACAGGCGGGCTGACGGCCGACCTGCGCTCGAACGTGCGGGTGACGCGGAACTCGGTGCAGCCGCAGAACTCGCCGGCGAATGCGAAGGCGTTCATGGACGCGATGGGCGAGCGGATGGCGCGGCTGGATCCGACGGTGGCGATCAGCACCTTGCCGCCGACGGACCAGTACGTGGCCGTGGCGCTGCCGTCGAAGCTGGGGGTGGCGGTGGCGCGGCTGACGGGGTTCACGCCGCTGACGATCGAGCGGTTCCGGCAGGTGACGGCCGGGCTGGAGCGGCGCGAGTCGGGTCAGCTGGTCGATGATCGCGGCGGGCTGCTCGAGCACGACCGGCTGGCCAAGCAGCTCAAGCTGGTGCTGCCCAAGGGCGTGGACGAGCGGAAGGCGGAGCAGGAGCAGGCCGAGAAGGCGAAGCAGGTCGAACCCATCGGCCGGTGAGGCTCGAAGGCTGCCAAGGCCCTTCTTTCAGGCCTTTTTGGGGCCGCCCCAGTTGCGTCCGAAGCGGTCGGCCAGGGCGCCCAGCACGTTGGCGACGCTGAGCTCGGGCCACGGGACGGGCGGGGCGCCGGGGCGCCAGGACATGGCGAGGGCGAGGACGAATTCCCACGCGGCGCCGAGCTGGCCGCGGAGGGAGGCGCGGGACTTACCGGTGTTGGCGCTCAGGGCCAGAACGGTGACATCGTCGCCCGGGGGGATGCCGCCTGAGTAGGCGACGACGCGGTCGATCAGTTGAGCGACGAATTCGCGCGGTTTGGAAGGGTCGAGGGTCTTGGCGATCTCCAGGAGGCCTTCTTCGCCGAGCATGCGAGAATGGTCCTTGGTCCCGGCTTCGATCGCCTCCATGAGCGAGTCGGTGTAGATGATGAGCAGGTCGCCCGGGTGGAGCCAGACTTTGAGCTGGTCGTAGTCGGCGACATCGTCGATGCCGAAGGGGAGGTTGGCTATTTGGCCTGAGGGCTGGGCCGGGGCGCTGCCTTCGGAGCCGTCGTCGTCGGGGCGGACCTTGTCCTTGAGGATCTCCCAGGTGCGGGTGCGGGCGCTGTACCAGAGGGGGCGGGGGTGCCCGGCGTTGGAGGCGACGAGGCAGCCGGAGCTGGCGAAATAGGTGGCGACGATGGCGGTGGCGAACTTGCCGAGCGTGGCGACCTGAGCGAACTCGCGGTTGAGCTGCTTGACGAAGGCGGTCTGATCGAGGTAGTTGACGTAGCGGCGCATCAGGTCGCGGAGCTTGGAGGCGAGCGCGGCGACGTTGGCGCCGTGGCCGGAGACATCGGCGACGAGCAGGCGGGTGATGCGGCCGGTGCCGCAGGAGGAGACGTAGTGGACGTCGCCGCCGGCTTCTTCGCCCTTGTAGGGGCGGGAGTACACCCAGGCGGAGAGGCCGGGCATCTTGACTGTTGCGTCGATGGCGGCGTTACCGCCCCAGACCTCCATGCACTGCATGATGTGCTCGGCGGACTCGACCTGCACCTGCGCGACTTGCTGGGCCGCCTCGGCCTGCGGGGCCAGCTCGCCCCGCTGGGCCTGCTGGTCGCCCGCGGCGGCGGCGGGAGCGGGATGGTCGGGGGGCGGATGCATGGCGGAGGGGCGTGATCGGTTCGGAGGCGCGGGCCCGCGGCCGGGCTCAACCCTTGAGAGTCGCTTGACCCGCTCCCGGTTTCATAGGCGCTGTCAGGGTTCCTGCTTACGGGCGGAGTCGAGCACGTGGTCTTCAACCAGGATGGGGACGTTGCCGGCGATGCCCAGGGCGATGGCGTCGCTGGGGCGCGAGTCGATGTTCAGGGCCTTGCCGGCTGAGTCGCGCACGTTGAGCTGGGCGTAGAAGGTCTGGTCGGAGAGGTCGTTGATGGTGATCGACTCAAGGCGGGCCCCGAGCGCGGCGATCACGTTGCCGAGCAGGTCGTGGGTCTGCGGGCGCTTGATCTGAACGCCCTTGAGGCGGCGCTCGATGGCCTGGGCTTCGGGGAGGCCGATGACGATGGGGAAGGAACGGCCGCCCTCAACCTGGGAGAAGGCGGGCTTGCCGTCTTCGCCGGTGGTCTCGGCGACTTCGCGGAGTTCGATGAGCTGGTAGTCCTGGAGCTCCTTGATCAGGATGCGGGCCAGTTCCATCCGTACGACCGCCATCGTGTGATCTCCGTGCGAGGCCGGGGCCGAGCGGGCTTGGCTCCGGGGTGAGAGAACACCTTAGGCAGGGCGGCGGCGCGGGCGAGGCGGCCGTTTGGGCGCCGGAGCGCCGATCCCGGCGACGGCGACGCTTCCGAGGTAGGGGCGCGCTGCGGGCTTGAGGAAGCCGGCCTTCCAGGCGACCATGGTGATGGTGAGGTCGGCGACCACGGCGGTCATCGCGGCTGACCCGGCCGCCTGATGCACCAGGGGGCGGCCGGTGTCGCAATCGAGGCCGGAGGGAAGATCGACGGCGAGCACCCGGCAGGAGGGTGAGCGGGCGCGGTTGATGCACGCGATGAGCCCGGCGAGGACTGACGCGGCGTCAACAGGGCGGTCAAGGCCGGTGCCCAGGAGGGCGTCGATGATGAGGGTGGGGGGGCCGAGGCGGCTGCGGGCGGCCTGGAACGCCGCGTCGGGCCGGCGGGCGGCGGCGGTGAAGATCGGGATGCGGAGGTTCTTGGCGACGCGGGCGTGCACGCGGGCGTCGCCGCGGAACTGGGGGGCTGGCGCGGCGAGGATGATGGCGACGGGGATGCCCGCGAGGTGGAGGTGGCGAGCGGCGGCGAGGCCGTCGCCGCCGTTGTTGCCCTTGCCGCACAGGATGAAGACCGGGCCGGGGGGGCCGCCGGCCGGGGCGGGGCGAAGGAGCTGGATCGCGGCGCGGGCCACGGCGATCGCGGCGTTCTCCATCAGCACGATGGTGGGGAGGCCCAGCCCGCGGGCGATGGCGTCATCGATCCGTCGGGCGGCGGCGCGATCGAGGAGGAGGACGGCGGGCATGGGGAGGTCAAGCGGGCCGGGAGTGGGAAGGGGGGGCGGAGGCGTGAGGATGGCCCGGGCGTCGATCTTCACGTTGGCCGTGGGCTGGCGGGATCAGTTGTTGGGCAAGCGGGCTTCGGGGTCTGGTAAGCGGGCTTCGGGGTCTGGCAAGCGGGCTTCGCTGGCGCGGGTGATGACCGCCGCGCAGATGGGGCAGGTGCGGCGGGCGACGGGACCATCCCAGAAGTTGTGCATGATGCGGGTGAGGTCTTCGTCGATGTTGGCCAGCGACCAATGCTCTTCGTAGACCAGGTGGTGGCACTGGGCGCAGTAGAAGCGGAGGGCGTCGAGCTGGCCCGGGGGGCGTTTGTACTCGATGACCAGGCCGAGGGTGTTGGGGGGGCGCTGCGGGGAGTGGGGAACCCAGGAGGGGATGTAGAAGATCTCGCCCTCGCGGATGATCACGTCGCGAGACCGGCCGTCCTCGATGATCTTGACGTAGATATCCCCCTGGATCTGGAGGAAGAACTCGCCGGTGGGGTTGACATGGTAGTCGTTTCGGGTGTTGGGCCCGGCGGAGACGAAGGCGATGAAGTCCTCGTTCTCGAAGATGGTTCTGGCGCCGACGGGGGGCTTGAGATGCTGGCGGTTGTCGTTGATCCAGGCGAGCAGGTTGAGGGGGCCGCGGACGCGGCCGGGGCCGGGGCCAGCGCCCGGGGGGGTGGGGGTGGGGGTCGACATCGCTGCAGGATAACCGGGGTTGGGGCGGCAGCGGCGGGGAGGGGGGGAGGGGGCGCGGGCAGGGGGGGTAGGTGGGACCCAGCGGGCGCCAGACACAACCGGTTGGGGTGTGGGCGGGGTAGGGGGTTGAGAGAACAATTGCTGGAACTGCGCTGCGGATGACGATGCAATCTAGAATCTCGGGGTGCGTGCATGCCGCCAAGTGCGGGGGCGTGGCGAACTTCGAGGGTCCGGACCCCACAGCCGGTTCCCCACGGGAGGGTGATTCCACATGAGTCGTCTATTTGATTGCAGCAACGCCAAGGCTATCGGACTTCGGACCTCGCACCTTCGGACCGCTCGCGGGCTGAACGCGCAGGCCGGGCGGATGTTTGAGGCGCTCGAGGAGCGCGCGCTGCTGACGGTGAACATCAACACGGCGATCGGGGCGATCAACGTCTCGACGGGCGCCTCGGCGAGCGTGATCGACCTGACGGATCGATATGACGACCCCGCCCTGACGGGCGCGATCGTGCGGTTCAATTCGGTGCTGGGGTCCTTCAACATCGAGATGTTCGACCAACCGGGGCAGGCGCGAACGCGCACGACGCCGCTGACGGTTGCGAACTTCATGAACTACATCAACGCCCGCCGCTACGAGAACACGATCATCCACCGGGCGATCCCGGGCTTCGTGCTCCAGGGCGGCGGGTTTAATGCGGTGAACGACCGAAACGTCGTCACGGCGACGACCACCTTCGCGGCGGTGAACAACGAGCCGGGGAACACCAACATCCGCGGCACGATCGCGATGGCGAAGCAGGGCGGCGCCCCCAATTCGGCGACGAGCCAGTGGTTCATCAACCTGGTGGACAACTCGGGGAGCCTGGATACCCAGAACGGCGGGTTCACGGCCTTCGGCCGGGTCATCGGCAACGGGATGACGGTGGTGGATGCGCTGGCGGCGGTGCCGAACTTCGAGTTCAGCGAGCCTTTCGACAACCTGCCGGTGCGGAACTTCACGCAGCAGGACTTCAACAACGGGGGTTCGCCGCGGGTCGACCAGCTCGAGATCTTCTCGACCATCGAGGAGGTTCCGGAGCTGACGTACACCGTGAGCAGCAGCAACAGCGCGCTGGTGACGCCGGTGATCGTGGGCGACCGCCTGGTGCTGAACTACGGGGCGACGGGCTCGGGCACGGCGTCGATCACCTTCCGGATCACCTCCGCTGACGGCAGCTTCGTTGAAGACTCGTTCAACGTGAACGTCGCGGCGACGCCGGCGACGCAGGGGAATCTGGCCGTGTCATCGGCCCGCATCGGCGTGCGCGGCGACCCGCTGACGATCACCGCGACGGGGACGGACTTCGAGAGCGGGACCCTGCAGGCGGTGACGTTCTTCCGCGACGCCAACGGCAATGGTCTGCTGGACGTGGGGACAGACATCCAGCTCGATGTCGACATTGACGGGGCGGACGGCTGGTCGACGACGCTGTCGACAAGCGATTCGAACTTCGGGGCGGTGGCGGGCGGGCAGATCCTGTTCGCCAAGGGGACGTTGCCCTCCAATTCGACGGTGGTGGTGAGGGCGGCGATCAGCTTCAACGCCGCGCCGGTGGTGGGCCTGGCGGCCAACAGTCCGCTGGTGGTGGTCAACCCGGGCGACAACGTGACGCTCAACGCGCTGAGCACGTTCGACCGCGACGGGACGGTGTCGCGCGTGCAGTTCTACCGCGACTCCAACGGCAACGGGACCTTCGAATCAGGGACCGACGCCCTGCTGGGAGAGGACACCGACGGGTCGAACGGGTTCTCGCTGACGACGGCGACGACCGGCTTCACGGTGGGCGCGAACTTCAAGATCTTCATGCGGGCGACGGACAACGAGGGGGCGACCTCGGCGGCGGCGGAGACGACCCTGCGGGTCAATTCGCTGCCCACGGTGGGCAGCCTGGGCGTGTCGAACGCGACGCTGACGCGCGGCTCTCCCTTCGTGCTGACGGCGCAGACGGTGGCCGATGCTGACAGCGCCCGCGCGGCGGAGGGGAACTTCCCCGCTGTCGCCGCGATCAACCGCGTTGACTTCTTCCGGGACAGCAACGGCGACGGGGTGCTCCAGACCGACACCGATCAGCTGCTGGGCTCGGCGTCGACGGGGACCAACGGCAACTACACCTTCACCCTCACGGGGACGGTCACGCAGGGCTTCACGGCGGGGACGATCCGCTTCTTCGCCCAGGCTGTCGACGGCGACAGCGGGCGCGGCGCGGCGGCGACCAACACGGCCCAGACGGCCAACACGGCCCCGACGATCACGAGCGTGGCGGTGAGCCCGGCCGTGGTGGCCAACCTGGGGGCGACGGTGACGCTGACGGCGGCGGGCGCCGCGGACAGCGACGGGACGATCAACCGGGTGGAGTTCTACCGCGACGCCAACGCCAACAGCACGTACGACGACGGAGTGGATGTGCTGCTGGGCAGCGACAGCAACGCCGCCGGCGGCTACACGCTGGCGGTGAACACGGGGAACCAGGCGTTCGGGTTCGCGGCGGGGACCGCCCGGTACTTCGCCCGGGCCATCGACAGCGACGGCGCGGCCTCGGCGGCGGTGACGATCACCAACCGGGTGAACGCGGCGCCGACGATCGCGGGGGTGACCTCATCGCCGAACCCGCTGGGGCGGAACTCCTCGTACACGCTGACGGCCGGGGCGGTGGCGGACACCGACGGGACGATCGCGCGGGTCGAGTTCTACCGCGACACCAACGGCAACGGGCAGCTCGACGTGGGGACCGACACGCTCCTGGGGAGCGACACGACCTCTGCGGGCGGCTACACCTTCACGGGGACCGCCACGGGCTTCCCGCTGAGCGTGCAGTTCTTCGCGCGGGCGGTTGACAACGACAACGGCGTGAGCACGCCGGCGACGCTGACGACGCAGGTGCAGAACTCGCGCCCGACGATCACGGGCATCACCACCAGCCCCTCGCCGCTGGCCCAGCTCGGGGCGACAGTGAACCTGACGGCGACGGGCGTGGCCGACGCCGACGGCACGGTGCAGAGCGTGGCGTTCTACTTCGACGCCGACTTCAGCAACAGCTTCGACATCGCGGTGGACACGCTGCTGGGGACCGATTCGAGCTCGGCCGGCGGGTTTACGCTGGGCGTGGCGCTGACCTCGGCGCTGGGGTTCGGCACGGGGCTGAACCGGATCTACGCCGTGGCGACGGACAACGACTCGGGCACGACGGCGACGCCGGCGTTTGTGGACGTGCGGATCAACGCCGTGCCCACGGTGGGCGGGCTGAGCGGGCCGCAGGGCGGGACGGTGGGTCGGCTGCAGCCGCTGACGCTGACGGCGACCAACGTGGTGGACGTGGCGGACTCATCGCCGGCGGGGACGATCAACCGGGTTGAGTTCTATCGCGATTCCAACGGGAACAGCCAGCTCGACGTGGGGACCGACACGCTGCTGGGCCTGGGCGTGCGCCAGACGGGGACCAACACCTACGTGCTGACGGCGTCGACGGCGGGCTTCACGTTCGGGACCAACCGGTTCTTCGTGCGGGCCCAGGACAACAACCTGGGGTTCAGCGACCAGACGCAGAGCACCACGACGACGGTGATCATCGGCAACAACGCGCCGACGCTGACGTCGGTGACGGCGTCGCCCAACCCGCTGTCGGGCGTTGGCGCAACGCTGACGCTGACGGCGGTGGGCCCGGCCGACAGCGACGGGACCGTGGCGCGCGTGCGGTTCTACCGCGACGCCGACGGGAACGGGCAGCTCGACACGGGCGTCGACATCCTGCTGGGGGAGGACACCCAGGCTGCCGGCGGGTTCGCGCTGGCGGTGGACACGGGCAATGCGCCGTTCAACTTCGCGGCGGGGAACAACACGTACTTCGCGGTGGCGGTCGACAACGACGGGGCGACCTCGACGGTGCGCACGACTTCCAGCCGCGTGAACGCCCCGCCGATGATCGGCGGGCTGACCACCAACGGCCCGGTGGGTCGGCTGGCGCCGCTGACGCTGACGGCGACGGGCGTGGTGGACGTGGCGGACTCGGTCGCGGCGGGGACGATCGGCCGGGTTGAGTTCTATCGCGATAGCAACGGGAACAGCCAGCTCGACGTGGGGACCGACACGCTGCTGGGCGTGGGCGTGCGCCAGACGGGGACCAACACCTATGTGCTGACGACGGCGACGGCGGGCTTCACGTTCGGGAGCAACCGCTTCTTCGTGCGGGCCCAGGACAACAACCTGGGCTTCAGCACGCAGACGCAGGACACGACGGCCACGGCGACGATCAGCAACAACGCGCCGACGCTGACGTCGGTCACGGCTTCGCCCAACCCGCTGACGCGCCTGGGCGCGACGCTGACGCTGACGGCCGTGGGCCCGGCGGACCGCGACGGCACGATTGCGAGCGTGCAGTTCTACCGCGATGCCGACGGGAACGGGCAGCTCGACACGGGCGTCGACATCCTGCTGGGGACCGACACCCAGGCCGCTGGCGGGTTCACCCTGGCGGTGAACACGGGCGACGCGGCGTTCAACTTCTCGACCGGGACCAACACCTACTTCGCGGTGGCGACGGATAACGATGGGGCGACCTCCACGGTGCGGACGACGAGCAGCCGCGTGAACGCCCCGCCGGTGATCGGCGGCTTCACCACCAGCGGCACGACGGCCCGGTTGAGCACCATCACGCTCACGGCGACCAACGTGCTCGATCAGGCCGACTCGGCCGCCGCGGGGACGATCACGCGGGTTGAGTTCTATCGCGATGTGAACGGCAACGGCACGTTCGAGGGGACTGTGGACCGGCTCCTGGGCCTGGGCGTCCGCCAGACGGGGACCAGCACGTACGTGCTGACGACGGCGACGACGGGCTTCTCGGCGGGGACCAATACGTTCTTCGTGCGGGCCCAGGACAACACCCTGGGCTTCAGCGAGGTGAGCGTGGACGAGACGGTGACGGCGACGATCACCAATCTGGTCCCGACGCTGACGAGCCTCACCGATACGCCCGACCCGGTGACCGAGGGTCAGAACGTGACGCTGACGGCCCTGGGCGCCGCGGACCGCGACGGCACGATCGCCCGGGTGGATTTCTACAACGATGTGAACAACAACGGGGCGATCGACGCCGGGGTCGACATCCTGCTGGGATCGGATTCGAGCGCCGTCGGCGGCTACACGCTGGCGGTGAACACGAGCAACGCGGCGTTCAACCTGGCGGTGGGCAACACCAACCGCTATCTGGCGGCGGCGGTGGACAATGACGGCGGCGTCTCGACGGGCCGCACCAGCACGGGCCGCATCAACGCGGCGCCCATCGTCGGCAACCTGGCGACGAGCGGCCAGACGGCCCGCGGCAACACGCTGACGCTGACGGCGACCAACGTGAGCGACACGGCGGAGCCGGGGGTGACGGGGACGATCCGGCGGGTCGAGTTCTACCTCGACACCAACGGGAATCAGCAGTTCGACACCACCGACCGGCTGCTGGGCAGCGACCTGACGGCGACGGCGGGGGCGTATTCCTTCACGGTGTCGACGGCCGGTTTCGGGCTGGTCCCGGTGTTCTTCGCCCGGGCGGTGGACAACGACAACGGCGCCGGAACGGGGGTCGCCCAGGTGGCCCGGGCGTTTGGCGACCTGGTGAACAACACCCCGACGCTGACGGTGCTGACGGCGACGCCCAACCCGGTGACGGCGCTGGGCGGCACGGTGACGCTGACGGCCGCCGGGCAGGCCGACCGCGACGGGACGATCGCCTCGGTGCAGTTCTTCCGCGACAACGGCGACAATGTGTTCGACGCGGCGACCGACACGCTGCTGGGCTCCGACACCAGCGCGGTCGGCGGCTACACGCTGGCGGTGAACACCGGCGATGTGAACTTCAGCTTTGCGACGGGGGTGAACCGGTACTTCGCCCGGGCGGTCGACAATGACGGCGGCTTCTCAACGCCGACCGGGACGCAGGCGACGACGACGGGGCGCGTCAACGCCCGCCCGACGATCGGCGGCGTGACGACCTCGGTGGCCACCTCGGTGGCCCGCGGGGCCAACGTGACGTACACGGCGACCAACGTCGTCGATACGGCCGAAGCGGGCTTCACCGGCACAGTGACGCTGGTGCAGTTCTACCGCGACCTCAACGGCAACGGCACGATTGAAACGACCGATCGCCTCCTGGGATCGGGCGTCCGCCAGACGGGGACGAACACCTTCGTGCTGACCGCGTCATCGGCGGGCTTCGCGGTGGGGAGCAACACGGTGCTGGCGCGGGCCACCGACAACAACCTGGCGACGAGCCTGGTGACATCGGTGAGCTTCGACGTGACCAACGCCAATCCGCTGCTGACCTCCACCACGGTCACCGGGGCGCCGGTTGCGTTCCTGGGCCGCAACATCACCATCGTCGCCAACGGGGCCCGCGACACCGATGGCACGGTCTCGACAGTGCTCTTCTTCTTCGACACCAACGGCGACGGCGTGCTGCAGTCGGCCCTGGGCGGCGACCTGTTGATCGGCGAGGACAACTCGGCCGTCGGCGGCTACTCGCTGACCATCGCGACGCTGCCCGCGCTGGGCTTCACGGTGGGCTCGACCAACCGCGTCTTCGCCTGCGTCGTCGACAACGACACGGGGAACGTGGCCGTCCCGGCGACGTTCAGCATCACCGCGACCAACGACCTGCCGACGATCGGCGCGGCGAGCTTCACCAACGCGACGGTCAACCGCAACAGCAACGCCACCGTCACCGCGACGACGGTCGCCGACACGCAGGGCGTCTCGCTGGTTGAGTTCTACCGCGATGTGAACGGCAACGGCACGATCGAACCCAACGTCGACATCCTGCTGGGCTCGGCCCGTCCGACCGCCAACTCGGCGTCGCTCACCTTCAGCACCCGGGGCTTCGGCACGGGGGCGACAACCGTCCTGGCCAGGGCCCAGGACACCCGCCTCTCCTACGGAACGGCCGTGAGCGCGACGCTGACGGTCAACAACCTCAACCCCACGGTGGTGAGCCTGCTGGCCTCGCCCAACCCGGTGCTGACGCTGGGGAGCAACCTGACGCTGACCGCTTCGGGGGTCGCCGATGCCGACGGCACGGTCGCGAGCGTCGCGTTCTACTACGACACCGACAACAGCGGCACGCTCGACACCGGCGTCGATGCGCTGCTGGCGACCGACGCCTCGGCTGTGGGCGGCTTCACCACGGTGGTCAACACAGGGAACTTCTCGATCGTCGAGGGCTCGCGCCGGTTCTTCGCCCGCGTGACTGACAACAACGGCGGCGTCGCGACGGCCTTCGTGGCCCCGCGGATCAACGGGCGGCCGCTGATCGACAACTTTGACGTCACCGCGCCGGTGACCTTCCCGCCGATCTCCCGCGCCGGCAACTTCACCCTGTCGCTCGACGCCACCGACGATCTGGGCGTGACCTCGGTGCAGATCTATCGCGACATCGGGCCGAACTTCGACAACACCTTCACCGCCGCGGACGCCTTCCTGGGCCTCGCGGTGCGCACCACGGGCACGAACACCTGGACGTTCACGCGGGCGGGTTCGACGCTGCCGCTGGGGTCGTACAAGCTCTACGCCCGGGCCGTCGACAGCAACGGGGTGTTCAGCGCGGTCTCGGAGATCGCGGTGGCGGTCGTCGCCTGATTGCGGGCTGATTCCGGGCGGCGGGGGCCCGCTGGTGCTCTCGCGGGCTCGTATTCAGATCACAGCGCCGGCGGGGCTTGGGCCCCGCCGGTTTTTCGTTTTGGCGGACTTTCGGGCTCGCCCTCTGGCCCGAGATGCGGCCTGGTTCAGTCTTCGGGCGATTCAGAACGGCGGCGGCGCGGGTTGCCCTGCTCGTGGATGCGGGCGGAGCGGCCGCGGACGGTGGGGCGAGCCGGCGGGGCTTCCACGGGCGGCGGGGGGTCGGGGATGCGGCGGAAGGGGCCGGTCAGGACGCGCCACGCCCGCACGGCGAGGACGAGCACGCGCCGCCAGCCGCGGACGGGCGTTCGCCCGGGCGGAGGAGGGGCGACGAAGCCCTCCATTTCGAGGTAGCTGCGGGGCGGGCGGGCGTAGAGATCCCCCTGGCACCGGGGGCAGCGGAACTCGGTCAGATCGCCGCCGACCTGGATGGCGAGGCCGCTGAAGCCGCAGTACACGCAGACCCTGCGCGACGCGGCGGGGCGGGATGATCGTGCGGGGAAGACCATGGACAGCGCAAAGGATACCGCGCGTGGGCCGAGATGCGAGCGCGGGAGTTGCAAAGTTGGGCGCGAATCGGCACCCGGACAGCTGACACCGGCGCCCGGCGGGCGTGTGGCGCGGGCCAGTCAGGCGCGGGCCAGCCAGGCGCGGGCCGGCCAAGCGTGAGAGCAGCGTGTTCCGGCGCGGTCAGGCGGTCTGGTGGTGCTCGGCGGCCCCGGCGCCGCGGCGGAGCCAGCGGTGGAGGGGGTCCTCGGCGAGCAATTCGTCCAGGGAGCCGCCCTCGGCAACGTGCTTGCGGGCGATGGCTGCGGCGATCAGCCCCATGAACATGGGCTGAGGGCGGAGTGGACGGCCGGTGAGTTCCGGGTGGAACTGTCCTGCGAGGAAGAAGGGGTGGGCGATGCCGCCCGGCCCGGCGGACTGCGGAAGCTCGAGCACCTGCATGATGGGCTGGGAGGGGTGGCGGCCGGAGAAGATGAGGCCAGCCTGCTCGAGGCGGGGTGCGTAGGCGGGGTCGACTTCGTAGCGGTGGCGGAAGCGTTCACGAACCGGCTGGGCCCCGTAGAGGAAGTGGGCGATGGAGCCGGGGCGGATCAGGACGTCCTGGGCGCCCAGCCGCATGGAGCCGCCCAGACCCTCGATGCGTTTCTGCTCGGGCAACTCGCTGATGACGGGGTGGGGGGTGCGGGGATCGAACTCGGTGCTGGTGGCGTCGAGCAGGCCGAGGACGTTGCGCGCGAACTCGATGACGGCGACCTGGAAGCCGAGGCAGATGCCGAGGTAGGGGACGTGGCGCTCGCGACAGTAGCGGACGCAGGCGATCTTGCCTTCGACGCCGCGGGCGCCGAAGCCGCCCGGGACGATGACGGCGTCGAGGCCCTTGAGCTTGGCCTCGACGACGGATTCGGAGACGTCGGTGGTGTCGATCCAGCGGAGCGCGACATCGGCGGCGAGGTGGGCGCCGCAGTGCTCGATGGCCTTGTCAATGGAGGCGTAGGCGTCGCGCAGGTGGGCGTACTTGCCGGTGATGCCGAGGGAGATGGCCCTGGACTTGGGGGCGGTGAGTTTGCGGACGAAGCCCGACCAGCGTTCGCGGGCGCGGTCCTCCTGGGCGGCGTCGACGCGTTCGTGCAGGCGGAGGAGGGAGAGGATCTCGCGGTCGAGGCCGACTTCGCGCATCTCGTCTGGGATGGTGTAGATGCTGGGGCGGTCGTGCATGCTGAAGCACCGCCGCAGGGGGACGTTTGAGAACATCGCGATCTTCTCGCGGACGTTGTCGGTGACTGGGTCGGTGGCGCGGCAGGCGATGAGGTCTGGCTGGATGCCGGCCTCCATGAGGCGCTTGATGCCGAGCTGGGCGGGCTTGGATTTCTGCTCGCCGAGCGTCTCGGGCTTGATGACATAGGTCAGGGCGACGAAGCAGGCTGAGTGCTCACCCTCCTCGAAGGCGAGCTCGCGCAGGGCCTCGATGTAAAAGGCGTTCTCGTAGTCGCCCACGGTGCCGCCGACCTCCACGAAGACCACGTCGGCGGGGCGGGCGCCGTCGCCCCTGAGGGCGAGCTCGCGGATCTTCCGCTTCACCTCGCCGGTGACGTGGGGGATCATCTGCACGTCGCGCCCGAGATAGGAGCCGCGGCGTTCGCGGTCGAGGATCTCGGAGTAGATCTGGCCGGAGGTGGTGAAGTTGCGCTTGGAGAGGTCCTGGTCGAGCATGCGCTCGTAGGTGCCCAGGTCCATGTCGCACTCGGTGCCATCGTCGAGGACGAAGACCTCGCCGTGCCGGTAGGGGTTGAGGGTGCCGGCGTCGATATTGAGGTAGCCCTCAAGCTTGATCGGGGCGACGACGAGGCCCTTGTCCTTGAGAAGCTTGGCGACGCTGGCGGCGAAGATGCCCTTGCCCAGGCCGCTCATGACTGTGCCGAAGACGATGACGTACTTGGGATAGCCCTTGCGGTAGCCCGGGGGAATCGGCGAGTAGAACTCGGTGGCGGAGGTGGACGCGGCGGCGGAGAGGAGCGAGCCGCTGATGCACGACTCGGTGGACTCGTCGTCGAGGTCGCCGGCCTCGTCAAAGTCGGGGCGGGATGAGTAGGCCGAGGCGATCCGACGCGGGAGGGGGTGGGTGCGTTGGTCGGGCATGAGACAGTGTAAGCCGCGCCAGCGCGAAGGGGAAGCGCCTGCGCCTCGACGGGGGCGAGGCCGCGAGATTGAGCGCTCGCGTCCAGTAACGCAACGGGGCGGGGCGGCTTGCCATATGCTCGGGCCTGGCCGGTCGACCCGGCCGGCAAGGGGCGACCATGGGCGCACAATCGCGGAAGACGGGCGGGGCGGCTCGAAGAACGGCCGGCGGAACGCTGCTGGCGGCGGCGCTCGCGGCGAGCCTGACGATCGGGTCGGCGGCGCCGGGCTGGGCGCAGCCGCCGGAGCCCAAGGCCGACCCGCGCATCGACCAGGGCACGGGCCGGGCGACGAACCAGTGGCCCCCGGATCAGCCCTTTGACATGGTGCATTCACGGCTGGAGATCGACATTCCTGACATGGACAGGCCCGAGCTGACCGGGGTGGCGACCATCACGGCCAAAGCGGTGGGGGGGACCCGAGCGGAGCTGCCGCTGGACGCCGCGGCGAGCCTGACGATCAGGTCGGTGAGCGTGCGGGCGGGGGTTGGGGAAGACAACGGGGGCAAGGGGGGTGAGGGGGGTAAGGTGGTCGGTGCGTGGCGGCCGGCGGCGTACCGACGCGGTGAGCGGACGCTGGCGATCACGCTGGCGACCCCGGCGGCCCGTGGCGAGACGGTCTCGGTGCGGATCGAGTATGCCGGGGAGAACATGACCAAGAACTCCGCTGGGCTCCTGTGGATCCCGGCGCGGAAGGAGGATGGCAAGGCGAAGCGGGCGCCGATGGTGTATTCGCAGGGCCAGGCTGACTGGAACCGGTACTGGTTCCCGTGCCACGACTTTCCGCATGACAAGCTGACGACTGAGCTGGTGGCGACGGTCCCCGAAGGGAACGTGGTGCTGTCGAACGGGAAGCTGGTGAGCCAGGAGGCGGTCGGGGGCGGAAGGGTGCGGTTCCACTGGTTGCAGGACCAGCCGCACTCGGCGTATCTGGTCACCATGGTGGTGGGCAGGTTCGACATCGTGGACGTGGGCGGGGAGCAGTCGGCCCGGCCCGGCCTCTGGATGCCGGTGTACTGCGAGCCCGGAACGGGGGAGAAGATGGCGGCGATGTTCCGCAACACGCCGGCGATGGTGAGGCACCTGGAGGAGTACTTCGGTGAGCCGTATCCGTGGGCCAAGTACGCCCAGGTGCTGGTGCGCGACTTCCGGTGGGGGGGCATGGAGAACACCTCGGCGACAACGCTGGCCGAGGGCGAGGTGAGCGGGCGGCCGGGCGACGCCGACGACCTGATCGTGCACGAGTTGTGCCACCAGTGGATGGGGGACCTCGTGACCTGCCGCTCGTGGGACCACCTGTGGCTGAACGAGGGTTGGGCGACGCTGGCGGAGTGGCTGTGGACCGAGCACACCCAGGGGCGGGATGCGTATCTCGACCGGGTGCAGGGCGCGATCCGGGAGATCGGGGGCCGCAGCCGGGCGCCGATGCCGACGGGCGTGCCGATGGTCTGCAACCGGTATGCCCTGGCCGATGAGACGTTTGAGAAAGCCGACAACCCCTACGGCAAGGGCGCCCTGGTGCTGCACATGCTCCGGGAGCGGCTGGGTGAGGCGGTCTTCCGCAGGGGGACAAAGCTGTTCATCGAGCGTTTCCGGCATGGCGTGGCCGACACTGATGACTACCGGCGCGTGCTCGAAGAGGTCAGCGGCCAGAGCCTGGAGCGGTTCTTTCAGCAGTGGTGCCGGCGGACGGGCTTGCCCCGCGTGTCGGTGGATCTGCGGTGGGATGAGCAGGCCCGGATGCTGAGCGTCACGCTCGAGCAGACGCAGAAGATCGACGCGGACAATCCGGCGTTCGCGATGCGGGCGCCGGTGTGGGTGGAGCTTGAGGGCGAGCCCGACGGTCGCTGGTTCTGGGTGGATACCGATCGGCGGACCGCCGGGGCGAGCTTCCGCCTGCCCAGGCAGCCGAGTCGGGTGCTGGTCGACCCGCAATTGAGCAACGCGGCGATGATCAAGATCCGCACGAAACTGGCGGGCGAAGGGGGTGAGCGGTGAACACGCTGACCAGGAACGTGGCGGGACGACGGTGGGTGAGCCGGGCGGCGGCGTGGCTGGCCGCAGCCTGCCTCGCGGCGGTCGCGCTGGGCGCCGATGGGCGGGCCAGTACGCGGGCGGTCGATGGCATGGGGTTGCGGGGAGTCGATCGCTTCGGCGCGTGCGCGTGCCAGGAGGCCCGGCGAGAGGCCGCGCAGGTCCGGCGGACTGTTGGCCCCGAGCGGACCCGGGCGGGCAGCTTTGACGAGGCCCTGGGGCGCGACCTGCGGAACTACCCGCCGCACCCGTTTGTGCGGTACGAGCGGATGACGCTGGATCTGGACATTCCGGACATGAACGTGCGCCGGCTCAAGGGCGTGTGCACCTACGAGCTGACGCCGACGGGGAACGATCTGCCCCGTCTGACGCTCCGGGCCGGGCCTGAGGCGAGCATGTCAATCCTCGGGGTGCGGCTTGGGGGCGGCGCGGGGTCAAAGGTGAGCTTCACCCATGAGGGCGAGAGCCTGAGCATCGAGTTCGCGCCGGCTCTGAGGGCGGACCAGACGGCCCAGGTGGTGATCGACTATGCGCTGACCGACCCGCCTGAGGGCCTGATCTGGACGCCCGAGTCGCCCGCGTGGCCGGGGCGCCCGGCGCAGCTGCACAGCCAGGGGCAGCCGGAGAGCAACCACTTCTGGTTTCCCTGCCATGATTTCCCAAACGTGCGGATGGGGCAGGAGGTGCGGGTGCGGGCGCCCAGGGGGTACCAGGTTTCATCCAACGGGCTGCTGAAGGAGCGGAAGGAGCTCGGCGCCCAGGAGGAGTTCCACTGGGTGCTGGCGGGGACGCACGTTCCCTATCTGGCGAGCCTTGTGGTGGGCAAGTTCGACGTGATCACGCTCAGAGGGACGGAGGGAGCAGGGGCGGGACAGGGGGCGGGAGCAGGGGGGTGGCTGGCGGAGGTTTACGCCCCGCCCGGCCGGCGGGAGGACGCCATCGCCACATTCGGCCGGACGCCGGCGATGATGAAGTTCTTCTCGGAGTTCACAGGCCAGCCGTACCCGTGGGAGCGGTATGCGCAGCTCGTGGTGCACAACTTCGGCTCCGGGGGGATGGAGAACACCTCGGCGACGACGCTCTACGACACGGCGGTGTTCGACGACATCGCCCGGCGCGACGGCGACCTGGACGGGCTGATCTCGCACGAACTGGCGCACCAGTGGTTCGGCGACCTGGTGACGTGCAACTCGTGGGAGCACATCTGGCTCAATGAGGGGTTCGCGACCTTCTGCACGCAGTTGTGGATGCAGCACCGCGACGGCGACGACGCGTACCTCAAGGCCCTGTGGGAGACGCGCCGCCGGATCGTCGCCGCCGACCAGAGCGACCCGCCGCCGGCGCCGTTCCGGCCAGGCATGTGCAGCAAGGAGTACGCCCACCCGTGGGAGGTCTTCCGGCGCGCGTCGAACCCCTACGGCAAGGGGGCGCTGGTCCTGCACATGCTGCGTGAGAAGCTGGGGGAGGAGAACTTCCGCCTGGCGGTCGGGGCGTATGTGCAGCGGCGGGCGTTCAAGACGGCCGAGACGGCGGATCTGATGCGCACGATGGAGGAGGTCAGCGGCCAGAGCCTGGAGGAGTTCTTCGAGCAGTGGTGCTTCCGCCCGGGGACGCCCCGCCTGAGCGTCAAGCCGGTGTGGGATGAGTCGAGCAGGACTCTGCGGATCGGCGTCGAGCAGACGCAGCCCCTCGACGGCTGGAACCCGGCGTTCACGCTCGATGTGCCGGTGGCCGTGAGGGCTGGCGGGGCGTGGGGGAGCGTGGTGGTGGCGCTCGACGGGCGCAGCGGACAGGCGGAGCTGGTGCTTCCCTCACAGCCTGAGGTGGTGGCGGTGGACCCGCGCGTGGCGGTTCTGGCGGAGATCCGGGTGGAGCAGCCGCTGGAGCGCTGGCTGGCCCAGCTCGAGCAGGGGCCCACCGTGGCGGCGCGGCTGCAGGCCATCGAGGCGATCACGGACTGGAGCACGCCTGCGCAGCCGGGTTTCGAGGCCCGGGTCGAGGAGGCGCTGGCGGCGCGGGTGCTCGGCGACGGCGGGCCGAACGGGAGCGGCGGGGAGGCGGCGGCGGGCCTGGGTTTCCTGGGGCGGACCGAGCGGCTGCTGGCGCTGGCGGGGCGGATGGATCAACTGCAATCGAACGCGACGCGGTCGGCGGTGGTGGCGGGCCTTGCGCAAAGCGCCACTTCGCAGAGCGACAAGTCGCTGCGACGGCGGGTGATCCGCGAGCTCGCCGGGCGGGTGGAGGAGCCGGGCAGCTACGTCGTGCGCACGGCGGCGTTGGCGGGCCTGGGCCTGATGAAGGCCGAGGACCAGACGCCGGTGATCCTCGCGGCGACGCGCCAGACCTCGCAGCACGACGCGGTGCGCCAAACGGCGCTGGAGGTGCTGGCGGAGCTTGATCGGCGCGAGGGGCTCGCCCCGGCCCTGGCCGCGGCGATGCCGGGGAATCTGTCGCGGACTCGGGCTGCGGCGATCGCGGCCTTGGGGCGCCTGCACCGGCACGACCCGGATGGCGTGATGGCGATGCTGATGGCGGGGATCCGCGACAGCGAGCAGCGGATGCGCAAGGCGTCGTGCGAGGCGTTGGCAGCGCTGGGTGATGAGCAGGCGCGGCCGCTGATCCTGAGCGTGGAGCGCGAGTCGCTCTCGCGGGCCGACCGGGCGATGGCGACGCAGTGTCTCAAGGACCTTGATGAGGCGATTGGCCGCAAGGCCGAGGCGGGGCAGGCCGTGACGGGGGCGGGGGCCGAAACTCCGAAGGCGGCCGTGCCGCCGCCGGTGAAGCCCAAGCGAGACCCCATGCGGGGCTTCAAGCGGGGCAGGCCGCTGCCGGTGGGGGCGGGTGGGGCCGGGGGCGGGGCGGGGAGTGGCGGAGGGGGCGGGTGATGCAGGTGCTGCGGACCCGGGCTGAGCTGGAGGGGTTCCTGGGCCGACCGGGGGTGCGGGATCGGCTCGTGCTGGCGCCGACGATGGGGGCGCTTCACGAGGGCCACGCAACGCTGGTGCGCCGGGGGCGGGTCGAAGCGGACCGGCGCGGATTCGCGGGCGGGTGCGTGGTGACGATCTTCGTGAACCCCACGCAATTCAACAACCCTGCGGACCTCGAGCGCTACCCGCGGACGCTGGACGCCGATGTGCGGCTGTGCGCCGCGGCGGGGGCGAGCGCGGTCTTCGCGCCGGGCGTGGAGGACGTGTACCCGGATGGGGTGCAGGCATGGAAGGGCGTGCTGCCGCTGGTGGCGGTGCGGCCGGGGCTCGAGGATGCGTTTCGCCCGGGGCACTTTGCGGGGGTGTGCCAGGTGGTGAAGCGGTTGTTTGAGCTATGCCGGCCGGGCGCCGCGGTGTTCGGGGAAAAGGACTGGCAGCAGTTGCAGGTGGTCAGGGCGATGACGGTTCAGGAGGGGCTGGGGGTTGAGATCGTGCCGGAGTCGACGGTGCGCGAGGCTGGCGGGCTGGCGATGAGCAGCCGGAACCGTTTTTTGGCGCCGGAGGAGCGGGGGCGGGCGCTGGCCCTTTCGCGGGCGCTGCGGGCGGCGGGGGCCGAGGGGACGGTGGAGTCGGCGGAACGGGCCATGCGGCGCGAGCTGGACTCGGCGGGCGTCCGAACCGAGTACGCCGTGGTGCGTGACGCGGCGACACTGGAGCCGGTGGCCGGTGGGGCCTTGGCGGGGCGAAGCTATCGGGCGTTGATCGCGGCGGAGGTGGGATCGGTGCGGTTGATCGATAACGCGGCGTGGCCTGAGCCTCAATCGGGTGGCGGCTGAGGCCGATACCTGCCACGGGGGCAATTTTGAACGTTTTGGGCCCTGCGTGATGGAGTCGACCATGGACGCGACAGAAAGCAAGCCCATCGCGAGGGCGGCGGGGGGCCCGGCAGCGCGGAAGCATGAGCGGGCGCCGATGCGGGCGCCCGGCGCGGTCCACGAGGTGGACGAGTTGAGCATGATCGGCCTGGGGGTGGAATGCGTGGTGTCGGACCTGAGCCGGTCCGGGGTGGCGATCGTGACGCGCCGGCCGATCATCAAGGAGCGGCGGGTGCTGGTGGTGCTGGCGATCGGCGGCCGGAAGAAAGCGATGTTCGGCGTGGTGCGGAACGTGGAGTACGTGGAGGGGGGGCAGCACAAGGTGGGGATCGAGTTTGCCCCGCCGCCCGGGGCGAAGGTGTTTCAGGAGGGGCTGGCGACGCTGGGCCTGGGTCCGGTGGGGTGAAGGGCCCCGGCTATCATGGCCCGACGCGGGGATTGCGCCCGCGGATCCGGCACCAGAGAGCAGGGGACCAACCGCGTGGGCCATCGCACACCGCTGTACCAGCACCACCTCGACGCCGGTGGGAAGATGGTGGACTTCGCCGGGTGGGACATGCCGATCAGCTACGGGCCGCCCGGGGGCACGGGCCTGGTGCAGGACGAGCACCACCAGGTGCGCAACAGCGGCGGGATGTTCGATGTGTCGCACATGGGCCGGGTGCGGGTGCACGGGCGGCACGCGCGTCGGCTGCTGGAGCGGGTCTGCACGCGCCGGATCCACGACATGAAGCAGGGTCAGTGCCGCTACGGCCTGGTGCTGAACGAGGCGGGCGGCATCATGGACGACGTGATCGTCTACCGCATGGAGGAGGACGACTTTCTGGTGGTGGTGAACGCCAGCAACCGGGAGAAGATGCTGGCCCACTTCGAGCGCGTCCGCGGGGCGGGCCAGTTGGCGTGCACGATCAAGGATCAGACCTTTGACACCGCGATGATCGCGGTGCAGGGGCCGAAGGTGATCAATTTCGTGAGCGGCTTCAGCAAGGAGATCCCCGGGCTGAAGCGGTACACCTTCGCGGTGAAGAACCTGCTGATCATGAAGCTGACGGTGAGCCGGACGGGGTACACCGGCGAGGATGGCGTCGAGGTGATCCTGCCCGCGTTGATGGTGGGCATGGCGATGAAGATGCTCTTGAAGGATGTGGACCCGCGCAAGCCCGATGCGCTGATCAAGCCGGCGGGGCTGGGCTGCCGCGACACGCTGCGGACTGAGGCGGGCATGCCGCTGTACGGGCACGAGCTGACTGAAGAGACGAGCGCCCTGGGGACCAGTCTTGACTTCGCCATCGCGATTGACAAGGACCAGGACGGCGACGGCAAGGGCGAGGCGTACATCGGGATGGAGGCGCTCAAGCGGACGCGCGACGCCGGCGGGCCCGCGGCCAAGCTGGTGGGTGTGGCCATCGAAGGGAAGCGGTGCCCCCGCCAGGGGATGCCGGTGCTGATCAACGATCGCCCGGCGGGGAAGGTCACCAGCGGGTGCCCGAGCCCCACGCTGGGCTACCCCATCGCGATGGCGTATGTCGGCAAGGACCTCGCGGCGGAGGGCGCCGGGGTCGAGATCGACACGGGCAAGGATCGGCTGAGCGGCAAGATCGTGAAGCTGCCCTTCTACAAGGCGCCCAAGCCGGCGTAGTTGGGTCAGCACGACCTGGCGGAGCCGGGGCGGGGGGGCGGGCCCACTTGACGCAGAGCATTCAGACCATCGTGGACTTTGACGTGACCCAGCGGGCCGGGGCGCAGCTCGCCGAGGAGACGCGTTGCTGGCTGGTGGACCGGCGGATCATCGCTGGGCGGCCCTCGGCGTGTGTGCCTGGGGGCCGTGGCTACGCGCCGGGTCCGCAGGCGGGCTCGGTGTGTGAGGCGGGAGCGGTGGAGGCCGGGGGTGGGGTGGAGTTCATCGTGACGGCCCGCGGGGTGTTCGACTCGGGGTCGCTGCCGGTGCGGCTGCGGTGCGGCGGCGGGCCGGGGGGGACGCGGGGTGCGTGGGCTGCGGGGGGGTGCGGGGCGGAGTTCACGCCCGGGGAGGCGTATTTCGCGGCCGTCGAGGCGTGGCGGGCGGGCGACGACCAGGCTCGCTACGCGTGCCCGCACTGTGCGCGGGAGACCCGGCTGGTGGCGTGGGAAGGCCCCACGGCGTGGGCCTTCGGCCGGGTGGCGCTGCGGGCCTGGGGCTGGGCGCCGTTCAAACCGTCGTTTGTGAAGGAGGTCGGGGCGTTCTGGGGCCACCGGACCAAGCTGGTCGCCGGGCTGGCCAGCTCTGGACTGGCCATCGGGCCGGCGGCTGATGTGGGTGGCGGGGGGAGCTGACGGCTGCGAGGCGGATTTCAACTCTGGAGGCGGAACTCCTCCCAGTGGCCCTGCATGTGCCGGACGATCGTGCCGGTCGCGGAGTACATCACCTGCTCGGCGATGTTGGTGCAGTGATCGGCCATCACTAGGCAGAAGGTCGCGGTTTCGTTGAGGGCCATCGCGAACGGCAGGGTCATGCGGCCCGCGGCGAGCTGGTCCTGAGCGTCGCGCACCAGGGCCTTCTTGAACTGGCCGACGGCCTCCTCGGAGAGCAGCACCACTCGGGCCAGCTCCGGATCAGCCCGGTCGAGGCAGTTGGTGGCGTCGCGGATGATGCCGACGACCGAGTTGGCCAGCACACGGAAGGTCGGGGGCAGCGCGGCGACCGAATCGGGGATCAGGCGGGCCTCCTCGGCGATCGAGACCGCGACATCGGCGATGCGCTCGAGCTCGTTGTTCACTTTCACGATCGTCAGGACGAGGCGGAGCCGCTCGGGCTCGAGGGTGCAGCTGGCGCCGCAGGCGTCGGTGAGGAGGGCGACACAGTTCTTTTCGAGCTCGACATCGACGCGGTCGATTTCCTCATCCATGGCGACCACGCGGGCCGCGGTGGCGTCATCACGGGAGAAAATGGCGTCGAAGGCCGCCTCCGAGATGGACTGGACGCGCCGCCCCTGGGCGATGAGGTCGGCCTTGAGGGCCGAGAGCCGCTGCTGGAATCCCTCCACTGTCGTCGGCATGGATCGCCTCCTGCAACCCTCGGGCGGAGCGAGCGGGTATCCTCCCGCCCGTCGTGAACGCCTGTATCCTAACCACCCCCGGGGGGGCGGCCTCGGCGGACGTGGAGACCGGGATGGATTTCGTCGCGGCGGGCTCCGGGGATTCGCCCGGGGGCCGAGGCGGCTCAAAACCGGTCGACTTCCGCCCCGACTTCCGCCCCGGCATCCTCCCGATTCTCGCCCGTCAGCCAACTAACCCGCCCAGTCCTGGCCCCACTCCCGGCCCCCCAGCCCCCTTCCCCACACCAGCCCCCAGCCACCGCCTCACCCTCCGCACCCCCTCAGGAACCTCATTCATGGCCTCCACCATCGCCTCGGTTCGTGCTCTTCAGGTCCTTGATTCCCGCGGCAACCCGACTGTCGAGGTCGAGGTGCGGCTGTCCTGCGGCGCCAGCGGGCGTGCGGCGGTGCCGTCGGGGGCCTCGACCGGCGAGAACGAGGCGTGCGAGCTGCGCGACGGCGACAAGAAGCAGTACATGGGCAAGGGTGTGACCAAGGCGGTCGACAATGTCAACCGCAAGATCGGCCCGGCCCTGGTGGGGGCCGACCCGTTCCAGCAGGAGAAGATCGACGGCCTGATGATCGCCATGGACAAGACCGCCAACAAGGCGAGTCTGGGCGCCAACGCGATCCTGGGCGTGTCGATGGCCACGGCCAAGGCCGCGGCGGCGTCGGCCGGGCTGCCGCTGTACCGCTACCTGGGCGGGAGCAGCGCCAACATGCTGCCGGTCCCGATGATGAACATCCTCAACGGCGGCAAGCACGCCGACAGCAACGTGGACTTCCAGGAGTTCATGATCCAGCCGTGGGGCTTCGACACCTATGGCGAAGCGCTGCGGGCGGGGGTGGAGATCTACCACGCCCTGAAGAAGGTGCTGCACGAGAAGCACATGTCGACGGCGGTGGGCGACGAGGGCGGCTTCGCCCCGGACCTCAAGGACGCCGAGGACGCGCTGCGGCTGATGGAGGAGGCGACGAAGAAGGCGGGGTACAAGTGGGGGAGCCAGATTTTCGTGGCCCTCGACCCCGCGGCGAGCGAACTGTGGAACGAGGCGAAGGAGCAGGGCAAGAAGGGGTATTGCTTCTTCAAGAGCAACCCCAAGCGGATCGCCTCGAGCGATGAGATGATCGATCTGTGGGCCGGGTGGTGTAAGAAGTACCCGATTCGCTCGATCGAGGACGGCCTGGCTGAGAACGACTGGGACGGGTGGGCGAAGATCACCGAGGAGCTGGGCGACCGCGTGCAGCTGGTGGGCGACGACCTGTTCGTGACGAATCCGAAGTTCCTGGCCCGGGGGCTTGATGAGGGGTGCGCCAACGCGATCCTGGTGAAGGTGAATCAGATCGGCACCCTCACGGAGACCTTCGCGGCGGTGAACCTGGCGCTGCGCAACGGCTACGGGGCGATCCTGAGCCACCGCTCGGGCGAGACCGAAGACGCGACGATCGCGGATATCGCCGTGGCCACCAACTGCGGGCAGATCAAGACCGGGGCGCCCTGCCGGAGCGACCGCAACGCCAAGTACAACCAGCTGCTGCGGATCGCCGCGGAGCTGGGCGACTCGGCCCGGTACGGGGCGGAGACCTGGGTGCGGTGAAGCCCGGGGGCCCGAGGTTTGTTGTTGAGGGTTTGTCGTCAAGTCGCCGAGCGAAGTGAAGATCGCATGGGTCTCGGTCGAACTGGGCCGGGTTGGGCCGGCCAGGGTCGTCGTGCGCCCGCGATGTGGTAGGCTTTCGGGGTATTCGACGCGGGTCGGGCGTAACTGAGGAGTTCGCATGAAGAGCGGGCTGAGGCTGGCGGCGGCGGCGTGTTTTGCGGCGGCGCTGGGCTTCGGGGCGTGCCGGCCCGAGGGTCCGGGTTATCGGGCCGACCGATCGGGCCCGACCGTCGAGGACGCGGCGCAGCCCGCTGGCCCGGACGCCCCGGCGGCGCTCCGGCCGATCGATGAGCGGGCCGGGGCCAGCGGCGCCGGCGGGGGTGTGAGCGGCCAGCTTGCCGCGGGCGGGCGGATTGACAAGGACGCGCGCCTGGCGGTTCCACCGCCGGACCTGACTGAGCCGGGGGTGGTGGCCTGGGGCACGACCCCTGGCGTGGAGATGGACACCCGGACGTTTGCGGAGGCGATCCAGCGAGGCGGGCCGATCGGCAAGGGCGGACAGCCGCGGCGCATACGCGAGATTGTGCCGGCGCATGACAAGCTTCCGCCGCCGCCGGCCGGGGAGCCCAACGAGCTGCTGGCTGGCAAGACGCTCGGCGTGACGCGGACGGTGACGGAGCAGCTGTTTCCGTCGATCGATTCGACGGGGTGGAACCCGCCGGATCCGTGCCTGGCGGTGGGGCCGAACCACGTGGTGGTGACGGTGAACCAGGACATCGCGTGGTTCACCAAGGCGGGGGCGCAGCAGTTCCAGACCAACCTCGGGAGCCCTGGGAACCCTGGCTTCTTCGAGGAGCTTGGCGCCGAGAGCTTCTGCTTCGATCCCAAGTGCTTCTTCGACCAGTACGCGCAGCGGTTCGTGGTGCTGGCGCTGGAGACCTATCGCAACAACGAGGCGTGGATCACGATCGCGGTCTCCGACGATGCGGATCCCAACGGGGTGTGGCGGAAGTACCGCACCGATGCGGTGCTGACGGTCGGCTCGACGACCACCTGGTGGGACTTCCCGGGCCTGGGCTATGACGAGCAGGCGTATTACGTCACGGGCAACCTCTTCGGCCTGAGCGCCAGCGGGGGCTACGGCGTCGGGGTGCGGATCTTTGACAAGGCCCCGCTGCTGACCGGCTCACCGGCGGTGTACTCCACGCAGCGGCTGACGGGCGTCTTCACGGTGCAGCCGGCGCTGCACTTCGGATCGACCCCTTCGGGCGTCGGGGCGTACATGGCGACGATCCTGAGCGGAACCAGCGTGCGCATCTACGCGGTGCGGAACCCGCTGACGGCGCCGACGATCTCGTCGACGGATGTGACGACGCCTGCGCACACCGGGGCGATCGAGGCCCCCACGCAGGGAGGCTCGCCGGTCTCGAACGCCGGGTTCACCATGCCCTGCTGGCGCAACGGTCGGCTGACGATGGTGCACAACGCGTCAGTTGGCGGGCGCAATGTGGCCCGCTGGCACCAGATGAACACCGGTAGCTGGCCGGTGAGCGGCGGCGTGATCCGGCTCCAGAGCGGCGACATCGACGCCGGGGTGAACCTGCACACGATCTTTCCGGCCATCGCGAGCAACAGCACGGGGGATGTGGGCGTGGCCCTGGGGGTGACGGGTGAGTTCAGCCGCGTCGGGGCGGCGGTGGCGGGCCGGCGCTCGGCGGACCCGCTGGGGCGGATGGGCGTGCCGCAGGTGGTGAAGGTGGGCGAGAGCGACGCGGGCGGGCGCTGGGGCGACTACTACGGCATCGCCGTGGACCCGTCCGACGACACGACGTTCTGGGGTATCGGCGAGTATGCGCTGTCGGGGGGCGGGTGGCAGAACTGGGTGTCGAGCTTCCGCGTGAGCGACATGTCGCTGTGCCACCCGGTGGCGGATGACGCGGGGGTCTTTCAGGGCGGCGTGACGCCCCCGGCGACGATCGACGTGCTGGCCAACGACTGGCACTCAACCGGGGCGGTGATGACCATCCAGTCATTCGCGCCGGTGGGGACGCTGGGCGGGGTGATCACGCGATCGGTGGGGACCGGCCCCGGGGGGCGGGACCGCCTGACTTACGCGCCCCCATCGGGCGTGAACGGGATCGAGACCTTCGCTTACACGGTGGCGGACCTGGCCGGGAACACCGCGTCTTCGTCGGTGACGGCTCGGGTCTTCGACCCTTCGACGTTTCGAACTCCTGAGAACCCCACCGCCACCCGGGCGGGGCTGAACGCGGCGTACTACGACCTGCCGGCAGGCCCGACGGCGCTCCCGGCGTTCGCCTCGCTGACGCCGTTTTCGTTCACGCTGCAGAGCTCGATCAACTTCCCGTCGACCAACGGGAACTTCGCGTCGTCGGGGCGGGCGGACAACATCGGGGCCGTCTTCGAGGGCTACTTCGAGGCGCCGACGGCCGACCTTTACACGTTCTACCTGAACTCCGACGACGGCTCGCGCCTGGTGCTTGGCGACAGCACGGTGATCATCGACAACGACGGCACGCACGCCATGGTCGAGCGGTCCTCCGGGCCGATCGGCCTGCGGGCGGGGAAGCACAAGATCCGCATCGAGTTCTTCGAGGGCGGGGGCGGCGCGGGGCTGATCTTCAGCGTCTCGAGCCCGACGCTCGCCAAAGCCCCCGTGAACGCGACGCGGCTCTCCAGCACGCGCGGCTGTCCGAGTCAGCTGGCGGCGACGGTGAGCCACGCGGCCGGCGGCATCACCCTGAACTGGCGGCCGCCGCCCTACGTCAACCCGCCGACGCTGTCGCTGCTGCGCGACGGCGTGGTGATCGCCAGCGGGCTCTCCGCGGCGACGACGACCTTCGTCGACATGCCGCCGCTTCCCGCCGACAAGCGGCACATCGTGGTGAGCTACGCGCTCGCGCCGGAGGGGGCCGGGGCCCCGGCCTGTGGCGAACTGGAGGCCCGGGCGGTCATCTCGAGCGGGCGGACGGCCTTTGAGGACGCGTTTGACGCCTACCCCGACACGAGCGCGCTGCAAGCGGCCGGGTGGACGGTGAGCAACACGCCCGCGGCGCTCGAAGCGGGCGCGGCGTGGGCGATTCAGAGCGGCTCAACCCGGCCAGCGCCGGCGGGCTTCGACGGCCTGCCGACGACGGGCCGCTGGCTGCTGTCGGATTCGGATGCGTCGGCCGGGACCAACCCGACGGGCTCCGGGGCTTCCCACGATCTGATCTCGCCCGTGTTTGATTGCAGCGGACTGAGCAGCGTGGTGCTGCACTTTGATGCGACCTCGCAGCTCAACAACAACGGCAGCGCGGTCTTTGATATCGATGTGGCGGTGGGGGGCGGCTCGTCCTTCGTGAACGCGGCGCGGCGCGTGGCCCCCGCGCGGACCAGCCCGGCGCCCGCGGTGAGTCTCGGGAATGCCGACGGCCAGTTCGGGCGCGCGAGCGTGAACCTGAGCCTGTTCGCCGCCGGGCGGTCAGGCGTGCGGGTGCGGCTCCGCCACTTCGAGCCGACCGATGACTGGTACATCGGGATCGACAACGTGCTGGTGGACGATGTCGCCGACCTCAACGGCGGGAGCCAGATCCTGCTGGCCAACGAGACGTTCGCGGCGGGGATCCCAGCGACCTGGAGCGTGCGCGGCCTGCAGACGGGGACGCGGACGTGGACGACGGCCGATCCCTGCCGGCGGAGTGTGCAGGCGAACGGCGGGGCCTTCCCGCGGAACAACGGCCAGGCGGTGGGGCGGCTGGGGACGCAGTTCGCCATCGCCGACGCCCAGTGCGTGGGCGCCGCGCCGATGAACGAGGTGCTGGTGACCCCGCCGATCAACTGTGCGAACATTGATCGCGTGTTCCTGCACCTGCGCAGCGAGGCGATGATGAGCCCCGGGGCGCGGGCCGAGGTGCTGGTGAGCCTCGACGGCGGGGCGACGTTCCTGCCCAGGCCGGTCTTCACGTACAACGGTGGGGCGCTGGGGCAGCCGGGCGAGGACCCGTACTACGACGTGAAGGCCCTGCATGTGCCCGCCGCGGCCCGCCAGGGTCGGGTGGCCTTCGGCTTCCGGTACATCTCGTCGGGCGCCGGCAACCTGTGGTGGGCCATTGATGATGTCCGGGTGACGGGCGACCCGCGCCGCTGCCCGCCGGACTTTAGCGGCGACGGGGTTCTCGATCCGGATGACCTTTCGGATTACATCGCGTGCTTCTTCAACCCGGCTCCGTGCGCCGCGGCGGATGTGAACGGCGACGGACTCACCGACCCTGATGACCTCTCGGACTTCATCGGGGCGTACTTCGCCGGATGCTGAGTTGAATCGCCCGCCGGCGGCTCAGGAGCGGGAGGCGATCAGCAGCATCGGCCCGCCGGAGACCACCACGCCGCCTGGCTTCTCAGCCGTGATGGCGAACGCGGCGGGCTTGCTGACGGCGAGCTTCGACGAAACCGGGATGATCACTTCGCCTGAGGAGGCGACATCGAACACGCCGCCGTCGATGGGGCGGGCGTCGCGGGCGGGGTCGACGATCCAGAGCTGGAACTGGCGCGCCGAGGGGTCGTTGGGCGTGACGCCGGTGAGGCGGAGATAGCCCCGCTGCTGGGCGTCGCTCCAGACGATTTCGCCCTTGGCGGCCCCGAGCTCGGGCACGCCCGGCTTGAAGGCGAGCCGGACGGCGTCGGCCGCGCGATCGATCAGGGCGACCTGCTGGTTCAGGGCTGGGCCAGCAGGTGGCGTGGCGGGTCCGCTGATCCAGACAAAGGTCGCGAAGGTGATCGCGGCCGCGGCCGCGAGCCAAGGCGCGGCCCTGCCGATGCGGGCCAGGACGCCGGGCGGCTCGGCCGGGAGGGCGCCGCGGGGCGTGGGGTTGGGGGTGGGGCTTCGGAAGGGCGTCGCAGTGCTCGCGAAGGCCGCCTCAGTCGGCGCGGCCTGGTCCCGCGGGCCCGCCTGGCTGAGCAGGGCGGCGCGAAGGTGGCCGGGGACAGGGTCGCCGGCGCCAGCGCCGCCCGACGACGACTTGCGGGGCGTGCCTGGGGGCGTGAGCTCATCGAGCACGTCAAGCGCGGCCAGTTCGAGCGCGGTGAAGGTCCGCTCAGCCGCGGCACAGGCGTGGGGCGAGGCGACGGCCAGGCGGTCGAACTCGGCGCGCTCATCGGGTGAGAGGTCACCCGAGGCCTCGAGACCCAGCAGCTCCACGAGGCGGGCGTGGAGGTGCGGGTCGGGCTGGCCGTCGACGAGATGGGGGGTGTGTGGGGTGCTCACGCGGGCGCCCCTTCTGGTTCGCGGGTGGGGGCGCCCTCAATGAGTTCGCGCAGGCGGAGCAGGCCGCGGCGCAGGTGCGTCTTGACGGTGCCGACGGGCATGCCGAGACGGTCGGCGATTTCCTGGTGGGACCAACCCTGGCCGATGGAGAGGCGGATGGCCTGCTGCTGCTCGGGGCGAAGCTGCTCGATGGCGCCCATGAGCTTGCGGGCCTGGTCGTCGATGAGCGGGGCCCCGCTGGGGGCCGCGGCGGCGATGGGCAGGACTTCGGCGGAGACAACCCCGCGGACGCGGCGCTGTTCGATGCGGCCGCGGTCGATGATGCGGCGGCGTGCGATCATGGCGACGAAGGCGCGGGCCGAGGCCACGGCGGGGTCGAACTTCGGGGCCGCCCGCCAGATTTCGATGAAAGCCTCCTGCACGGCGTCCTCCGCGTCGGACTGGTTTGCGAGCAGCTTCCGGGCCAGCAGCCACACGAGCGGGCTGAAGCGGTCGATGCAGGCGGCGACGGCGCCGGGCTGACCGGCGGCGGCGCGAAGCAGGATGATGGCGTCATCGTCGATGGGCTCTCCGAGGCTTCCGCCGCAACCACGGTTCGGAGGGATGGGCTCGGCCGATTCACGGAATCGTGCTGCGCGACAGTAGGACCGGTGATTTCGAGGGTTGGTGAATCGGGGCTGGCGAGTCGTCCGAATCGTTCGGGCCTCCGCCGGGACCAGGCGCGTCGCCAGGCGTCGCTCGGAGGTGTCAAAAACAGGGAGCAGGACATGGTTATCGACCGTCGTGTGCGGGTCGGCGCGGTCGCCGCGCTGGTGATGGGCCTGGGTTGGGCCGGGGCGAGCCTGCGGGCGAGCGCGGTGCTGCCGCTGGCGGGGGGCGGCGAGTCGGCGAGCGCCGCGGCCGCCAGTGAGAACATCGTGCAGGTGGCGGCGGGCGCCGGTCAGTTCGGCACGCTTCTGAAGGCCGCCGAGGTGGCGGGGCTGGTCGAAGCGCTGACGGGGCCGGGGCCGCTGACGGTGTTCGCGCCGACGGATGAGGCGTTCGCGAAGCTCGACAAGCATGCGCTGGCCAGCCTGCTCAAGCCTGAGAACCGCGAGCGGCTCAGGGCGATCCTGCTGTACCACGTGGTCGCCGGGCAGGTGACGTCGAACGACGCCCTGAACGTCGCGAGCCTGCCGGGGAGCGCTGGCGGCGTGACGACGCTCAATGGCCAGCGGGCGCCGGTGTCGCTCAAGAACGGCGGCCTGCGCGTGGGTGAAGCGGGCGTGATCAAGACCGATATCGGCGCCAGCAACGGCGTGATCCACGTGATCGACACGGTGCTGATCCCCGCCAAGGACGACATCGCCCAGACCGCGGCGAAGGCGGGCCAGTTCAAGACGCTGCTGGCGGCGGTGAAGGCGGCGGGCCTCGCAGCGCCCCTCAAGGGCGACCAGCCGCTGACGGTCTTTGCGCCGAGCGACGAGGCCTTCGCCAAGCTGCCGGCGGGGCTGGTTGAGAAGCTGGTCAAGCCTGAGAACGCCGAGGTGCTGCGGTCGATCCTCAAGTATCACATCGTGGCGGGCCGGGTGTACGCCGACCAGGCGATCCGCGCCAAGGAGGCGGCGACGCTCGAGGGCGCGAGCGTGTCGGTGAGCTTCCGCAACGGGCGGCTGCGCATCAATGACTCGGCGGTGATCGGGGCCGACATCAACGCCTCCAACGGGGTCATCCACATCATCGACACCGTGCTGATCCCGCCGGGGCTGAAGCTCGATGGGTTGGCGGGCGGCTCGAGCGAGGGCGCGGGGATGCGCTTCAGCGGCGAACGCTTCACGCCCCGGGAACTCATCGACCTGGCGATCGAGCGGGGCGTGCCTCAGTTCAACGGCGGGAACCCCGAGGCGTGCGCCGCGATCTACGAGGTGACGGCCCGGGCTCTGCTGGCGACGGACGGCGCCTCGGGCGAGGCCCGCACGGCCCTGCAGATGGCCCTGGAAAAGGCCCGCGGGACGGATGACCCGGCCGAGCGGGCATGGTCGCTGCGCCGCGGCCTGGACGCGGCTCGGATGGCGATGGCGAGGTGATGGCGCTCGCGCGGGCGGGCGCGAGCTAAGCCCGCAGCGAGGCCAGGAACGCCGCGGGGCTCTCGCCGCGCTCGAGCACCTCGATGAGGGCCGAGCCGACGATGGCCCCGTGGGCCTTGCCTCGCAGGGCCTGGACGCCCGCGGCGTCGCGCAAGCCGAAGCCCGCGCAGACCGGGCCGGGCGTCGCGGCCCGCAGGGCGGCCAGATAGGCGTCGAGCGGGGGCGGGGGCGGGGTCGGCGGGCGTCCGGCGCCCGCCTGGGGCCTCGCCCCGCCGGTGACGCCCATCATCGTGACTGCGTACAGGAAACCCTCCGTGGCCCCGCCGAGCACGCTGAGCCGCTCGGCGGGGGTGACGGGGGTGGCCATCTGGATCAGGCCGACGCCGTGCGGCGCGAGGCGGCCGGTGAGGATCTCCCGCTCTTCAAAGGGCAGGTCGGGGACGATGATGGCGGTGATCCCCGCGGCCTCGCATCGGCGGCCCAGCTCGTCTCCGAGGGCCAGCAGCGGATTGAGATACGACATGAGCACCAGTGGCGCCCGGTCGGCCAGGCGCGGGCGGGCCTGCTGCAGCGTCGCGAGGATCCACGAGAGCGTGACCCCCGCCGCCAGGGCGGCTCGGCTGGAGCGCTGAATCGTCATGCCGTCGGCCATGGGGTCGGAAAAGGGCGCTCCGATCTCGATCGCTCCCGCGTGGGGCGCCAGATCGGTCACCAACTGCTCGAAGCCGGCCATGTCCGGGTACCCGGCGGTGACGAAGGGCACCAGGGCGATGCCGTCGCGCTGGGCGCGATCGAGGATGGCGCGAGACAGGCGGCGGTGGCCGGGCGTCCCGGCGGCGGCGGCTGTGGCTGGGTCGGGGTTGGGGGCGGCGGTGGGAGTGGTGGTGGTCACAGCTTGCCCTCTTCGATCAGTCGCAGGATGATCGGCATGTCTTTGTCGCCCCGGCCCGAGAGCCCGACCAGGATCGTTGAGCCCGGGTTGGCCGCCGCGAACCGCAGCGCCGCGGCGATGGCGTGGGCCGATTCGAGCGCCGGCAGGATCCCTTCCTCGCGGCAGCAGGCCGAGAACGCCTGAGCGACCTCATCGTCGCGGGCAGAGTCGTAGCTGACGCGCCCGACCCAGTGAAGGAACGCGTGTTCGGGACCGACGCCTGGGTAATCGAGCCCGGCGGAGACTGAGTGGGTCTCCTGGATCTGGCCGTGGTCGTTCTGCAGGAGCAGGGAATAGGCCCCGTGGAGGACACCCGGCCGGCCCTGAGCGATGGTCGCGGAGTGGGCGCCGGGCGAGGAGCCCGTGCCGCCGGCTTCGACCCCGATCAGCCGCACGCCTGCGTCGCCCAGGAAAGGGTGGAAGAGGCCGATGGCGTTGGAGCCGCCGCCGACGCAGGCGAAGACCGCGTCGGGGAGGCGGGCCGGGCCGCCATCGGGCCGGTCAGCGGGGGCGAGCATCTGAGCCCGGGCTTCATGGCCGATGACCGAGTGAAACGTGCGGACAATGAGTGGAAAGGGGTGGGGGCCGACGGCGGAGCCGAGCAGGTAGTGGCACTCCAGGGGGTCGGCGACCCAGGCCCGCAGCGCCTCGTCGATGGCGGCCCGCAGGGTGCGGTCGCCGGATTCGACGGGGATCAGCGTGGCCCCGAGCTGGCGCATGCGTTCGACATTGGGGCGTTGACGCTGCACGTCGATGGCGCCCATGTAGACCGTGCACGGGAGGCCGACGCGGGCGCAGGCGGCGGCGGAGGCGACGCCGTGCTGCCCGGCGCCGGTCTCGGCGATGATGCGTTTGACCCCGAGGCGCTTGGCGAGGAGGGCCTGGCCGAGGGCGTTGTTGATCTTGTGAGCGCCGGTGTGGGCGAGGTCCTCGCGTTTGAAGTAGATGCGGGCGCCGAGGCGGCGGCTGAGGTTGCCGGCCAGGGTGAGCGGCGTGGGGCGGCCGATCCAGGAAGCTGACTCGTCGGCGACCTGATCGAGGAACGCCGGGTCGGCGAAGGCGGCGCGGGCCGCCTCCTCCAGGCGCGTGATGGCGGGGAAGAGGGTCTCGGGGACGAACCGGCCGCCGAAGGGTCCGTAGCGGCCGCGGGCGTCGGGGTAGACGCCGGCGAGGAGGCGGGCGAGTTCACCGGCGGGGTCTGGGCAGGGCGGGCGGGGGGATGGGCTGGCGGCGGGTTGGGGTGTGGCGAGCGTGGTCACGCGGGCTCTCCATGAAGCAGCCGGTCCGCGGCGCGGACGGCCTGCACAAAGGCGTGGATACGGGCGGGGTCCTTGACGCCAGGCGCCGACTCGACGCCGCTGGAAACATCGACGGCATAGGGGCGGACCGTGGCGATCGCCTCGCCGACGTTGTCGGCTGAGAGGCCGCCGGCGAGCATGATCCGGGCTGCGCACTTCGGCCGGGTCGCGCCCGACTCGGCGATGCGGGCGATCGCCTCGCCAATGGCGGGCCAATCCGCGCGGACGCCGACGCCGCTCACGGCCCCCTCAACCATCCCGACGCCGTGGAGGGTGAGCGACATCGCGGCTTCGAGCTGGGCGCGCAACTGGGGCCCCTCGCGGCAGACCGGCACGAAGCGGTCGGCCATCCCGGCGGCGGCGAAGTCGGCGAAGTCGCCAACGTCAGACTGCCGCCAGTCGACGGCGACGCCCGCCAGCGCGCTCAGGGCCGCGCGGCCCGGATGCCTGGTGACCGCGAAGCAGGCCAGCGGCGGCGGCGCGAGCGCGGCCAGGGCCGCCGCCTGCGGCGCTGAGACCTCGCGCACCGATTTCGTCAGGACGAACCCCACCGCGTCGACCCCCGCTTCGATACAGGCTTCGAGCGTACCTGGCGCGGTGACGCCGCAGATCTTGATGCGGGTGCGGTGCGCCTTCATCGGCCCGGCTCCTCGTCCCGGTCTCGCAGCGCCAGGCCCGCGCGCCCCGCGGCCAGCAGCTCCCGGCAGAGCGTCTGCGGATCCGGGCTGAGCATGAGGGCCGAGCCGACGAGCGCCCCGTGATACCCCAGGGCGCCCAGGCGATGGGCGTCATCGGTAGATTCAACGCCGCTCTCGCCGATGCGGACCGAGCCGGGCGGGAAATGTGGGGCGAGGGCCTCGAACGCGTCGGGATGGGGCGTGACCCGCAGCGTTGTCAGGTCGCGGGCGTTGACGCCCAGCAGTACTTGCGGGCCGCCGGCGCCGGTCGGGGCCGCCCTGGCGAGGGCTTCCGCCGAGCGGTCAAGGTCGGGTCGATCAAACGACTCCACGAGCGTGAAGAGCCCGAGCGTGCCCGCAGCGTCGAGCATCTCCAGCAGTTGGCCGCCGGGCAGCATGCGAGTGATAAGGAGCACGCCGGCCGCGCCCGCCGCCCGGGCTTCGACGAGCTGGTATGGGTCGACCAGGAAATCCTTCCGCATCACCGGTATCCGCGTGGCCTGGGCCGCCGAGGTCAGGTCTGCCAGCGAGCCGCTGAAGCGCGTCGGCTCGGTCAGCACCGAGATCGCGCCCGCGCCGCCCGCGGCATAGGCCCGCACGCGATCGGCGATCGGCAATCGGCCGGCGGACCCCTCCAGCGGGCCGGCCGCGGGCGAGACCCGCTTAACCTCGGCGATCAGCAGGAACGATCGGAGATCGAGCGGCGCGGGGGGCGGGAGCGCCGCGATCCGTTCGCGGAGCATTGGCTCGGGCGCGACTTGGCGGGCTGCGGCGGCTCGTTCGCGGCTCGCGCTGGCCATGCTGGTGAGGAAACTCGCGGCCGTGCTCACGATCGGCCCCCTCCCGCTGCGGTGAGCAGCCGCTGGAGCGCGTCGCGAGCGGCGCCGCTGTCGATCGCCTCCGCCGCGCGGGCCGCGGCGACCCGCGGATCGCTCTCAACCCCCGCAGTGAGCAGAGCCAGCGCGGCGTTGAGCACCACCGCATCGCGAAACGGCGAGCGCTCGCCAGCGAGCATGCGATGGATGGCTCCGGCGTTGTGCGCCGCGTCGCCGCCAGCCAGGGCCGCGGCGTCGCACGGCGGGAGGTCAAAATCAGCCGCGGAGCGCTCGATGGCCGGCGTGGGGACGCCGACCTGTGGGCTGTGGGCAGGGCCGGGAGTGGGGCCGGTTGGGCTGGCGGGACGGCCGCCGCGGGCGTGCTCAAAGGTGTGAAAGGGGCAAATGGGCGTGGCCTCATCCCAGCCATTGGTGGAGACGACCGCCAGGCACCGGTGCGCGTGCAACTCGACGAGTGCGCCGCCGAGTGTGCGGGCGTCGGCCAGCGAGCACGCGCCGATCAAGGCGTGACTGGGGCGGGCGGGGTTCACGAGCGGTCCCAGCAGGTTGAAGATGGTCCGAACGCCCAGCCGCCGCCGCAGCGGCGCCAGGGCCGCCAGGGCCGGGTGATGGCGCGGCGCGAAAAGGAAGGCGAAGTTCGCCGCGTCGACGCACGCCGCGAGGCGCGCATCGGGGATGGGCACAGGCAGGCCCAGCGCGCCCAGGACATCAGCCGAGCCGCAGCGGCCGGAGACCGCGCGGTTCCCGTGCTTGACGACGACGAGCCGCCCGCGCCCCGCCGCGCCCGTGACGAGCGCCGCGGCGGTGGAGATATTGAGCGAGCCCGAGCCGTCGCCCCCGGTGCCGACGATGTCGAGCACCGGCCGATCGCGGAGGTGGTCGAGCCCGGGAGGCGAGATCGCCCGCTGGAGCAGGGCGCGGGCGAAGGCGAGGATCTCGCCGGGGGATTCTCCCTTGGCACGCAGGGCGAGCAGGGCGGCGCCGGTCCGCTCCTCGTCGAGCGCGCCGCCGACGATCGCTTCGGCCAGGGCCTCGGCGCCGGCGTGGTCCAGATGCTGGCCGCGCTGTAGTCGATCAACATGGGCGTCAAGATGGCTGGCGGCGGGGCTCACGCGGCGGCCTCCGCGGCGCGGCCAGCGGCCCCGCCGGGCGGGCGACCGGGCGCGGGCGCTTGCACGCCCAGAAAGTTGGCCAGCAGCTGGCGGCCCTGCGGGGTCAGCACGCTCTCTGGGTGAAACTGCACGCCTTCGCACGGGTAATCTCGATGGCGCAGGGCCATGATCTCGCCTTCGGCGGTGCGGGCGGTGGGGATCAGCGTCGGCGGCAAGCTGGCCTCCTCGACGATGAGGGAGTGGTACCGACCGACCTCCAGAGGCGTGGGGAGGTCGCTGAGAACCCCGGCGCCGGCGTGCAACACCAGCGATGCGCGCCCGTGCATCACCCGGGGCGCCCGGATGACCCTGCCCCCGAAGACCGCGCCGATGGCCTGGTGGCCCAGGCACACCCCCAGCACCGGGATCCGCGGGGCGAACGCGGCGATCATCGCCATCGACGATCCGGCCGCGTGCGGGTCGCCCGGGCCGGGTGAGATCACCAGGTGTGTGGGCCCGCTCGCGAGGGCCTGATCCACCGTGAGCTCGTCATTGCGGGCGACCGTGACGGCTGCGCCCAGCTCGCGCAGGATCTGCACGAGGTTGAACGTGAACGAGTCGTAATTGTCGATCATCAGCAGGCGGATGTCGTTCACAGGCCCTCCTCGGCGAGCTTGAGGGCCGCTTCCAGCACGCCCACCTTGGCCCGGATCTCATGGAACTCCGCCTGCGGGTCGCTGGCCTCCACGATTCCGGCCCCGGCCTGGTAGGCGTATTGGCCGTCGCGGAATGTCAGCGTGCGGATGGCGATGGCCAGGTCCATGTCGCCGCGCTTGGCGAAGTAGCCGACGGCGCCGGCGTAGAATCCCCTGGCGACGGGTTCGAGCTCATCGATGATCTGCAGGGCCCGCACCTTCGGCGCCCCGGAGACCGTCCCCGCCGGGAAGGTCGCCGCGAGCAGATCAAAGGCGTCCTTGCCCGGCTCCACGCGCCCGCTGACCCCTGAGACGATGTGCATGACATGGCTGTACCTTTCGATCGCCCGGTAGGGATCAACGCGGATCGAGCCCGGCGCGACCACGCGCCCGAGGTCGTTGCGGGCCAGGTCGACGAGCATCACGTGCTCGGCGGCCTCCTTGGCGTCGGCGAGCAGCTCCTCGGCGTGCCGGCGGTCGGCCGCGTCGTCGCCGCCGCGCGGGCGTGTGCCGGCGATGGGGCGGAGTGTGGCGAGCCCGGCGTTGAGCTTGACCAGGGCCTCGGGCGATGAGCCGACGATCTGCGTGTCGCCGAGGTCGAGGAAGTACATGTAGGGCGAGGGGTTGAGCAGCCGCAGGGCGCGGTAGACCTCAAAGGGATCGGTGCGGCAGGCCCCGCGGTAGCGGATGGAGAGCACGAGCTGAAAGACATCGCCGGCGAGGATGTGCTCCTTCACGCGTCCGACCCGCTGGATGAACTCTGCTTCGCTCAGGCTGGGCGCCGGCGGTTCGTGCCCGCTGCGCACGCTGGCCGGGGGGAGGGGCCCGCGCAGGGCGGCGATGATCTCGCGCCGCAGCGACGCCCGCTCCCACTCCGGCCCGCTGTGCAGCAGGCCGACGCGCCGGGTCAGGTGGTCGAACATGAGGAGCGAGCGCGGCGCGATGAAGAGGGCATCGGGCTCGCGCTCGGCGCGGCCCCCGACATGCGCAGCCTGGTGGTGAGCCGGGATCGGCAGCCGCTCCAGCCAGCGCACGAAGTCATGGGCTAGGACCCCCACCAGCCCCCCGGCGAAGGGCGAGCCGGCGTCGGGCAGCAGGTCGGGCGCCAGCGACAAGGCGCCGCGGAACGCGTTCATCAGGCTCGCCCGGTCGAGCGGGCCGGCCGGAGATTGAGCGCCAAGGCTCGCCCGCTCGCCGTTCACTTCCAGCCCCTGCGCGTCGAGGCGCAGCGTGGTGGCGCGCCCGAGGCCGATGAAGGAGTACCGGCCCAGCCGCTCGCCCCCCTCGGCGCTTTCGAGGAGAAAAGTCGGCTGGAATGGCGCCAGCTTCCGGAACGCCGAGACCGGCGTATCGAGATCCGCGGCGATGTCGAGCGGGGGTTTCACGCGTGGGCTCCGGGGTCCGTGACTGCGGCGGCTGGCTGAAGAGAATGCGGCGAAACGAAAAAGGCCACCCGCGGTTGCGTGGGTGGCCTGTAGGGTGCGAGCGGTGAGCGGGAAGGATCAGCGTCGCGAAGCCACCATGATGCTCAGCCGCCACCAACCCCGATGCCCAGGCAACGCCAGCCGGGCCACATGGGCCGAGCTGGTCGTGTGAAGCGTCAGGATGGAACGGCCGTGGCTCATGGTGATTTTCGGACTGGTGAGCCCGACAGTGATCGTTGGCTCGATAGAACCATACGACACAACCGGCCAAAGTGCAACCTGCGTGTGGCGGCGGTATGTGAGATTCGGTCCAGAACCGTCCACCGCTGCGGTCTTGACGGCACGCGCCTTGGCGCGCCAGCAGGCTTTCCCAGCAGGGCGCCGCACCTACAACTGGCAGTCCCTCTCACCGCCTTGCCACGGAGATCGCCCTTGAAGACCATCGCTTTCGCCGCGCAGACCGCCAAGACCCCCCTGGCCCGGGCCGATATCGACCGGCGCGAGGTCGGGCTGGGCGACGTTCAGATCGACATCCAGTACTGTGGCGTCTGCCACTCCGACCTGCACACCGCCCGCGGCGAGTGGCCCGGCGTCGTCTTCCCGGTCGTGCCCGGGCACGAGATCGTCGGGCGCGTCGCGAAAGTCGGCCCGGGAGTGAAGGGCTTCAAGCCCGGCGATCTCGCCGCCGTGGGCTGCATGGTTGATTCCTGCCGGGGCTGCCGCACCTGCAAGCAGGGGCTCGAGCAGTACTGCGAGAAGAGCCCGACCTTCACCTACAACAGCCCCGATGCGAAGCTGGCGGGCAAGATGACCTTCGGCGGCTATTCCAAGTCGATCGTCGTTGACGAGCACTTCGCCCTCCACGTTTCGGACAAGCTGAACCTCGCCGCCGCCGCGCCGCTGCTGTGCGCGGGGATCACGACCTATTCGCCGCTGCGCCATTGGGGCGCCGGGCCGGGGAAGAAGGTGGGCATCGTGGGCCTGGGTGGTCTGGGCCACATGGGCGTGAAGTTCGCCAAGGCCTTCGGTTGCCACACGGTGCTGTTTACGACCTCGCCCGGCAAGGTGGAGGACGGCAAGCGGCTGGGGGCTGATGAAGTGGTGATCTCGCGCAGCGAGGGCGAAATGCAGAAGCACGCGGGGTCCTTCGACTTCATCTTGAACACTGTGGCCCTTTCGCACAACCTTGATGCGTTTACGAACCTGCTTCGGGCCGACGGGACGCTGTGCCTGGTCGGCGCGCCCGAGCACCCGCACCCGTCGCCCACGATCTGGCCGCTGCTGCTCCGCCGGCTGAGCATCGCCGGCTCGGCGATCGGCGGCATCGCCGAGACGCAGGAGATGCTGGACTTCTGCGCTGCAAAGGGCATCGTGAGCGATGTTGAGCTCATTCCGATTCAGTCCATCAACCAGGCCTATGAGCGGATGCTCACGAGCGATGTGAAGTACCGATTTGTGATCGATATGGCGTCGCTGGCCTGAGCAGATGTCCTGAACAGGGTTGATTCAGCCTGCAAGGCGTCTTGCGCGCACGCGGGGTGAAGGTCGGCGGCGCAGGCCAGCCCGCGCGATCGGTCCAGTTGCTTACGAACACTGACCAGACCCCGCGCAAGACTTGTATCGAGGTGCGTCAGTTGCGCCGAATGGCCATTCCATACACGTCAGCGCGGGCGTACATTGGCGGACGTAAGCCCCATGACGCATCGGTGCAGATCTCTAAGTCGCGAGTGGTTTCGATGCGTCTGGAGTTGGCCCAAGGGGCACGAGGTTTCGGCGCCGTGCTCGCCGCCGCCCCCGCCACTGGCCGCGCACCAAGGAGTCTCAGAATGAACCGCGTTTCTTCGTTCTCCCGCTGGGTCGTGTGCCCCTCGACGCGGGGCTTGGCCGCCGGCCTCATCCCGGCGGGCCTCGCCCTCGGGTTGGCCCAGGGGGTCGCCTCCGCCCAGCCGGGCTCGGCGTCGCTGGTCGACTCAAAGTACCTCACGACCGCCAACACCGGCCCCATCAACCCCGCTCAGTTCACGTTGGAGGCCCGCTTCCGGCCCGAAGGCAACGGCTATGGCGAAGGGGCGACCGACGCCGTGGGCCCCATCATCGTCTCCAAGCCGCGCCAAGGCGCGGTGGGGGTCGGCCTGGAATCTTGGTTTCTATCCTGGTCTCCGAGCACCGGAAAGGTCACCTTCGCGGTGACCTACGTTTTCGGCGCCAGCCAGACACTCCTCCGGTCAAACACCACCGTCGCTCTCGGCCAGTCCACGCATGTCGCGGGCACGTTCGATGGCGCGACGCTGAGGCTCTACATCAACGGCGTGCTGGACAGTTCCGTTCCCGCCGTGAGCAGCCAGGTCTACTACAACGCCGGGGAGCCCGTGCTCCTGGGCGCCGGCAACTTTGGCTTCAACTTCACCCGCCGCTTCCAGGGCGCCATCGACGATGTCCGCATCTGGAGCACCGTGCGCAGCGCCGCGGAGATCCAGGCCAACTCCTCGTGCCAGCTCCCATCCGGCCCGCAGCCCGGCCTGCTTGCCCACTGGACCTTCGACGACGCCTCGCCGGCCGACCAATCCGGCAATGCACGCGACGCCTCGTTCCTCAATGGGGCCCCGGTCTATTCGAGCAGCCTGGCCACGAGCGACCGCTGGACCCGCTTGACGCTGCCGACCAACCCGACGTCTCGTTACTTCCATTACATGACGTATGACTCCGTGCGCGACCGCTCCGTACTGTGGGGCGGCGCCTTCGGGCCCAGCAGCCTGCGCAGCGACACCTGGGAGCTCGATTCCGCCGGATGGTCGCAGGTCGCCACCACCTTGCCTGTCGGCGGTTCGGCCTTGGGCGGCTCCGCCTTTGATCCGGCCCGACAGCGCACGATCATGTTCAGCGGCTTCAACTCGGGCGGCTTCTTCCCCGGCACGCAGGAGTGGAACGGTTCGGCGTGGGCCAACTTCGGGGGCGCGCAGCCCCAGCAACGGGAATCGGGCGCCTTGGCGTACGACGCGCTTCGCGGCTCCACCCTGATGTTCGGCGGAGGCGGTGTCGGCGTCACGTTCGGCGATACCTGGCGCTGGAATGGCGCTGCGTGGCTCCAGCTGCCGGTCTCCGGACCGGCCAGTCGCCGCGGTCACGTCATGGCCTACGACCCCGTGCGCGAACGCATCGTGCTCTTCGGCGGCACCAACAGCAACGGCAGCGTCTTCTACACCGACACATGGGAATGGGATGGCGCGGCCTGGATCCAGCGCACGCCCGTCAACAGCCCCCCGGGCCGCCGCTTTCCAGTGATGGCCTACGACCCCGTGCGACGCGCCATGGTCCTGCACGGCGGCGTCAACAACCCGGCCGAGACCGTGTATCGCGGCGACACCTGGGCGTGGAATGGCTCCGACTGGTCGCTCATCGCCGCAGGCGGACCCACCGCCCGCCGCGGCCAGGCCATGGTGTACGACCCCGTCCGCCGCGGCCTGCTGCTCTTCGGCGGCAACGGCGACAACAACACCACGGTGCTGAACGACACCTGGCTGCTGCCCTCCCCGCCCGCCATCACCGGGCAGCCGGTCTCGGCGCTCAACTGCGGGCGCGTCGGCGCGGGCTTCACGGTGACGGTCGCCGGGGCACGGGCGTTAACCTACCAGTGGCGATTCAATGGCGCGCCGATTGACTCCACCGCCAACCCGTCCGCCGCGACCGCCAGCCTCAGCATCGCCAGTCCTCAGGCTTCGGACGCCGGGTCGTACGACTGCGTGATCTCCAGCGGCTGCGATGGGGACAGCGTGCTGACGACCGCCGCCGTCACGCTCAACGTCTGCCCCGCTGACTTCAACTGCGATGGCGTGCTGGATCCCGATGACCTGGCCGACTACATCGGGTGCTTCTTCGGTCCGCCTTGCCTCCTGAGCGACTACAACGGCGACGGGTTCACCGACCCCGACGACCTGGCTGACTACATCGGGGTCTTCTTCGCCGGGTGCTAGCTCAGGCGCGTCGTTCGCCTGCTTGAGACTGTCAGACGCGAAAACGGCCTGTTCCTCCATCGAGGAACAGGCCGTTTTTGCTCTCATGGCTATGCATATGACGCCCCAAGCGCGGCGGGGTGGCTGATCGCGGTTTGAAAATCTACTGGAAGGTTGCCGAATGGCAACGCATCGGGTATTCTGTTCTCATGGGACAACTCTCCAGTGCGATCGCCGCGGCGGTGAAGGCGAGCGACCAGACGCCCTACGCGATCGCCAAGGGCGCGGGAGTGGCCCGTAGTCAGCTCTCCCGGCTGCTGAGCGGCGAACGCGGTTTGAACTCTGAGACGATTGAACGACTGGCGGAGTTCTTGGGGCTGCGTATCACGATCGAGCCCAAGTCCAATACCAAGACGGCGAGGGGACGGTGAGCAGTGGCCGCGATTGCCCGAAGCCCAAATGGTCGATATCGGGTCCGTTTCACCGACCCTTCTCGAGTTCGCCGTTCCATCAGCACTGGAACCGATTCGGCCGCAGCGGCGCGACTCAGTTGGGGCGTCGAACAGTTGATGCAGCAAGGCGCGACAGGATGGAGCGCCGAGTTGGCGGAGTGGGTGGCGAGCATCCCTGATCCGCTGTTCGATCGACTTGTTGACATGAGACTCTTGCCCGCCCCTGCGGGTCGGCGTGGGCGCGTCGCCAGCCAACCAGGGTGGATCCGTGCGGTCTCTCTCAAGCCGGCCGGACGAGCGCGAACGACTTCAGATTCGTTTCCATGCCCGTGCAGCAGTCGAAATCCCAACTGCTATCGGTGTGAGGGGACCGGTTATGTCAGGTCGTGTGAGTTGGCATTCGGTGCTTTTTCAAAGAACAGTTCAAGCCCTAGTCGGCGTCGCAGCCGCCGGCTTCGAGACACGGCTTGTCCCATCTGCGGGAGGCGCGTGCGGGGGCGGGTCGGCCTTGAGGACCACATGAAGACAAACCACTAGCAAGGATCGTGTTCTATGCCAGGCCTCGGCACCGAAGGCAACCCGCTCCGCCACCGGAAGGGTCGGCAGCAATCCTCTGGCTACGCGACTACAAACGCTACAACGGCGACGGGTTCACCGACCCCGACGACCTGGCTGACTACATCGGGGTCTTCTTCGCCGGGTGCTAGCTCAGGCGCGTCGTTCGCCTGCTTGAGACCGTCAGACGCGAAAACGGCCTGTTCCTCCATTGAGGAACAGGCCGTTTTTTCGCTTCGATGCGGGTGAGCGCTCCGCCGGGCGGAGCACTCGAATGGGCGCGGAGGGATTCGAACCCCCGTAGGCGTAAGCCAACAGATTTACAGTCTGCCCCGTTTGGCCACTCCGGCACGCGCCCGGGGATTTGTCCGCGTCGGGCCGGGGGAACCGGCCTTTGGCGGGGGAAGAGCATAGCCGCCCTGCGCGCCTCTTGGCCACTCTGGGGCCGGCCTCGCCCGGCCGCCATCAGCCTCGGCGGGAGGTTAGAGCGGCCGCGGCTCGTAGTGCAGCGGCGCCTGCACCCCCAGCGGGATCCCGAGCACCCACCAGACCAGCAGGAACCCCGTCCAGGCCACGAACAGCACGACCGAATACGGCAGCATCAGGGAGATGAGCGAGCCCAGGCCAGCCCCGGTTTTGTACCGCTGCAGCACCGCCAGCACGATCAGCAGGTAGCTGTTGAGCGGCGTGATGATGTTCACCACGCTGTCGCCGATCCGGTACGCCGCGGTGGTGAGCTCGGGGCTGATCCCCACCATCATGAACATGGGGATGAAGATCGGCGCCAGCACGCCGAACTTGCTGAGCATGCCCGAGATCGCGAAGTCGCCCATCACCACCAGGAAGACGAAGAGCACGAGCAGCAGGGGGGTGGGCAGGTCGGCCTGCACCAGGAGCGAGCCGCCGCCGTAGGCCAGCATCCGGTCGAGCCGGGTGTAGGCGAAATAGTTGACGAACTGGGCCATGAAGAACGCGATGGCCAGCACCGGCACGATCGAGCGGATGCCGTGGTGGAGGCCGTCGATGAAGTCGCGCTGGGTCTTCAGGGCGCCGGTGAGCCAGCCGAAGGCGACCCCGGGGAGCAGGAACGCCAGCAGGATCATCGGCACGATGGCGTGCGACCAGCGTTCGCCCGGGGGATCCTGCAGGGCGCCGCGGGCCGGGGTCTCGCCGATCGCCAGCGGCCGGTGGGCGAGCACGTCATTGGCGGGGAGGCCCAGGTTGGTCCCCTCCTCGGCGATGATGACCTCGTGCAGCACGATCGCGCGTCCGTTGGCCAGGGTTTGCTGCCCGTGGCCGTGCAGCGGTGCGCCGGGGATGAAGATCATCGCCATCAGCACGCCGATCACCCCGGCCATGACGGCCAGCGAGGCGAACAGGGCCCGCTTCTCGGCGGGTTGGAGCGCCATCTCCGCGAGCACCTTGGCGTCCTGCGCGTCGGAAGGGTCATCCTTGCGGCCGCCGGCGAGGCGGGGCTCAACAATGCGGTCGGTCACGAACCAGCCCGCGAGCATCACCACCACCGCTGAGCCGGCCTTGAAGTAGAAGTTGTGCAGGATGGTGACGTTGTACGCGGGGTCGATGATCCGAGCCGCGTCCTGGGCGAAGCCGGCCAGCACGCCGTCGCCGCCGGTGGGGAAGAACCCTCCGCCGAAGCCACCCGCGACCCCGGCGAAGGCCGCCGCGAGCCCAGCGATGGGCGGCCGGCCGACCGCGTGGTACAGGGCCGCGGCCAGGGGCGGAAGGATGATGTACCCCGCATCGCTGGCGACGCTGGAATTGGCCCCCAGCAGCACGATCACCGGCGTGAGCAGCCCGCGCGGGGTGGTCAGCGCCAGCCACCGCATAAGGGCGCTGAAGAAGCCGAACTTCTCCGCAAGCCCGATCCCCAGCATCGCCACAAAGATCAGGCCCAGCGCCGGCAGGCCCGTGAAGTTCCGCAGCATCGAGGAGAACATCCAGTACACGCCGTCGACGCTCAGCAGCGTGCGCGGGCGGATCGGCTCGCCCGACGGGGCCAGCGTCACCTTCGGTCGCCCCTGCGCATCGAGCGCGGGCTCGGTCCGGGCGACGCCCTTGGCGTCAAGCACCGGCGCCCCCGCGCTGTCGAGCATCGGGCGCGTCTCCACCTGCGGCCGGATCGGCTGCACCGCCCATCCCGCGGCGTCGCCGATCGCGGCGATGACGATCACCGCCCCGGCCAGCAGCGCGAAGAGCAGCGCTGGCTCCGGCAGCAGATTGCCCACACGTTCGACAAATTCGAGCACGCCCCCCCGACGGGGCTCGCTGGTGCTGCTGGTGTTCATGCGCGCTCCACGTTGCCGGAATCGGCGGGGCAGTAGGGTAATTGAACACAGCCGGGTGGGCGCGGCGTGATGGCCAGATTTGAGCGTGCCGTAATCGGCGCAGGCTATAAGGCACTTTGGTCCCGCACCTCAGCCCCGCAGGTTACCGAGCTGATCTGGCCGCAGTCGTCGGCCGCTTACTGGTCGTCAGGGCCGCCCTTGCCCAGCAGCACCCAGGTTGCCGAGACGCCGAAGGTCTGGCACACGGCCGCGACGAACTCAGCGCGGGGCGAGCCGTGCCGCAGGTAGCGGCGGACGGTCTCGGGGAAGAAGCCCATGAGCTCGCCCAGCTCGTGGAAGGTGTAGCCCGCAGTGACCTTGGCTAGCCGGGCCCGAACCTGTCCGCACCAGGCCCGGTCGAGGGCGGAGCGGTCGCCGCGCTTGCGCTTTTTGATGACCTCGCGCCGCGGGGTGGCGGGCGAGAGGCGGCTGGAGCGCTTCGCTCGGGGCGCCGCCGCGCCGGCGCGGGACTTCGAGCGGGAAGTGGAACTCATGGTGGCGATTGGCATCGTGTTTCTTGCTCGCGTGGGGTGGGCTTCCGCCCGCTTACAAGGAGCCTCGCACAAATCCGGGGCACTGTCAAGTCGGTCAGCCTTCCCGCCCTCGTCCCGGAGTCATCCACCAGCCCCTGGGTCTACCGTTGCGCCGTGGCGCACCCGCCCTTTCCCAGCATGACGACTTCCGACGGACCGTGCGGCCCCGATGAAGCCCTGTCGCTGCTCATGGCGCAATTGAGCCCAGTTGCCGCCGAGGCTGTGCCGCTCGATCAGGCGCCCGGGCGCGTGCTCGCGTCGCCCGTAGCGCTCGACCGGCCCAGCCCCCCGACGGACGTTAGTGCGATGGACGGCTTTGCGCTCCGGCTGAGCGACAGCGCGGGCCCCACCCCCATCGCCGGGGACATCCGCATCGGCCAGCCGCCCGCCAGTTTGCCTAGGGACCAGGCCCTCAGAATAGTGACTGGCGGCGCCATCCCCGAAGGCGCGGAGCTGGTCATCCCGCATGAGTGGGTGCTGGAGCGCGATGGAGCGATCACCCTTCGCGAGCAAGCTCCTGAGGGCCAGCGCGCCACTCCGGGGCCCCGGCCGGGGCTCGCGCCGGGGCTGAACATCCGTCGCCAGGGCGAGAACGGCCACGCCGGCCAGGTGGTTGTCGCCCCGGGCGTCGAGGTCAGCGCCTCGATCGCCGGCTTGCTGGCGACCATCGGCTGCATTGCTCCGCTTGTGCATCGGCGGGTGCGCGTGGGTGTGCTCACCACTGGCGATGAACTGATCGACCCTCACGACCCCGCCCACCCCTTTCCACCGCCTCCCCCGCCGCCGTGGCGCATTCGCGATAGCAACCGGTCGACCCTCCTCGCGCTGCTCTCCGGCAAGCCCTGGTTGCACGCGACTGCGCTCCCTCGGGCGCCCGACGAGGCCGCCCCCCTGGCGCGGGCGATCGCGGCGGGGCTTGATGACTGCGATGCGCTTTTCGTGACTGGCGGCGTATCGATGGGGGAGCGTGATTTCGTTCCTGGGGCCCTCGCCGAGGTTGGGTCCAAGATCCTGTTCCATCGCCTGCCGCAGCGCCCGGGGCGGCCGATCCTCGGGGCGATCGTCCCGGGGCCGCGAGCGAAGGTGGTGCTGGCGCTCCCGGGCAACCCGGTCTCGGTGATGGTCACCGCCCGTCGCTTCGGCGGCGCGGTGCTGGCTTGCCTGGCGGGCCTGCGTTCACCCGGGCTGCCTGAGCGGGTTGAGGTCATTCACCCCGATGGCGCCGCGATCAAGCTCTGGTGGTTTCGCCTCGCCCGCCGTGTTGGCCCGGGACTGGTTGATCTGCTCTCCGGCAAAGGGTCCGGCGATGTGGTGAGCGCGGCGGGCGCCGATGGCTTCGTCGAGTATCCCCCTGGGGAGACCGACCTTCCCGCCGCCCCAGCGCGGCTGCGGCCCTTCTACCCCTGGTCGCTCTGAGGGTGGGGGCCGGGCCTCACGGCGGCGCCGGCGTGAGCGCGGGATGGCGAAGTCAGGCCGAGGCGCGTACAACCCCTCATGCGACACCTTCTCGACGGGCGCCGGCCGTTTTCGCCGGGGCTCCCAACGTTCTGGCTCATGCTCGGGCTCAGTGTCGGGTGTGGGGGTGTGGCGGGGATGGCTGGCTGCGGCCCAGAGCGCTCGGCAACAGACCGGCCTGAGGGCTCGCAGGCGCTCGATGGACCACCTGGGCAGGGGGTCCGCCGCCCGGTGGCCCTCATCGATGGTGAGCCTGTGTCCTGGAGCACGCTTGAACCGCTCCTGGCCGAGGCCAGCGGCGGCGCGGTGCTGCAGGAGGTCGCCCTGGATCGCCGCCTGGCGAAGGAGCTGGCAACGCGGGGGCTGGCGCTGACGAGCGAACTGCTGGAGCGTGAGCGCCGGCTGCTCGCGGCGGGCCTGGCCCGTGTGAGCCTCGACCTGGCCGACCCGGTCGAAGTCGACCGCGCGCTGGCGACCATGCGTCGGGCCCGCGGGCTGGGCGACCAGCGATACGCCGCCTTGCTCCGCCGCAGCGCCGCGCTCCGCCTGCTGGTGCAGCCGGAGGTGAACATCACCCCGGCCATGCTGCAGCAGGGCTACGTCATCCGCTTCGGGCCCAGGCATCGCGTCCGGTTGATCGTGGTCCCTACCCAGGCCCAAGCGGCGGCGCTGCTCGGGGAGCTGACCCCCGAGTCGGGGGCCCCCCTCAGCGAGCGCTTCGCCGAGATCGCCCGGGCCCGCTCGACCGACGCCTCGGCCCAGCGCGGCGGGCGGCTGGAGCCCTTCAGCGTTGAAGACCCCTCCTATCCGCTCGTCATCCGGCAGGTGGCCGGGGGGCTGGCGCCGGGTCGGGTGTCGCCCGTGGTGGCGCTCGACTCGGGGTTTGGCGTGCTGCTGTGCGAGGAGATCATTCCGGCGTCGGGGCCGCCAATGGAAGAGACCCGATCTCAATTGGAGGCGGAGGTCCGCACCCGCCAGGAGCGACTGCTGATGGATCGCCTGGCGGCGTCGCTGCTCGATCGGCCCGGCGTGAGCGTGCTCGACAGCGCGCTGGGGTGGAGCTGGGATGGGATTCAGTCGCGACGGTGACGGCTGGTGATTCGCCTGTCTGAGTGGTTTTGCGACCGGCGAAGCGCGGGGCGGATCCCCTGCTCGTTCCTACAAAACGTTCAGTTCGTTTGCTCTGCCGCCACTTTGAGCCGCCTTTTGAGCCATGGGGTGAGATGGAATCGTCTATCCAGCGGCGTCGTCACCTGCAAAGGCGACACCTGTCAATGGGATACTGCGAGACCGCCTGGCCCGGGCCCGCGAACTTGACACTGAACTCCGGCTGGGGCCCCTCCGATGCAAGCTACCGCACGCACTTCTCCGTGTGTGACTTCCGGAGCTCGCCCATGTTCAAGATGCTCAACGACCTGAGTTTGTCCGTCAAGGTCATCGCTACGACCGTCGCCATCATGGTGGCGGTGGTGGCGGTCAACTATTACGTGTTTATGACCGGCTACCGGGCTGACGCCGAGGAAGCGCTCATGGAGAAGGCGGCGTCGTTCACCGCGGTGGCCGACGAGGCGAAGAACCACGCGGGCCGGCTCATCAAGTCGGGCGCCGTGGACACTGAGGGGCTCGTGAAGGAGGCCATCGCCGAGCGGGCCAAGGGCAAGCCGCTGTCAGAGACTCGTCTGTTCGGCACGATCCCTGTGGTGGTCGGGTGGACGAGCGCCCAGAACGCGGCGAAGCGCGAAGGGCTCGACTTCAAAATCCCCGCCTTCCACGCCCGCAACCCAAAGAACGAGCCCGAGGCGGGGTCTTTCCGGGCCCAGCTGCTCAAGGATCTGGAAGCCCAGGTGAAGTCCGGCGGCAAGGAGTTCCTGGGGCGGATCAACCCCGATACCAACACGCTGCACTACATGCGGGCGATCAAGCTTGAAGAGAGCTGCATGAGCTGTCACGGCGACCCCGCCCAATACGACAGCAAAGATGCCCAGGGCAAGTACGACGGGTTGGACGCGGTGGGCTTCAAGATGGAGGGCTGGAAGGTCGGCGATGTGCACGGCGCCTATGAGGTCGCTATGCCGCTGGCGGCGATGGACCACCAGGTCGCGGGGTTCTTCAAGAACGGCATGCTGTTCACGGTTCCCCTGGTGCTCGGGGCCCTCGGCGCCTTCACGCTGCTGCTCCGGGCCATGCTGAGCCGCCCGATCGCTCAGCTCGTCTCGATGATGAAGGAGGTTGCCACCGGCGACGGTGATCTGACGCGCCGGCTCAACATCGAGCGCAAGGACGAGATCGGTCAATTGGCCCACTGGTTCGACACGTTCATGGAGAACATCCAGAACATCATCCGCGAGGTCGCGGGGACGACCCAGCAGGTTGCCGCGGCGTCGACGCAGATCGCGGCCTCGGCCGAGGAGATGGCCGCGGGCATGGGCCAGCAGGAGCAACAGACGGCGCAGGTCTCCGCGGCGGTTGAGGAAATGAGCTCGAGCGTGGTCGAAGTGGCCAAGAAGAGCGCCCAGGCGGCCAACGCCGCCAGCGACAGCGGCAAGCAGGCCCAGGCTGGCGGCGGCGTGGTCGAGCAGACGGTGACGGAGATGAAGGGGATCGCGGTGCAGGTAACCGAGTCGGCCAAGGCGGTGGGGGCCCTGGGCCAGAAGAGCGAGCAGATCGGGCAGATCATCGGGGTGATCAACGACATCGCCGACCAGACGAACCTGCTGGCGCTCAATGCGGCCATCGAGGCGGCCCGGGCCGGGGAGCACGGACGGGGCTTCGCGGTGGTGGCCGACGAGGTGCGCAAGCTCGCCGAGCGGACGACGCAGGCGACCAAGCAGGTGGCCAGCAGCATCAAGGAGATCCAGGACGAAACGCGGACCGCGGTGGAGCGGATCGAGGGCGGCACCAAGCAGGTCACGGCGGGGGTGCAATTGGCGGGGAACGCCGGCGAGGCCCTCAAGCAGATCGTGGCGGGCAGCCAGACCCTTCAGCAGATGGTGCAGTCGATCGCCGCGGCAGCCGAGGAGCAGAGCGCCGCGAGCGAGCAGATCGCCCGCAGCGTTGAGCAGATCAGCGCCGTGACCAAGGAATCGGCGGGCGGGGCCAGCCAGGCGGCGGCCGCGGCGGCCCAGCTCAGCGAACGGGCGGAAAAGCTGCAGTCGCTCGTGAACAAGTTCAAGGTCGATCGCCGGCCTGCTGACGACCGCCAGACAGCGGCGCGCCACGGCGGCCAGGAATCGGCAGGCCCTGCCGACGGCCGGTCGGCGACCGAACGATTTGAGCACCGGTAACCGGGTTTGTGGGTGCGGCACAGGGGTTCCCCGTGGGGGCGAACACCAAGGGGAAACCCGCTTCCGAGGCCCGTTCGAGCCGCACCACCGGCGCAGGCGTCCCCTGCGGAGGCGATCTCGCCGGCGCGGTCGATTTCGCACAACGGATCGTCGATGCCCATCGCCACGCCGGCGGAGCCTGAGGCGCTCGACCTCAGCCGGATCCGGCGCCTGCGCGACGAGCACCATGAAGAACATCTCGATCTCGGTGAAGCTGTACCTCCTGGTGGCGGCGGCCCTGGGGGCCTTGGCGATCTTTGCGGCGGCCGCGTTCTCGACGGTGCGGCTGGTGATGGTGAACGGGCCGGTGTACGCCCGGATCGTGCAGGGGAAGGACCTGATCGCCGACATCCTGCCGCCTCCGGCGTACATCATTGAGAGCAAGCTCACGCTTCTGGAGCTGCTCAGCGCCAGGAGCGCCGAGCAGCGCGGGCTGCTGCTTGAGCGCATGGCCCGGCTCGAGAAGGACTATAACGACCGCCGCCAGTTCTGGACCGCCAACCTGGAGGAGGGCCCCATGAAGCAGGCCCTGCTGATCACGGCCCACCAGCCTGCCGCGGGGTTCTTCCGCGCGTTCAACGACCGCCTCAAGCCGATGCTGCTGAGCGGCCAGGTTGAGGAGGCCAGGGCCCTGGCGCAGGGGGAGATGGAGCGGGACTATCTCGCCCATCGCGAGGCGATCGACCGGCTGGTGGAGATGGCGGGCGACTTCGCCAAGGGTAATGAATCGGAGGCCTCGGCCATCACCGCGTCGCGGAGCAGCCTCCTGGCGTGGGTCGGCGTCGTCAGCAGTGCGGCGACGCTGGTGCTGGCGACGGTGCTGATCCGCTCTCTCACCGGACCGCTCCGGCGCCTGATCGGCATGGTGAAGGAGGTCGCCTCCGGCGATGGCGACCTGCGGGCCCGGCTGGACATGGACCGGCGCGACGAGATCGGGCAGCTCGCCGGATGGTTCGACAAGTTCATGATCAATCTGCATGGGATCGTGCGTGAGGTGACCAGCACCACGCACCAGGTCGCCGCGGCGTCGACGGAGATCGCGGCGTCGGCCGATCAGCTCGCCCAGGGCATGAAGCAGCAGGAGGGGCAGACTCAGCAGGTCAGCGCTGCGATCGAGCAGATGAGCGCCAGCGTGGTGGAGGTGGCCCGCAAGAGCGCCGACGCGGCGGGGGCCGCGAGCGAGAGCGGCCAGCGGGCGCGCGAGGGCGGCGAGATCGTGGCTCGGACGGTGGCGGATATTCAGGGGATCGCGGCGCAGGTCACCGAGTCGGCCTCGGCGGTGGGGGCGCTGGGCCGCAAGAGCGAGCAGATCGGGCAGATCATCGGGGTGATCAACGACATCGCCGACCAGACGAACCTGCTGGCCCTCAACGCGGCCATCGAGGCGGCCCGGGCGGGGGAGCATGGGCGGGGCTTCGCGGTGGTGGCCGATGAGGTGCGCAAGCTTGCCGAGCGCACGACGCAGGCGACCAAGCAGGTGGCCGGCAGCATCAAGGCGATCCAGCAGGACACCGAGTCGGCGGTCGCGCGGATCGACTCCGGGGCCCAGAAGGTGACGGCCGGGGTGACGCTCGCGGCGAGCGCCGGCGATGCGCTCTCGCACATCGTCGCCGGCAGTCACAGTTTGCAGGAGATGGTGCAGTCGATCGCCGCGGCGGCCGAGGAGCAGAGCACCGCCAGCGGTCAGATCGCGCGCGGCGTGGAGCAGATCAACCAGGTGACGCGTGAGTCGTCGGAGGGGGCGGCCCAGTCGGCCGCCGCGGCGGCCCAGTTGAGCCGACGGGCCGAGAAGCTGCAGGCGCTGGTCGCCCGGTTCAAGGTCTGAACCCCGGGCGGGCACGGAGTCGTCCAGGGGTCGCCCCGGGAAGGTGCGTGAGACGGAATGGAGCGAGCAGATGGCCTGGCCCAAGTGTGAGAGTTGACGGCGCGGGGCGGGGGGCCTTGAGTCGGGCCGGAGACTCGCCGATCAGGGCGAAGTCGGCGCGATCGCGTCGTTCTGTGCGTCTGTCCCCCAATCCCGGGCTGAACCATGTTGAAGAACATCTCGATCTCGATCAAGCTGTACCTGCTGGTGGCCGTGGCCCTGGTGGCCTTGGCCATCTTCGGCGTGACGGCCTTCTCGACGGTGCGGCTGGTGATGGTGAACGGCTCGGTCTATGCCCGGATCGTGCAGGGCAAGGACCTGATCGCCGACATTCTGCCCCCCCCGGCGTACATCATCGAGAGCAAGCTGACGCTGCTCGAGCTGATCCAGGCTAAGGACACCGCCCAGCGCAAGACGCTGCTGGACCGCATGGCCCGGCTGGAGAAGGAGTACAACGACCGGCGCGAGTTCTGGACCGCCAACCTGGTCGAGGGCGAGATGAAGAACACGCTGCTGACGGCCGCCCATCAGCCCGCGGCCGAGTTCTATCGGACCTTTAACGACAAGGTGAAGCCGCTCATCGAGGCCGGCAAGCTGAGCGACGCGGATGCGATCGCCCAGGGGGAGGTGGAGCGGCTGTACGTGTCGCACCGCGCCGCGATCGACAAGGTGGTGGAGATGGCCGGCGAGTTCGCCAAGCAGAACGAGGCCCAGGCCGCGCAGGTGACGGCGGCCCGCACAGTGCTGCTGACGGGCATGGGGCTCGGGTGCGCGGTGATGACGCTCGTGCTGGCGACGCTGGTGATCCGCTCGATGACTCGTCCGCTGCACGAGCTGATGGGCGTGATGAAGGACGTCGCCGAGGGCGAGGGCGACCTGATGAAGCGGCTGAACATCGACCGGCGCGACGAGATCGGCCTGCTCGCCGGGTTCATTGACGCGGTCCTCAATAACATCCACGACATCGTGAAGGAAGTGACCGCGACCACCCGCGAGGTCGCGGCTGGCTCGACGCAGATCGCCGCATCGGCCGAGCAGCTGGCCCAGGGCATGCGGCAGCAGCAGGGGCAAACGCAGCAGGTCTCGGCGGCGATCGAAGAGATGTCCGCCAGCGTGGTCGAGGTGGCCAAGAAGAGCGTCGAGGCGACCACCGCCGCGAGCGCCAGCGGCCAGCAGGCCCGCGAGGGCGGCGGCCTGGTGGAGCGGACAGTGTTGGAAATGAAGGGCATCGCCGACGATGTCAACGAATCGGCCAAGGCCGTGGGCTCGCTGGGCCGCAAGAGCGAGCAGATCGGGCAGATCATCGGGGTGATCAACGACATCGCCGACCAGA
>CAZSZO010000017.1:0-76299 GCA_964611125.1 uncultured Phycisphaeraceae bacterium | reverse complement strand
CAGGTCGGCGGCGTTGTACTCAATATCCACGCTCAGCCGCTCCGCCGCCAGGTCCGCGAGTCGAGCAAGGCTGATCTGGTCGGTGAGTTGGAGAGAGCCTTCGGCCTTGGCCGGCTGTGCTCGCGCCGATGCAGGCAGGCCGCCCCAAATCAACACCAGAGCGGCGACGGCCATTGCCCTATGCAAGCACAGCATGATTCCTCCGACGCGTCAACCCTAGCGGCCGGCAACTCGACGCCACTCCTCGACCATCGGCTGGAGGAGACTGCTCAGCCGTGTTCGGATGATCGCCGACGCCGCAGGATCCGGGGACCTGCGACCGACCGAGCCGACGCCGACGGCGCGAACATCGCTTGGGGTCCCGAGTGGAGCGGGGCGGCGCAGGTTTTCGACGGTCTGTGAACACTCTCCCCCCAATCCCGACTCGCAGGCTTGGCGGAGCCGTAAGAGGATCCCAGCGCGTTGCCCCTGGCGGTCGGCGATGGAGCGCTCAAGCTGAGCGAGCGAAGCCAGATCAGATGGGGAGAGCTTGCCGCAGAGGCGGAGCTGGGTCAACCGCCGAACCTCACGCCGCTGAGCGGCCAGCTCCCGATCCGCCGCCTCGAGCGCAGCTCCTTCAGCGGCGAGCACGGCTCGGGCCTGTTCGAACGCAGACGCAACCTGGCTGGTGCGCACGCCCGCCGCAGCCAGCGCCGTCGGGCTGATGCCGACTCGAAGGAGCGCCGTGTCTGGTCGAACGCTTTCAGAAACTCGCGCCCGCGAACCGGAATCGCGCGAGGGCTGTTCACTCTCAAGCGAAACATCGAGCGCACGCTCAATTGAGCCCTCGGAGACACGACCTCGCCCCACCGCCAGCGGCAGGATCATCACGGTGAGCGCAAATGCTGTGAGTGGGAGCCGATCCATCAAACACCTCCATGGTTTACGGTTTCAGCCGGCAAGGGGAGATTACCTCACTTCCGTAACGCTGTCTACCCGTTCACCGATCAGAATCACGTGTGATTGGTTAAGGCCCGGTCTCCATGACCCAGATCTGGGGATTTTGATCCGCCCGCGCCTTTCTGCTTGCAGCGCCTTCGGCCATTCATTATGCTCCGCGGAGCCTCCTGAGCCATGACCCCGCCCGCCGCCCCCGGAGACGCCACCATGAAGTGCTCGCTGCCGCCTTTGCTTCGCTTCTCGACGTTGCTCGCCATTGTGATCGGCCTCTGTGGCTCGCCTCAGCGTGCGGCGGGGGAGCCCATCCTGGTGATCGATCAGGATTCGTTCGCGACTGATCCCCCAGTTTCAGTAGTCCAAGGCGCCTCCGCCGTGGCCATCGAGCGAGGCGTTCTTCTTGATGGCTCGCCGCTCGACGACGATGCGCTCGGCCTGTCCTTGCAGGGCAACCCGTTCGCCTCCGCGCGCGCTGATCGGTGGCTTGGGCCTATCGATCTGGCGACCGGACGATTCTCGCCCCTGTCCATCGACCTCGCATTGCCAGCCCGAGTGCCATGGGTGGTGGGGCGCGGTTACAAGTGGCGACCAGCAGGAGCCACCAGCGATGGATCGCCGCAGGGACGTAACTGGTTTCAGCTCTCGACACCAGAGTTGGTTAAGGTTGCCGGGACCACAGACAGGCTCTATCTGATCTATAGCGCCGATCGATTTGTCGAGTTCGCCGCGACCGTCCAGGGTTCGTTTCGGGCGGTGAACGGGGCCGCGGGAGTGGTGAAGTACACAGCTGCCCAGGCGGGAGCGCCCGACTTCTACCAGGTTCTCGACGCCAGCTCGAGCCAGATGTACTTCTTCGGAGCCGAGGCGGGCGCCGCGGCCGGGCAGGTTTGGAAGATCGAGGATTCCGTGGGAGGCGTCGGCCACGCGGCCTATGTCGGCCGCAGCCCGTCTGCTCTGACCAATCCAGCAGTCGCCCTGAGCGAGGGCTATTCCCAAGGGCGCCTGCTGTATGCAGTGGATGCGGCCGACCGCCTGTACTCGTACAGCTATACATCGATCGCCGGAGTTCCCCGTCTCACGGCCGTTAAGGCGGAAGTCAAGGCCGGCGGAGCATGGGGCGGTTCTCCCACCGGCGTTCGGCAGGTTGGGCTGGTTTCTTATGACTACTACCAGTCCAGTGTTCCGGACGCGGCCCACGGGCGGGTTGGCGACCTGCGCATGGTGTCGATCCTCAAGCCCCTGACGGACTCGGGCCTCACGCACGACACGCGCGTCTACTACCGCTACCGGGCGGATGGGAACCTCAAGCTACGGCTCAGTGAGGAAGGCGCCCGGCGTTTCGAGTGGGATCAAAACGGCTCGATTGGGTGGCTTTCGAACCCCGCGGCAACCCCCAGTTTCATCGCCAACGACTCATCGGCCGCTCCGTCGGACGATCTGCTCAAGCCCTATGCCTCGATCTTCTTCAGCTCCTACGACGCTTCCGGAAGGATCACCTCTGTGTGGTTCGACGGGATGGCTGGTGGATCGTCCCCCGCCGGTGATTTCATAATCCGATATGAAGCCTCGTCGGCCCCGAACGCCGCCGGCTATCAGCCTGAGTGGCGGCTCAGGACCATCATCAAAATGCCCGAGCGGGCCCCTAGCGGGCCCGCCGGCAGCACCTGGCTGACCCAGTACTTCGACGAAGCGGGACTCCCGCTCTCCCAGGTTGTCACCGATGGCGATCCCGCATCCGGAACAGGGGTATGGGCCGCCACGTCCCAGTGCTGGGTCAGCCGCGTCGAACGCAACACGTCGGGCCAAGTGATCCGGGCTTTCTCCCCCGAGAACACGACCCAGTACGCGCACAACGCCGTCGACGCGGCTTCGATGTTCACAAGCGCCCCGTCTTCTGGTCTGGTGACCGTCTTTGACCGGGTGCCCGGGACCGGCGGCGACGCTGGATTCCTTCAGGCAATTCGCCACGCCAAGGGCTCATCGGGGCTCGCCGCCGCGCTCTATGTGTGGTATGGAACCTACACGACCCAGTCTCAGTCGCTTGTGAGTGGGGGGCCCGCTGTTCAGGCCATTCGGTTGGCAACCTCTCGCTCCTACCCGGTCGAGACGACCAACGCCGAGCAAGTCGGCGCTTTCGACCAGTGGACCTACAGCCGGACGTGGTGGCCAGGCACCCTGATCGCCAAGCAGGTCACCACCACGCAGCCCGCTGTGCCGACCGCGAAGAACGGGTCGGGTGCGTCGTGGTCAACGGCGTCGTACTACAACCCTGACGGATCGCTCGCGTTCACCAAGTCCCAGGCGGGCCGGCTCGTCTACTTCGGATACGACTCGATCACTGGGCTGCGTTCGCACTCCATCTTCGATGCAGACCCGGATCGTGGCGACATCACGACTGAGAAGTTCAACCTCGCGGCGGTCGATCTCGGTTCGTCCGATCCCGGGTCGTCCGGCCTGCTGCCGGCGTTGCACATCAGAACGTCCTTCGGCTACGACGACCAGGGTCGCCTTACCAGCCACGCTGTCGGGCGCCAGAGGCTCGATGCCAGCTCACCTGGCCAATCGGTCCTGCGCGAGCGTCGGGCCGAATTCGCCTACACCCGGCTGGCCGACAATCGTCTGGTCTCCATCAACGTGCCCTATGTCAACGCCGGAGCGGCTGGCGCTCCGACGTCCTATGGCCTTCCCGCCGTCGTGGCGGTGTCCAATCTCGCCGGACGCACAGAGGCCCTGGGCAGGATTTATCGAGCTCCCTCCGCCGGCCGCAACGCCCCGCCGATCCGGAGCACCACTCGGTCCCCGTTGACCTGGATCAATCCTTCGGCCGCAAATCCCATCAATTCGCTCGTCCCGGGTGCGGAGGAGAATCCTCTCGACTTTATCGCGATGAGCACCGCTCGGTTCTCTCCAACGGGCGCTCGCATCATTGAGTCTCGGCGCTACTTCAGCGTCCCCGCCGTGGGAAGCGGAGACGGGTCTTCAACGGCCAATTACGACTTCACCACATTCGATTACGACAACTCCGGCCGAGTCTTCCGCACGACCGACCCCACCCACACCATCAACCGCTACAGCTTTGATGAGCGCGGCTCCGTCAGCCGCGTCTGGCGGGGCACCGACGACTCGGCTCAGAGCAACCTGCGCCCGCTGGCGGATTTCACCTACGACCGCAATGGGGCCCTTGCCGCGACGCGCAGCTACCCCACTGGACTTCCGGGGAGCGCTCAGCACCCCGACCGCTTGACGGACTTCATCCGCGACTACCGGGGGAGGATTACCGGAGTTGTCAATCCCGCTGAGCCCCACGCGATCGTCGAACGCGACAACCTTGGGCGGATCACCGCGGGGGGACTCTTCGGCGGCTCACGGAACGAGTTGCTCGGGGCCCTCCCGTTCCCGTCTCCGAACGACGACGCCGGCTTGTCAACCAAGGGACTCAAGGACAATCGCCTCTCCCTGGGCCTGACGGAGTTTGACCCGCTTGGACAGGTGTGGCGTCAGACCCAGCAGCCCATCGAGCCCCCTGGGTCCGCGCAGGGGGGTGAGCGCTCTTCCCCAGGTGCCGGCGGCTGCAACGCCCCCGTTCAGACCAACAACTGGTACGGCGCGCATGGCAAACTCAAGATGTCGGCCGGTGAATCGATCACCAAGTACGAGTACTGCCGGGATTGCGAGGTCAAGCGCATCGCCGTGATCGCAGGCGTCAGCCCGGCCATCCAGTTTGGCCAGGCCATGAGCGTCCAGGCCGACGATGTCCTGGTCAAGGAGATCGTCTTCGAGCGCAGCTTTGCGCCCGGCGATGAGTGGCTCCGTCTCGAGATCGACCGCTACCCAGGTCTCGACGGCCAGATCCCCTCCAGCGGCCCGGCGCCGCCCCTCGGCATGGCGTGGTACCCCGACGGCTCAGCCGGCGTCACCGGGATCCCCAATTCCACGTCCGGCCGGTTCGACCTGCGAATCGCCAAGCCCGATGAGTTCGGCATCCCGACCCGCTGGACCCTGTACGGCGACCTGGACCGCGACAGTAGTGGCGGGCCCGCCTGCGCGGGCGCCAACTGCGACAACACCAACATCCCGACCCGGGTCTACGAGAGCCAGCCTGAGCCTCGTGACATCGTGTGCGGTGTTGTCGATCCGCTCGGGCGCGGCTTCATGCAGCCGCCCCCGTCGGTCGCCCAGCCCGGGTTCACCCAGGATGGCCACCCAATCCGCCTGCAGGAGTTCAAGCCCCCGCAGCCTGGCCAGGTGATCGATTCTGTCCGCGACGACGCCGGCCAGCTGCTCGCGATGGAGTATCGCCCGCCCGCGACCGAGCCGGTCGGTCCGTGCGAAGTTTACAGGTGGTACTACGAGAAGAGCCGGCCCGCCGGGATGCAGCCGCCCGGCACGCAGGCGGGCTCGGGCCAGACTTACCCCGTCGAGTACCGCTACGCCGACAACACCCCTTCGCTCCCTCCCGAGGTCGCCCAGCACATCAAGGACAATACCACGCCCGTCGGCACGCGCATGCCCGACGGCAAACAGAGCTGGCAGCAGCGGTTGGCGGATGGCTCAATCGTCACCGAGCTGCGCCCCGGCGGCGACAAGATCCAGCGAGACTATGACCAGTTCGGTCGGCCCGTTCTGACCACGACTACGCCCGGCGTCTCCTCGGTCGATCAGCCGCGCCTGACCTCCACAACCTATGACCAGTTCGGGCGGCCGACCCAGATCACGCAGCGGGACTCTCCCGGCGGCCCGGTCCTTAACGAAGTCAAGCTCTCTCGCGACACCTATGGCTTCCCCGCCGAGGTTCGCCAGAGTGGGATGGGGCCGGTCCCGCCGGGGCCTGGGCCCTCCGACATGGGCTTCCAGGGGTCGAGCTGCGCCCCCGCTGTTGACTCGAGCGGCCGGCGCGGCTGGTCAGGCCCGCGGCTTGATCAGGCGACGCTGCCGGGCGGATACCCGCTCAACCTGCATTACGACCCCAACATCGCCAGCCAGCGGGTCGGCGAGCCCCGGATTGATGCCGCGCTTCAGCGGGTGAACCGTCTTACGGGGGCCGGCGGAGAGGTTCTTGCCAACTACGGCTACTACGGCGTGTACAACCCGGCCTGGACCGACATGCCCGGCCCAAACCTCGAGAACCCCACTTATCTGCCCAGCAACCCCAGCTCCCCGGTATCCACTCCCGAGCTCGGCAAACCCCTGCTCAACAGCTTCGGCGAGGTGCAGCGCGACATCTGGCAGCGGCCCGCGACGGGCGACCAGGACCTGGTCAAGCCCGTGCCCCCGACGGGGAACTTCCCCGGCTGGGTTCACCACGACACCATCGAGCGCGACCCTATCGGGCGGGGCAAGGTCCTGCTCGACGACGCCATGACCTGGCGCAACGACCCCGCGATCATCGGCGGGGGTGGCGGTTCGGCCCTGCCGGGCTTCGACACCGCCTTTGGACGCAACGAGTGCACCGGCGAAATCATCTTCTGCGGCCGTGGGATCAACCCCAGCCCAACCGGTGAGAGCTCGGGCGGTGGCACGGTCGGCGGGTTCTTCTCACTCGACAACATCCACCTCACCCAGCGGGCCCAGCGGTGGGGGACCGATCCTCGCGGCAATTGGAGCACCTTTAAAGACCACGTGCTGGTCAGCACCGCCAACGCCGACTCGACGGGCGTGCTCGAGACTGGCGACAGCGATTGGTCCAACACCCACAACGACGCCGACAAACCCACCTCACGCACGCAGACCACCCTCAGCGGCGCCGCCGTCGCGCACCCCACCCACGACGACAACGGCAACTGCACCGACAACGGCCGGTTCATCTTCAAGTACACCGCCCTCGGCCAGCTCGCCGAGGTCTACAGGCGCAGCAGCGTCAACACCGACCCGCCAGGTGGCGCCCCCCCCTCCGGGCAGGGGCTGCTCTTCGCCAGGTTCACCTACAACGGCCTCGGCTGGCGGACCAGCGCCGTCTACGACTCCGGTGACGACGCCAACCCCAACCATCCCGGCGCCGGCGACGGCGACCTCAACACCGACACCCGCGAGTTCTATGTCTACGACCCCCTCTGGCGGCTGGTCGCCGTGTTCCGTCAAGGCCCCGTCGGGACCGGCGGGGCCGCCGCTGGCGAGCGCCCCGCTCCCCGCCTGTACGAGCGGTACGTCTATCACGCCCAGGGGCCGCGCGGCATGGGCGATGTCCGCGGGCTTGACCGCCTGCTCTGCCGGCACCGCGACGCCGACAACAACCCCGCCACCAGCCTGGCGGGCATGTCCGACGGGCTCGAAGAGGCTGTCTACTACGTTCAGAACCATCGCGGCGATGTGGTCGCGCTGGTCGACGCCTTCGGCAACCCGCTGGAGCGCATCCGCTACACCGCCTACGGCGAGCCGCAGGCGTACCACCCTGTCGACTTCCAGAACCGCGGCGAGGTGACTCCCGACACGTTGTCGGACTACATCGCGTATTTCTTCGCACCCGACACCGACGCCAAGCCGCCGGGCGTGGACTTTGACTGCAGCGGGGCGCTCGACCCAGACGACCTGTCGAGCTTCATCGGGGCGTTCTTTGGGCCGCCCGATGCGCCGCCGCTGAGCGACCCCACCGGTCCCGTGCCCCCTGGCGTGGGCAGCCTGTCGCGGGCCAGCGTCGACAACCGCTTTGGCTACGCGGCGTACGTGTGGGACAACCACCTCGGCCTCTACCACGTCCGCAACCGCGTCTACGACCCCTACCACGGCCGCTGGCTCCAGCCCGACCCCATCGGCTTCGCGGGGGGGATGAACCTCTACCAGTACTGCGGCGGGGATCCGGTGGATGCTGTGGATCCGATGGGGCTGGGGCCAGACCACGAGTGGCAGTGGCATCACATGACACCGGGAGACGATGAAACCCGCAGGCTGCTGGAGGATGCAGGAATTGATCGCAACTTCAAGGCCCTTGGCCGTGTAATGCCTACAACGAATCATTGGGGGTACACTGACCAGCATCGTGCATGGTCCGGCGACGCGAAGGAGGTTGTTAAAGAAATGTACACACGCGGTAAACTCACTAGGGACGCCTTAGCGGAGGCTCTTGATGCGCTCAGCAAGACAAAGGCACATGCCAAGTGGTTTGAAGGGTCCCTGCCCGCTACGGCCGACTATGGCAAGTGGAAACCAAGCATGATGAAGGACGCTTGCGAAAAGGTGGGCAAGGAAGCGGCCGAGCAGTTGGCTCGCAAGGGGCTGAAGGAGGGTGCGGAAGCTGCGGCCGAGGCGGGTGCAAAGTCCGCCGTAAAGGGCATTCTCGGCCGCATTCCTGGCATCGGGATCGCCATTAGTTTGGCCTGGAACCTCCTTGAGGGGCAGACAGCCAAGGCGGCTGCGGAGAACGCCTTGGTGGAGGCAGTACTTCCCATCGATAACACTCAGCTCAATGAAGCCATCGAGAACGGACATGCAATTGTCGAGAACAACGCAAAGAATGCCCGGGATAACCTAGATGTCAAGCGGCGTCAGGGGGCGCGCGCCTATGGCCCTGATGGTGACCGGGACGGAGACCCAACCGCACCAATCGGACGGAGGCCGTGATGAGCAAGTTAGATGCTGGCTCTGCACCCCAAGATGCTTGTACGTTGCTCTGCACATGTTCCAGCCAGCAGGTTGATCCAGTCGAAGCACATATGTTTCACGGCATGCCCGTGGATGTGAGATCTGGTACTTTTACCTTGGTCAGGAACTTCCACCAGTTTGGCCTCATTGGCCTCCCGAGTGGAGAGTTTATAGCTACTGAATCGCTAGCGCGTGATATATCGAAGCTCGCTCGGGTTGAACTGCGTCCTGTCAAGGTCAAGTGGTATCGGTTCGCCTACAGCCCAGGCGGCGGAGAGTGGCGTGATCACGAGATCACCGGCATGCAAGGCCTTGACCGACTTGAATTGCATGAGATCATCATGCGTTTGTACGAGCAGTTTGGAGATCCTGACTGCCATGCGCCACCTTTCTTCCAGGTTGTTCCGCTCAATCTGTACAAGTTATCTCATTGCCCTGATGATGTCATTGATCTTAAGATTGACATGCCTGGCTACTTCTCAATCTTTACAGATAGATACTCTCGCTCGCTCGTCAGTGAATACGGCTTGGTGTGGTCTGGTGTCTTTCTTCTGTCTCCGAGAGTTGCGAAATTGGTCATCCCATATACTAACAATGCATTCTTCTCGCACCAGCCGCTGAGACTGCCCTGACGACCGCAGCCCCGACGGCGGGCGGGGTGGCATTGAGTTACGTCGACCCTGCCCAAGACTCTCGGACACCTCTGGACCGGGGTTACGGTTCAACAGGAGTCCGAGCATGGGTGACCTTGCCCACGAACGGTGGACACACGGGGGGGATCCAGTGGATCGGATCGATCCGCTGGGGCTGGATGGATGGTGGATCGCCCGTCCGTTCTACTGGGCTGGCTGGAGCTCTGCGGGCGAGTACGTCAACGACACCGTCGACGGCTCTGCAGAACTCGGCGGCTATTACGCCGCAAGACCCTCGGGAGCGGGGGTTGGTGGCGCGGGCGGGTGACTGGCGATGGTCCAGCGTGCGGTGGTGGATGGGGCGGGGCGAGGGTGAGCTTGATTGTCGGTATCCTCGCGGGACAGGTTGGGAGCACTGGAGGGACCATGTGACTCGGGAGCCAAGCACTCGATGAATCACGACGGGCTGAATCTCCGACGACCGCTGGCGAGGCACGCGAATCGCCGGACATTGAGGTCTCGCCGAGCCGAGACCTCAATGGCACGACCGGGCGTGGTCCCAGGGGAACTTGATGCCACCCCGCGGAATCTTGCGGCGCCGCTCAGATGTAGGTGATGCCGGTGACCTGCTGCATCAGGAACTGCACCCGCACCCGCCGTCCGACCTCGGGCGCCTGCCGGTCGGGGGTGCTGTGCATCGGCGCCCGCAGGGCGAGGGTGAGGATCTGCCCCTCGGGGACGGGCGGCAGCGGCGCGCCGCCGGCGCCCGCCGGGTCGGCCTCGGGCTCCACCAGCAGGTCAAAGTACACATCCCCGTGAATGGACACGGGGGCGACGCGCAGGACTCGAGCGGTGATGGCGCCGGCGAAGGGGAGCATGGGCGGTCTCAGCATAGGTGGTTGTCCGAACCCGGCGCGTCGGGGACGCCGGGCCCGCGTACGCATGCCCGCGCGGCAACCGCACGCGGGCGTTGTTCGTAGAATCTCAGCGAGGAGCTCCTATGTCCAAAGCCATCGTCGACCCCGCCGAGCTGCGGCGTTTTGCGCAGGATCTCAAGCGGTTCTCCGCCGGGCTGCAGAGCCAGATGACGGTGCTCGCCGGCAAGCTGGGGACCCTTGGGCAATCCTGGCGCGATCAGGAGCACGTGAAGTTCGTCGAGGAGTTTCAGCAGACCATGAAGGCCCTCCAGCGGTTCAACGACCTTTCGGAGCAGCATGTGCCCTTCCTGCTCAAAAAGGCTGAGAAGATCGAGGAATACCTGAACCAGCGTTGAGCGGCGCTCGTCGCGCTCCGGTCCTGGTCCGCCAAAGCCGCCCACCATGCCCCAGGCCCGCATCAGTTCGCTCGACGCCCTTCGCGAGGTGAAGACCGCGATTCAGCGGTTCATCGAGGAGGCCGCCAGCGCGATCAGCGAGGTCGAGGGTGATGGCCAGCGGACGGAGCAGTGGCTCCGCTACGAGCAGGTGGGCTACTGGCAGGCCCAGGTCCGGCGCCGGCACGACGCGGTGGAGGCGGCGAAATCCGAGCTCCGCCGCAAGCAGCTGACCGCGGCGCCCGACACGCCCACGGCGATCGACGAGCGCCGCGCCGTCGATCGAGCCCGCCGGCGCGTCGACGAGGCCGAGGAGACCCTGAAGAAGCTGCGTCGCTGGATGCTGGTGCTTGAGCGCGAGTTCACCCTGTACAAGGGGCAGGTCCAGTCGCTCTCGGAGGTGCTCAGCCGCGACCTGCCCAGCGCCATCGTCCGCCTTGACAAGATGATCGCGGGGATCGAGGCGTACGCCAGCCTCGTGCAGGGGGCGCCGGCGGCGGCGGCGCCGGCAGGGTCCGCGCCGCTCGAGACGCCCGCCCCGCCCGACAGCGCGGCCCCGGCGCCCCGCCTGAGCGCCCTGAGACGGCGGTCGCCGGGCCCGTCGCAGCGGCGGGCCACCATCGCCAGCGAGATTGGGGCATCGAGCGTCATCCCCCGCCCCGACGGACTCGACGGCCCGCCGTCGGGCGTGCTGGCGTATCTGGGCATCGCGGGGGTTCCGCCGCCGGCCCAGGGGCTGGTGATCGTCGAGGACGGCGCCCTTGACGCTCCCGCGTTCCACCTGCACCGGCAGGTGGTGGTGGCGGAGGCGGCGCAGGCGGATTCAGGCTGGTACATTGGGCACGCGAGCGCCGCCCTCGGGCCCGCGGGCGGCCTGATGGGCATGAGCGTGTCAGATTTACTCACCCGCCGGCCGGGCCTGAGCGAGGTGCTGGAGCTGCCGCCCGCCTGGCTCGTGGTGGTGGTGGCGGGGGGCATCGAGGCGATTCTGAACGCGGAGGACACCCTGGTGTACGGGCACGCATGAACGTCGGCCAGGCCAAACTTCGCGATGCGCTCAAGGAGCTCCGCCTCCGGCTGGATCGCACCCGCGCCGACTGGGATGACGCAGCCCGCGAGCGGTTCGAGCGTGATTTCATCGCCCCGCTCGAAGCCAAGGTCGCCATGGCCATGGGCGCCATGGAGCGGCTGAGCGAGACCGTCGCCGCGGTGCGGCGGGACGGCCAAGGATCGGCGGCCGACTAGCCCGTCGCAGTCCTTGTGGCGGCGTGTCTCACTCTCTCTCACCCCCCGTTTTTCTCTCCCCAGCGCGAAGGCGACTTCATGACCGATGGCCCCCTGACAGGCGAGATCCGGCGAGCGCTGCACGAGTTCACCCGTCTGGCCGGCGAGCGGGCGGAGCGTGAGAAGGCCATCCGCGAGGCCTTCGACGGCGGGAGGGCCCGGGCCGAGCGCCAGCGGGCCGAAGCGATCGCGGCGGCCGACGAAGCCCTGGCCCGCGCCGCTGGCGGCATCGAGGACGGGCACGCCCGCGCCGAGGCTGAGCAACTCGCCCCGCTTGATCGCGCTCTGGCCGACGCCCGCGCCCGCCTCCAGAAGGAGCAAGCGAGCCTCTCCGACCGACAGGCCGCCGACGACGCGGCGGTGAAAAAGTGGCTCGATGACAAGCTGTGGATGGCCGAGTCGATCTTCGAGACGAGCGCCCCCAAGCCCGCCGAGCAATTCGAGGCCCTGCGCAAAGAGCTCTCGGCCACCGGCGAGCGACTGCGCGGGCTGGAAGCCGCGGCCCGGGCCCATGTGCGGGCCTGCCGCATGAGTTTCCCGCCGGCTCCGGGGCTCGCCGACGCCGCCGGGGCCGCCGCGTGGGGCGAGGGGGACGCCTCGGCCCGCCTGCGTGACATGACCCGCGCCGCGGAGGAGCGGGCCGCCCGGCTGGTCCGCCTGCTGGCGCCGAGGGTCTTCAGCGGGCTGTGGCCGCTTGGGGTGCTGGTCTTCATGGGCGGGGCGGGGCTGGCGGGGGTCGGCGCCCTGACGGGCTTCAAGGAGGCGCCACCGCTGGGGTGGGGCCTGGGGGGGGCCGGGGTTGGCGTCGTGCTGGGCCTGATGTTGCTCGCCGGGCTGTATGCCGTGGGTAGCCGGGCGGTGCGCGAGGTCGGTCAGGGGCTGGCCCAGGCGCTGGCGGAGGCCCGGGCCGCGGGAGAGCGCTGGCTGGAGATCGCCGGTGAGACGCGCCGCAAGGCGGAGCTGCGGATCCGCGAGACCCGCGATCTCGACATCCGCAGCGCCCAGACCAAGGCCGGGGCCAAGCTCGAGGAGCTCAACAAGGCCTCGCGCGACCGCCTGGCGGCCCTGGGCGGCGAATCGGGGGGCGTTATCGCAGGGCTGCAGGCGGATCGGGCGGGCAAGGCCGCGGCCCTGAGCGATCGGCGGCAGGCCTTGACGCAGGCCGCCCAGGGCGAGCATGCCCGCGCCGTCGCCGAGGCCGACGCCCGGCGTGACGGCGCCTTCGCCGAGCTGGCGGAGCGGCGCGATGCGGACTGGCGGGACCTTCTTGAGTCCTACCAGCGGGGCATGCGGGGGGCGCACGCGCTCGTGCGCGAGGCCCGGGCCCTGGCGGGGACGGTCTGTCCCCCGTGGACCTCGCCGATCTGGGCCGGTGAGGGGGCGGCTGGCGGGGCGACAAGCCCGGACGGGTCGGCGCCTGCCGCCGCGTGGCGTCCGCCGGAGGCGCCGCCGCCGGCGATTGCGCTGGGGGCGGTTCGGCTCGACATCGGGGCCCTGCCGGGCGGGCTGCCTGAGGGGGAGGCCTGGTCGGGCGTGGATCTGGGCGCGCTGGGGCCGCGCGAGCCGCTGCTGCCGGTGGCGATGGAGCTCCCCAACCGCTGCTCGCTGCTGCTCCGCACCGGCGGGCAGGGGCGGCCGGAGGCGATCAGCGTGCTCCAGGGAGCGATGCTGCGGATCATCACGGCCTTCCCGCCCGGCAAGGCCCGCTTCACCATCATCGATCCCGTCGGCCTGGGCCAGAACTTCGCGGCCTTCATGCACCTGGCCGACTACGAGCCGGCGCTCGTGAGCGACCGCATCTGGACCGAGCCGCGCCACATCGAGCAGCGCCTGTCGGACCTCACTGAGCACATGGAGAACGTGATCCAGAAGTACCTGCGGAACCAGTTCCCCACCATCGAGGAGTACAACGCCCACGCGGGGGAGGTCGCCGAGCCCTACCGGTTCCTGGTCATCGCCGATCTGCCTGCGGGGTTTAACGAGCTGGCCGCCAAGCGGCTGGCGAGCATCCTTGACAGCGGCCCGCGCTGCGGGGTCTACGTTCTCGCGGCGGTCGATACGCGCCAGGCCCTCCCGCAGGGCCTGTCGGCGGGGGATCTGGCCAAGTGCGCGGTGCAGCTCACCTGGCGGGGCGGCCAGGCGGGAGGCGGCGGGGCGGGGGGCGGTGGAGGGAGCGGCGGTGGTGGGGGGAGTGGGGGCGGCTCAGGTGGTGGAGGCAGGTTCTTCCGCGATGATCCGGAGTTCTCCCGGCTTCCGCTGGAGCTGGAGGCCCTCCCTGGCGACGCCCAGTTCAACGCCATCGTGCACATGGCGGGCCGGCATGCCAAGGACAGCTCGCGGGTGCAGGTGCCCTTTGAGATGATCGCCCCGCCCGGCTCGAGTGCGAGCGGGGAGGCCGGCGCCGGCGCGCTCTGGACGCGTTCGAGCGCCAAGGAGGTCAGCGTGGCCATGGGCCGGGCCGGCGCGACCAAGCTGCAGCACATCACCCTGGGCAAGGGCACGGCCCAGCACGCCCTGATCGCGGGCCGGACCGGCTCGGGCAAATCGACGCTGCTGCACGCCATCATCACGAACCTGGCCCTGTGGTACGGGCCCGATGAGATCGAGCTGTACCTGGTCGACTTCAAGAAGGGCGTGGAGTTCAAGACTTACGCCGTGCACGAGATCCCGCACGCGCGGGTGATCGCCATCGAGAGCGAGCGCGAATTCGGGCTGTCGGTGCTCCGCCGGCTGGATGCCGAGCTCAAGCGCCGGGGCGAGCTGTTTCGCGACAGCGAGGCTCAGGACATCGCGGGGTATCGGGCCAGGAACCCCGAGGCGCGGATGCCGCGGGTGATGCTGATCGTTGACGAGTTTCAGGAGCTGTTCGTCGAGGATGACAAGCTGGCCCAGGAATCGTCGCTCCTGCTCGACCGCCTGGTGCGGCAGGGGCGAGCCTTCGGCATGCACGCGATTCTGGGCAGCCAGACGCTGGGCGGGGCGTACACGCTGGCCCGCAGCACCATCGGCCAGATGGCGGTGCGCATCGCCCTGCAGTGCAGCGAGGCGGATTCGTACCTGATCATGAGCGATGACAACGCCGCGGCCCGGCTGCTGTCGCGCCCGGGCGAAGCGATCTACAACGACGCCAGCGGCGCGGTGGAAGGCAACAGCCCCTTTCAGGTGGCGTGGCTGCCGGAGGAGAACCGCGACCGCCTGCTCGGCCTGGCGCGCCTGCGCCAGCAGATGGCCCGCTCGGAGGGCGGCGCGCCGCCCGAGCCGCCGATCATCTTTGAAGGAAGCGCCCCGGCCCACCTGGCCCGCAACCACGCGTTGCGGGCCGTGCTCGCGTCCCCCGCGGCCGGCCCTCGCGGCCCGCTCACCGCCTGGCTGGGCGAACCCATCGCGATCAAGGAGCCCACCGCCGCGGTCTTCCGGCGCCAGTCGGCGGCGAATCTGCTCATTGTCGGCCAGCGCGATGACTCGGCGACGGCGATGATGGGCGCCGCGCTCCTCGGGCTGGGCGCCCAGTTGCGCCGGGCGCCTGGGGCTGAGGAGGGCCTGCCGGAGGGGGCGGGGGGCCGGCTGGCGCCGCTCATCGTGCTCGACGGCACGCCGGCCGACTCGCCGCTCGCCGGAGCGCTCGAACGCCTCGCCGGCGTGGTGAGGCGCTGGGGCTGCGGTGTGCGCGTCGCGCCGTATCGCGAGGTCGAGGCGGTGCTCGCGGCGCTGAGCGGCGAGCTCGACGCCCGCCTGGCGGGGACGCACGAGGCCCCGCAGATCGCGCTCTGCGTGCACGGGCTGCAGCGGTTCCGCATGCTCCGCCGGCCGGAGAACGAATTCGACTTCGGGAGCGGTTCCGGCGAGGGCGCCCCGGCTCCTGACAAGCAGTTCGCCCGGATCATCCGCGAGGGGCCCGGTGCGGGGATCCACGTCATCGCCTGGTGCGACACCCTGGCGTCGTTCAACCGCACGCTGGAGCGCTCGATGCTCCGCGAGTTCGATCAGCGGGTGCTCTACCAGATGAGCGCGGCGGACTCATCGGCGCTGATCGATCTGGCGTCGGCGGGGCTCATCGGCGCCAATCGCGCGCTGTTCTACAGCGAGGAGCAGGGCACGATCGAGAAGTTCCGCCCCTACGCCGCGCCCGACGAAAACGGTCTCGAATCGGCCGCGCCAGGGGGCGGTTGAGCAGGCCCGACCCTCGGCGCGGCTGCCGCTCAGTTATGGGGTGCGTGCTGGTCTGGAATCCACCGGATCGAGGCCCCGCAGGCGGGAGTAATCGGACGTCAAGGGCTCCGGGGGCGGCACAACCCTCAGGTGTTCCTCGGTTTATGCACCAATTCTGGGTCGCGTACTGGTCCGGGCCCGGGCGTGGGGCAAACTCCTTCCAGAGCGCTCGCTGACGCGTGCGCGTCGGGTTACAACCTGAGAGGAGAGAGTCTCATGAACCGTGTGTTTGCACGTTGCGTGCTGTCCGCCGCCGGCCTGGCTGGCGCGATGGCTGTCCCCACTGTCGCCCTGGCCCAGGCCCCGGCGACGGCCCAGGTCTGGGATGTTCAGTTCGTTCCTGACACCAGCGGCCCCTTCGCCCAGGGCGAGACCTCGACCGGCGTGGCGATCACCATGATCGCCCGCGTCGGCATCGCGGCCAACGGCTCGGCCAGCGGCACCCGCAACTTCGGCGTGAGCCGGGTTGGCGGCGGCAACGGCACCTTCTTCGCCAACTTCAGCGACCCTGCGGGCGGCCCCTTCAGCAGCAACGCTGGTCCCGGCCCCACCGGCGAGGGCGTTGATGCGGGCGGCCAGCCTCTGGCCGGCCACTTCCGCGCGTTCCGCAGCGGCTTCGCCCCCCAGGGCACCGGCGGCTTCAACAGCGACGCCAACAACGGCGCCTTCAGCTTCTTCGCCGGCAACCCCCGCGCGACGTCGATCGTCGGCTCGCGCACGATTGATTTCGACGGCAACGCGCTGGGCGTCGCCGTCCTCGACGCCAGCAACCAGATCGTCGGCGGCGAGTACGTGTCGGTCTACCGCTTCCTGTTCCTGCCCAAGATCGCCCAGAGCCGCAACATCACCCTGAACATCTCGGGTCTGTCGGCGCGCTACCTGCACACGGTCAACGGCACCTTCGCCACGGCCGCCGCGGCGGTCAACCTGCCCAACCAGTCGGTGACGTTCCGCGTTCCGACTCCCGGCGCCGCGGTTCTCGCGGGCCTGGGTGGCCTGGTGGCGATGCGTCGGCGTCGCGCCTGATGCAGTGGGGTGGCCCGAAGCACTCTTTTACGATTACCCGAGCGCCCGGGGAACACCCGGGCGTTCGCCTTTTTGGAGTCGCTGGCGCGGTGGTGGGTGCAGGGTGATCCATGTTTGGTTAATGATTGGTATAGATGGTGTGAAGAAGTGAGGGTTTTTCCGCCTAACAGGCAGATCTCAGGACAAATTGACTTGAAAAGGCCCCCGCGATCGGTCACACTTGGGGTGTCCAGAGGACCGCGGAGACGCGAACCCCTTTGGGGAACATAGTAAAAGAGGAGAGAGTACATGACCCGTGGATCTGTTCGTATCGTGCTGTGCGCTGCCGGTCTGGCTGCGCTGGCTTCCACTGCCCTCGCTCAGGCCCCTGCGACCGCTCAGGTCTGGGATGTGCAGTTCGTTCCCGACACCAGCGGCCCCTTCGCTCAGGGCGAGACCTCGACCGGCGTGGCGATCACCATGATCGCCCGTGTCGGCATCGCGGCCAACGGCTCGGCCAGCGGCACCCGCAACTTCGGCGTGAGCCGGGTTGGCGGCGGCAACGGCACCTTCTTCGCCAACTTCAGCGACCCTGCGGGCGGCCCCTTCAGCAGCAACGCTGGTCCCGGCCCCACCGGCGAGGGCGTTGACTCCAACGGCCAGCCCCTGGCCGGTCACTTCCGTGCGTTCCGCGGCGGCTTCGCCCCCCAGGGCACCGGCGGCGCCAACAACGACACCTCCAACGGCATCTACAGCCTCCTCGCCGGCAACCCCCGCGCGACTTCGGTCGTCGGCTCGCGCACCATCGGCTTTGATGGCAACGCCCTGGGCGTCGCCGTCCTTGACGCCAGCAACCAGATCATCGGCGGCGAGTACGTCTCGGTGTACCGCTTCCTGTTCCTGCCCAAGATCGCTCAGAGCCGCAACATCACTCTGAACATCTCGGGTCTCTCGGCCCGCTACATCCACACCGACAACGGCGGCGGCTTCGCCACGGCCGCCGCCGCGGTCAACCTCCCCAACCAGTCGATCACCTTCCGCGTCCCCACCCCGGGCGCCGCAGCTCTGGTCGGCCTGGGCGGTCTGGCGGCCATGCGTCGCCGCCGCGCCTGAGAGAACTGGCTCAGTCGGTAAGTCATAGATTATGTTTGGGCAAGATCCCGGTTCGCCGGGATCTTGCTCTATTTTTGTTTTGGGACACCACGGCTGTGCTGTTGTGTCCATCTGCATTGAGTTCGAATGGAACTCGCGAGCTGCGAGCGTCGTAAAGACTTGACAAGTGTCGCTCTGCTGACGCCCTAGATTGACGAGGCAGGCTGCGATCCGAGCCCTTTAATCGAGCGGAAAAGTGCGGTCTGGATGCGGCAAGCGAGATTTTTTTTCTTTTCGTCGCTTGACGGGGCTTGCAATACCTCAGGATCGGGTCACAATAAGGGACAAGAGTCTGCGGCATGGCCGTGGATTCATTCTGACCAATAGCGTCTGAGGAGAGAGAAAGATGAGCAAGAACTTCGTTCGTGGTATGCTGGCTGTCGTCGGTGCTGCCAGCGCGGCGTCCTCGGTCATGGCTCAGGCCCCGGCTTCGGCCCAGGTCTGGGATGTCCGGTTCGTCGTCGACAACTCCGGTCCCTTCTCGCAGGGCATCAACGCCACGCAGGTCGGCATCACGATGTACGCCCGCGTCGGCATCCTGGCCAACGCCTCGGCCAGCGGCACCCGGAACTTCGGCCCCAGCCGCATCGGCGGCAACGCGTTCCGCATCACCTTCACCGACGCCCTCTCCGCTGGCGGCGGCCTGAACCAGGGCAGCGTCGCCCAGGGCGGCACCGCTGACATCGACGGCCGCAACCTCACCGACACCAACGGCAACGCCCTCGCCGGCCACTTCGCCCCCTTCCGTGGGTCGTTCGCGCCCCAGGTCGCTCCGCTGTTCCTCGGCGCCAACTCGGAGCCCGTTAACGGCAGCGCCAACAACCCCGCCACCGGCAGCCCCTTCCTGACCAACGTGGTCGGCAGCCGCGCCCTCAACTACGGCTCCGATGGCACCCTCGCCGCCGGTAACGCCGTCGCTGTTGACAGCAACGCCGCCAACCTCGTGGGCGATCTGGTCCCCGTCTACCGCCTGTACTACTTCCCCCGCGCTGACTTCACCCTCAACGCCATCCGCGACGTGACCGTCAACGTCACGAACCTGAGCGCCCGCTACCTGCACTCGCTCAGCGGCGCCTTCGGCACCGCCGCGGCTGCGATCAACCTCCCCAACCAGTCCTTCTCGTTCCGCGTCCCCACCCCGGGCGCCGCGGCTCTCGTCGGCCTGGGCGGGCTGGTCGCCGCTCGTCGTCGTCGGGCCTAATTCGGTCCTGACCACGACTCGATTGGCTTGAGCTTCAGCTCAAGCCCGATTCAGATCTGATTGCAGGGGCCTGGCGCAAGCCGGGCCCCTGTCTTTTTTGGCGCCGTGGGCTTGGGGGTGGTGGGAGAAGGGCCGCCCCCAGACTTCGGGTGTTTACCCAAGTTGCTGGGATTCGGTGGTCCGCCTTGCTCCCCGGCGAGATTCAGCGCACACTCGTTCCCGGAGCCGCGGCGCCGCCGCGGAGTGTCGGTTCAGATCCATGGGCGGTCCCATGGACCGAGCGGTCCAGCGCGGGGAGGTCGATGATGCAGCGAACCAGCTGTCTCTCGTCGTTAGTAGGCATGGCGCTGGGGGCGCTGGGGAGCGCGTCTCCGCTCCTGGGCCAGGCCCCCGCTTCGGCGCAGGTATGGGATGTCAGGTTTGTCGTCGACGCGCTGGGCCCCTACGCCCCGAGTGAGTCGTCGACGCAGATCGGGCTGACGATCTATGCTCGAGTAGGGATTCTGCCCAATAGCTCCGCATCCGGCGTGGCGAATCTGGGCGTTTTGCGGGTCGGCGGGGCGAACTTCAGGATCACGTTCACCGACCCCGTGGCCGCAGCGGCCGGGCGAAACCAGGGTCGGGTGATCCAAGGAGCCACGGCGACCAACCCCAGCAACGGCCCTGGCTTTCAGCAGGATGCCCGGGTGTTTCAGGACACGAGCGGCGAGCCGCTCGCAGGGCACTTTGCGCCCTTCCGGGGCGGCTTCGCGCCGCAGGTCCCGCCGCTGTTCCTTGGGTCGAACAGTTTGGCGTTCAACGGCGTGCCGAACAACCCCGCGGTGGGTTCGCCGTCGCTCACAAACGTGACGGGCGGGCGGTCTTTGAACTTCGGCTCTGAGGGCACACAGGCATGGGGCAACGCCATTCCGGGCGACGCCAGTCCGGGCACTCTGGTGGGCGATCTGATCCCGGTCTATCGCCTGTACTACCTCCCCGCCCCGGGCGCCGACCTCATCGTTGCGAGCGTCACGGGGCTGAGCGGCCGGTACACCTTCGGCACCAACGCGTTCGGCGGGACCAGCGGTGACCCGGTTAACCTGCCTCATCAGACAATCCAGTTCCGCGTCCCGGGGCCGGGCGGAGCTGTGATCGTTTTGGCGGGCATGGCCATCGCGGTGAGGCGTCGCCAGCGGCCGTGATTCGCCGCGCGGCGGTGAAGCCGGGAGGCCAGCCAAATCTCCGGTCAATCAAGCCTCGGAGGCCGGGTTGGCCCATTCGGGACCGGAGAGCCGAGGACGGTGTAAGCCTTTGCATGTAATCGATTACATCGGTGAGACCTCAGCGTTGACAAAAGTCCATTTTTACCGGGTGAAACAGATGTCAAATTCCCCTCCGAAAGCCTTGACACGCACGCAGAATAGATTAAACTGCGATAACTGATCCGCAACTGTTACGGGTCGGTCGGAGGCGCGCATGGCTTCAGTTCGCGAGCTTGCCAAGCATTTGGGGACGTCCGTTGCGACCGTGTCGCGGGCGCTCAATAACCATGCTGAGGTGAGCGAGGCGACCAAGCGGCGGGTGCTGGACGCCGCGGCGAAGATGGGCTACGTGCCGCTGGTGGGCAAGCGATCGACGACGGTGATCGGCCTGGTGTACCCCGACGAACCGGTGCGGGCCGATTACGGCGCGTTCGAGTCGGCGTTGCTGGCGGGCATTCTGCGTGGGATCAACGAGCAGAAGTTCGACCTCAAGATGGTGAGCATCCAGCGTGACAAGGACCCGGGTGAGTCGTACACCCAGTTTTTCACGCGCAAGGGTCTGCGCGGCGTGATCCTGCGAACTTTCGAGCGGAGCCGGGGCGTGTGCGTCGACATCGCCGCGGAGGGTTTCCCGGCGGTGGTGGTGGCGGATCGCTTCGAGGAGCCGGGGGTCGACTTCGTGTGCTGTGAGTCGCGGGGGGATAGCCGGCGGGCCATCGAGCACCTGATTCACCTGGGGCATCGGCGCATCGCCCTGGTGGTGCACAATGTGCCCGACACCGATCACCGCGACCGGCGCGAGGGGTATCTGCAGGCCCTGGAGGAGCAGGGGCTGGAGGCGGATGCGGAGCTGCAGGTGGAGGCGGTGGCGAGCATGGAGGGAGGCGCGGCGTCGATCACACGGCTCCTGGGCCTGCGCCGGCCGCCCACGGCGGTGTACCTGACCGACCCGCTGGCCACGCTGGGCGCGCTGCGTCGCTGCCAGGAGCTGTCGGTGCAGCTGCCGGGCGACTTGTCGCTCGTGGGCTTTGATGACAGCGATGTTCGCCACCATGTGTGGCCGCCGGTGACGGCGGTCTGCCAGGACGCGGGCATGCTGGGGTACGAAGCGTCGCTCGGGCTGACCCGCCGGCTGGCGGGGAAGGCGACCGGACCGATTCGATTGATTCGCCAGACGATGCTTGAAATCAACCGCACGACGGGCGCTCCGCCCGCCGTGCCGGTTCGCGTGCTGCCCGACGGAGGGCGGTTTCCGGTTGAGTGAATTGTCGCGGCGCCCGGAAAGGCCCGCTCGGGCCGGGGCGCAAGCGGTTCCGCTTCGCGGCGATGATGGACAGGGGACACGTATGACCAAGCGTTCAAATGCGGCCGCCTTCACGCTCATCGAGTTGCTCGTTGTGGTCGCCATCATCGCGCTGCTGATCGGGATCCTGCTGCCAAGCCTGAAGCAGGCGCGGGACATGGCCCGGAACAGCAAGTGCCTGGCCAACGGCAAGCAGTTCACGCTGGCCGCGAGTGCGTATGCGGGGGACTACAAGTCGCAATTGTGGCCCGAGATCCTGACCAACCGGCAGGGGCAGGTGGTGCGCGACAGCTTCGGCGGGGTGGTGCCGATGTGGGCCCGCCTGCCGGATACGACCAGCTCGACGGGGTTCGGCCCGGGGGTGGTCTATCAGTACATGAGCAACGTGGACCAGGCGGGTGAGTGTCCGTCGAACAAGCGGTCTTCGCCGACGGGCAACCAGAACGCGCAGAATTCGTTCGGCAGCTTCACGACGCTCGACTTCGATTACACATTTGTCGCCCGCATGCAGGGGGCGACGCTGGGGGTGGGGACGCCGGTGGCGTATGTCACGCGCCCTGCGGTGGGGACGCCTGCGACGCTGCTGCAGCCGACGACGCAGACACAGCGGTTCACGGGCATGCCGATCTTCATCGAGGAGTCGACCTATTGGTACAACGGGTCGGTCCGCGACGGTCTGTGGTCCAACACGGACCAGATCACCGAGCGGCACGGCGGCGCCGGGACCGTGTCGTTCCTGGAGGGGCACGTTGAAACGTTCAAGTCGCCGCATGACGGGCGTGAAGAGGACGCCCCCGGGGCTGGCGACATGGACGCCAACGATCTGTTTGTCTACGGCATCGCCCGCGGCTGGGTGCGGATGGAGCCCGGGACGCCCGGTCAGGGCGACCCGTCCCGGAAGTTCGGTTGGATCAACGCCCCCCGTCCGTGAGCGGCGGTGACGGGTCCTCTGGGGGCTTTGGGGTGCTGGGGGGGACGAGATCGACGAATGCGTTCCCTGCGCCGTGAACGGCGCTGGCAGGCTGTGGGCTCGTGAAACCGTGCGGACCGTGCCTCGCTCCCGGCGTCGGAAGCGGGGCTGGCCGCCTCAACAGTGGTCGAGATTTTGAGGAGCTGAACCATGAGATCGTTGATGACGGCGGCGGCGGCGGTGCTGGCGGGCGCGACTATCGCGGCCGCGCAGCCCAATATCATCTTTAACCCCGGCTTCGAGGAGATCTGCGGCCCGGCGGTTGGCTGGACGACCTTCGGGAACGTTGAGAACATCAACTTCTTCGTGTCGAGCGGGAACCGTTCGATCAAGATGTTCGGCCCCTTCAACGGCCCGGTCGGATACAGCGGGATCTTCCAGGATGTTCCCGCCCAGGCCGGCCAGCGGTGGCGGGCCGCGGCGAACGTGTTCAACCCCTGCTGGGACGCGTTCCGTCCCAACGGCACCAAGGGCTTTGTCTCGGTGGACTTCTATGACGCGCAGGGCAACCTGCTGAATCCCGCCCAGGCGAACATCTCGCTGAAGCAGGAGAATCCGACGCCCCCGGGCGGCGCCAGCTCGTGCAGCCCGGGCTGTCTGGATCTGGACAACGGCACCGAGTGTCCTGGTGGGCAGCCCGATCCTCAGCTGGTCCGCCTCGAGACCGCCTTCGCCGAGGCCCCGGCGGGCACGGTGACGGCTCGCATCTCGCTGCTGGTCGAGCAGCTCGACTTCGTGGGCGGCGCGGGCTGGTACGACGATGCAGAGCTCGTGCTGGAGTCGGATCCCAGCACCAATGTGCTGGCCAACCCGAGCTTTGAGCAGCGGTTCCCCCGCTGCGACAACAGCGCGTTCCAGGGCTGGACGAACTTCGGCAACGGCCAGGCGAACTTCGGCGAGATCCCCCGCAACGGCAACTATGCCGCGAAGCTCTTCGGCGGGTTCAACGGCAACCCCGCGTTCAGCGGCTGGTTCCAGAACAACCCGGCGCTTGAGGGCTCGCGCTGGCAGGGCAAGGGCTGGGCCCGGACTCAGGTGACCGATCTGATCAGCGCTGACAACCGCGTTTTCCTGGGTATTGAGTTCTTCGACGAGTTCGGCGCCAACCTGCTGGGCAGCGTCGGCACGGTGGACTTCCCCACCGGCGGCGTCAACAGCCCGGGCAACCTCTCGTACCAGGAGTTCACGACCCAGGTCGTCGAGGCCCCGCCCGGCACGGCGTCGGTCCGCCTTCTGATCCTGCAGATCCAGAGTAACTTCGCCGGCGGCGCGACGTGGTGGGATGACATGAGCCTGGTGCAGATCGGCGGCTGCCGGGCCGACATCAACGGCGACGGCAACCTCGATCCCGACGATCTGTCGGACTTCATCGCCGCGTACTTCAGCACTCCCCCGGGCGCGGGCACCGACTACAACGGCGACGGCAACGTCGACCCCGATGACCTGTCGGACTACATCTCGGAGTTCTTCGCTGGCTGCTGAGCCGGTGTGATTGACGCGTTTGCAGCGGGCTGATGCGATCACGGGGCGCCGAGGGCGGCGCCCCGTTTCTCAAGTGTTTTTTGAGCATCGGCCGGTGGATTGAGAACCTCCTGCGCCACCAGGGTCCCGCCGCGGGCTGCCGCGGCGGGATCCTGTGCGGCTTTTCGCGGATCGAGGCGGATGGGGAAGAGGAGCGGGGCGGGCGCTGCCGCAGGGCGGCGGAGGCGACAGGGGCGGAGCGGCCCCACGGAAAGCATGGAGCGCGCATCGCAGCCAAGATTGACCGGGTTTGAGCCGGGCATGCCCATAGGCGTGCTCGTGGTGGCGTTGCTGGCGCTGCTCTCAACGGTGGCGGTGGCGGCCTGGCCGGTTGAAACGCGCCAGGGACGGACGATGTGGACCTCGGCCCGACTGCACCACCAGCTTTACGAGCCGATCATCGAACGCTGGAACCGGGAACGGACGCCCAAAGTCAACATGACGCTGATCGGTCTGCCGGCGCTGGAGCGACGGCTGCTCTCGGGCTTCCTTTCGGGCACGGCGTGCGCCGACCTGCTGGAGGTGGAGCGGCGGGTGGCGGCGCGGGCCTTCACGGGGCCGATCGAGAGCGTTGGTTTCGTGGACCTGACCGATCGGCTGAAGCAGGAAGGGCTGTACGAGCAGATCAATCAGGCGTCGTTCAGCCCGTGGACGTCGCGGGGCCGGATCTTCGGCCTGCCGCACGACGTGCACCCGGTGATGCTGGGGTACCGGGCCGACCTGGTGGAGGCGGCGGGGATCGATCTGAGCGCCGTCGAGACGTGGGACGACTTCGTGCGGGCGATGGCGCCGATCATGCGGGAGCGCGACGAGAACGGCCAGCCGAAGCGGTACATCCTCAACTTGTGGGAGACGCAGGCGGAGACGATCGAAGCGCTGATCCTGCAGGCGGGCGGGGGCTTCTTCGACGAGCGAGGCCGCCCGACGGTCGCGTCGGAGGTGAACGCCCGGACCATCGCGCAGATCGTCGCGTGGATGAACGGGCCCGACCGGATCGCGGCGGAGGCGCCGGACTTCTCGGCTTCGGGCAACCAGCTGAAATTTGAGGGGTATGTCATCGCCTCGGTGATGCCCGACTGGATGTGCAACATCTGGAAGAACGAGATCCCGCAGCTTGCGGGCAAGGTGAAGCTGATGCCGCTGCCGGCGTGGGAGAAGGGCGGGCGGCGGACGAGCGTGTGGGGCGGGACCATGCTGGGGATCTCGAAGGCCGCGCCGAACTTCGAGGAGCTGTGGTCGTTCGCCAAGGCGCTGTACCTCTCGCCCGAGATGGCCCGTTCCCTGTACCGCGAGGGGGACATCGTGACCCCCGTGAAGAGCCTGTGGGGCGACCCGGTCTTTGACGAGCCCGATCCGTACTTCTGCGGGCAGGCCAAGGGTCGGATGTACATCAACCTGGCCGAGGGCGTGCCGCTGCGGGCGAGTTCGCCGTACAACTGGCTGGCGATGATGGCGGTGAAGGACGCGGTGGTGGCGCTGGGCGTGTATGCCCGCGAGAACCGGCGGTTCACCCCTGAGGCGCTGCGCGACGAGGCGATGCGTCAGTTGAAGGAAGCCCAGCGGCAGATGCAGGTGCTGCTGGACCGCAACGAATTCCTGCGCGAGCAGGCCGCCGGGACCGGCCCGCAGGGGGCGGGCCGATGAGCGGCGCCGCGCTGCGGACAACGCGACTGGCGCCGTGGGGCTTTCTTGCGCCGTTCGTGCTGCTGTTCGCCCTGTTTACGATCTACCCGCTGGGGAAGGCGGCGATGCTGGCGCTGGAGCAGACCTACGGCCCGGGGACGACCCGCTTCGTGGGGCTGGGGAACTTCCGGGCCCTGATGAGCGACCCGCTCTTCTGGAAGGCGCTCTGGAACACGACGGTATACGCGCTCACGTCGGTCTTCATCCAGCTGCCGCTGTCGCTGGCGTGCGCGCTGCTGCTGAACCGGCCGGGGCTGCGCGGGCGGGCGATCTACCGGCTGATCTTCTTCGCCCCGGCCCTGGTGGGCGTGGTCTTCGTGGCGATGATCTTCAGCGTGATCTTCGAGAAGCGGACCGGGCTGCTGAACCAGGCCCTGCACGCTTCGGTGGGGTGGGATCTCGATTTCCCCTGGCTGCAGGCGTATGTGATGCCCTCGCTGGTCATCGCGACGCTCTGGCAGTACATGGGCTTCAACATGATCTATTTCCTGGCGGCCCTGCAGAATGTGCCCAAGGAGCTCAGCGAGGCGTCGGCCCTCGACGGCGCCGGGCCGTGGCGGCGGTTCCTCGCGGTGACGTGGCCGAGCATCCGCCCCGTGGCGGGGTTCGTGGTGCTGCTGTCGGTGATCGGCAGCTTCCAGCTCTTCGAGTTGCCGTACGTGCTGCTCAACGCCAGCGCCGGGCCCGACAACCGCGGGCTGACGGTGGTGATGTACCTGTTCCAGCGGGGCTTTGAGGCCGGGGATCTCGGCTACGCCAGCGCCATCGGCTGGGTGCTGGCGGTGGTGCTGGTGCTGTGCGCGGCGGGTCAGCGGCTGCTGAGCCGCGGGGAGGAGCCGGCATGAGCGGCGCCCCCTCGACTGGTACGCCGGGCGCCGGCTCCGCCCCGGGCTGGGGCGGGCTGAAGCGGGCGCTGAGCGCGCTGGGCCCGCACGCGCTGCTCCTCCCCGCGGCGGTCATCACCGGCGTGCCGTTCGTGTGGCTGGTCTGTGCCGCGTGCAAGCGGAATGAGGACTTCTTCACGTCGGCGTTCCTGCCGATCGGCGAGCCGCACGAGCGGATCCTGGGGGTGGCCTGGGGGCGGCTGACGCTGATGCACTTCTGGCGGCTGCTGGGCGAGCTGGGCCTGGGGCGGGCGCTGGTCAACTCGATCTTCTTCGCGTCGACCACGGCGGTGCTGGCGACCCTGGTCTCGGCGATGGCGGGCTATGCGCTGGCCAAGTTCGAGTTCCCCGGGCGGCGCTGGGCGACGTGGCTGGTGCTGGCGGCGCTGGTCATCCCGCCGCCGCTGCTGATCGCCCCGGGCTTCCAGTGGCTGTTCCAGCTTGGTCTGCTCGATTCATTCGCGGGGCTGATCCTGCCGGCGATCGCCCCGGCGTTCGGGGTGTTCCTGTTCCGGCAGGCGTCGCTGACGACGGTGCCGGCGGCGCTGGTTGAGGCCGCCCGGCTCGACGGCTGCAGCGAGACGCGGATCTTCTTCAGCGTGGTGATGCCGCTGCTGCGCCCGATGATCGGGGCCTTTGTGCTGATCACGTTCCTGGGAGCCTGGAACAACTTCATCACGCCGCAGGTGGTCATGCAGACGCCGGGGCGCTTTCCTTTGGCGGTGGCGATCGCGCAGCTCAAGAGCACGTACTACCAGGACTACGGCCTGCTGATGGCGGGCACGCTGGTGTCGGTGGTTCCGCTGATGGCGCTGTTCCTGCTGCTGCAGCGGGAGTTCATCTCGGGGCTCACCAGCGGAGCCGTGAAGGGTTGAGGGTTGAGCAAGACCGGCATTCGGCCGGAGGAAGGTTCGTATGGACGCGGGATTCGGACCAGAATTCGTTTGGGGCGCCGCATCGTCGGCGTATCAGATCGAGGGCGCGGCTTCGGCCGACGGGCGCGGGCCCTCGGTGTGGGATGACATGTGCAAGCGGCCCGGCGCCATCCACGGCGGGCGCCATGGCGAGGAGGCCTGCGACCACTATCACCGCGCCGTGGGCGATGTGGCGCTCATGGAGCGGATCGGCCTGCAGGCGTACCGCCTGTCGATCTCCTGGCCGCGGGTGATGCCCGACGGGGTGGGACGGGTGAATGGCGCGGGGCTCGATTTTTACGACCGGCTGATCGACACGCTGCTGAGCGCGGGGATCGAGCCGTGGGTGACGCTCTTCCACTGGGATTATCCGATGGCCCTGTACCACCGGGGCGGGTGGCTCAACCGCGACAGCGCGGAGTGGTTTGCTGAGTACGCCGCCGTGGTGGTGCGGCGCCTGGGCGACCGCGTGGGTCGGTGGATGACGCTCAACGAGCCGCAGATCTTCATCGGCCTGGGTCACGGCGACGGCACGCACGCACCGGGGATCAAGCTCTCCTTCGCCGACCGCCTGCTGGTGACGCACCACGCCTTGCTGGCCCACGGGCGCGGCGTGCAGGCGATCCGCGGGAACACCCGCCGGCGGTGCCAGGTGGGGTGGGCGCCGGCGATGCGCGTTGAGTATCCCGAGACCGAGAGCCCGTCGGACATCGACGCCGCGCGGCGGAGCACGTTCTCCATCACGCAGAAGGACTCGTGGAACAACACGTGGTTCGCCGATCCGGTCTGCCTGGGGCGCTACCCGGCCGACGGCGTGGAGCTGTTCGGGGCCGACATGCCGAAGATCCAGGAGGGCGATCTCGAGACGATCAGCCAGCCGCTCGACTTCTTCGGGGCCAACATCTACAGCGGCACGCCCGTCCGGGCCGGGCCCGACGGCAAGCCCAAGGTCGTGCCCTTCCCGGCCGGGTGGCCTGAGACGGCCTTCCGCTGGCCGGTGGCGCCCGAGTCGCTGTACTGGGGTCCGCGGCTGATTCACGAGCGGTTCGGCGTGCCGGTGGTGATCACGGAGAACGGCATGTCCGGGCTCGACTGGGTGGGCGTCGACGGGCGCGTGCGCGACACGGCCCGGATCGATTTCACCCGCCGGTACCTCACGGCCCTGCGCCGGGCGGTGCGCGACGGGGTTGACATTCGCGGATACTTCCACTGGTCGATCATGGACAACTTCGAGTGGGCGGAGGGCTACCGGCACCGCTTCGGGCTCGTGCATGTCGATTACGCGACGCAGCAGCGGACGCTGAAGGACTCGGCCTACTGGTACGCGCGGGTGATCGCGACGGGCGGGGCCTCGCTCGATGAGCCCATCGAGACGGCGCTGCCCGGCCCGGCCGCTGAAGCGGCCCAGCAGAGCAACGGGGTGAACCAGGTCGTTGCAACAACGACCATGACCAACGGGGAGCGCAAGTCATGAGCGGAAACAAGGCGAAACACGTCGGGAACGGTCGGAGTGGCGGGCGGACCGGCGGGCGAGGCCTGCTGAGTCTGGGCCGCGCGGCGGTGTTGGCCGCAGGGGCGATCGCAGCCGGCGCGGGTGGCGCGCCAGCCCAGGAGCTCCCTCCGCCGGGCTGGACGATGACCTGGCGCGACGAGTTCGACGGCAGCACGCTTGACGGCTCGAAGTGGCGGGCCGAGAACGCGGCCCTCGTCAAGAACAACGAGCAGCAGTACTACTCCCCCGCGAACGTGTCGGTGGCCAACGGGCAGCTGACGATTCTCTCCGAGCGGCGGGCCCAGGGCGGCCGGCCGTACACCTCGGGGCTGATCGAGTCGGTGAACCGGTTCTCGCAGGCCTTCGGGCGGTTCGAGATCCGCGCCAAGCTCCCCTCGACGCGCGGGATGTGGCCGGCGATCTGGATGCTCCGCCAGGCCGGCGGCTGGCCGCCGGAGATCGACATCATGGAGCTGCTGGGCCACCAGCCGAGCACGGTGTACATGAGCCACCACTGGGGCGTCTACCCGGCGGTGCAGACCACCACCGAGTCATACACCGGGCCCAATTTTTCAAGCGACTTCCACACCTTCACGCTCGAGTGGTTCCCCGAGCGGCTGGACTTCTACGTCGACGGCGTGCGCCGCTCGCGCCAGACGATCTCGGTGCCGCGCGACGCGTTCTACCTCATCATCAACACGGCTGTGGGCGGCAACTGGCCGGGCAACCCCGACGCCAGCACCATCTTCCCGCAGCGGATGCTGGTGGACTACGTCCGCGTCTACCGGCGGAACGTGCTGAACGAGTCGTTCGATGACCGGGGCCCCTCGGGCAACCAGCCGCTCCTGGGCTGGACCACCTATGGCAACGCCTTCGTTGACACGGGCTTCCCGCGCACGGGTTCGAACTCGGCGAAGCTGTTCGGGCAGTTCAACGGCGGTTACAACTCCTCAGGGCTCTTCCAGGAGATGGCCGTCACCCCCGGGCAGCGCTGGCGCGCCAGCGCCTACTGGCTCAACCGCTCGCTCGACCGCATGCAGGGGGCCAACCAGGCGGTGATCAAGCTGGAGTGGTACGACGCGGCGGGCTCGCTCCTGGAGGCGAACGAGACCGTGGCCCTGACGGCGTCCTCGGTGCTGAACACCTATCTCCAGCGGGCTGTGCAGGGCGCCGCTCCCCCCGGAGCCGCGCGCGTGCGGCTGGCGCTCGTGTTCGTGCAGCCCGCCAGCGCGGCGGGCGCCGCGTTCGTCGATGATGTGCTCCTGGAGCAGGTCTGCGCGGCGGACTTCAACGGCGACGCGGCGGTCGACCCCGATGACCTGTCGGACTTCATCGGGTGCTTCTTCGCGACCCCGGCGTGCCCGGAGGCGGACTTCAACGCTGACGGTCTGAGCGATCCCGACGACCTGTCGGACTTCATCTCGGCGTTCTTCGGTTCGTGCGTCTAACCGGCGCCGGCGCGCTCTGCGGCCCGCCGGAATCTCAGGCAAGGAGTCTCCATGGTCTCGGCGATGTTGTTATCGGTGCTTGCGGCGACATGCGCGTCGGCGTCCGGCGTGAGTGGTTCATTGGACGCGGCGGAAGCTGCGCTGGCGGGTCCGCCGGCGATCTCGGTCTTGGCCGACGCCAGGGGCGCCTGGGCGTTTCAGAACGCCAAGGGTGAGCGGTTCCTTTCGATGGGGATCGATAACGTCACCCCGCGCCCCTATCAGCCGCGCCCGGGGACGGACTACTACAACCCGGTCCCGACCCAATTCAAGGGTGACGACGCCGCGTGGGGCGCGTGGGCCCGCGGGCTGCTGCTTGACCATGGGTTCAACACCGCCGGCGGCTGGAGCGCCCCGGCGGTGCCGGGCGGCGATGGGCTGTACCACACGCCGGTGCTGTACGTGAGCGCCGGGGAGCGGCACCCGTGCCTGGCGGCGCTGCGCGACGACTTCGCCGAGCTCGTCCGCGAAAATGCCCGCAAGGAGCTGGCCCGCCACAAGCCTGAGTCGCTGCTGGGGGTCTTCCTTGATAACGAGATGGCCTGGTGGGGCAAGACCGGCTGGGACCGCATCCCCAACTACACCCTGATCGAACGGGCCATGGAGGAGCCAGCCGAGGGGCCGATCCGCCAGGCGGCGATCGCCTTCCTGAAGGGCCGCTATCCGACGGTGAAGGCGCTCGCCGAGGCCCACAACCTGCCCCAGCCGCCGGCCGACTGGAGATCGATCGACGTCGAGTTGCTGAAGCAGTCGCGCGGCGATAAGGCCTCCGCCGATCGGCGCGACTTCACCGCCATGGTGGCCGACAAGTACTACCGCGTGGCGGCGGCGGCTGTCCGCGAGGTCGCCCCAGGCGTGCTCATCCTGGGCACGCGCTTCGCCGGCGATGCGCCCGACGCGGTGATCGCGGCGTGCGGCGCCCACTGCGACGTGATCTCGTTCAACGACTATCGCGGGCCCGCCAACGCCCCCGACGAGCTCATCGCCCGCTACTGGGTGCTCGGGAAGCGCCCGCTGATGATCACCGAATTCTCCTGGCGCGGGGCCGAGAACAACAGCGGCAACCCCAACACCGCCGGCGCCGGCGCCGTGGTGCGCACCCAGGCGGAGCGGGCGGAGCGGTACGCGGCGTATGTCGAGGCGACGCTGCGATCGTCGGTCATCATCGGTCTGCACTGGTTCGAGTTCGCTGATCAGTCGCCGCAGGGCCGCTTCGACGGCGAGAACTCCAATTACGGCGTGGTCGACATCAAGAACCAGCCCTATCCCACCCTGCTGGGAGCAATGAAGGCGGCCCACGCGAAGATCCCATCCATCCGGGCCGGTCAGCTCCGCCCGGCGCCGACCGAACTCCCCAAGCCGCCCAAGATCACGTATTCCCCCGCGCAGCGGCCCGACCGGCCCCCGGCGTTTGATCTGCTGGCCGGCGACGCCACACGCGGGGCCGAGGTGTGGAATGCGCCCGACGCCTCACTCAATCTTGGGCGGGCGGGGACGGGGGGGAAGGGGTACACGATGGGCTACTCCGCGGGCGGCTCGTATGGCTGCGGTGTGAACATCTTCGGCCCCAAGGCCGCGGCGATCGCGGGCGGCGAGAGCGTCGACTTGAGCGGGTACACCGATTTCGTTGTCGAGATCACGGCGCCCAAGGGCGTGCAGCTGAATCTTGTGCTGTCTGAAGCCGGCGCGGGCCCGCCGGGCCAGGTGGCCTACGGAAGCTCCGCCGGCGACGACGGGGAGTCGTTCATCTCCGAGGCGTTCTATGGCACGGGGGGCCGCGCGAGCTACAAGGTGGCTATCGCGTCGCTGAGCAAGCAGGCCTTCTGGGGTAACCAGAGCGGCAAGAACGAGATCCAGATGCACGCGGTCCGCAACTTCGGCGTGCAGATCCAGGGAACGCCGCTGAAGGGCGAGGTGACGTTGCACGAGGCCCGTCTGGAGCGGTAGGCGGCCGGGTCAATCTGGCTTGCCCGAAGGAACCTGGCCGGCGCCGTTGCCCGCGCGTCTGGGGGGCAGTCGCTCGCGCAGCCGGCGAACGGCTGCGCGGCCATCGGCGTCGTCTGCTCTGAGAGTTTGTTCCGCCCGATCGACAGTCGCCCAGGCGTCTTCGATGCGGCCCTGGCGCACCAGCAGCCCGGCCCGCAGGTCCACAGCCGTCAGCGAGGCGTCGCCAGAGCGGCCGACAGCGTCGAGGGCCTCGGCGAGCAATTCAGGCGAGGCGCCGGCGACGTCGGCGATCGCGAAGGCGAGCGGCAGCTGGTCGGCCGCGCGGCCGCTGCGGGCCCACCGGCGTGTGAGGTCGACTGAGTCGAGCCGGCTCTGCGCCGCTTCGCGCGCGAGCCCCAAGGTGTCGAGGGTTTGGCTCAGCCAGCCCTGCGCGGCGAGGGCGTAACTCAGGCCCTCGGGGCAGTCGCCGCAAAACCGGGCCAGTTCCCGAGCGACGGCGAGGGACCGATGGGCGGCGGCGAGCGCCGCGTCGTTGTCGCCCTGGGCGAGGTGTCGCCTGCTCAGCATGTTCTGAGCGCGTGAAACGAAGATCATGACATTGGTCTCTCGCGGGTCGGCGGCGAGCAACGCTTCACCCTCGGCCACGGCCCTGCGGATCCAGTCGTGGGCCAGTTCCGGGTTGCGGGTGAGAAACGTCAGTTCCGAAGCGCCCAGGCGGGCGCTGGCCAGCCGCAGCCGGTACATCCTGCTCGAGGGCTCCTGGGCCACGATGTCTTCGAGCAGGGCGACCTGTGCGAGCCAGAGCTTCATCGCCGGCTCGTGCTCCCCGAGCCGGCTGAGGATGTTGGCCGTCTCGCCCTGGGCGCTGGCGAGAATCCACAGATTGGCCACCGACGCCCCGAAGGCCCGCTTGAGGGCCTCCGCCCCGGCCAGCTGGCGCTCCGAAAGCGTGCGGGCGTCGGCGAGGCGGTTGTCGCCGACGGCCATGCCCGCCAGCCGCTCGTAGCTGAAGATCAGGTTCGCCTGGAACTGCCGCTCCTCCGGGCGGAGGGCCATCAGCTCGAGATCGATCCGGAGCGCATCGTCATAGGCGCGGCGCTGACCCTCGCGATCGCCGGTCTCGCCCAGCAGGTCTCCCAGGCGCACCCGCGCGATCGACACATCGGCCACGGCGTGCAGGTCGTTGGGGTTGGCCGCTGAGAGGCGAAGGCGGAGCTCGAGGGCCCGCCGGCAGAGGTCCAGCGACTCGCGGTTGCGATCTTCCTCCTGAAGGGCGTCGGCCAGGGCGCCCAGCAGCTTGGCGAAGTCCCGCTGCAGCGGCAGGTCATCGGGCCGGCGGGCGGCCAGCCGCTCGACGCTGGGCATCAGCCGCTCGAGGATCGCCTTGCGGTCGGCCGCGGCGCCGACCCGCCCCGCGAGCCGCTCGGCCACCTCGTTGAGCAGCAACGCTGCGGCCTCGCGGGCCTCGGCGTCGGCCTGCTGCACATGGGCCCGCGACGCCGCGAGCACGATCGTCACGCCCACCAGGCCCAGGAGCGCTGCCGTGATCCCGGCGGTGATCAGGGGGTTGCGGCGGGCTGCGCGGACCGCCGAGGCGATCGGCCCGAGCGGGCGGGCTCGCACCGGCGCGCCCTCGAGCCAGCGGCCCAGGTCCTCGCGCAGGGCGTCGACGGTGGGGTAGCGGTCGCGCGGATCGCGGGCGACGGCCTTGCGCACCACCGCTTCAAGATCGGCCCCGCGCGTGAACGTCGCGCCCAGCCCCAGCGGCGCCGGCTGACAGCGCTGCACCTGCCGCACCGCTTCGAGCACCGAACAGCCGCCCACATCCACCAGCGGGCGCCCCGCGAGCAGTTCGTAGAGCACGGCGCCGATCGCATAGACGTCGCAGCGGGTGTCGCCCACGCCCCCCTGGGTCTGCTCCGGAGCCATGTAGGCCAGGGTGCCGGCGACATGCCCGGCCATGGTGCGGTCGCCGTGCCCCTGGTCGAGCAGGCGGGCGATGCCGAAATCGATGACCCGGGGATGGTGCTGGCGAGGGCCCTCGGCGGGCTCGAGCAGGATGTGGGCGGGTTTGAGGTCGCGGTGGAGCACGCCGCGCTGATGGGCATGGGCGACAGCCTCGCACACGAGGGCGATGGCCTGGACCTTGGCGACGGGGCCGGCCGCCCGCAGGGCGGAGGTGATGGCCTCGCCCTTGACCAGCTCCATGACGATGGCGGGCCGTTCAACGCCGTCAGACCAGGCGAGCATCTCAACGCCGAAGACCTGCGCGATGCCGGGGTGCTGAAGCCGCGAGAGCGCCGCGACCTCGCGGGCGAAGCCGTCGCGCTCTTCGCGGGCCGACCGGCCGGGCTCGCACACGACCTTCAGGGCCACCTCGCGATCCACATGCGGTTGGACGGCCCGCAGCACCAGCCCCCAGCGGCCCCGCCCCAGCAGCCCGAGCACCCGATAGGGACCCAGGTGGCCGGGCAGCTGGGCGGCGCGCTCCGCGTCCGTGGCCTGGCCGTCGGGGTCCGACAGCTGGAACGCGCGCTCAGGAGCATCCAGGGCCGGGTGGGCGGTTTCGTCACCGGCCAGCAACTCCTGCACGAGGTTGGCGACCACGGCGTCTCCGCCGCACCAACCCAGGAGGCAGCCCTGGCGTTCGGCCGGAGGAGCCTGGATGGCCCTCAGGAACACCCGCTGTGCTTCATCAAACTGGCGTGACGTGGGCCCGCGAGGCGGCGTCGGGCCCGGGTTGGCGAGCGACGGCGACGGCACCGTCGTTGCCGGCCCGCCGGCGGACTCGTGACTCGGGATGGAAGGAGACGTTGTCGCCATCGGGAGCACACTGAGAGTGGGGGGGTCCGAGAACCCGCGGGCCCTCAAAATCGACGCCCACACTCTATCTAGCGACAACGCCGGCCAGGCCCTTGGCGGCCAGACCCTTGGCCGGCAGCCGCCCGGCAAGCCATGCGCGCGCGGTCCGCCAATCGCATTCGCATGCGGTTTTGCTCAGGCCGAGGGCCGCCGCGGCGTCGGCGACGCTGAGCCCCAGGAAGAACCGGAGTTGCACAATCTGGGCATGGCGCGGGCTCAAGGCCTCCAGTTCGTTCAGCAGAGATTGAAGAGCCTCGAGGTCGATCTCATCATGCTCGGGGGCAGGGGTGCTCTCGAGGATCTCGGACATCGGGCGGGCCACGCTCGGCGATTGGTCGCGCCCGCCACCCCCGCGCTTTTGAGCCAGGCGGGCCCGGGCCCGGTCGACCAGCACCTGCCGCATGATGTGGCACGCGGCGGCAAAGAACTCCGATGGGCTGGCCCAGCCCGCGGTCCGGCCGCTGGCGATCTTCACAAAGACCTCGTGCACCAGGGCGGTGGGTTGCAGGGTGACGCCCGGCCGCTCCTTGCGCAAATAGCCTGCAGCAATACGGCGCAGGTCTGCATACAGACTGCGAACCAGATCGTCGCGCAGCGCAAGGGCGCCGGCGGCGATGGCGCACGGCTGTGACGGGCACGCGGCGGGCGCCAGCTCCGCAGCGCAGGCAGCAGCCGCCGAGCGAGGGTCGGGGACATTGGCGACGACAGGATGGCCGTTCGACCCGGACCGGGGGCCGTTGCTCCAGTGCATGGGCTCTCGTAATCAAGGTAACCGGTTACCAGGCGGGCGGAGGCTGAATCGCGCCTGAACCGATGGCTTTTTCAGCGGAGGGGGATGAGTATTCGCATTTCGTAAGTATGTTGGACGGTCGGCGTTTGCATCAGGGTGCCGCGTCGACTGGGACCGAGTGCACCTCAGCGAGCGTGAAGTACTCACCCTGGTGCAGGATGGTGGCATCGGGGGGGATGATCAGCTCCCGGTGAGGCGGCCCGGCGCCCCCCCGCCCTGCCAGCCCTGGCCCGCCAGGCCACCCTGGGGGCCCGCCACCGGGGGGGCCGGCGAGCGTGCCCGGGCCACCCCGACCGCCCGGTCGGTCGGGCGGGCCGAAGGGAGCGCGCTCGAACTTGGTCTGCACGAGGATGAACACGCGGTCGTGCTGGGCGAAGGCGTCGGTGGGGACGCGGTCCTGCCGGACGTCGGTATCGAGGAAGTACCCGGCCCAGAACTCCAGCCCGTGCCGGGCCGAAACCAGCGTCCGCCGCCCGGCGGGCACGAACTGGCGCAGGCTGCGGAGTTCGCCCACGCAGGCCTCCGGGATGATCGGCGCCGCGAGCGGCGGGATGGCGAACGGGACGGGCGCGAGCGTGAGGGTGGTGGCGACCGCGGCGAGGCGCCAGGCGAGCTTTGGGGTTTGGGTGTGGGCGATCAGGTAGGCCAGGGTGAAGCCGAGGGGGATGGGGCTCATCAGCACGTAGCGGCGGAGGAGGTCATCGCTCATGAGCGGGAAACAGAGCGCCATGGCGGTGAGGGTCGATGCGGTCACCAGGACGCGGTCGGCGTGGCCTGGGGACGGGGCGGCCGACTGGGCGAGCACGCGGCGGAGGGCGAACACGCCCAGAATCTGCACCGCGATGATGTAGAGACAGGTTGGGGGAAAGAGCGGGCCCCCGCCAAAGATGCTCAGGAGCGCGGGGCGGGCCAGCAGCACCGCCGGGGCCTTGAGGAAGTACCGGGCCCGCCCGGCATCGAAGAATGACAGCAGCAGCGCCACACCCAGCAGCACAACCAGCGCGCCCGCGGCGCCCAGGGCCAGGCTCCGCAGGCTGAAGCGCCCGGAGAGCGCCTGGTCGGCAACCAGGGCGATGAGGACGAAGATCACGGTGGCCCCGAGCGCTCCGACGTGGGTGAACGCGGCGAGCAGGGGAAAGGCGAGAGCGAGCGCCAGGGGCGCCCCGATCCAAGGGTTGCGCTCGCGGGCCTGCAGGGCCCGGAGGAAGGCCCACGCGGTCCATGCGAACCAGACCATCCCAAGGGCGTTCTTTTGGAAGTCGCCGACCATGCCAAGGGCGGGGAGTGAGCAGACGGCGAAAAGGGCGCCCGCGCTGGCGGCCAAGGGGGAGCGCTGCTGGCGGGCGGACCACGCCGAGCAGAGGAGGATGATGGGGATGGCGGCGAGGGGCAGGCTGCAGGAGTCGACGATTTTGCTGGCGAGCAGCACGGCGCGGTCGAGGTCGACGCCTGGGATGAGCATCAGGGCGCGCGCAACCAGGGCCTGCAGCCAGAAGACCAGCGGCAGGTCGCTGAGCAGCAACCACCCGTCGCGCAGCACCGCCCGGGCCTGAAGGGGGTAGTAGCCACCATCCATGCGAGGCAGGAGTGAGGTCGATGCGTGGATGGCCGCGCGGGTCAGGATGGCGATGGCAACCACCCCGATAGCGGGATAGACCGAGGCGCGCGATGACCCGGGGAGGTGCATTCGTGCTGTTGTCGACAGTGGGCTCATGGGGGACTGCGAGGATGCGGGGATTGATCGAGCCGACACCCCCTAGGCGTGGTGGGCACTGGATCCTGGGTCTTGGGAGGTGTGCGCAGGTCGAAGCCCTCTGCGTGAATCAGCGGGATCGACCCGCCGATGACAGATCGGCACTTATCCGATTCTCATCCCGGAGTCACGACCATGAAACCAGACGCACTGTGTGTTCTGCGGGCTGAGCGGGTATTGGGCCCGAACCGGTCCGCGCGCGCGGCGGCGGGTCTGGTGAGCCGCTGGCTGGCCACGGTGGTGGCGGCGGCGGCGCTGCTGGGCGCGGCGGTGTGGGTGTATCGGGGAGCGTTCGCGCGAGAGGACGCCCCGCTGCACATCGCGCTCAGCCCTTGGCCTGGCTACGAGTTCGCCACCCTCGCCCGCGAGAAGGGGTTCTTCCGCGATGAGGGCGTGGAGGTCCGGCTGTCGGAGCTGAGTTCGCTGGGCGATTCGCGGCGGGCCTTCGAGCGCGGGCAACTGGACGGGTTCTTCGGGACGCTGGTGGAGGTTCTGCTCTCGCGCGAGCAGAGCGACCGGCGGGCGCAAGTGGCCCTGGTGGTCGATTACTCGGACGGGGCCGACGTGGTGCTGGCGCGCGAGCCCATTGACTCCGTCAGCGGCCTGCGGGGTCGGCGGGTCGCGGTGGAGGGGGGATCGCTGACGGTGATTGTGCTGGCGCGGGCGCTGGCCTCCGCCGGGATGTCGCTGAGCGATGTCACGCTGGTCGACCTCGCGGCGGTGGATACGCCCTCGGCGATGGCCAAGGGCGAGATCGACGCGGCGGCGATCTATCCGCCGATGTCGCTGGCGATCACACAGGGCGGGGGGGTGCGTCAGGTGTTCTCAAGCAGGAGCATCCCCGGAGAGATCGTGGATGTGCTGGCGGTGGACGAAGCGGTCATCCGGCGGCGGCCTGGCGCGGTGGCGGCGTTCAAGCGGGCCTTCCTGCGGGCCCAGGAGTACGCCCGTGCTCACCCGGAGGAGTCGTACGCGCGGATGGCGGCCCGCCAGCGGATCACCCCGGCGGAGTTTGAGGCGACGCTGACCGATGGGCTGCGGCTGGTCGACGGCGCCGGGCAGGCGGAGTTCTTCGGTCCCGATGGCAAGCTCCGGCGGGCCCTGACTGACACGCACAAGACCCTGGAATCGCTCGGGCAGATCAAACGCAGCCACACAGGCGACGCGCTGGCGGCCGTCAGCGGGGAGTGAGCATGCCTCGCTGGCCTGTTGGCCATTCTGTTCGCTCGCTCCGGGTCAAACTGATGGCCCCGGTGGGGCTGGCTTGCCTCATCATGGTGGCCCTTGCCTACGCGGGCGCAACGTGGCTCGGGCGTGAGCAGGCGTATCAGCGGCTGCAGCAGCGGGCCGAGACGGCCGCCCGGACGGTGACGTATGCGGCTGAGACGCTGCGGAGCGAGCACGACCTGCAGCGGCTGGTGAACTCCATGGGCGCCGAGCCGGACATCACGCAGATCGTGGCGGTGGGCGGCTCGCCGGCGCGGGTGATTGCGAGCACGCGCAACGCGTGGCTGGGGCTGCGGATGGAGCAACTGCCCGATCAGACCGTAGCGGAGTGCCTGCGGGCGGCGATCGCCTCGCGAAGGCAGCAGTTCCACTATGACCGGCGGGTCGGGCAGGTGGACTGCTCGACCCCGCTCCTGCTGAGCCAGCGCTCGTCGCTGCTGTCGGAGGGCGCGGTGGTGGTCCACCTCGACGTCCGGCGGGTGGAGGGGCAGGTGGCCAACTGGGCGTTGACGGTGACGTGCGGGTTCCTGGTGCTGGCCTTGGCGACGATTGTGGGCGTCTGGCGGCTGGTGCACTGCACGGTGCTGCGGCCCCTCGAGGCGATCATCCGGGCGGTGGCCGCAGCATCGGGCACGGCGCCGGTGATGGGCGGCGACGAGATCGGGGTGCTGGCGGGTACGCTCAACGCCAAGGACCGTGAGCGGCGCGAGGCCAACGCCCGCCTGGAGGAGGCGCTGCGCGAGGTGCACGCGCTGCGCCGGGCCCTGGACGAGCACTCGATCCTGTCGGTGGCGGGGCGCGATGGGCGGATCCTGGACATCAACACCGGCTTCTGCAGAATCAGCGGGTACGAGCGCCAGGAGCTGGTCGGCCAGGACCACCGTCTGCTGAACTCCGGCGTGCACCCCAAGGCCTTCTGGGTTGAGATGTGGGCGACTGTCGCGTCGGGCAGGGCGTGGCGGGGCGAGGTGTGCAACCGGCGGAAGGACGGGTCGCTCTACTGGGTCGACAGCACGATCGTGCCTTATTTGGGCGCGGGGGGGGTGATCGAGAAGTACGTCTCGATCCGCTTCGACATCACGGCGCAGAAGCTCTTCGAGCGGGAGCTGCAGGCCCGCGACCACGAGTTCAAGGCCCTCCTGGCGGCCACGCCCGGGGTGATCTACCGCTGCCGGCACGACCAGGACTGGACGATGGAGTTCATCTCCGACGGCGTGACGGAGCTGCTCGGGCGGCCGCCGTCGGACTTCATCGACAACGCGGTGCGCACCTTCGCCAGCGTGATCCACCCCGACGACGCCCAGTATGTCGATCGGGAGATCGACGCGGCGGTGCGGCGGGGGGCCATCTGGGAGCTGACATACCGGGTGCGGCACGCCGATGGGCGGCTGCGGTGGGTGATGGAGCGGGGGCAGAAGCTGGAGCGCGATGGCCAGGCCGGGGCCCTGACCGGCTTCGTGGTGGACATCACCGACCGCAAGGAGGCGGAGGCGGCGCTGTCGAGCGCCAGCGCCGCGGCGGAGGCGGCCAATCGAGCCAAGAGCGAGTTCCTGGCCAACATGAGCCACGAGATCCGCACCCCCATGACCGCGATCCTCGGGTACGCCGATCTGCTGGAAGATCCAGTGACGGCGGCCGGTGGGTCGGCCTTCCGCGAGCACGTGGGCGTCATCAAGCGCAACGGCGAGCACCTGCTGGCGATCATCAACGACGTGCTGGACCTCTCGAAGATCGAAGCGGGCAAGATGACGGTGGAGACGATCCCCACCCATCCGGCGATCCTCCTGGGCGAGATTGAATCGCTGATGCGCGCGCGGGCCCACGCCAAGGGCGTATCGCTTACCACCAGCCTGCACAACGCGATTCCTGAGGTGATCCTCTCCGACCCGTTGCGTCTGCGCCAGGTGCTGATCAACCTGGTCGGCAACGCCATCAAGTTCACCGAGCACGGCGGGGTAAGCGTCACCTGCGGCTACGACCCGGCGCCCGCGGGGCGGCCGGCGCTGTGGTTCCGCGTGGCTGACTCGGGGATCGGGATGACCGGCGAGCAGGCCAGCCGCCTCTTCGAGGCCTTCGCCCAGGCGGACACGAGCACCACGCGCCGCTTCGGTGGAACGGGCCTGGGCCTCCGGATCAGCCGCAGCCTCGCCCAGATGCTGGGAGGGGACATCGCTGTGTCGAGCGTGCTTGGGAAGGGGAGCGTCTTCACCCTGACGGTGGCGGCGCAGGCGGTGGAGGGCTGCGGGATGGTCCGTCCGGGCGAGTTGCATGGGCTGGAGGGCCCGACCGCGCCGGCCCCTGCGCCAGCCCCGACGCTGGCCGCCGCCCCGGCCCCTGAGGTGGCTGAAGGGGCGGCAACGGCGGTCAGCACGGCGCCGCCGCCAAGCGGCGACGCGACTGAGGCGGCGCCGAAGCCGGAATTGGCCACGCCGGTGGTCCGACCGCTCGAGGGTCTGCGGGTCTTCTTCGCCGAGGATGGACCGGACAATCAGCGGCTGGTGCAGTTCCACCTCCGCAAGGCGGGCGCCGAGGTGACGATCTTCGAGAACGGCCGGCTGGCGCTGCGGGCTCTCACGGCGGGGGGCGGCGATGACGGGCCACTGAAGGACCCGCCTGGGTGCGACCTGCTGCTGACGGACATGCAGATGCCCGAGATGGACGGCTACACGCTGGCCCGCACGCTGCGAGCCAGGGGGAGCCGGCTGCCGATCGTGGCGCTGACGGCCCATGCGATGAGCGGGGATGCGGAGAAGTGCCTGGGCGCGGGGTGCGACCGCTTCGCCACCAAGCCGATCGATCGCGATGGGCTGATTGAGACCTGCCGCGCGGCGGTGGGGTGGGTGGAGCCTGAGCGAGCGGGTTCGGGGCCTGGGTCGGTGGCTCGGGCGGCCTGAACCCGGCGCGGCGGGGCCGTGCGGGGGGGTGGGGGGGTTGTCGCCGCACGGCTGCGGGCTTCGAAGTCATCAACACCGTTGATGGATCATGTCATTTCAATCGATTCGCATCATGCCGATCAACCGCTATGGTTGCAGCGTTCGGACTGACTCTGACTTCCTGACTTCCTGACTTCCTGACTTCCCAACGCCCGACCGCGGCCTCGACTTCGACCTCGGCCTCGACCTCGCCACCCCCGACATCCAAGGAGCATCCATGTCCTCCCCCGCGACGCCCTCCGCCAACCAGCCCGCTGACGCCTTTCATGCCAAGGCGGTTCTCAAGACCGCGCACGGGCAGTTCACCTATTACCGCCTGGCGGCGCTCGCGGAGAAGAACATCGGGCATGTGGCGCGGCTGCCGTACTCGATCCGGGTGATCCTGGAGTCGCTGCTGCGGAACGTGGACGGCTTTGTGGTGTCGGCCGATGACGTGACGGGGCTGGCGGGCTGGAACGCCAAGCGGCCCGAGCGTGAGGAGATGCCCTTCATGGTGGGGCGGGTGGTGCTCCAGGATTTCACGGGTGTGCCGTGCGTTGTGGATCTGGCGGCGATGCGCGCCGCGATGAAGGAGCTTGGGGGCGATCCGAACGCGATCAACCCGCTGGTGCCGTGCGATCTGGTGATCGATCACTCGGTGCAGGTGGACGCCTTCGGCACGGGGCAGGCGCTGTCGATCAACGCGGGGAAGGAGTTCGAGCGGAACCGCGAGCGGTACGAGTTCCTCAAGTGGGGGCAGCAGTCGCTGCGGAACTTCCGTTGCGTGCCGCCGGCGACGGGGATCGTGCACCAAGTGAACCTTGAGTATCTCTCGCCGGGCGTGCTGACCAAGGAGGTCGGGGGCGAGCGGGTCATCTATCCGGACTCGTGCGTGGGCACCGACTCGCACACGACGATGATCAACGGCCTGGGCGTGGTGGGGTGGGGCGTGGGGGGGATCGAGGCCGAGGCCGTGATGCTGGGGCAGCCATACTCGATGCTGCCGCCGGAGGTCATCGGCGTCCGGCTGAACGGCCGACTCCCCGAGGGCGCCACCGCGACGGACCTGGTGCTGACGGTGACGCAGATGCTCCGCAAGAAGGGCGTGGTCGACAAGTTCGTCGAGTTCTTCGGCCCGGGCATCGCGGCGTTGTCGGTGCCCGACCGCGCGACCATCGCCAACATGGCGCCCGAGTACGGCGCCACCATGGGCTTTTTCCCGGTGGATCAGGTCGCGATCGACTACCTGAGGTTCACCGGCCGGACTGTTCAGGCGGACCTGACGGAGGCGTACTGCAAGGCCAACATGCTCTGGCACGACGAGCACGCGCAGCTGGACTTCACCGAGGTGCTGGAGCTCGATCTGGCGACGATCCAGCCGAGCCTGGCCGGGCCCAAGCGCCCGCAGGACCGGGTGGAGCTCAAGAACGTAAAGGCCGAGTTCGCCCGCTCGCTGGCGGCGCCGATGGGCAACACCGGCTTCGGGCTGGCGTGGGACAAGCTCACGGGCGCCTCGGGCGAGGTGAAGCACGCCGGCGGGGCGGCGAGCCGGATCACGCACGGCGCGGTGGTGATCGCCGCCATCACCAGCTGCACCAACACGAGCAACCCCGACGTGATGCTCGCGGCGGGCCTGGTGGCCCGCAAGGCGCGGGCCCTCGGGCTGACGCGCAAGCCGTGGGTGAAGACCTCGCTGGCGCCGGGGTCCAAGGTGGTGACTGATTACTACATCCGGGCCGGGCTGATGGAGGACCTGGAGTCGATCGGCTTCCATGTGGTCGGGTACGGCTGCACCACCTGCATCGGCAACTCGGGCCCGCTGCCGGAGGAGGTCGAGGCGGCGATCAAGGAGGGCGACCTGGTCGCGGCGTCGGTGCTGTCGGGCAATCGGAACTTTGAGGGGCGCGTGCACCCGGCGGTGAAGGCCAATTTCCTGGCGAGCCCGCCGCTGTGCGTGGCGTACGCGATCGCCGGGTCGGTGGGGCTTGACTTGACCACCGAGCCGCTGGGGGTGAGCAAGGAGGGCAAGCCGGTGTTCCTCAAGGACATCTGGCCCACGCAGGCGGAGGTGCAGGCGATCAAGGCCCAGGCGGTGACGAGCGAGCAGTTCACCCACGAGTACGGGAGCGTCTTCACCCAGAACGAGCAGTGGAACAGCGTGCCGGTTTCGAAGAGCGAGCTGTACGCCTGGAGCCCGCAGAGCACGTACATCCAGCACCCGCCGTATTTTCAAGGGATGAGCGCCAAGGCGTTCGAGGGGCAGATGCCGTCGATTCGCGGGGCCCGCTGCGTGGTGTCGGTGGCCGACAGCGTGACGACCGATCACATCTCGCCTGCGGGCGACATCGCCGAGGCGTCGCCGGCGGGGGCGTACCTCAAGACGCTGGGGGTGAAGCGGTCGGACTTCAACAGCTATGGCTCGCGGCGCGGGAACGACCGGGTGATGACGCGCGGGACCTTCGCCAATGTGCGGGTGAAGAACAAGCTGGCGGTGGAGGGTGGTGGTGGGGGGAAGATCAAGGAAGGCTGGTGGACGGCGGACTTCTCGAAGGCCGGCGGCGGGAAGATCGCACCGATTTTCGAGGCCTCGGCGAACTACCAGAAGGAGGGGACGCCGCTGATCGTCCTGGCGGGGAAGGACTACGGCATGGGCTCCAGCCGCGACTGGGCGGCCAAGGGCACGATGCTCCTTGGGGTGAAGGCCGTGATTTCCGAGAGCTTCGAGCGGATCCACCGGTCGAACCTGGTGGGGATGGGGGTGCTGCCGCTCAACTACAGACCGGGCCAGACGGCCGAGAGCCTGGGGCTGACGGGCGCCGAGAGCTTTGACATCACTTTGCCGGCGACGCTGGAGCCGCGGGGCGAGCTGAACGTGACGGCGACGCGGGCCGATGGGTCGAAGATCACGTTCCAGGTCGTCTGCCGGCTGGACTCGGCGGTGGAGATCAACTATTACCGCAACGGCGGCATTCTGCACACGGTGCTGCGGAAGCTGCTCAACGAGAGCCGCAAGGCGCAGCCCGCGGGAGTGTGAGCGGGGCGATTTCCGAGGCGGGCGTCTGTGGGGATCAAGCATGGCGGATGCATCGGGCGGCGTATCGATCTCGGTGGCGATTCCGCTGGCCTGGGCGGAGATGGACGCCTTCGGGCATGTCAACAACATCATCTATCTGCGCTGGTTCGAGACGGCGCGGATCGAGTTCCTGCGGCGGGTGGGGTGGATGCCCGAGGAGCTGCCGCCGCGCGGCGTGGGGGTGATCCTGCACTCGGTGCAGTGCCGGTTTCGCATTCCCCTGACCTTTCCCGACACGGTCGATGTGACGGCCAGCCTGGCGGGCATCGAGAGTGATCGCATCACGCTGGCGCACCAGGTGAAGAGCCAGGCGCTCGGCGGGGGCGTCGCGGCGGAGGGCTCGGGGATCGTGGTCGCGTACGACTACGACGCGCGGGTGAAGGCCCCGATTCCGGAGGCGGTCCTGCGGGCGCTGCGAGCGTTGTGACAGCGCGTCGAGCGTGATCACGGCTCTGGCTCACGGCCGTGGCCGGTTAGCCGGTGGGAGCGGCGGGCATCGCTGCGACGACCGCGCGGAGGAGATCATTGGGCTCGACCATCCGGCCCGGTCCGACGGCCCGGCACGCCTGCCAGCCGTCGGCGGGGCCGATCAGGCGGAAGCCGTCGGCGGTGAGCTGGCGGGCATTGCGCTGGGTGGCGGGCTGGGCCCACATGACTTCGTTCATCGAGGGGGCGAGCAGGACGGGCGTCTTGGCGCGGTCGATGGCGCTCAGGATCAGGCAGACGACGTCTTCGGTGATCCCGCTGGCGAGCTTCGCCATGCAATCCATCGTGCACGGTGCGACGATCGCGCACGCGGCGGAGCGGGCGAGGCTGATGTGCTGCGGGTCCTGGCTCTCGAGGTGGTCCCAGGGGCTGGTGTAGACCGGTCGTCCGGAAAGGGCCTGGAAGGTGAGGGGGGTGATGAACCGGGTCGCCGAGTCGGTCATGGCGACGGTGACCTGGGCGCCGGCCTGGGCGAGCCGAGAGACGAGCCAAGCGGACTTGTACGCCGCGATGCCGCCGGTGACGCCCACGACGACCCGCCGATCGCGAAGGGCATCAAGCCCGGGAGGGGAGCTGGCGGCGGCGAAGCCGGTGTCGGGGGCGCCGGAGCGGGCGGGGGTCGTGTCGGGTTGGTTCAACCGGGCCTCCGCGGTCGGGGGAGCCGGGCGGGCGGCCGGGCTTACTTGAGGTGGGGGAGGGCGGCCTTGAGATCGGGGTCGGTGATATCGAACTCGATGGAGATGCGATCCTGGAGGATCTCTTCGACAGCGACCTCCATGTCGGAGCGGCCGTTCCGCTCCACCATGGGGCGGGCCCCTTCCATCAACTGAACGATGCGGCGCTGGATCAGGGCGCACAGCTTGAAGCGGCCGCCGACCTTGTTGATGATTTCGTCGCTCTTGAGGGCTTCGATCATGGCGAGTCGCAGCTCCGTGAGGTATGCTGTTTCCGGCGTTCTCCGGGTTTGCCGCCCGATGCGGCTGGTTGGAACCCGAGGCGCGCCGGTCCGTATTGAAGAAGGCCGATGTTCCGAGTCGGACGGCCGAGTCGGACGGTCCGAGTCGAAGGGGCCTAGGTGTGGCTCGTTCGGCTTTGCCGTTCGGTCGGGTCGTCCCGCTGAGTCATTCGATTCATTCGGTTGGGTCGTTCGGTTGGGTCAGGGCTGCGGATCCCAGTTTTCCGGAGGTCCGGGCTCGCGGCTTTCCGGCCCGCTGTCAGGCTGGCTTTCCGGTCTTCCGAGGTTTCCGGGTTATCCACTGTGTTCCTGATTTGGCCGGACGTGCGAAGTCCCTATACTAGGCTGCTCACGGGGGTGGGGCCACCGCATCACCGGGCGCCTCGGCATCTTGCCCAGGCCCCTTTCAGCCTCGTTGGCGCCGTTCGGGCGTAGGGGCGCGTCACATCACGTCAAGGTTCATTCAGGCATGGGGCGCAGCCGCGCTCTTGTCGTTGATTTGGGCCAGCCGCGGCCTGTCCGCCAAGGATCGAGCCAATCGCGCAGGGGATCCGTCACATGCTGGTGAAGCAATGGTCGTTTGGCGACCGGGTGGTGCATGCCGGCCGTCCGGAATGGGGGCAGGGGGTCATCACCTCGGCGGTGAGCGAGCAGCACGAGGGGCGGGCCTGCCAGCGGCTGGTGATCCGCTTCGACCGGGCGGGGCTCAAGACCATCAGCACCGCGCACGCCGACCTCAGGCCGCCCTCGGAGGTGCCGCTGCTGATGGCGGAGACCGAAACGAAAGTCGACCCGCTTGCGGGGCTCGGGGGGCCCTCGGCCCGCGACCTGATGCTCCGCCTGCCCGACGCGGCGACCGACCCGTTCACCACGCCCCGGGCCCGGATGCTGGCGACGCTGAACCTGTACCGCTACACCGGCGACGGCGGCTCGCTGCTCGACTGGGCGGCGATGCAGTCGGGCCTCAAGGACCCGATGACCAAGTTCAACCGGCACGAGCTGGAGGAGATCTTCCGCCGGTTCGTGATCATCCGCGATGAGCACCTCAAGAAGCTCGCCCTGGAATTCAAGAAGACCGAGCCCGGCCTGCTCCTGGAAGCCCAGAAGATCGCCCCTCGGGCGGCGCAACAGGTGTTGAAGCGGTTCGACTTCGGACGTTGACAAAACGCCACACCCCGCGCAGACGGCCAAGCTCGCCGGGCGGGCTGCCGGCGACAGATTCACGCCAAATGGGCCTGCGGGGCTCGCAGGTCGGTTTTTATCGGTCTTCGGCACGTTGGCGCCGGAATGCTGCACCGGCCCGCCCGCCCCGGCCCGCCGGTTGTTCTTCTTCTCCTGCGTCCACCGACGCGAAGGCCCGGAGAGAAGACCCCACAACCGCCGCGCCCGACCGCTGACCCCCGCCCCCCCGCCCCCACGCCGGACCTGAGAGACCCGGCGGGCTTCAAAGGACGGGACCCAGACGGGATCCTCAGGTCAGCCCAGGGCGCCGGCTACAAGACGAGGAGTTTGACCGTGAACGAGCAAGACTTCCAGCAGAAACTCGGCGACCTCATCACCCAGATCAACGGGCTTGCCCCGGACAAGCAGGCCGAGCTGGCCCGCCTCGCCGAGGAGACCAAGGACCGGCACTCGCGCATGAAGCAGACGGTGGCGGATCTGCAGGAGTCGCTCGACTACCTCCGGCTCAGCATCAAGTACGTCCTGTTCGACCTCGAAGCCACCCGGCGCGAGAACCAGTACCTCCGCAAGCTTCTCGATAAGCAGGCCGGCGCCACCGAAGACAGCAGCGATCACGGCGAGAGCAACGACTGATCCTCGACGACCGACTTCACGCCTTGCCCCGGCGTCGCCCGGGCGAGGTCTCGACGGACAGCTCCCTCGATCACGACACGACACTCCATGGCCTCACCACGAGGACCATTCCGGGAAACCGGAGAACCACCTGCGAGGGAGAGAGCAAGGGCGGAGGAGAGAGACCATCCGCCCCGTAAGGCAAGGGAGGGGCTGAGCGGCGGGCTCGGGGACGAAGCCGCGGCCGCTTGCCACTCCCTTGTTCTTTTGCAGAGCAGAGCGCGCTGGGTGGGGAGGCCGCCCAGGAGTAGGCGAGTCCGAGCCAGCATCAGACAGTCGGAGCGAGGCCAGTCCCCGCCCACCGTGTGCAAAGGCTGGGACGCAGGCGAGGGAACCGGAGCCGAGCGCCCGCCGTGTCGCCAGGCGCGGCGCAGATCATCGACAGACCGGGGCTGACGGAGGCGACCGATTGGCCCCCGAGGCCGGCGGTTGCTACCCTTGAGTTCGCCGGAGAGGTGGCCGAGCGGCTGAAGGCGACGGTTTGCTAAACCGTTATACTGGTTTAGGCCGGTATCGGGGGTTCGAATCCCCCCCTCTCCGCTTTCCTTGTTTTTCGCGTCAGAACCGCGTTTCCTGCACGGGAAACGGCGGTTTTCGTGCGCTGCCGGCGACGGGGCCGGGAGGGCGAAAGTCCACCAGGGTCCATGAGAGTCCACCAGCGTCCGCCCAGAAACGCCAAGCGGCGCGCCAAGCGCGATGCGAGGTTGATGTCGCGTTGAGGGCCCGGCGGCGATTGGCGTCGGCGAGGAGCGGCAATCAGCCTGCCTGCTGGCGGCCTGGGCTCGGCGGAGGCGTGAGGCTCGGGAGGGCTGCCAGGGCGGCGGTCTCGGCGCCTCGCAGGGTGTGCGAGTACCGGTCCAGGGTGAGCGTGATCGTCGAGTGTCGCGCGAGAGTCTGGGCCGGGCGGGGATGCACCCCCGCGGCGATCAGGTTGGTGATGAACGTGTGCCTGAGGGCATGAAAGTCGGCGACGCGGCCGTTGCGGTCCCGATACGTCAGGAAGTCGCTTTCGCGACGATGAACCTGCTCGGTCTCCGGGGGAGGGCGTCCGGCCGTCCGAGTCATCGTCTTCAGCGGCCGCAGCGACAGGGAAGCCTTGGCCAGGGCCGCGGACGCCGGCGCCTGGGGCTACGTCTCCAAGGATGCCGAGACTCCCGTGATCCTCGAAGCAATCCGCGAAGTGGCGCGCGTGAAGGTCGCGTTCGCGGACAGGGTCTTAGCTCAGTGCTGAAGCGCATTTGCTGTGGGGCGCCCTGGCGGGGGGGCGGGTGACCGCCTGGTGAGGTGGGCGGGCGGTGATGCCTGCACCGCGGGGGCCCAGCCGGGTCAGGGGGCCCTGAGGGGGTGACGCAGCGCGCGGCGTGGGCACAATCGTGGGTGCGAGGCCTGGCTCGCGCGACGCTCGAGCGCTCACCAGCGCGGGCACCTTGACAGGTGTGCGCGGCGTCGCGCTGCGAACTTGGATCCGTGGGCCCAGTTGAAAATGATCGATTTCGCTCGGGCGGGGAATGGCATCCACCGATGAGGAGGCCAGTGCGGCAGAGCGCTGCACCAAGGACTGTCACCATGGATATTCAGAACGCAGTCGCTCGTTTGAAGGACGAGGCCCAGACCAAGAACTTGCGCGAGGCGCTGGAGACCTGGCCCGACGCGCAGCCCGGCGATGTTGAGCGGGTCGTCAAGTGGGCGGTGGCGCTCAGGGACGACCTGACGACGCTGATCTCGGAGATCGGCGACCCGGAGGAGGTCACGATGACGGTGGCCATCAACTACATCGAGCTCAAGAGCCGGTGGATCGGCCTCAACACCAAGATGAACTACCAGACCTTCCGCACCGGGAAGTGCGACTCGATGACCGCCCTGCGCGGCGCGGCGATCAGCAACCTGGTCGGCCGGATCGAGGAGTTGCTGACGCCGGGGGACATCGACCAGATCACGCAGTTTCTCTCCGAGCCCGTGCGTCGGGCCGCCTGAGGACGTTTCCGCCCCGCAGCGCGCGTGTGCGGCGCGGGGCAAGCTCTACCTTTAGAAAGGAGTCGTTGTGGAAACCGATACGATGCTGGAAAGCTGGGAGCAGCAGCTCGAGGAGCTGTACGCCGAGCGCGAGCTTCTGGGCGCCGAGCTCGGCGTCGCGGACGCCGAGGGTGTGGTGGCGATGGTGCGCAATCTCGAGGCGCAGCTCGCCGACCTGTACCGCACGTATGGCAACAAGGTGCCGATGGGCGACGCGTCGACGATGCAGCTGCTGCAGTACGTCGAGGAGCTCTCGCACTCGCTTGACGCCATGTATTCCGAGAAGTCGATTACGTTCGAGCTCGACGGCGAGAAGCCCGTGCTCAAGGCCACGTGGAAGGAACACACCAATCAAGGAGATTCGCAGTGACTACCGCCAGCATGCTCCGTGACCGCATCAGCTCCCGCAACGCCGCGCCCGCCAGCCCCTCGAGCTTCGTTCCGCAGGAAGTGCTGCAGAACGCCGGCCGGCTGACCCGCGCTGATGTTGACTCGTTCGACTTCGGCGTCGTGAAGGTCGCCGACGATGCGACGATTCTGCTGTTCAACCAGTACGAGTCGGACCTCGCCAGCGTGACGCCCCCCCAGGCCGAGGGCAAGAAGTTCTTCACCCAGATCGGCCCCTGCGCCAACAACGGCCTGTTCTTCGGCGCCTTCAAGCGCGGCGTGGCCTCCAACAACCTCAACGTCACCTTCCCCTACACCTTCACCTACCGCATGAAGCCCACCAACGTCATCATCCACCTCTACCGCGACAACGCCAGCAAGACCAACTGGATCTTCGTCAAGAAGGCCTGAGTCGGCACTCCGTGAGGACGGCGCGCCGAAAGACGAGCCGCCCTGTTATGACCCCGGCCCTTGAAACAACCGGCAGCGCCGGCGCCGCGCAGGAGGCCCTGCGAGCCGCGCTTTATGCTGGCCTGCGGGGCCAGGCCGAGCCGGCGATGGTCTTCCCGGAGGCGACGGTCTCCGCCGCGTCGCTGTGGGTGGCCTCACGCCACTGGGTCGACTTCTTCAGGCTGCACGAGCTCCGCCCGGGGGATCGCGTGGTGCTCCAGTGGCCGGCATCGCCCGGCTTCGCGGCCTTCCTGATCGGCGCGATGTGGGAAGGGCTCTCGATCGCGGTAATCCCACCGGGCATGACGCCGGAAGAATCCATGGCGTTCCTCGATGCGCGCCTCGGGCTCGGCTGCGGCGGCCTCGCGGCCGACAACGCCGGGTGCCCCGACGCGTCGGATGCGTGGCGCCCCCGCCGGGCGAGGCTTGAGCCGACGCCCGAGGCGCGGCTGTTCATGCGCACCTGCGGCACGAGCGGCCGCCCGGGTTGGGTGGCGATGAGCAGCGCGAACATCTGGGCGGTGCTTGAGTCGCACCGCCCGGCCCTGGTCAGGCGCGAAGACGTGGTGCTGTCGGTGCTGCCGTGGTTCCACTCCTTCGGCCTGATCATCGATCTGCTGCCGGCGCTGCTGGGGGCGGGGATCATCGTGCGCGAGTCCTCGGGAGGGCGCGATCCACGCTCGATCCTCAGCGCCGCCGCGGCGTTCTCCGTCTCCTGGTGCTCGATGGTGCCGCTCCAGACGCAGCGCCTGGCGGCGACGGAGGAGGGGCTTGAGTTCCTGAGAGGGCTGCGCGGCGGGGTGATCGGCGGGGCGTCGGCCTCGCGGCAACTCGCCGAGGCGATCGCCGGGTCGAATCTGTTCGTCGGCTATGGGCAGACCGAGGCCTCCCCCGGTGTCACGCTTGGCTCGCCGGGCGAGTGGATCCCCGGGGCCATCGGGCGGCCGGTGGGCTGCGAGGTGCGGGTTGACGAAGGCGGCCGACTGCACGTCCGCGGGCCGAACGTCTCGCTGGGGGCGTGGACGCCGCAGGGCCTGCTACGGCTGCGGAGCGACCGCTGGCTCGACACGGGCGACCTTGTCGAGCGCCGGGGCGGCGAGCTCATCTTCCTCGGGCGCGTCGACAACAACTTCAAGCTCGCCAACGGCCGCATGGTGAACGCGGCGGAACTCGAGGACGAGATCCGCCGGTCCGACCCGCGGATGATCGACTGCGCGATCGTGACCGCCGACACGTTCACCTTCCGGGTGTACGCGGCGATGAAGGACCCCCACGACCAGGCGGATGACGCGGCGATTGCGCGGATTCTCGGCAACCTCGCGGATCGACTGGACCGTGTGGTGACGCTGCCCGATCACGCTCGTGTGCGAACGAACAAGGGCGCGCTTGATCGCCTGGCGCTGCGGCGCGACGCCGCGGGGCCGGCGCTGGAGCGACCGGTCGCCGCGTGACAGGCGGCGGAAGCCCGGAGGACACCGACCATGAGCCCCGCGACCGCCTCACCCTCCCCCGCCGTCACGCTCCGAGCGCAGCCAGCATCGCCGATCGGCCTTCCTGTGCTGAAGGAAACCGGCGTGGGCAACTACTTTGTGGCGAACTACCCGCCGTTCGCCGCGTGGAAGCCCGAGCACATCGGGGCGCTGACGGGCGTGCTGGGCGGCCCGCCGGCGCCGGGCGTCGATCTCGGGTTGTACGCGCACATCCCCTTTTGCCGGAAGCGGTGCCATTTCTGCTATTTCCGCGTGTACACCGACAAGAACGCCGGCGACATCCGCGGGTACATCGGGGCCCTGTTGACGGAGCTTGAGGCGTATGCGCGGACGCCGCTGATCAGCGGGCGCAAGCCCAGCTTCATCTACTTCGGCGGCGGCACGCCCAGCTACCTGTCGATCGATCAGCTGCGCGAGCTGACGGACGGGATGAAGCGGATCCTGCCGTGGAACGAGGCCCGCGAGGTCGCCTTCGAGGCCGAGCCTGGGACGCTGAGCGACGCCAAGTTGCGGGCGATCCGTGAGCTGGGCGTCACGCGGCTGAGCCTGGGCATCGAGCACTTCGACGACCACGTGCTTGAGATCAACGGGCGTGCCCACCGCTCTGCGGAGATCGATCGGGCCTACGGCTTCGCCCGCGAGGTCGGCTTCGACCAGATCAACATCGACCTGATCGCCGGCATGGTCGAGGAGACCGAGGAGCGCTGGTGCGAGACCGTCGCGAAAGCGATCGCGCTCGCGCCCGACTCGGTGACGATCTATCAGATGGAGGTGCCTTACAACACCACCATCTACCGCCGCATGCAGGCCGAGGGCCGGCTGGTCGCCCCCGTGGCGAGCTGGGAGACGAAACGCCGCTGGGTGGCGTACGGCTTCGAGCAGTTCGAGCAGGCTGGGTACGCCGTGGCGACCACCACAACGGTGGTGAAGGACCCGGCCCGCCAGTTCCTCTACCGCACCGGGCTTTTCAACGGGACGGACCTGCTCTCGGTGGGCGTCTCCAGCTTCGGCCACCTGCGCGGCGTCAACTACCAGAATCAGCACGACTTCCAGCCGTACATCGACGCGGTGGCGTCAGGCGCGCTGCCCACCTACAGGGCCTATCCGCTCTCGCACGAGGAGCGGTACATCCGCGAGTTCGGCCTGCAGCTCAAGGGGGGCTCGGTGAGCACCGTCGCGTTCACCGGCAAGTTCGGGGTTGACCCGCGCGAGCACTTCGCAGGCCCGCTGGCGGTTCTCCGCGCACGCGGCGCTCTGGCGGAGGAGGGCGAGCGCATCACGCTGACGCGCGAGGCCCTGCTGCAGGTCGACCGGTTGATCTTTGAGTTCTTCCGCCCCGAGCATCAGACCGGTCGCTACGCCTAGGTGTCCGGGGCGCCCGGGCCTGATGCCGATGGATCTTGTCATGACAGCCGCCGCAACTGCACCTGGTTCCGCCGCCGCGCCCGACCCGGCTTCCGTCCCGCAAGCGGAGCGGACCCCGCGCGCCCGCGTCGATGGCAGAATCGCCGACCCACGCCGGCCGTACAGCGGGCGCGAGTATGTCGAGAGTCTCCGCGATGGGCGGGAGGTCTACATCAACGGCGCCCGTGTCGCCGATGTGACGACCCATCCGGCGATGCGCAATTCGGTGCGTTCCATCGCCCGCTTGTACGATGCCCTGCATGCGCCAGCGCTGCACGCGACGCTCACCTGCCCTACTGACACCGGGTCGGGCGGCTACACCCACCGGTTCTTCAGGGCGCCGCGGAGCCGCGAGGATCTGATCGGCGCCCAGGGGGCGATCGCGGCGTGGTCGCGGTTGACCTACGGCTGGATGGGCCGGGCCCCGGATTACAAGGCGGCCTTCACGAGCACGCTGGGGGCCAACCCCGAGTTCTACGGACCCTACGCCGAGAACGCCCGCCGCTGGCACAAGCGGGCGCAGGAGATGGTCCCGTTCATGAACCACGCGATCGTGAACCCGCCGATCGACCGGCACAAGCCGGTGAGCGAGGTCAAGGATGTCTATGTGCACGTCGAGCGGGAGACCGACGGGGGGATCATCGTCTCCGGCGCCAAAGTGGTGGCGACCTCCGCGGCGCTGACGCACTGCAATTTCATCGGTCAGACGCTCAAGACCGCCACCGACGATCTGGACATGTCGCTGGCGTTCATCGTCCCGAGCAACGCCCCTGGCGTCAAGATGATCTGCCGGGCCTCCTATGAGCAGCAGGCGCTGCGGAGCGGTTCGCCGTTCGACTATCCGCTGTCGTCGCGGTTTGATGAGAACGACGCCATCCTGATCTTCCAACAGACGTTCATCCCTTGGGAGGATGTGCTCATCTACCGCGATCCCGCCCGCATCCGGGGGTTCTTCCAAGGCTCGGGCTTCCTGAACAATTTCCTGTTCCACGGATGCACCCGCCTGGCGGTCAAGCTCGACTTCTTCACCGGCCTGCTCTCCAAGGCGCTGCGCACAACCGGCGGCGATGAGTTCCGCGGCAATCAGGCGCTCCTGGGCGAGGTCGCCGCGTGGCGGCACATGTTCTGGTCGTACTCCAACGCCATGGCCCACAACCCCGATCCGTCCGCGAACGGCACCGTCCTTCCCGAGCGCCAGGCCGCCCTCGCCTATGGCGTTTTCGGCCCTGAGTGCTACCCGCGGATCCGGGAGATCGTGCAGCGGCTGATGGGCTCGGCCCTGATCTACCTGCCGTCGTCGGCTGAGGACTTCGCCAATCCTGACATCGAGCCCCTGCTCCGCCGCTTCGTGCGCGGGTCGCACGAGATTTCGCATGTGGAGCGGATCAAGATCCTCAAGCTGCTGTGGGACGCCGTGGGCAGTGAGTTCGGCGGGCGGCACGAGCTGTACGAACGGTGCTACACCGGCGCGTGGGAGGACGTGCGCATCCAGGTTGCCTCAGAGGCCGAGCGCAACGGCCGCATGGCGCCGATGCGCGAGCTGGTCGAGCAGTGCATGGCCGACTACGACCAGCATGGGTGGACCGGCGACACCTGGCTTGATCAGAGCGACCCGGAGTGAGCCACGCGCCGCGCCATGCCAGCGCGAATCGCGGGCGCCGTGGCGCGCCCGATCTCAAGGGGCGCGGCATGGGAGTCGATAGACACCGCTCGCGGCGGTTCTCGGGCCGAGTCAGCCCAACTCGCCGCGTAGGCCCCGCGGGGTCGCCTTCCAAGGGGTCCCCCGCGTAGGGAGTGCGTCAATGACGAGCGTGCAGAGCATCCCCCGGACCGATCTGAGAGCCGTCCGTGCCAGCGGGCCCAGCGAGCCGTACGGCGCCGTCGCCGGGGACACCCCCGAACTCGAACTGGGGCCCGGCCTGCGTTTGACGGCGTCGATGGTCGAGCGCTTCGTGCGTTCTCCTGGCGCGCGGGCCTCTTTCAGCATCGAGGCGCTCGCCGCCATGAGCCGCTCGTGCACGGGCCTCGAGCAGGCTCGGGCGGCCGGCCAGGAGATCTACGGCCTGACCACCGGCTTCGGCCCGCACGTCCGCTACGCCGCCGCGGCGTGCGCCGATGAGCAGGGCGCTGGCCTCATCGCGCACCTTGGCGCCGGCTTCGGGCCCCCCGCCAGCGAGGAGGTTGTCCTCGCCACCATCCTGATCCGGGCCCAGACCCTGGCCAGGGGGATGTCGGGCGTGGCGATCCGCGCGGCGGAGGCCCTTGTCGCCCTGCTGAACGCCCGTATCGCCCCGGTGATCCCGGAAATCGGCTCGGTGGGCGCGAGCGGCGACCTGATCCCGCTGTCGTTCGTCGCCCGCCTCCTGATGGGCGAGGGCGAGGCGCGCTGCGGCCAGCGCACCCTGCCCGGCGCCGAGGCGCTCAAGCTCGCGGGGCTGCGGCCGCTGACGCTTTCGGGCCGCGATGCGCTGGCGCTGGTCAACGGCACGAGCTTCATGACGGCCTACGCCGCGCTGGCGGCGAGCCGGGCCCAGCGGCTCATCGAGACGGCTGAGGCGATGACGGGGTGGCTGTACCGGGTGCTGGGCTGCCGCAGCCAGGCCCTTGACCCGCGCCTTCACCAGGCCCGCGGGCATGCCGGGCAGGTCGCCAGCGCCGAGGCGATTCGCGCCGAGGCCGCGCGCCACGGCGCGTGGGAGGATTCGTCGCGCCCGCTCCAGGAGGTCTACTCGCTCCGCTGCGCGCCCCAGTTCCTCGGCGCCTGCCGCGACCAGATCGCCCACGCCCGGGGCCTGATCGAGACGGAGATGAACGGCGTCAGCGACAATCCGGTGGTTTGGTCAGGCCCCGCCGATGAGTCGCTGGCTCTGCACGGCGGCAACTTCCAGGGGCAGCAGATCGCCTTCGCGGCCGACGCGATCAACAGCGCGCTGGTTCAGGCGGCGGTGCTGGCGGAGCGGCAGATCGATGTGCTGGTGAACCCGGAGCTGAACAACGGGGCGCCCCTGCTGCTGGCCTGGCGCCCCGGCGCCACGAGCGGCATGGCCGGCGGCCAGATCACCGCGACAGCGCTGGTGGCCGAGATGCGGCATCAGGGCGGGCCGGTGGCGACCTCATCGATCCCCACCAACGGCCGCAATCAGGATGTGGTGTCGATGGGCACGCTGGCGGCGCGGGCCAGCCTCGGGCAGGCCGAGCGCCTCAGCGCTGTGCTGGCGATCCTGGGCATGTGCGCCGATCAGCTCATGCACCTGCGGGCCTCGGGCATGGCCGAGGGGCACGTCGCCCCGCGGCCGGACTGGATGCCGCCGTTCGCTGCGTTTGAGGCCGATCGGCCGCTGCACGCGGATATCGAGCGGATCGGCCGCGCGCTGGTGATGGGTCGCTAGCCCACCCGGCTCGCCCGGGCTCGCCCGGCCGGCCTGCTGCTCATCCCGCTGCGTCAACGGCCCGCACGAAGTTGAAGGGCGGCCACGGCCCGGTGAGCACGGCCGGGACGCCGATGACCCCGCGAACCTGCTCGAACCGCTCAAGGAACACGCCAGACCTGGCCCGGGGCACCAGGAAGAAGACGCCCGGGCTGGCGATCAGGCGCGAGGGCCCCTCCAGGCGGGCCCGCACGTCGGGCATCGCCATGGCCGCAACCCAGGCCTGCACGCGGGCCGTGAGGCCCGCAGGGATGCCGTCGGCCGCCGCGTAATGAGCCGCGCGTGCTCGCAGGAATGCGAGCCCCGACGCCGCCTCGGGCGCTGGCGCCCCGGCCGCGGCGCCCTGCGGCGCTCGTGTCGGCGCCTCCGCAGGCGGCGCCGGCAGGCGCGCCCCGAACTCGGTCCTCCCGCGGATGCCGTCAAGCGCCAGGGCCAGTTGGCTCCCCCGCCGCGCGAGGATCTCCTCCGCTTCGGCGGCGCTCTCCAGCCGATCGCCAAAGCGCATCGGCAGCACATCCATCGCCTCGTGGAGCGCCACGATCCAGCGAGCGGCGTCCCGAGGGTCGGGCGCCTCGCCCTCGCAGACCACCATCGACAGGCTCGAACCCCGGATGACCGACAGACGCGGGTCGATGATGCTGACGCGCAGGCCCAGCTGCGGGGCCTCGGCCGTCGCGACGATCCCCACAACCTGCAGGCTCATCGCGCCCCCTGTCCGAGCGCCGGGCAGAATGAGTATGGCGGCCAGGGACCGGTGAGCTCGACACGCAGCCCGGCGGCGGAGTGGTGGAGGGCCAGCGTGTCGACGGCTTCGCGCAGCGCTCCCGTCTGGTCCTGCGAGACCAGGGCCGCGTAGCTCGCCGCTGTCTCCAGGCCGTCGCCCCGGTCGGAGGCGGAACGCCGCACCGCGATCTCCGCCGCGAGCTCGTGCAAGCGGGAGAGGATCGCCGCGCATCGCTGATCGACCGCCGTCTCCGCCAGCCGGGCGGCCTCATCGCGCAGCCGTTTGTCGAGCAGGTATCTGGCCCCCGGGCTTGTCGGCATCGGACGGGCCGCGGCGAGCTGGGCGTGAACTGCGGTGACTACGTCGTGCCGGTCGAAGGCGATGCGGATGCCAAACTCCTCTTTGCCGGCCACGCGCTTCAGGAACGCCTCGACCTGCGGACTGAACCAGTGCATTGCAGCGGCCAGCGTGCCAGCGGACTTGAAGAGCGTGCCGAACGGCACAGGAAAGACCGGGCCGCGGGCCATCGCGGTCCTTACGAGCATCTCGTGATGAACAGCGCGCGGGGCCACCCAGGCGAGATCGGCGAGCCTGGCCTCCGCGTCTGGCCCCGTGAAGTAGTCCGGGGCCGTCCGCACCACGAGCGCCGTGAGCGCGCCGGCGGTGATGCACTCAACCTGCTGCGCTGGCTCGAACCCGTCGAGCCCGTCAGCCGTCAGGCCGTCGGCGGCGCGGCCCGCGCAGACGAGGTGCAGCAGCGTCGGCGGGTTGCTCAGCGGTTTGACCTCGATATCCATGCCCATCGGCCCAGCCGCCGCACCAGCGCTGGCGTCCGCACTGGTGTCAGCGCGGGGATGGACCGGGCCGTCGGCCGCTGGCGAGTTGGCCAACCCATCGCCCGCGGCGATCATCGCGCTGCTCCCTGCGCGGCGAGCTGGTCGGCCGCGTCGAGCAGGTCGTGCATGGTCAGGCCCGGCTTGGCGGGCTGGGCGGGGTCGCTCTGGAGCCCCGCGACCGCCCGGCGCACCGCCTGCATCGCCGCCCGCGAGCAGATCGCGGCGATCTCCGCGCCGCTGCGGCCCTCACTGGCGTCGGCGAGCCGGGCGAAGTCAATGTCGCCCACCGTCGGCTTGTTCCTGAGATGTACGCGGAAGATCTCCTCGCGGGCCCCGCGGTCGGGCGCGTCCAGCTCGATGATGCGGTCGAACCGCCCCGGGCGCAGGACCGCGGAATCGAGCATGTCCATGCGGTTGGTGGCCCCCAGCACCAGCACCCCGCGGAGCTCTTCGACGCCGTCAAGCTCAGTGAGGAACTGGCTCATCACCCGCTCGCCCACGGAGTTCTCCCCCATCCCGCGGCGCGGGAGGAGCGCATCGATCTCGTCAAAGAAGATGACGCACGGCGCCGCCTGACGCGCCTTGCGGAAGACATCGCGCAGGCCCTTCTCCGACTCGCCCACGAACTTGCTCAGCAGCTCCGGGCCCTTCACCGAGATGAAGTTCGCGTGCCCCTGGCTCGCCGCCGCCTTGGCCAAGAGCGTCTTCCCAACGCCCGGCGGGCCCACCAGCAGGATGCCCTTGGGCGGCCTGACGCCGGCCAGGTCGAAGATCGGCGCGTGCTTCAGCGGCCACTCAAGCGCCTCCACCAGTTGCTGCTTGATCCCCTCGTGCCCGCCGATATCCGACCAGGCGACCCGCGGCACTTCCACGAACACCTCGCGCACCGCCGAGGGTTCGATCTCGGCGAAGGCGCTCAGGAAATGCCCCTGCGTCACCTCGAGGCCCGAGAGCGTCTCGTACGGGATCGACCGGGCAGCAAAGTCAATGCTGTGGATGATCGTCCGCAGGCAGGCCATGGCCGCCTCCCGGCAGAGCGCCTCCAGATCCGCACCGACGCAGCCGTGCGTGATGTCGGCCAGGTGGTCGAAGCACACGTCAGCCGCCAGGGGCATCCCCCGGCTGTGGATCTCCAGGATGTGCTTGCGCCCGTTGCGGTCGGGCACGGGGATGGTGATCTCCCGATCGAACCGTCCCGGCCGGCGCAGGGCCGGGTCGATGTTGTTGGGGAGGTTGGTCGCGGCGATCACGATCACGTTGTTGCGCTTGTTCAGCCCGTCCATCAGGGCCAGCAGCTGCGCCACCACGCGCTTCTCGACCTCACCCTGCGTGTTCTCGCGCTTGGGCGCGATCGAGTCGATCTCATCAAGGAAGATGATGCTCGGTGCGGTCCGCGAGGCTTCTTCGAAGATCTTGCGGAGGTGGGCTTCCGACTCTCCGTAGAACTTGTGGATGATCTCCGGACCTGAGATCGAGTAGAACGTCGCCTCGGTCTCGTTGGCGATCGTGCGCGCAATCAGCGTCTTGCCGCACCCGGGCGGGCCGTGCAGCAGCACGCCCTTGGGCGGGTCGATGCCCAGCCGCTCAAACACCTCCGGGAACCGCAGCGGCAGCTCGATCATCTCGCGGATGCGGCTCAGCTGGCTCTTGAGGCCCCCGATGTCCTCATACGACATCCGCGCTGCTTCGGCGCGGGGCGCCGCGGCGCCGCCGGGCTTGCCGCCCTCGACCAGCAGGCGCGTGGTCGGCGTGATCATCACCGGCCCCGCGGGTTGGGCCTTGGCCACCGTGAAGTCCGCCGAGCGACTGCCGAACATCGACGCCCGGACGATGTCCCCCTCCACCACCGGCAGGCCGTCGAGCAGGCTTCCGATGTACTCAAGGTCGCGCGCGGTCGGGGTGATCGACGTGCTCCGCAGCGTCACCGTCGCGGCCGGCTTGCAGGCCACCGCCCGCACCTCGACCTTTTCATCGAGACCTACGCCCGCGTTCTGCCTGGTGACGCCGTCGATCTGCACGCTCCCCAGGCCGCGCTGCTCCTTGTGCGCCGGCATCGCCCGGCAGACTGTGGCCTTCTTGCCCGTGAGCTGCACGACATCCCCCACGCTCAGTCCCAGGGCCTTGAGGTCGCCCGGGTCCAGGCGGGCGGCGGCCCGGCCGACATCCTTGCTCATCGCCTCGGCGACGCGCAGCCTGATCACCCGGTCTTCGCCCCGTCCGTCGCCAGCCGCGCCACCCGGCGGCACGGCTCCGTTGGTCTTGATGCTGGGCATCGGTCAGTCCTCTGCGGCTATGGTCCGACGAACAGAGGGGCGAGGCGTCGCCGCGCCGCCCGGCGCGTTCAGCGCTCTTTGCGGGTCTTGGGGCGAGCCAGCCGAATCTCGAAGACCCCGTTGTTGCACCGCACATCGCTCGGGGCGAGCTTGAGGCCGTCGACGGGCAGCAGCAGCTCCTTGCGATAGCGCTTCGCTCCCCGCTCAGCCGCGATGGTCAGCACATCTCCTGCGAGGGTGAAGCTCGCCTGGTCGCGGTCGATGCCGGGCATCTCGACAACGACCATGACGTGATCGTCCTCCTCGAAGATGTCGGTCAGCGGCTCGCGCACCTCGCGGACCGGGGCCTCCTTCGCGTCGGCGCCGGTGCTCATGTTGCCGAAGGGCTCGATCTTGATCTGCCTGCCCCCCGCCGCGGTCCGCACCGATACGCCGTAGTGAAAGGAGACGTCCTTGCCGTCCTTGGTCTTGAAGGCGCCGGAGCGTTTGAGCGCATCGCCCTTCTCGGCGAGTTCGCCGAGCGTGCCGAGCAAGGTGCTCAGGCCGCTCAGAACGCCCTCGATGCCGCCGGTGCTGGGCTGGGTGTCTTTGCCGGGCTTCTTGCCGCCGCGTTGCATGTGTCCGTCTCCGAGTAGGGCGCCCTGGCCTCTGCACGACGGGGCGCGCCGCCCGACATGGCGACGCGAGGATCAGGCCGGGCGGCTGACTTTCTGTACATCGATCATCGACGGTAGTTTGGTGAGGACATCGTGCATGTACCCTATGAAAAGCAGGCCTGTCTCACCGGCCTTGAGCGTGTCGCGCACGCGCTGGGCGATGAACTGATCGCGCCGGTTCAGGATCTCCGCCCCGGCTCGCGCCTCGCCGCCGGCCGACCCACCTGAACCGCCTGATACACCTGTTGAGGTGGCCGGCGCCAGCGCCTGCTGCGCCAGGCGATACTCCTCGATCAGCAGCGGGCCCGACTCCGTGCCTTCGAGCGTGGCCCCGCGCGCCAGCAGCGCCAGGATGATGCGGTGGTTGTCGCTCCCCTTCGCCGCGAGCTCTTCCACGATCGCCCGCTCCCGCCCGCAGACGGGGAGGCCGTCCTGATAGATCCGGAACGCCGATAGATCCCGTGGCAGCCGCGCGCACCACGCCTCGACCCCTTTCCAGAAGTCACGGATCGCCAGTTGTTTGCGCCGCCACGCGGCGTCGTCCCCGCGACTGGAGAGCTCGCGCGCCTTGTCCGCGAGTGACCCGAGGTCCGCCGCGTTGTGAACGATCGGGATGCAGTAGAGGAGCGGCCGCTTCATTTGGGTGCACTGGCTGGCTGGGGGCTGGCTGTCGGCTGGCCGGACTGGCTGCCCCGGATCGCGCCGCTCGTCAGACTGCCGGCGGCTCGCGCCGGCGGACCCATTCCGGCGCCGTCGGCGCATCCGGCGCGACGGGCCCAGCCCCCCCGGCGAGGGTGGGCGGCGGCGCGATGAGGCTCTTTTCGATCGACTCCAGGCGCTGCTCGAGCCGGGTGAGGGCCGACTCCTGCGCGAGTTGTTCCTGCGGCTTCTGCGCCGAGAACACCGGGTGGTTCACCCACCAGTCCATGCCCATCTCCTTGGCCTTGTCGACCGAGCAGATGACCAGACGGATCTGGATCGAGAGCAGTTCGATGTCGACCAGCGAGACCTTGATGTCTCCAGCGATGACCACGCCCTTGTCGAGCACACGCTCGAGCAGATCGGCGACCGTGGTCGAACCCGTCGAGTGAGCGGGGGTTCGCTGGATTGAGGCCATGGACAACTCCCGCAGCGCGTTAGAACAACCGTCCGATCGGTCCGAGGTCGATGTTCAAGTCAGCGTCAGTCAGGTCGAATTCCCGCGACAGCCGCTGGATCTCCTCGGCCTGCCGCATCAGGGTGAACCCCACGTCTTCGATCTGCTTATCGGTCATCGAGCCCCCCTCGATGCGTCGGATCGCCTGCCTCTCCAGCAGTTCGTGCAGCAGCTTCACCAGCGTGAGCACCAGTTGCCCAAGCCCCTGACGCAGGTTGTCCGGATCGATTGACAGCCGGTTGCTCTTGGTCTCCGCCGCGAGCGACTGCGCCGTGCGCAACACCTGCGCCAGTTGGGCGTCGGCGTCAAGGTCCTCGGCGCGCACGGCCGCAGGCGGCGCGCCGGAACCCGGCTCCACTTCAGCAGCTGAGGGGATCATGGTTCGGGCTCCTCGGGCGGGGGCGTCGGGTGCGTCTGCTGGGCGATGCCCCGGGCGGTCTCGATCGAGGCCAGAAGCATGTGAAAGCCCAGGTACACCAGGTCGACGTTGGCGATCGATATCGTGATCTCGCCCTTGAGCACTGCGCCCTTGTGCAGCAGGCGATCAAGGGCCTCGCACAGGCTGACATGCTTCTCGCGATCAGGCGGCGCCGCCGGTCCAGCGCGCCGGGCGATCGGCGCCCCGAGCCCGACCGAGGGCGAGCCCGCCGCGCCGACGTCGGATGAGTCTGCCGCCGCCCCGCTCACGCGGCCCTCCGCGCTTCGCCGGCGGCCCCGTAGAGCGCCCGGGCCAGCAGGCGCAGATTGCCTACGCCGCGCGGGTCGCCGCAGCGGTAGACCGTCACCTGGTTGATCGAACCCAGCGCGGCCCGGTGCTTGGCCCGCACCGCGGCCTCGCGCGCGCACACCGCCCGGCCCAGGGGCGAGCCGTCGGGCAACAGCGCCAGGTTGATGAACAGGTTGCGGACGTCGATCCGCATGCTCCCGAGCGCCTTGACCAGATCGCCGCACTCGGCAAAGGCCATCTCCGTGGGGATGGTGACGATCTGCACCCGGCACCGCCCGGCGTCGGCGAGCGTGGCCCGCAGCCTCTTGATCCCGCGGGAGATATCGACCAGCCGCGCCTGCAGAGCCGGCAACCGGAAGATGTGGTCGTACTTCACGAACAGGCTGAACAGGCTCGACAGCCAATGCTCGATCAGCTCCGGCAGCTCCAGCAGGCGCAGCAGATGCCCCGTCGGCGCCGTGTCGATGACGATCGTGTCGTAGAGCGGGCCGCCGCCCGGGCCCCGTGCGTCGAGCTGCTCGAGCATGCGCAGCAGGGCCATGCACTCATCCAGCCCCGGCGGGGCGAGGTCCAGCAGCTTCTCCATCGCCTCGCGATCCAGCGAAAGGTCGATCGTGCTGAACATCGACTCGAGCACGCCCTCCAGCTCGCGCTGATACTCCGCCCGCAGCTTCTCAAACTCCTCGCCCGCGTCGATCTCGATCGCCCACAGGTCCGGCGCCGCCTCCACGGCTTCGTCCCTGAGGCCCACACCCAGGCAGTCGCCCAGAGAGTGCGCCGGATCGGTGGAGACGAGCAGGCACCGGCGGCCAAGCGAAGCCAGCTGCACCGCAGCGGCGCACGCCATGGTCGTCTTGCCCGTGCCGCCCTTGCCGGCGAAGAACATGAGCTGGGTTTGCGATGTCGGCGGCGGGAGCATCGCCGCGCCTTCGCAGCGGAACCCCCCGAGCCGCACCGGGCCGTCGCCGCCGCCCGCAATCCAGCGCGACAGCGGTGCGAGCGTGCTGAGAAAGCTCGCCAGCCGCTGAGCGCCGGTCAACTCGTCGCACGCCAGCGGAGCCCCCCAGATCACGCGGCTCGACAGCGCCTCCGGCAGCCCGCCCATCACCTGCCGCTGCAAGGCCCGCTGCGAGGCGAACGCCTCGCCGTCGCCCGGCTCGATCAGGCGGTTCATGACCAGCTCCGGCGCCGCGACCCCGAGTTCATCCAGCCGGATCAGGATGTCAGTGGTCTCCGCGATCGACATCGGCTCGGCGAGCAGCACCGGCACGAACCGGCACCGGTGCTCGTCGGTCAGCACGGATGTGAGCAGGTCAACCTGCTCGCGCAGGCCGCTCAGGAACGCGTCAGTCTCGTCCGCCCCCGCCCCCCCCGCCCCCCCCGACCGCCCGCGCGGGGCGAACAGCGACGCCATGCACCGGTGCTTGGCCAAGAGCGCATCGAGCGCCTCCATCCAGGTGTTGAGCAACTCCGACATCGCCAGCAGCTTCAGCGTGTGCCCCGATGGCGCGGTGTCGACGATGATGACGTCGAACGCGTCCTCGGCCATCCAGCGGGCCACCCGCAGGAACGCCATGAGCTCATCCAGCCCGGGGATCGACAGCTGCACGAATTGGTCGATGTCTCCGCCGTCAAGGAACGTTCCCCGCTCGGCGATCGTCTTGAAGTGGCGGGCGTTGGCCGCCATGAACGCCCGGTGCTCCTCCTCCGCCGACAGTTCCACCACGAGCAGATTCGCCGGAGTCGGCGCGCCCGCCAGGCAGTCGGCTACGGAATGCGCCGGATCGGTCGACAGCAGCAGCACCCGCGCGCCGGGTCGGGCCCCGGCCAGGTGCAGCGCCGTGGCGGTCGCGCTCGTGGTCTTGCCGACGCCGCCCTTGCCGCCAAAAATCAGCAGCTTCAGCCTGCTGTCTGAAAGAAATGCTGGTCCGCTGCTGCTCATCCCGCGTGCTCCGCTCACCTGGTGCTCCGCCCGGCTTCATCCCGCTCGGCGCTGTTCAGGGCCCTTGGTCCTGTTCGTCCGGCTCGTCCGGCTCGTCCGGCTCGTCCGGCTCGTCCGAGCCTGCGCTGTCGTCCTCTTCGCCATCGTCGTCCGCTTCCGACCCCGCGTCCCCAGGCCCCGCGCGGCCAAGTTGATCCAGCTCGTCCAGCCGCGAGAGCAACTGCGACTCCTGCTCGTCGAACTCCTCCGGCGTCACCTGACCCGTCTCGAGCATCATGTACAGCGTGCTCAGCCGGTGCGTCAGCTGCTCCGTCTCGCCCTTCACCTCCTGCTGCGCGGCGTTGTGCAGCTCGCGCACGATCCACATGAACCCCTTCATCGGCGAGAGCAGGATGTTGTCAAAGATGAACATTCACGACACCTCGGCCGCTTCGTCGAATGACAGCTGCAGGCGGACAAAGCTGTGCGGCGCCCAGGGCCCGCCGTAGTCGAACCGGTACGACCCGTCAAAGCCCTCCGCCGCCGCCGCGATCCGCGCCTCGAACGCGCTCAGCGACCCGCGATTCACGAGCGCGGCCAGCCGCATGACCTCCAGGTCGGACTTCGCCGGCTCGGCTGAGATCTCCTCGGCCGCGGGCTCCAGAAGCGACACCACACGCTGCTCGTGCTCCTGTCGACGCTGGGCGATCAACTTGCTGAAGAGTTCACCCGCCGCGACCTTGGCCTGGTGGTTGCCTGGATTGGCGATCATCAGGTCGCGAGCCGCCCGCAGCGCCGGCTCGCGCTCGATGAAGAACTGGAAGATGTTCGCCGCCTCCCAGCTCACGCGCAGCGACATCTCAACCTTCCCGCGGACCTTGTCGAGCTGCTCGCCCAGCGTGTCGGCCTCGGCCCGCAGCATGCCATCAAGCTCCGCCGGCGAGGGCACGATCATCCCGAAGCCCACCGGCAGCACGGTTGTGTCCGCCATCAGCCGCGCCAGCACGCCCTGATGGGCCGCCAGGTGCTTGCGCTCGGGTCGAAGCCTGCCCGGGGCGATCTCGCTGCACACCGCTGCGACGGCGCCCGCCACATGCGCCAGAACGGCGCGCCCGCCCAGCCCGCAGAGGTCGGTGGGGATCGCCGCGACCGCGTCGGCGAACGCGTAAAGATAGAGCGGGGCGCCTGTGCCCCCCGCCTGCTGACCTGCCTGGATCTCGGTCATGCTGCTGCCTCCCGATCAGTCGGAGATGTCAACGACGCTCAAGGCCGATCAACGTGAATTCGCCTCACGCCGCCTGCCGCCGCGGCGAAGGCCCGTCCCCCGCCGCATCATCGGGGTCCTGCATCGGAAGCGGCTGAAACGCCCCCGACTGCGGGCGCGCGCTGGCGCCGGGCTGGGCTGGCGAGGCCGCGTATGCGGGGGAGGTGTGGAATGGCGCGCCGACCCCGGGGCTGGACCCGGTGAACTCGTTCGCCCGCCGCGGGGCCGCCTCGGCCGGAGCAGCCTGGGGAATGAGGCCGGGTCGGACCGAGCGGATGCTGCCATCCTCGGTGCGGATGGTCAGCACACCGCGGCAGGTCGGACAGCGGACGGGCCCCTCGTAGTCGTCGTACGACTTGCCGATGTCGAACTTGTGCCCGCACGAGATGCAGTTGACGTACATGAGAGCCTCGCTGGAAGCCGGTGAGAGTGGTTGGTCTGGTCGTTCAACAGTTCAGTAGGTGTGCGTGGCCGGAGGGTTGACCGGCAGGGCCTTGGCCACCGCTGAACTGAGCCCCACAGGGGCCTTGACCTCGGCATGGTGTCCGCCCATCGGGCGAAGCCGCGCCAGGTTGGCCATAAGCATGCGGACCTCGACATCGATCGCGGCGCACCGCTCTTCGCAGCGAGCGGCCCGGGCCAGCAGCGACTCGCGCTCGCGGGCCTTGCGATAGCGCTCCATCTCCAGGCACACCAGTCGCATGTGCGTCTTGTGCGGGAGCTGGCCCGGCCTGGCCGTGGCTGAAGACTTGAGATCCGAGGCCGTCCGCCGGATGGCCTTGCTCTGCTTGCCCGGGAACATGGTCGTTCGTCCCTTCCGCCGCGCCTCGCGGCCTTTGGCCAGTCCGCACGCTCAGCGAGCTATGGGGCCCGGACGGCCCGCGCCCTGGCCTTCGCGCCGGGGCTCGCCGAGAGCACCTCGCGCGTCGTGGTGTCGCCGCGCCGCCGCGCCTCGAAGATCTCGCGGAGCAGCAGCTCGTGCTGCTGCGCCGCCGAGACCGCCGGCGACTGGCCGCCGCTGACGATCTGGCGCCCATCACAGAGAATGTCGAAGCTCACCGCCCTGAAGAACGCGTCATCGGGATGGGCCGTCGCGCCCCGCTTGGCGACGACCTTCGCCACCGCGATGCACGCCCGGATGGTCGGCCGGTGCGGCGTCTCGCCGATCGCCCGCAGCGCCCGCGCAATGTGCACGATGTAGCCGACCTGCTGCTCATCCAGCCCGCTCTTGGCCGCCGTGATGCTCTCCTCGGTCTGCTGGTCGTAGTGATCGACCTGGATGGTGATCAGCCGGTCCAGCAGCGCGTCCTGCGTCTTGTGCACACCCGCGTACTCCTCCGGATTGCTCGTCAGGATCGCGCGGAAGTTCGGGTGCACCCGCAGGTATCCATCACCGCCCCCGCGCTTGGGCATGTTCAAGATGCGCTCCTCCAGGATCGAGAGCAGCATGTTGTTCGCCTCGGGCGGAGTCCGGTTGAACTCGTCGTAAATCAGCGTGTGGCCTTCCTCGCACGCCGTGGTCAGCCGGTTGTCGATCCAGTGCACATCCAGCTTCTCCTCGGTCTTCAGCACCGAGTGCACGTAGTTGTCCACCAGCGTGCTCTTGCAGTACCCCGCGTCCCGTCCGATCAGGTCCGAGCTCCCGAACTCGTCGTTCCCGTGGATCAGCGAGACCGGCCGCCCCAGCAGCTCGGCGATGTGGAACGCCAGCGTCGTCTTCCCCGTGCCCGCCGGCCCGGCGATGTGCACCGGATAGCCTACCGACAGATAAGTCAGCGCCCGCTCCGTGACCTCGTGCACCCGAGTGGTGTCGACGAAGGTCTCGCTGGCCTTCACGAGCAGCCCGGAGCCGGCGGAGCGCCGCTCCTCGATTGCATTCCGGTACGTGGTCTGAGAAGTCATGCCCGTTCTATCGGACATCCGCTCCAACATTTGAACCAAATGCACAAATCCACGCATGCTTACGCAGAGACATGTCTGCGTGGCGATGAGCAAAGTACCAAGCGCAATGTAAGAGTCGCGCGGGCGCCCTGCTCAGGTGGCTGGCGCGCACTGTTGCCCGCGTCGCGCCCGTGCATCCGCCTCGCGCTTACCGCCGCGCAGCGCGCCGACCGCTCGCCGACGCCGCCGGCTTCCGCGCGCCGCCCTCGCCCGGCCCACCCTGCTGAGGGGCCTCGGTCGCCTGTTGAGGGGGCGTCGCCGTCGCGCGCTCACGCAGCGAGCGGACGAACTCGCTCACCGGCGCCGCGATGGCCTCAGGCGCCAGCCGCGCGGCCGCTCTCATGAGCTGATCCCCCAGCCTGGCGCCGCCTGCCGCCCGCGCCGGTCGAGGGGCCGCCCCGCCGCGGAACGTCCGCCGCATCTCCGCGACCTCGCGACGGAGGTTGTTCAGGAAGGCCTGCCGCGCCGCGGCGTCGCTCTTGGCGACTGTCATCCGCTGCGTGTGCAGCTTCTTCTCAAGGGCCGCCACATCGTCGCGCAGCGATCCGCACCACGTGTTCAACTGGTCGAACAGCTCAGCCCGCACATCGGCCACGTCTTGGCGTGTGCGGGCATTCGCCGCGGCGAACTCGGTCTGTAAGGTGTTGGTGGTGGTCCGGACCTCATCCACCCACTCGATGATCTCCGCGATGTAGTCGCGGCGCTCCGCCAGATCCTCGCTCCGACCAGCCGCGCGGGCCTCGCGCAGCGCCGGCAGCAGCTCGGCGACCTCCAGCTTCAGCTGGCCGACGCGCTCGAAGATCCGCTCCAGCGCCTCGCGGCTCTTGGCCTGCGATTCCTGCGAACGGTCGGCGTGCTCGCGGCTGAAGGCCGCAAGCGTCGACTCGACCTCGCCCCTCAGCCCGGCGACCCACGCCTGCGCATCCTGAACGACGCGATGGACCGGCGCGGCCCGAGACCCACCTTTGAGGCTGGAACGGTTCTGACCGGTCAGGCGGCGGACGCTCATACCCAGCTCCGTTCTGCAGGGGTCCAATGCGGACATGGTCGCACGTGCGAAGAGAACCCGGCTTTTCAAGAAGGGCGGACCTGTCTCCAAGACCGCCGTTCAAGTCCTTTTCAGCCCTCGACGGCTCAGGCGGGCTGAGCGGCGGTCGCCGTCAGACCGATCGCCTCGGCGTACTTGAGGTACGTCTCGACCGACGCGATCACGACGCGAGCCTCGATGCTGACCAGCTCGATCCCGACGAGCGAGACCTTGGCGAAGGCATCGATCACGATGCCCTTGTCCAGGATGCGGTCAACAACTTCGGCCAAGCTGGAGGAATCGGTCGCTTTCTGAATCTTCGCCATGGGACGCTTCCTTGTTCTACCCCGGGCGCGCTCTCCGCAAGCAACATACTTGCGAACCCCTTCACGGGGGGAGCCGCCGTCGGTGTGCCGCCGGGGAGATTCCCCGCTGCGCTGCGAGTATCGGTGTGCCGTCGCGCCACTGGCAAGCGTTCCGTCGAATGCACTCGCGGTCGCCACGGACGCGCGCAGCCACGCGGCCTGCGCCGCCTGTGACGACCGCTAACCTGCAATTACGATCCATCTGGCGTGGTCGCCTGAACGTGGGGGGGTTGTCGGGGCCCAGAAGCCTCAAGTGCGGAGCCCCTCACGTCGAAACATCAGCGCCCCACGTTCTTATGTTCCACGGCGCCCTACAGCGCTCCCCTGGTCGTGAGCCAAGACACGCATGAGCACTACGCCGAACAACCCCGAGCGCTCCGTCGCAGGCCCTTCCGAAGACGCCGTGCGGGGTCTCGCCGAGCGCCTCTTCGAGCGTGCGGAGGCGCCCCCCTATGCGGGCGTCATTGACCGCATCCCGCAGGTCGTGAGCGAGCTCAGCGGACTCATCGCCCCGGCGCAGGGCGACAACCAGAGCCCCCTACTGAGGGCGCTCGCCTCGTTCACCAGCTTCGCTTCCGAAGCCCGCTCGGCAGGCGCCCTTTCAGATGATCAGTTGCTCGCGCTTGCGGAGCAGCTCGATCAGTTGGCCACGCTCTGCGGCTCCGCAGACGGGGCCGCGTCCCCTGCCGCGCCGCTCGCCAGCTTCCCGGCGGCGGAGATCGCGCCCGCCAATGGCCCCACCTCCACCTCCCCGACCAGCGGGACCAGCCCGTGCCCCGCAGCCCCCGATGCGGGCGCGGCCTCACCTGAAGCGGCGGGGGTTGATGACACGGCGTCTCAAACGCACACAGCCCCTTATAAGGTTACGTACGAATCGCAGAACGCAGCCGTCGAGGCGCCGTTCTGTGAGTCGCCTGGCGGTTCGGCCACGGCCCCGGCGGTCGCCGTCGACGCACCCCTGTTCGCTCCTTCGGGCCCAATCTCGGCCCAGCCCGAAGCCCTGACGCCCGGGGCGCCCGCCACGCCCGGCCAGCCGTCCGAGCCGCCCCAGCCAGACGACTCGCAGGCCTCCTCCTCCGCCGTCGCCGCGCCGGTTGCGCTGGCCGCGACCCCTGAGCGGGGGTCCTGGCTTGAGTCCACCACTTTGGCCGAGCCAGATTGGGCCACGGCCGCAGCAGTGGGGCTCTCCGATGCATCCTGCGCCCCGCCAGGCCCCGCGCCAGCGGCGCAATCGCCCGCGGCGCCTGCCGGCCACCCTGGCGCGTCCATCAGCCTCTCGCCAGACCTTGCCTCGCACCAGGTCGATGCGGCCCCGCACGCGATCCAGTTCCAGTTCAATCTCCCAGCCCTCACCGACGCGGCGCCTCAGGGCGCCGAACCTCCGCAGACGCCACTCGACGCACCGTCGGTCGCCCCCACCCCCACCCCCACCCCCACCCCCGCCCCCGCCCCGGCGGCCGAGATCGCGCCGCCGCCCGAGATCGCCTCTCCCGAAGTAAGCCTGACGACTCCCGAAGCCCAGCCGGCTTCGGCCGCCCCAGCGCCCAGCCCAGTCGCCGGGGCAGCCGAGCACACCCCCGAGGCCGAAGCACCCACACCCGAAGCCCCCTCACCCGAACCCCTGCAGCGCGCAACTGCAGAGGAGCCCTCAGCCGCAGCGCCGCTCGCGCCTGTCCCCGTCGAGCTCTCAATCGAGTCCCCAATCGAGTCCACTGTCGAGCCGACCTCCACGCCCCCAGCCGAGGCGATCGGCGAGGCAGCCGAGCCAGTCTTGACGCCCGTCGCCGAGTCGACCATCGAGGAGCCGCCGCTGGCCGAGGCTCCCGCCCCCGCACCCCTTCCGGTTGAGCCGCTCGCAGCCTCACCCGAGGTTCCGCAGGCGCCCGAAGTCCCGGCGCCGCATCCGACGCTCGCCGCGGCGTCCGCCGCGCCCGAGGCCCCCCCGGCCGACGCTTCCTCCCCAGTTCAGCCCCCGGTGCTGGTCCCCGACCCCTCACCCGAGCCCGCAGCGGGCCAGCTCTCTCTCGCTGATGTGCTCGAGCTCGACACCATCTCCGGCATGAACTCCCTCAAGGTCGAGGAGACGGCCACCATCGCCCCTGAGCCCGTCCCCGCAGGCGCAGCCGGAGCCATGCCCGAGGCGCCCGCCGAGCCACTCTCGCCAGCGGCTGCGCTCTCTCCCACGAACCTGCCGCCCACCACCGACCACCTCTGGGCGTACCTCGGCGTCCCACCGCTGCCCGAAGACCAGTTCGAGCTCCGCCTGACGATGAGCGAGGGCCAGCTGGAGCTGCTCAACTACATGGTGAAGGAGCTCCACTCCGCCACCGAGGCCCTTCTCCGCTCCGGCGAGCAGCTGATGTCCGGCGAGATCGCCGCCGCGGTCGCCGAGCTCACCCAGCTCGCCTCGTCCATCGAAAAGACCGCGACGTTCTTCGGGCACGACACGCTGGTCCAGACGTCGCAGCTTGTCGGCGCCATCGCAGCGGAGCTCGCGCCCGCCCCCGAGTCAGCCCGACCCGTGCTGGCCGAGGTTCTCCGCGTCCTCGCCGAGATCTGGCTCCGCTGCGCCGAGGCCCTCTCCCGCGGGATCGAGCAGCGCTGGCCCCTGGGCTCCATGATCGATCGGCTCGCCGCCGCGATCGCCCCGGCGCCCGCCGGCGAGGCTGCGATCAACGCACCGGACCCCGGCGCTCCGCCGCTCTCGACCGACCCCGCCCCCGACACGCCCCTGGAGATGTCGCCCGAGCAGATGCAGGCGCTCCTCGACAGCGAGCAGTCCGCCACCTGGGGCACAACGCCCCTGACCCTTCCCGCCGAGAAGGCCGACCTGCTCCAGTTCATGATCACCGACGTCAAGCAGATCGCCGAGACGCTCGGCATGCTCGCGCCCCAGCTCGCCGACCTCGGCGCCCGCAACGACCTCTGCGGCGAGCTCCTGCGCCTCGCCGGTGAGCTCGAGCGGGTCACGGCGGAGTTCGAGTTCCAGTCCCTCAAGGCCCTCATCACCCTTGTCGGCGATGTCGGTCTGGGCCTCCACGGCGTCGCCGACTCGATGATCCCCGAGCTCGCCGTACGGCTCCTGGCCATCCAGTCGCTCATCCTCCAGCACGCCACCGCCCTCGAAGTGGGCATGGTCACCACCTGGCCCCTCGAGGTCTTCACCGCGCGAATCCACCGCCTGCTCGAGGGCAAAACCCTCAACCCCACGATCATCGGCTGGCACAAGGCCAGCGTCGACCGCCTCACCGAACTCGACCTCATCGTCCAGCTGGGCGAAGACCCCCCGCGGCTCGATGCCGCCGAGGAGCACAGCGATTGGACGCGCCCCGCCGGGGGCGCCGCGGGTCGCGCGGGGTCGCGCGCCGATTCAGTCCGCGTTGACGCGAGCGTCATCGACGGCCTGCTGGCCACCGTTGGCGAGCTTGTTCAGGACCGCGCCCGACTGCAGATGACCACCGAGAAGCTCCGCCGCGAGCTGCCCGGCCACCTGACCGTCGAGGAGCTCTCCCGCACGACCGAGCGGCTCGAGCGCTCGATGGTCGCTCTCCAGACGGGCATCATGAGCACGCGCCTCCAGCCCCTCGCCCGGCTCTTCGACAACTATCCGCGCGTCATGCGCGATGTCGCCCGCATCGCCGATCGCGAGGCCGATCTGATCGTCGAAGGCGCAGCCACGATGGTCGACAAAAGCATTCTCGACGGCGTCGCCAACCCCCTCATGCTGCTGCTCCGCTTCATCGCCGCGACCATGATCGAGCGTCCCGCCGATCGCCAGGCCGCCGGCAAGCTCCCGGCCGGTCAGGTCAGGATCTCCGCCCGCCACCAGGGCAGCCAGGTCGTCATCACCCTCGCGGATGACGGCGCCGGCTACGACCGGGCCACCGGCGTCAAGTGGATCGCCGCCAGCGGCCTCATGACCCCCGAGCAGGCCGCGGCGCTGGGCGACGATGAGCTCGCCTCGATGCTCTACAAGCCCGAGGTCGCCTCCAGCCCTGTCAGCCGCGTCTCCACCATGCTGCAGGAGACTGTCGGGGGCTCGATCATGGTGCGCAACCAGCCGGGCGTCGGCTCCCGCATCGATCTCATCATCCCGATGAAGGCCGCGATCCTCGCCGCAGTGCTTGTCGCCGTCGGCAAGTCCGCCTATTCGGTCCCGCTCCAGTCCATCATCGAGATCACCCGACTCGAGCCCAGCATGGTCAGGACCATCCGCGGGACCCCCACGATGCGCCTCCGCGACGACCTCTTCCCGCTCCTCGACGCCCGCAAGCTCTTTGACGACGAGGCCGACGGCGAGCCCGCCTTCGCACTCGTCCTCACCACCGGCCAGAGCAAGGCCGCCCTGGGCGTCGACCGCGTCATCAGCAAACAGGACATGATCATCCGCCAGATCGACGACGCCCGCCTCCGGCGCGGCCCCTTCAGCGGCACCACCCTCACCCAGTCCGGCGCCGTGAGCCTCGTGCTCGACGTTCAGCGCGTCCTGAGCGCGGGCGCCGCCCAGAACGCCCGCCACCCCGCCAACTGAGCCTCGCACCCGCCTCGCCTCGAAGGAACGAGCCCATGTCCAAGAACAAACGCGTGACCAGCCAGGGAACCGGCGCCCCCAGCATGGCCGATCGCAAGCACGAACGCGTGCCCCTGCGCCGCGAGGCCGTCGTCACCCTCTTCGACGCCGCCCTCCAGCCCGTCAACCAGTGGGCCTGCGGCGTCAAGGACCTCTCCGCCAGCGGCGCCTGCCTGCTCCTTGCCGACATGCCCACGGAAGGCGACCGGCTCGTCGTCTCCATCGCCCCCAGCAGCCAGAACCGCGGGGCCGTCTTCTTCGCCAAGGTCGTCCACATCGGCATGGTCGAGGGCGAGTGGATCCGAGTCGGAGTCCAGTTCCTCCAGGCCCCGCCCGAACTCCAGCCCCTCGTGGACGCCCTCCACGAAGACATGCTCCGCCGTTTGGGCCTCCCCGTCCGCGCCAAGCCCAGTGACGCCGCCGCCGACGAGAAACTCGACAGCCTTGGTAGGCCCCACCGCCGCAGCGCCTGAGCGGCCTCAGCTCCGGGCCGTCGTCAGTCCACCCGCGCCAGCCCGCGCAGCTTCTCGATGGTCTTGGGGCCGATCCCCTTTACCCGGTCCAGCGCGTCCACGGTCGCAAAGCCCCCGTGCGACTCCCGGTCGGCGATGATCCGCGCCGCCAGCGCCGGCCCGATCCCCGGGAGCATCTGCAACTCGGCCGACCCGGCGGTATTGATGTTGATCAGCCGCGCTCGGGCGTCCGCTGCCGCGCCCGCCCCCGCACGCTCCTGTGACTCCGCCGCCGCCGGCTCAGGCGCGTTCAGCCGCGGCCGGCTTTGCCGCGCCAGCAGCGTCAGGCACAGGCCGCCGACCGCCAGGAAGGCCAACACCGCCGCGCCGAAGTGCTTCGCGGGTCCCCGGCTCCAGTCTCCGTGCCCAGCGTGCTCGTTGACCCGCGGCTGTTCGATTGACTCGCGCCCGCCGGGCGCACCGGGCCCTCCGGGCCCGGCCGGCTCGGCCGTCATCGTCGCTCTGGCTTGGGGCGTCGGCACCGCCGCAGTCTAA
>CAZSZO010000016.1:0-76633 GCA_964611125.1 uncultured Phycisphaeraceae bacterium | reverse complement strand
TCACATTTCGGAACGGCCGGACCTCCTCCTCAAGGTCCGCCTGCAACGCATGAAAATCCCACAACAGCCCGTCTGCATCGAGAATCTGGCCCTCAAGCCGCACCGTCACCCGCCAGTCATGCCCGTGCAGCGGCTCGCGCACGCCCTGAATAACCAGTGCATGCGCGGCGGAGAACACCGTTTCTACGCGAATCGTGAACACGCCCCATCGTAGGTTTCCTCACACCATCGCGCTATCTTCATCTCCGCATGGACTCCCGCGCGAGCCCGCCCACCGCCAGCTCCGCCCCCACGCCCCGACCCGGGCCACCCGCGCCCATCCTCGGGATCGACCTCGGGACCACCTACAGCCTCGTCGCCGTCGCCCACTGGCCGCCGGCCGCCGCAGGCGGCGCCGACGCCGCGGCGCCCCGCATCATCCCCGACTCCGATGGCCGCCCGCTCTGCCCGAGCGTCGTCCGCTTCCAGCCCGATGGCCCGCCCATCGTCGGCTACGAGGCCAAGGACACCAGCGTCCAGCACCCGCGCCAGACCGTCGCCAGCGTCAAACGCCTCATGGGCCGCTCGCTGCAGGACGCCGGACCCGACGCGCCGTTCCTCCCTTACGAAGTTGTCGAGGGCGAGGGCCGCACCGCCCGCGTCCGCCTCCCCTGGGGCAAGGTCGTCTCGCCGCAGGAGGTCTCCGCCCTGGTCCTCGCGCGCCTGCGACAGCAGGCCTCGCTGGCGCTGGGCGTCGATGTCCATCAGGCCGTCGTCACCGTCCCCGCCTACTTCGACGACGCCCAGCGCCAGGCCACCCGCGACGCCGGCCGCCTCGCCGGGCTCGAGGTCGTCCGCATCATCAACGAGCCCACCGCCGCGGCACTCGCCTACGGCCTCGGCCTCCGCCGGGCCGGCGCCACCGACACCTCCTCCCCCCACCAGCAGGCCCGCATCATCGTCGTCTATGACTTCGGCGGGGGCACCTTCGACGTCTCGATCCTCCGCCTGACGCCCGCCGAGGCCGCGCCGGGATCTACCGACGCCCGCCCGGGCGCGGACGCCCCCATCGAGGCCGATTTCTTCCAGGTCCTCTCGACCGCCGGCGACACCCACCTCGGCGGCGACGACATCGACCGCCTGCTGGTCGACCTCTTCACCCGCGAGCTGGGCGAGCGCTTCGGCTCCGGCCCCGGCCATTCCAAGGCGCCCCTCCAGGCCGATCCCGCGACCATGACCGCCCTCCTCAAGCTCGCTGAGTCGGCCAAGCTCCGGCTCTCTGAGCACGACTCGGCGCCGGTTCGCATCGATCTCGGGCCCGCGCCGACACAGCCGGCAGGGCCCGCCCGCATCTACGAACGCACCGTCACCCGCGGCGAGCTTGAAGCCATGAGCGCTCCGCTGGTCGACCGCACGCTGGCCTGCTGCAAGCGGGCCCTGCGCGACGCCCGGCGGGCCCTGGGCGACGCCAAGGTTGACGCGGTTGTCATGGTCGGCGGCTCCACCCGGATCCCCCTGGTGCGCCGGCGCGTCGGCGAGTTCTTCGGGCTTGAGCCCTACACCGCGCTCGATCCTGACAAGGTCGTCGCGCTCGGGGCCGCGCTCCAGGCCGCGGTGCTCAGCGGGGCCACGCGCGACGCCCTGCTGCTCGACGTGATCCCGCTCTCGCTGGGCATCGAGACTGTCGGCGGCGCCGTGGCCAAGATCATCATGCGCAACTCAAGCGCCCCCGCCCGCGCCAGCGAGATGTTCTCAACCAGCGTCGACAACCAGACGGGGATCGAGCTGGCCGTCCATCAGGGCGAGCGCGAGATGGCGGCGGATTGCCGCCTGCTGGCCCGCTTCAAGCTCTCGGGCCTGCCGCCGATGCCCGCCGGCATCCCGCAGGTGCGGGTCGAGTTCGCCGTCGACGCCAGCGGCATTCTGTCGGTCTCCGCCGTGGAGCAGCGGAGCGGCAAGCGCGCCGCGATCCAGGTGATCCCCAACCACGGCCTCAGCCGCGACGAAGTCGAACGGATCGAACGCGAATCGCTGACCCACGCCCGCGACGACATGGCCCGCCACCGCGTCGTCGACCTCATCGCCAACAGCCGCCTCGACCTGCTCTGGGTCGGCCGCCAGTTCGACAAGCACGCCGGCAAGCTCCCCGCCCCAGCCCGCGCGGCCCTGGAAGCGGCCATGTCGGCCCTCGGTTCGTTCATCGACGCCGCCGAGCGCGACTGGCGCTCCGTCGACGCCCGCGCCTTCCACGCCGCCAAGGACGCCCTCGATCGGGCCAGCCTGCCCCTGCACGAACTCTCCATCACCGAGTCGCTGCGATGACGCGCAGCCTCCAACATGCAGCCCAACCGTCAGGGAGGGCGCTCCGGCGTACCCAGGCGTTCCGGCGCCCTCAAGGCGCTCCGGCTCCCCCGGCGGCCAACATGCGCCGGTCTCTTCGCCATTTGAACTTTGCCGCTTTGAACTCTGAACTTTGAACCCTGGCCTCACGCCACCGCGTGGGCCGGCTTGGGCATGTCGTCGCTGATCCGCTCGCGCTTCACGTCCTTGCCCGGGTCGGCGCACGACACCAGGTGCATCTCGTCCTTCAGGCGCATCTGCAGGTGCACCGGCCGGCCCCAGATGATCCGCACGTTGTGCAGCACCTCGGCCGCCTTCGCCAGGTCGATCTCCAGCCCCGTCCACCGGTGGGCCAGGTACAGCTCGCCCCGGTTGAGGTAGTTCCCGTCGACCACGTGGATGAACGGCTCCCCCCGGTTGGTCAGGTGGTGCAGCAGCGTCTGCTTCACGCGCTTGAAATCGCGCGAGACCACCCGCACCTCGCCCGTCTGCGGGTCGCGCCGCGTCTGGAACATGCGGTGCCGGTCGCAGAACTCCTCAGTGAGGAACTCATCGATGAACGACACATCGTTGTAGATCCGCCGCACCTCGAAGATCTTCTCCCGCCCCTTCATGCTCCGGTCGTCGAAGCGGCCCTTGGCCCCCAGGCCGTCGAGGTTCTCCCACGCGTGCCCGTGCCGCCCGGCGTTCCACCGCTCCTCGATCTCCTTCCACAGCTCGATCCCGATCTTGTAGGGGTTGAAGCCCCCCGGCGGCATGTGCACCACGCCCGAGTGCTGGTCGCAGTACTGCACGATCTCGCTGGCGTCGCAGAAGTGGTGCGTCATCAGCTTGGAGTGCCAGTAGCTCGCCCAGCCCTCGTTCATGATCTTGGTCATCGCCTGCGGCACGATGTAGTACGCCTCGTCGCGGATGATCCCCAGGATGTCCTGCTGCCAGTCGTCCAGCCGCGCGTGCCGCAGCAGGAACAGCAGCACGTCGCGCGTGGGCTGAGCCGGAAAACGCGTGCGCCGGGCCCGCTGCTCCTCCTCGTACGCCTTCTTCTGCCGTTCGATCTCCCGCGCGGGGTTGATGAACGGGTCCATGTAGTCCTTGGCCGGGAGCAGATCCGGCCGGAAGCCGCCTCCGCCGGGGCCCTCGCCGGAGTCGCCGCCAAGCCCCCCGTGCCCCCCACCTCCGCCCGCCCGCTCCTCGCGCTGCACAAACAGCGAGTGCGGATCGATGAGATACTCAATCGACAGGCACGCATCAACGAACCGCTCGACCGCCTCCATCCCGTGCCGGTCCATGTGCCGCCGCACCCGCGTGGCGTGGTTGGCCATCTCGTCGAGCATCTTGCGGTTGGTCTTGCTGAACCAGAAGTTGTGCTTGAAGAAGTCGGCGTGCCCGTACACATGGGCCATCACCAGCTTCTGGTCCGTCACCGAGTTCGATTCCTGCAGATAGGCGTAGCAGGGGTCATTGTTGATGACCATCTCGTAGATCCGCCCCATCCCGTAGGCGTCGCGCTTGGAGAGCTTCTCGTACTCCATGCCCCAGCGCCAGTGCGGATACCGCACCGGGAACCCGCCGTAGCTGGCGATCTGGTTCATCGTGTCGAAGGGCAGAACCTCGAAGACCACCTCGAAGAAGTTGAGCCCGTACTCGATCGACTTGGCCTTGATCGCCCGCATGTGCTCGAGCAGTTCGGGCGACAGATCCGTGTTGGCCATGCGCGAGGTCATGTCTGGTTATCGGTAGAGCCGACCCTCCACTTGTCTTTACGCACCCGGCCCGCCCCGGATCGCGCCCCGCCCGCCCGACCGCCGTTATCGGCTCAGGCCGATCACCAAGACCGCCGCGTACCCCAGGGGGCCGAGCCACGCCACCACGATCAGCTGCCACCGGCCCGCCGTGCTGGTTTGCCGCAGTGCCCGCCGTCCCCATGGGTGTAGCAGCAGGCCCGTCGCCCCGCCGCCGATCACGATCGCTCCCAGCGGCAGCCACACCAGCGGGAGCAATTCGTCGCGCTGGGGCCAACGGTCATGAAACCCCATCACCAGCACCAGCAGCAGCCAGGTGACCGCTGTCCCGACCGTCCCCAGCAGCGGCGCCAGGACCCCCACGAGCGCCCCCAGCCGCGGCTCCGCCAGCCCCACCCGCAACTCCAACGCTTCATTGCACTCCGGACACGTCGGACCGCTCAAGCCCCTCAGGTTGTACCCACACCCCGGGCAGGGCGCATCGCGTCCTGCAAGAAACGCCTGAAGCGCGTTGTCCGGAGCGGCCGACACGGGGTCCATACGCCGCAGCGTAACCCAAAGGTCCCAGGTCCAAAACGTACCGCCCAAAAAGGGACAGCGGCCCAACTTGGGCCGCTGTTCAATGAAGCGGAAGATTTAGTCGTGATCCACTCGCGGAACGCTCGTTCTAGAGCGAAGCCGGGAGCAGCGAGCCGTGATCGCGAAGCAGCGCGTTGGCCGAGGCCGCCGCCTTGCCGCGAGCATTGGACCGGTCCTTCACCTCTTCGACCCGGTCCAGACCAGCAACCGCCCGGCGCAGTGCCGAGAAGAAACCGCCTGAAAGGCCGCTCGAAAGCGACGAAGACTCACCACGAATAGAACCATGAACGCTGGAGACGGGTAACGCCGTCATAGTACTCTCTCCTCTGGTAAGAGGAACTCTCTCAGCCCTCAGTATACCGACCGCCCGGCCAACGTGCAAGCCATTTGGCCGAGATTCTCTTAGCCGCTGTCCTGCCTTTATACACCCCAAAAACGTGATTTTTTCAACTTTCACCTGATCCACCGATTGACCCGGCTAGGTCGGCGTACATTCCTATAGTCTCAATCTTTAGGATGCATCGTTCAGATCGATGGGATTCAACGATCAGGCCTTCCGTTCAGACACCCGCTCCCGCCCGCCCGCAAGGAAAACCCCGTGCTCAAAGCAGAGCTCTCGTCCGCTTTCGCCGGCGCCCGGCCGACTGACTCATCCTCGGCCGCGCCCCCGTCCCAGCAGGCCGCCGGCGGCCACGCCCACGATCTCAGCCACGACGCCCTTCCTCTGTGGCGGGCGCTCTGTGATGACTCCGGCGCCGGGGTCGTGGTGCTCGACACTCGAATGGGCCGGGCCCTCGCCGGCAATGCCCGGTTCGCCCGCTTCTTCGCCCTGGGAGCGCCCGACGCCAGCGTCGAGGACCTCACCACCCGATCCTGGAGCGACGTTGCTCCTGATGCGCACGCTCAGGACATGATGGACCGGGCCCGGCTCGCTGCGCAAACTGGCGAGTGCACGTCCGTCCGCAGCATCTGGCGCGGCGAAGCCCTGCTCACCATCTACCGGCCGCTCGACTCCACCCCAGGGCCCGGCGCCAGCCGAGTGCTGGTCACCGTGCGATTCCTGGGCGCCACCGCCCAGACCGCCGAGACCGCCGCGGACGTGGTCGCCGGCCCGCGCGGCCCGGTCGACCTTGGTCGCCTCGCCTGCCTCACCGCCCGGGAGCGCGAGGTGGTCGTGCTCATCGCCCAAGGCCTTTCGACCCACGAGATCGCCGCGAAGCTCCACCGCACGCAGAAGACCGTCGAAGCCCACCGCAACAGCATCGGCAACAAGCTGGGCATCAAGAACCGCGTGCAGCTCGCCCTGCTCGCCCTTGGCGCCGGGCTCGAGACGCTCTGATCCGCGCCCTGCGGCCGGCCTCACCCTCCCATTGGGCGTAGCCTTGCCGGCTTCATGCACTTCCCCTGGCGCGACGCCCAATTCTGGATCGTCACGGCGATCTTCATCGCCGCGCTGCTCTACCTGTTCCGCTCGGTGATCCCCATCCCCGGCCGCGCCAAGGGCGCGCGCGGCGAACGCAAGGCCACCCTCACCATCAGCGCCAAGAGCGAGCGAACGCCCGCCCAGCCCTCGCCCCCCTCTCCGCCGCGCGGCCCATCCGCATCATGACCAGCTGACGGTGTACAGCGTCGCCTCGACGTCGGCGGCCACGGCGCTGACGCGCCCGGCGCCCTCCAGTGAGATCGCCGCCTGCACCGCCGCGCCAACGTTATCCGCCGGGACGGTCACAGGCCCGCCCGTCAACCCCGCGCCGCTCGGGGCGGCCCCGAAGGCCAAGCGCCCGCGGGCGCCAGCTTTGGCGCCAGACTTGGTGCTTGCCGCCTTGCCCGCCTGCTTGGCCTGCTTCGTTGCCTGCTTCTTCGCCTGCTTCTTTGCCTGTTTCTTCGCCATGTGGCCCCTCCCGCCGCTAACGCGGCAACACGCCCAGGTCATACATCGCACGCCACCGCGCATCGTCCCACGCATCCAGCGACGCAAACTCCACCGCGCCCGGCCGCGGCTCGGGCAGGTTCGCTTCGATCCACGCCTTCACCCTCGGCGCCCGCCCCGCCACGTCCGCCGTGTACCACGCCATCAACAACCCCGCGCTGTTGAACTTCCGCGGCTGGATCACCGGCTGCCCCGTGATTCGGTAGTACGTCGGCATCGGCGCCGAGAGCACCCCGCCGGGCAGGATCAGGCAGTCGAACGCCTGGTAACCGAAGACCATGGGATCCGGAAAGGTCTCGTCAAGCGAGACGGATCGGCCCGACACGCTCACCACCTTTACGTTCGCCCCGAACTGGGCCTGAGCGGTCGCGTTCAGGCTCGCGGCCAACTCGCTGTACCGCTCCGCGGCGGGCTTTTTCGCGTCGGGCGTGCCCGCATCGGGGGACGGGAGCGCGATGCCCGCCGCGCCGCTCACCCCGCCCGATGAGACATCGTCCAAGTGCACCGCCATGCGCTTGGCGCGGAAGACCCGGGTCACCACGCGGACATACACCGCCCGGTCGCCTTCGCCCCCGTTGGCGTAGGCCGCCAGCAGGGACTGATGCTCCCTGCACCAATCGGTGAGCATCGGCTCCAGCGTCGCGATATCGAGCCCCAGCGTCTGGCCCCCTTGGATCGAGATCGTCGCCGTCGCCGCGGCCGAGCCGAGGTAGCTCAGCCCCACCGGCACGCCCTGAATCGGCACGGCGAGATTCAGCCCGCCGCCGCGCCGGATGTCGAAGCTGTAGCTCGGGAACGCCGCGGCGGGCACTTCCTCCCAAGACTCAGTGGCCGCGGGGAAGCCCGCGCCCTCGCCCACCCGGCGCTTGTAGAACTCGCCGATCTGCTCCACCGTCGACAGGCGGACCAGGTGGGCGTCGAGAGGCAGGAAGCCCTTGCTCTCAAACAGCGCTACTTCGCTGCCGATGGGGGTCGTCGTCAGGAATACATCACCTGGTAGCAGGTCGCGCGTCAGCGGGTAGACCGGCATGACCTGCGAAGCTCGGATGGACAGGCACCAGTCCTTGGCCACCCTGGCCAGCTCGCGCGACTTGTCCTGCGTGGTGACGCAGCCGCCGAGCCCGCCCGCGCCGCCCAGGCACACCAGGCCCAGCAGCAGGCGCGCCGCCGTCAGCCACAGCCCTGGCCCTGACACCGTTGCGTTTCGTCGCGCCATGCGTGCAGCCTCCGCCCCATCTCCGGAGCATCGTGGGTCCACGACCAGCATACCACGCCGCTAAGCTCTGCAACGCCCCCTGCTCGTGACTCGTTGCTCGTGACTCGTTCCTAGCTCCTCCCTCCCCGCCCCTCCCCACTCCCCGGACACCCCCATGCGCCACCGACCCATCGGCAAGACCGCCATCACCGTCTCCGAGATCGGCTTCGGCTGCTGGACCATGGGCGGGCCGAACTTCTCCCCGCAGAACGGCGCCCCCATCGGGTGGGCCGAGGTGAACGACGACGAGGTCCTCGCCGGCATCAAGGTCGGCCTCGATGCCGGGGTCAACCATTGGGACAACGCCGATGTCTACGGCAACGGCCGGGCCGAGCGCACCCTCGCACAGACCTTCCGCAAGCTCGGCGTCCGGCGCGAGACCCAGGTGATCGCCACCAAGGTCGGCCACTTCCGCGGCACCGCCGCGTGCGCCTTCGAGCCGGCCAACATCCGCCACCAGTGCGAGCAATCGCTCCGCAACCTCGCCACCGACTACATCGACATCTACTACTTCCACCACGGGACCTATGTGGGCCTCAACTACGACGGCGCCCAGCACGACTACCTGCACGAAGCCAGCGCCACCATGCACGCCCTGGTGCGTGAAGGCAAGGTCCGCGCCGTCGGCCAGTCGGCCTACAGCGACGAGGATTTCGAGCGGGCCATCCCCGTCCTCCGCCCCGATGTCCTCCAGAACAAGGCCAACCTCCGCTACGACCCGTTCATCCGCCCCGGCTGCCGACTGCAGCAACTGATGGACCAGCACGGCTGCACCTTCGTCGCCTTCGGCCCGCTCGATCAGGGCATCCTGCTCGACAAGTTCGACCCACGCCACCCGCCCAAGTTCGAGGAGGGCGACTATCGCAACAACCGCAAGGACTTTAACGCCGCGACGCTCGACCTGGTCCGCGCCAAGCTCGCCCTGGTGAAGACGCGGCTGGGCGTCCCGGCCGACGCGGCGCCCCCCGAAGTCACCGCCGCGCTGGCTTCGATGGCCAGCCGCTGGGTGCTGGCGCACAAGAATGTCTGCTCCGCCATCCCCGGCTTCCGCAACGCCGCGCAGGCCCGCTGCAACATCAAGGCGGCCGCCGACGAGCCGATGAACGCCGCCGATGTCGCCTGGCTGCGCGAGCTCTTCGCGGGCGAGCCGCAATAGCCGTGCCAGCCCTGAGCGGTTACTCCGTCTCACCCTCCGCCCGCCGGACGCGCACGTTGCGCCGCTCATCCGCCCCGCCCCCCGAGCCACCCGACGGGCCGCGCCAACCGTTCCCCCCACCGCCGACCCCACCCGGGCCATTGCCATCAGACCGGCTATGCGTGGTGAACTGCGCCTTGAGCAGCACCCACAGCCCGTACAGGAACGCATAGACGATAAACACCGCCAGGGCGATGATCACCAGCGGCACCACCACCACCGCGACCACCACCACGAACACCACCGCCACCACCAGCATCAGGGCCCGCTCGATGAACGACGGACGCCGGATGAACACCTCGGCCTCGAAGGGCTGCTGCCCGGACGGGTGCGCGTCGCCCGGGTGCGGGTCGCCCGCCCCGGGGCCTCCCGAAGACCGGCGCGCCCCATCGCCCTGCGCGGGCGAGGCATCGCCCCCCGGGCCCGCCATGCCGTCTTGCGGCAAGCGATCAGACTGATTGCTGGGATCGCTCATCGATCTAAGCGTAGGGCCAGCCCCGCAACCCGCCCCCACCGCCCCCTTCTGCGCGGCCGAAAGCGCCCGCTGGCATGGCCGGGCCATCTATCCTGAAGCCTCATGCCCCTGGTCGTCTTCGATATCGACGGAACCCTCGCCCAGACCGTGGGCATCGATGACCCCACCTTCGCCGGGGCCTTCGACACCGCCCTCGGGCTGCGCGGCTTCGATTGCGATTGGGGCGCCTACCCCCACGCCACCGACAGCTCGCTGGTGGTCGAAATCGTGAAGCGGGCCCGCGGCACGCCCCCGACCGACGCCGAGGTGCACGCCGTGCGCGAGGCGTACTTCGCCAAGCTCCGCGAGCATGCGAAGGTGAAGGGCCGCTTCCGGGCCACGCGCGGGGCGGGCGAGCTGCTCACGGCCATCCGCAAGCGTTCGGGCTGGGGCGTGGCCATCGCCACCGGCGGCTGGCGCGAGTCGGCGCTGATCAAGCTGACCGCCGCGGGGCTCTTCACCTTCGGCATACCCAGCGTCTACGCCGACGACGCCCTGTCTCGGGAGGCGATCACCCTCAAGGCGATCATCCTGGCCACCGGCTTCGCCTTCACCGAGAAGGACGACCGCGCCGAGGTGCTGCTGGTGGCTGGCGAGCGCTTCGGCGGCATCGTCTACGTCGGCGACGGCGTGTGGGATGTGCGGACGGCGCGCGAGCTCGGCCTGGGCTTTCTGGGCGTCCGCCCCGAGGGCGATGAAGCGGGCGTCCGCAAGCTTCGGGCCGAAGGCGCCCGCGCCTTCGTCAGCGATTTCGAGCCCGCCGAGGAGCTCATCGAGCTCCTCCAGGCCGAGGCGGAGTCGCCCCCGTGGCGCTGAGCCGCGCCCAGAGAGGCCGCGCCCAGATGATCCGCGCCGAGCGCGACGCCCAGGGGCGCGAGCTGGCGGTGCTCATCGACCTCAAGGCCGTTCCGGGCTCCAGCCGCGACGAGATCAGCGGCCGCCTGGGCGACCGCCTCAAGGTCCGCATCAGCGCCCCGCCGGAAGACGGCAAGGCCAACGAAGCCATCAGGGCCATGCTGGCCGGGGCGCTGGGCGTGCCCGCCCGCCAGGTCGAGATCACCGCCGGGCACACCCGCCCGGAGAAGACCGTGCGCGTGGTCGGCGTCACGCTCGCCGCGGCGGAGGCCGCCCTGGCCGACGCCTGACCGGGCCCTCACGCGGCCCTGTCGCGGGAGCTCAGAACGCGGCCAGGCAGGCGTAGACCACCACGCTGATGAGCACCACCCCCGCCGCGTCGAGCAGGAGCCCGGTCTTGGCCATGTCGCGGATCGAGTAGTACCCCGACGAGAACGTGATCGCGCTGGGCGGTGTCCCCGCCGGGAGCATGAACGCGCAGCTTGCCGCCAGCGCCAGGGGCAGAAGCAGCGACACCGGCGCCACGCCCAGGGCCGCCGCGAGACCGCCGACGATCGGCAGCAGCGTCGCCGTCAGGGCGGTGTTGCTCATGAACTCGCTGAGGAAGACCGCCACCAGGGCCACGATGAGCATGATGGCCAAAGGGTGCATCCCCTGCACCCCGATCAAGCCGCGCCCGATGGCGTCGTCAAGCCCGGTGACATCAATGGCCTTGGCCAGGCTGAGGCCGCCGCCGAAGAGCAGCAGCACGCCATACGGCGCCTTGCTGGCCTGCCGCCAATCGAGGGCGAACTCGGGCCGCCTGGTGCTGACCGGGATCACGAACAGCAGCAGCCCCGCCGCCATCGCCACCACAGAGTCGCCCAGCAGCGGCGTCGACTTGCCCGGGGCGCCGCCCACGCCGGGCGAGGTCCACATCAGCCCCAGGGCCCCGCTGATCGCCTCGCCCCCGAGCCAGCCAACCACCGCGAGCCCGAAGACCACCAGCGTCGCCCACTCCCCGGGCGAAATCGGGCCAAGCATGTGCAATTCCGCCCGCAACAGCCCGGCCTCCGCGCGGGCATCGGCGCGGGCGGCCCGCGCGCTGGGGACGAGCCGCGGAGCGGAGCTTGTGGTGACGGATGAGAGCGGAAACGCCCACTGGGTCAGCAGCACCCACGCCAGAGCCAGCAGCACCAGCGCCAGCGGCCCGCACACCAGCATCCACGTGCCGAAGCTCGGGGCCCCCCCGGCGTGCTCGCGCAGATACGCCCGCAGCAGCACGTTGGGCGCCGTGCCGATGGGCGTCGCGATGCCGCCGATCGTCGCCCCCCAGGCGATCCCGATCATCACGCACTTGCCCAGATTCCGCACATGCCTGTGCGGGCTGCCCGCGACGTCCCCGGCTCCGACCCCGCCCTGTTCGCGGGCCGCCACGAGCTGGCACAGCGACGAGCCGATGGGCAGCATCATTGCCGCCGCCGCGGCGTTGCTGATCCACATGCTGATGAACGCCGTCGCCAGCATCACCCCGGCCGCGAGCCGCGCCGGGCTGGTCCCGACCTGAACGATGATGAGCAGCGCCAGCCGTCGGTGCAGTCCCCATCGCTCCATCGCCAGTTGAATGAAGAACCCGCCCAGGAAGAGGAAGATCAGCTCGTCCCCGAACGGCGCCGCGGCCTCCTTGATGGGCATGATCCGGAGCAGCGGGAACGCCACCAGCGGGACCAGCGCCGTGGCCGCCAGCGGCAGGGCCTCGCTCAACCACCAGACCGCCATCCAGGCCACCACCCCGGCGGTGCGCCGGGCTGCCTCCCCCAGCACCTCCCGCCCGGAGTCCTCAGGTGTTCCACCGATTGTCCACCAGAGGATGAGGTAGACCAGCACCCCGGCCGCGGGGCCGCCCAGCAGCGCGATCCATCGTGCCGCAAGGGCTTGCTCGCCTTGACTGTCCAGTTCGCCCATGACGTAGGGCGTGCAGCTTACCCAGATCCTTGCGGTGGTGGCCCCCCCCTGGCTTTCGCGTCGGGAAGACCCTGATCTGAGAGGCGTCCTGGGGCCCCGGGGCGAGCGGGAACCGCCCGGTTTGTCAACCGTTCGCCAGACTTCACACTTGCGGACTCCCAACCCCGCTTCCGCAGCGATATTCTACATCCATGCCCGCCAAATCCCCTTCCAAGCCCGCCGGCGAGCACGGACGTCCGTCCAGTCTTCGCATTATCCTCATCCGCCACGGCAAGGCCCAACGCAACTCCGACAGCGGTCGGGACGAAGACCGCCGCCTGAAGCCCCGCGGCGAGCGCCAGGCCAAGTGGCTCGGGCAGCAGCTCAAGGCCGCCAAACTTGTCCCCAAGGTGCTGCTGCACAGCCCGCTGCATCGGGCCGTGCAAACCGCCTCGCGCATCAACGAACACTTCGAGTGCGAGGTGGACGAAACCGACGCTCTTTCACTGACCGGCTCCCCACGCGGCGTGATCGACCTCATCCGCACGCGGCGTGACGCTGGCGTCATCGCGCTGGTCGGCCACAACCCGCAGCTTGAGGAGCTGGCCAAGCTCATGGCCCCGCAGTTCCGCAAGAACGGCGTCGAGCTCCGCACCGGTGAGGCCCTGATCATCGAGATCGCCCCGGGCGCTGATCTGACCAACGCCAAGCTGGTCAACCGCCTGCGCCTCGACGAAGACGAGGATTGAACGCCCCGCCCGCCCCGCCCGCCCAGGGGCCCGCCCACTCGCTCGCCATCTCGCTGGCCAACTGGCCCCCGACCCGCGAACCCGCCCGGTTAGCTTGCCCGTTTGCGTTCTGGCGCACAGGCTGCGCTTGACTGCGGGGCCGCGACCACGCCCCAACTCAACTTCGAGCATCTTCCCCAGATTGACCCGATGCAGAGGGTGCAACGGTTGCCGCGCGTCAGCTTCGTAGCAAGATCGGGGCTTTCCCCTTGCGGCCGCGGCGCGAACTGGTAGATTGAACTCACCCTGTTCTGAGATCCACCCCCCTGCACTGGAGACCCACTGATGACCCGCTTGATCCGTGCGACGACGGGACGGCTGTCGGCCGCGCTTACGCTGCTTGCGTGCGCCTTGCCGGTGTGCCTGGCCCCTGGCGCCGCGCAAGGCCAAATCATCGATTCCCAGATCCCCCTCAACTACAACTTCCACGGCATGGCCCGCGCCGATGAAGTGGTGACGGTCAACACCAACAGCAATGCCGATCTGATCCAGTACCGCTCGATCTCCGATCGCGGGCTGTATTTCGACCCCGCAAGCCCCCACGCCATCGGCTCGACCCCGCTGGTCGGCTCGACGGGCATCACCTACGGCCTGTTCAACACGCTCTCGACCGGCACGCTCGACATCGTGCACCTGGGCAACCGCGCCGTGTTCCGCCCCTATGAGGCGGTCCTCAATCCCGCCACCGCCCGCGGCGGCTTCCCCATCTGGGCGCCCGACGCGGCCTCCAACAACCACACCACCCCACAGGTCACCACGCTCCCCACGCCGGTCACCCTCGACGCCACGGCGGAAATCGGCGTGCTCTACCACGCCAGCGACAGCGGCGGGCAGTTTGATGTGGTGCTCACCTTCTCCGACGCCAGCACCGTGACCGCGACGCTCCGGGCGCCCGACTGGTTCGGGGCTCAGAGCGACCCCGCGGTGGTCGCCGGCGCCGGCGGCTTCCCCGTGCTGCAGCAGCGGCGCGTGCCCCACACCGTCAATGGCGTGACGTACTTGACCTTCCAGGGCGTCGAGAATGAGGACGCCGCGACGGTGCGGAACTTCCTCACCACCAACGCCGGGCCGAACCTGAACGTGATCGAGGGCGTGCTCAGCGCCGTCAAGATGGCCGCCAACGGCATCAACGTCGCCGGCAGGAGCCTGGTGTCGATCACCTTCCAGAACGCGACCTACCCGGCCAACACCGGGCGCGGCTATTCGATCTTCGCCGCCACCGTCCGCACCGGCCAGCCGCTGAACGCCAACTGCGCCACGCCGCAGGCGGTCGTCGCCGGCGACACCGCGGGGAGCAACGGCCGCACCTTCGGCGCCGCGCCCTCGGGCTGCGGGACCAACGACTCCACGGCGGTCTACTACGCGTACACCGCGACAGGCGACAACACCATCGAGGCCCGCACCTGCGGCTCGACGCTCGACACCACGCTGGCGGTCTACGCCGCGTGCGGCGCGGCGCCGATCGTCTGCAACGACAACGGCTGCGGCGTCGGGTCGCGCGTGCAGTGGCAGGGCGTGGCCAACACCACGTACATCATCCGCGTCGCCGGCAACAACGCCGCGACCGGGTCCTTCACCCTGCACATCGACGACCCCGCCCACGTCGACATCACCATGCCCCTCCAGTTCAACTGGAACGGCATCTGCAACGGCACGGCGGGGGCGATCTCCGAGCAGACCTTGCCCGCCACCGGCGCCGGCGTCGGCGCCCAGAACGAGAACCGCTCGAACCTCAACGGCTACCGCTCCATCGCCGATCGCGGCCTGCTGTGCGATGGCGTCTCGCTCGACGCCCTGAACTTCGGCGGCACCGTCGGCTTCCAGGGCATCCTCTACCAGGTCTATGCCACCGGCCTGCAGTCCGACATGGTCCACCTGGGCGACCGCAATCTGGCCGCGGGCGGCGGCCGCGCCTTCTCGCCCTCTGGCACCACCTGGCCCGCCCAGGGCGGCGCCGCGACCACCGACAACGGCCTCTCGCCGATCTGGCTCAACAACCCCGACCAGACCGGCCCGCAGACCTCCAGCATGGCGTCGCTCAACGCCGTGTTCGGACCGGCGACGCAGATCGGGGTGCTCTACCACATGGCCAACGGCGGGACCAGCTTCGGCAGCTTCGACGTCACCCTCGCCTTCACCGACGGCACGTCGGCCACCGTCACCCTCGACGCCACCGACTGGTTCGGGACCAACACCACGGCGATGCCCGCGCCCCGCGCCGGCGCCGTCATCCAGCGCAAGATGGGCGGTCCCTGGCGGGCCGTTCAGGCCACCGACCGCGCCGTTGACGCTCTGACCGCCGGCCGCCTGTGGGTCAACGAAGGCGTCATCTCGACCGATTCGCTCTCCGCCCTCGGGTTCAGCGCCCTGGGCAAGACCCTCGCCTCCATCACCTTCGGCAACGTCCGCTCCGCCCCCAACGGCGCCGGCGACGCCATCACCTCCGCCTTCGGCATCTACGCCGCGACGCTGCGCGATCCGCTCACCTTCAACCTCAACTTCGGCCCCGGCGGCGTCGGCACCGTCACGCCCAACCTGCTGGTCGCCGGCAGCACCGGCCGCATGACCGTCAACGTCTCGCGCGGCAGCGGCGCCCCCAACAACATCACCTCTGTCGTCGTCGACGGCGCCTCGATCGGCCTGGGCCCCATCACGCTCAACGACAGCGGCCTCTTCGGCGACACCAACCCCAACGACAACATCTGGAGCACCAGCCTCTTCTTCCCCGTCAACACCTCGTCGGGCGCCGCGAGCCTGCCCTTCACCGTCACCGACGCCCAGAGCCGCACCGCGACCGGCAACATCATCTTCTCGGTCACCGCCCCCTCGGCGCTGATCACCCCCAACCCCGTGCTCGCCGGCGACCCCGCCACCGCGACCGTCACCCTCTCGCCCAACACCGGCGGGCCGAACGACGTCGCCTCCGTCACGCTCGACGCGGGCGCCATCGGCGCCGGCGTCATCAACCTCAATGACAACGGAACCAGCGGCGACGCTGTCGCCAACGACGGGATCTGGTCAGTCCAGTTCACCGTCCCGGCCTCCTCGCCCCCGGGCCTGGCGGCGCTGGGGCTCACCATCACCGATGTCCAGTTCCGCAGCGGCTTCGGTTCAGCGGCTCTCAGCGTGATCGCCCCGCCCATCTCCACCGATCTTGGCGCCCTCGCCGCGGGGGTCACGACCATCTCCGACACGCTCGACCCGGGCGTCGTCAAGTGGCTGAAGCTCACCCTGCCTGTCGAGGTCAGCCCCGCGAACAACAACTTCCTTGACATCGACACCGAGGGCACGCTCCTCTCGGGGACCAACGACACCTTCATCGGGCTCTACTCCGCGGTCGGCGCCCTCATCGGGACCGCCGACGATGACGACGGCTCGGGCTTCCTCAGCCAGCTTTCCTATGGCGCCGCCGCGCCGGCCCGCTCGGCGGTCGGCAATGGCGTCGAGTACAACGGGCGCGACGGCACGCTCGCCGCCGGCGTCTACTACCTGGCCTACACCGAGTTCCCCGCGACCTTCGGCGCCACCAACTGGACCGTCGCCAGCACCGGGACCCAGACCGGCACGGTGAACGTCAACATCGCCTTCGGGACCATCCCCGCCGGCGGGCTGCCCCCGGTCTTCACCGACCTGGGAACATTCGGGACCAACCAGGTCAGCTCCACCCGGCCGCTCACGGCCGGAGGCGTGCAGTGGTTCCGCTTCACGCTCGACAGCACCGTCAACACCATCGACCGCGCGTACCTGGATATCGACACCGAGAACTCCGCCGTCGCCAACACCGTCATCGGCCTCTTCCGCGATGACGGCTCGGTGGTCGCCACCGACAACGACAGCGGCAGCGCCCTCTTCAGCCAGCTCACCTTCGGGCGCGGGACCCGCCCCGCCCCCGGCGACGGCAATCCCTACGACGGCCGCAACGGCGGCTCGCTCGCCGCCGGCACGTACTACCTCGCCCTCACCGAGAACGCCGCGTCCTTCGGCCCGAACTTCACCGTGTTCTTCAACACCGGCCAGACCGCCGCCGATGTCACCGTCACCGTGGTCCGCGGGATCGAGCCCCCGCCCGCGCCGACGATCGTCGTCGGCCCCGTCACCAACCCCGCCAACAACCACCAGTACTACCTCTTCGACCGCGGCCTCAACTGGCTCGACGCCGAGGCCGCCGCCCAGGTCCTGGGCGGCCACCTCGTGACCATCAACGACGCCGACGAGAACGAGTGGGTCCGCGTGAACGTGCTCACCTTCGACGGCGCCGACCGGCGCGGCTGGATCGGCCTCAACGACGCTCAGACCATCAACGACTACCAGTGGGCCAGCGGCGAGCCCTTCTTCTTCTCCAACTGGAGCGCCGGCGAGCCCAGCCAGGCCGGCGGGATCGAGTTCTACGTCGAGATGTTCGCCAACGGCCTCTGGAACGACCTGCCCCTCGCCGGCGCCGCGGCGGGCGACTTCGCCATCGTCGAGATCGACACGCCCCCCTGCCGCGCCGACTTCAACGGCGACACCTTCATCGATCCCGATGACCTCTCCGACTACATCTCGTGCTACTTCGACCTGCCGCCGTGCGGCCGCGCGGACTTCAACGGCGACAGCTTCGTCGACCCTGACGACCTGAGCGACTTCATCTCGATCTACTTCGCCGGCTGCCCGTAAGGCCGCCCTTCGGCCGCCGCGGGCCGACCGCAGGCTGCTGACCCTTGCTCAACCCGGGCCCGGCGTGATGACCTCACGCCGGGCTCTTTTCTTTGGCAGGCTCCTCAAGCAGGCGAATGGAATCGCCGCCGGCTGGCGGCCGCCAGCTCGGTTCGGGCCTGCACGCAGGGTGTTCGATCAGCCGATCGCGTAGCGCATCATCGGCGGCGCCTTCAGGCCGCTGACGGTGACCCACAGGGGCTCTTCGTCGCCGTCGCTATGCCACCGCTGGAACTGGCCGCGCGGGTCCTCGGCGTACACGTCCAGGGCCGGGCCGCCGATGAAGACGGCGCGGTGGATCAGCAGGCGGTCTTCGCTGGCGTACTCCGACTCCGCGGCGACGCCGGTGAGGGCGTCAACCAGGCGTCCGAAGGTCTCCGGCTCGGCCCGCAGCAGCACGTCCGCATCACGCCAGACGTAGTAGCGGTGCTTGACGATGTCGGCGTCGCCACGGATGGGCCACTCCTTGCTCCGCTTGCGCAGCCGCTCGATGACGCCGCCGGGGCCTTCGATGCGGCGCTCCAGCGGGTGGGCGGAGGGGAGCACGCGCTCGAGCTGGCGGCAGAAGCCATCCAACCCGCGCACGACGGCCCCGTTGATCACGCACGTCTGGGCCTGCGGCATGCGCTGCAGGTACCAGGCCATCTCCAGCCCGAAGCGCTCGCGCAGCCCGAGATTACGAGACCAGGCGATGAGGTGAAACTCCTCGAGCACCTGAGCCGCGCGGGCCAGCCAGTCGGACGCATCATGTCGATCGGATGTCTGCCGCAGTGCGCCAAGCATGGGGGCCGCCTCGCTTTCAGTCACACCCAGCCTCTCGGCCAGGCGTCTCCCCCGAGCACTTTCCGAGCGTGTGCTCGAACAGTTCAGTGTGCTCTACGGCTGGTGCTCGGCCAGTGTTCCAAAGCCAATTCACTGCGGCGGCCAGCTTTGCCCGGCGATCATCATCGATCCTCGCGCCGGGAGGTTGGCTTCTGCGGGCTTGGCGACAAGGGCTTCCCCTGAGACCAGGGGCTCTTTCCGCCCGTCGCACGCTTGATTGGGGCTGACCCCGGCGCGGGCAACTCGGGAAGCGGCTCGGGCCGCGCCTCAGGACCTTGCCCTTGCGCTGAAACCAGCCTTGCAGGCGGGTGCATCGTGCTTTCACCCGATTTCTCGGCAGCGCCAGACGGCGGCCCCTCGGCCCGGGCGTTGAACTCTTCGAACGACTCGTCCCCTGCTGAGGCGGGTGGGGGCGTGCGAACGGCGCTCAAGGGGACTGCCGCAGTCTCCCGATCACCTCGTTCAGGTGAGGACTCGCACCCGATCAAGATGCTGATCCCTAAGGTGATCGCTGGCATCAAACCCATCGGACGTCCGAGATTCTTGACTGAAACCCGCATGCGAGGCTCCTCTTGCACACCGAACATCGACCAGATCGAACAAAGTCAAAATTCCGATCCGGTATAGTTGAAATTGGGGACTTTGTGGTTCACAATAGAAGTAGCAATTTTCCTAGGCGAGCCCACACCGCCTAGCTTCTTTGAGGTGCCCACCCGCAGTTCGCGGTTGTTCTATGTCGTTTGTCAAAGGCGCTCGTGCTTGTGCCCAAGCCGGACGCGTCCTTGCATTCGCGAGTCCCACACAATCCATCAACCCTCCACGAATTGAGGGATTGGCCCCACGAATGAGTGAACCCCACCATTTGTGGGGAAGCCCATTGCCCGGGGCGGAGGAATTGAACCATGAAAGCCATTGCTCAGATCACGAGTCGATTGATGGAGTCTATCTGCCAGCTGCCCGGCGTGGCTGTGCTGGACTGGTGTGACCGGGCCGCCGCGGCCATCACCAAGGCCCATTCGCCCTCGGGCGCCATGGTCGCTGTCGGTCAGCTTGACCGGCGGGCCACGGTGCTGCATCTGGAGAACGTCGGCGCTGCGTGGTGCGGCGAGACCGATGACGCCAAGGCCATTGCGGGGACGCCAGCATCGCCTCTCAACCTGGAGCAGGCCCGAGCCAGCGTCGCCGCGGGCGACTGGATCGGCTGGGACCTCAAGCCTCTGGCCGTCAACGAGTGCTGGGTCGGCACGATGAAGCCGGTTCCCGCGGTGTCTCGTCGCTCGGCGACGGGCGTGAACAAGCGGTGGGACGCGCTGGCCAACTGCGACCTGATCATCGGCGCGGTGCAGTTGGGCGCCCGTCACCCCGAGCGGGTGCTGGTGATCGAGCTCGCGATGGTGAACTGCCCCGCGGAGGAGCTGATCCGCCACACCACGGTTCTGGAAGTGCTGCTGCCGCAGATCGCCAGCCGCTATCTCAACGCCATCGGCGCCGAGCCGGCCGACAAGCACAACTGGCTGACCCCGCGCGAAGAGACGATCCTGTGGAAGCTCGTCTCGGGGAAGAAGGTGCCCCAGATCGCCGGCGATCTGCACCGCAGCATCTACACCGTGCACGATCACGTGAAGTCGCTCCACCGCAAGCTCGGGGCGAGCAATCGCGGCCAACTGGTGGCGCGAGCCCTGGGCCACCTCGGCCCCCTGGTGGCCGAGGCGGAGACCGGCAGCCCTGATATCGACGACGGCGAAGACCACCATCCCCTGGACCCGTCGGTGAACGTCGGGCTCAACGGCGGTCACCCGGCGATTCTGGGTTCGATCACCCCGAACATGACGATCAACAACGGTCCGGTCGCGAACAACGGCACGCACTGAGGCCGCAAGTAGCCGACCCAGACTGAGCGTCAGCTGCGTGATCGCCGCCGAGCTATCGCCGCCGAGCTATCGCCGCGGGGCCAGCTCAGGGCCCGTTCAGGGCCCGTTTCGTTTAGGGCCTGGCTGGCTCGTCGCCGCTCGCCGGGGCGCCCGTGCGGACGCGGTCGAGCACCTCCTCGACAATCCGCGCCGCGAGCAGCAGGTCCTGGTCGATGGCGACGTCGTAGGACGGCTCCATCCCGCGGGCGGCAAGTTCCGGGTCGCTGGCGCGCGAACTGGCCCTGATCGCCTGGGTCTGCAGCCGCCAGCCCGGGCGCTGCCGCCGCAGCAGCGTGACCTCCACGCGCATGATCAGGGGCCCCTTGGCGTCGCGCAGGTCGACGCGGCCCTCCGCCGCTTCGGCCCGGGCCGACGCGTCCGCAGGTTCAAAGGTCACCCGCGCCACCCGGGCATCGCGGTTGAAAAGATCCTCAAACTCCTGGGCCACGGTCGACTGCTCGCGATCCCAGGGCGTCCCGGCGCCGCCGGTGGTCTTGGTCTTGGTTGTGATGACGCCGCTGTAGGCGTCCACGCGATCGATCTGGAAATCGGTCTCGCGCAGCACGACGCGGGCCGCGGCGAAGGTCGGCAGGTACGAACTGGCTTCGACGCGGGCCTCGGTAACCACTGGGGCGGGCGCAGCGCAGCCGCCAAGCAGGGTGGCCAGGGCCGCCTGGGCCGCCAAGGCCATCACGAAACCGAGGGTGAGGGCGGTCCTCAGTGCGCGTTCTGGGAGGCTCAACACGGTCATGCCGAGAGCTTAGCAGGTCAGGTCAACTCAGCCGCCTCGCCGATCTGGCGGGACCACGCCGCGGCGAGCTGTCGCCCGACCGGGCCGGGCTCGCCGAGGCCGATGGTGGCGCCCTCGACACGCACCACGGGCAGCACCCCCCATGAGCTGTTGGTCAGCAGGACTTCGTCGGCCCCGAGCACATCGCTGATGGTCAGCATGCGGCGGCGAACCTGCATCCCGGCCCCTTGGGCCGCGTGGAGCATCTCGGCCCGGGTGACCCCGGGCAGCACGGGGCTGGGCAGGACCGCCGCGGATCGGAGCCCGCCCCCACTTGCCCGCTCGCCGCCTTCGCCGGGGCGCTCGGATGCAGGTGCATGGGCGTGGGCGACGTCTTCCTCTTCGCCTCGGGCGATGGGGGCGAGCACGAGGCCGTCCTTCACCAGCAGGGCGCTGCTGACGCACCCGCCGGCGAGGTGGTTTGACACGGTGAACACAAGCGCCTCGGCGGCGTTCTTGGCGCCGGCCAGCTGCAACTCGCGCAGGCGCCACCAGTAGTTCAGCGTCTTGTGGCTGGCGAAGGGGTCCAGCGGGTTCACCCGGCCGTCAGCGACGCTGACGCCGACACCCCGCTGGATCATCGCCGGGGGGTACTGGGTCGCCGGCTGGGCGACGATGAGGATCGTGGGCTCCTGAGCGCGCCCCGCCCCCGGGGGGGCGCCAGCGGCGGAGGCCTTGGCCGCGGCGAGCATGTTCAGGTCGCCCCCGGTGACGGTCAGGCGGACGCGGGCCCGTTCCAGGCCGCTGCGGCGGAGGGTCTCGAGCACCGCTTCACCCAGGGCGCCGGTGCGAAGTGAATCCGACAGGCCTAGGGCCTTGGCCGACCCGGCGAGGCGGTCGAGGTGCTCATCGAGGTGGAGGGCCCAGGGGTCGCCAGCGGGGCCGACACCGCCCAGGAGCGTCTCAAACAGCCCGACACCATGCTGTAAACCCGCGTCAAAGGCCGAAACCAGGACGCGATCGCGCTCAGTGTCGAGGAAGGCGCCGCTGAGAAAGACTGTCGCCATAGCGGGGAGCGTAGAGCCGCCGGCCGCGGGACCTACACCAGGCGGGGCCAGGGGGAGAGCCGCTCGGGCCGGCTCGCACGCACGCGCGTGAGGTACCCCTCCAGCCAGCCCCGACTGGCCGCGGGGCGCGCGTGCGCGGCCAGGATCGACTCATGGTCGAGGGCGTTGACGCGGTCGTTGGCGGCCCGGAGGGCGTCGAAAGAGTTGCGCAGCGCGATGTCGACCGGGGTGCGCTCGGGGTTGATGTCGATGCCGAAGTAGCCGCGGTAGGCATGGAGCTTGAGGGTATAGAGCAAGCCCTCAACCAGTTCGGGGGAGATGCTGCCGACACCCAGATCCTGGTCGTAGTTGCCCAGGGGCTGGCTGTTCCAGTGGGTGTGGGCCAGGCGGCCTTCGCCGAGGGGCCAGGAGTACGCGTAGGCGAGATCCTCAAAGCCCATCAGCACGTGGCCGACTTCGGGGTTCATGCAGCAGAGGGCGTGGCCCTCCTTCAGGAGCGCGCGGTTCTCGGGAGCCCGGAGCATCGCCTCGACATCCCGGCCGAGCAGGACGCCCTCGGGGGTGGTGCCGTAGAGGATGTGGCCGCGGGGCTCGTAGGGCTTGGGTTCGAAGGCGACCCGCACGCCCGGGACGCTGTCCATCGCCTCGGCGAGGCCCTCGGCAAAGCGGCGGCGGGCGGCGCAGAAATCAAGGCCGAATCCCAATTCGTACCCGTCGATCCCGGGCCAGACGATCGCAAAGTCGGTGTCGAGGCGGCGGTTGAGGGCCAGGGCGCCCCTGGTGCGCTCGATGGCCAGCGCGCGGACCGCAGGATCGGGGTTGGAAAGCGACCCGAACTCGAACGCGGCGTCGTAAAACAGCAGCGGAATGACCGTCAGCACCTTGATGCCAGTGGCCTGGGAGAAACTGGTCCACAGGCCGAGGTTGTCCTCATTGATTTCGTTGGGGTAGTGGGCCTCGATCCCGCGGAGGCCGTCCTTGGCGAGCTCGCCGGCGAGGTCTAGCCGCTGCTCGATCGAGAGGTCGGCAGAGTACTTGGCGTGAAATCGGCTGGCGGCGGGCGAGAGGAACCAGACCCCGGCGGAGAACTTCAGGTCGAGCTCGAAGGTGCGAAGGTGGTCAAGGGTCTGCTGGTGCGAGCGGCCAGTGAACGCCTGGGGACGGAGGTCGGCGAGGGGCATGGGGGCTCCGGGCGATGGGGGCGCGATGGGCCAAAGTGTCGCGGGTCAGGATACTGGCGAGGAAGCCCGGCTGATTTGTTCATCGCGCCGGCGGAGGCGGGCCGATCCCCACCTAAAGTGCTTGCCCGGGCGGGCTTCCGCCCTTGCCTGGTCTGAGCCGGCCTCGCCCCCATCGATCGGAGTGCATCCCATGACCCTGCATCAGCCATCGCCCGCGCGGCCCCGCGTGCTTGCCACCACCCTGCTTGCGGGAGGCTTTGCGCTTGCATTCGGAGGGCTGGCGGGTTTGGGCGGGTGCATTGGGCACAACAACGTTGAGCCGGTGCACGGCGCGGTGGGGGCGTTTGAGAATCCGAATTCACCGCCGGTGCCGCAGGCGATGGCGACGGCGCTGCAGTGGGTGGCGCTGCGGTATCCGCCGGGAATGGACCGGCTGGATGTGGGGAAAGACCGCCCCCGAATGGCGGTCAGCCTGCCGGTGGGTACGCGGCGGGACGTGGCGGACTATGTGTGCCGCAACGTCGGGCCCTATGCCGAGGTGCTGGTGGAGGGGAATGCTGAACTTCCGGTCTACCACGTGGCCAGGGTGTGGACGCGCGGTCTGTACGCCACGGTGGACATTTTCCGGCCGGCGACGCAACTGGGCGATGCGCCGGGTGGGCAGACGCTGTACCAGTGCATCACGGTGAAGCTGCGCTCGGGAATCGGGAGCTACAGCGTGTACGCGCACCAGGTGTGGGCGGTGGGGTCGTTTGAGGTCCCGGCGAACCACTACCTCACGCCGGGGTACGAAGGCAAGACCCGTCCGGCGGCTCCGGAGAAGCCGGTGGAGTTGCCGCCACTGGATGGGACGCCGGAGGGCGGGCCTGTCGGGGACCCGGCGGTGGGCCTCCCCGAGGCCGAACCCATGGCGCCAGAGGCCGGGACAACCCAGACTGTGAAAGTGCGCCCTGCCGGCGGGTGAACAGGCGGATGAACGGGGGGGGCGGGGCGGAGGCGCCGGGGGGGCAGTAAGTCATGACGTGGCTGGGGGTTGCGTTCTCACTCGACTTTGAGTGACGGACCAGGCGGTGTGCTGCGCCGAGTGTGCAGGGCGGATCAAGGCGGCGAACTTGGGCAGATCGTCGCAACAGGGCCGGGCCGGGCGCGGTATGGAAAGGCGTCGGACTCTCGGACCGACTGACCTGCCACTCGGCATGCACGCTGTGCGGTCATTACTCGCTGGGGTCAGCTATCTGAATGGTTCACCTTCCCTGCGATATCGCCACGGTGGCGCCTGCGCAGGGACCAAGTTCAGGAGCGTCGTTATGCAGCCCACGCATCGTCGCCGGTTCAACGTCTCCACCGGGAGTCTTCGCTGGAGCCTCCACATGGCCGCGGGGCTTCTGGGGGGGGTCGGGTGTCTAGGCGGGCTCGCGCCTGCGCAGGCCCAGTTGGTGGACGCCTCATTGCTGAGCGACCTTCGCCAGGCGCCGGCCGTTGAGGGCGGCTCGGCGCCGGGCCCGTTCGTGCGGGTGGCGGTGCTGTCGCAGACTGGCGCGCCAAACCGGGTGTACTTCCCGGCATTCACACCGTCGGAGGGCGTGGAGCTGTGGAGCACCGATGGGACGAGCGACGGGACGACTCTGGCGGCGTCGATCGGGCCGGGGCATGTCGGGGGCTCCCCGCGCGACCTGGTGGAAGGAACTGTGACGGGCGGAGCGCCGGCGCTGTACTTCCTGGCCGACGACGGCGCGACGGGCACGCAGCTCTGGCGAATCTCGCCGGTGGCGGGCTTCGCCGACACACCGGTGCGGCTGACCGGGACCACGAACCAGGGGCCGCAGCCCGGGGCGGTGCTTGAGTCGCTGGTGCGGGCGCGGGACAGCCTGTTCTTCATCTCTCGCTCCACGACGGGGCCGGAGCTCTGGCGGTTCAATCTGACGGGCACGCTCGGGCTGACGCGGGTGGCGGAGTTCACCAGCGCGGGCCAGCTCGGCCCGCTGACGGCGATCCGCCAGAACGTGTACTTCGCGGCGAGCCGGAGCAGCACCGACCTGGAGCCATGGATCTACAACGGCGATATGGGCGGGGCCAGCCAACTCGCCAACCTGGCGCCAGGCCCGCTGTCATCGGAGCCGGCCAACTTCACCCAGCTCGAGGGGGCGGTGATCTTCTCGGCCCGGGGTGAAAACGGTCGGCGGGCGGTGTACCGCACCGAGGCGGGCGCGCGGCCGACGCTGGTGGCGGAGACGACGGCGACGACTCCGGCGCCGTGGTTCGCCACGCTCAGCGTGGGTTCGCCCAACCGCGGCACGATGGTGTACTTCGTGCATGACGGCGGGCTGCAGCGGACGACGGGCGCCGCGGCGGGAACGGTGCAGCTGGCCCAGGCGGCGGGGTACGGCCCGGCGACCGCGCCAGCGAACCTGGCGAGCCTGAACGGACTGGTGTATTTCTCAGGCTTCTCGCTGGCCGGCGGGACGGAGCCCTGGGTGACCGACGGCACGGTCGACGGGACACTGGCGCTGGCGGATCTCGCGCCCGGGGACGCAAGCTCGCTGCCGCGGTCGTTTGCGGCGCACAACGGCGCGGTCTACTTCGGGGCTGCGGGGCCGCAGGGGCGCGAGCTGTACCGCACGGAGGGGAGGCCCGGGACCACAACCCTGCTGCGCGACCTGCTGCCCGGGGTTGAGGGCGGCGCGGTGCGGTCGTCGGACCCGAGCCAGCTCACCTCGACCCCGCTGGGGCTGTTGATGCGGGCCGGCACCCAGCAGGGCGGACCTGCCGAGCCGGTCATCAGCGACGGCACGGCGGAGCGCACGCAACTGCTGCGGAACATCAACGGCGGGCAGCGGACGCAAGGCTCGGCCCCGGCCGACTTCGTCGCGGCGGGGAATCTGGCGTTCTTCACGGCTCAGACCGGTGAGGGGCCGGGTCGGGCGATGTGCGTCACCAGCGGCGCGGCCAACAGCGTGCTGCCGCTGTTCGGCGGGGCCGACGGCGGGCCGGGGCGGGTGCGGGCGGTCGGCGGAGTGGTGTACTTCTCGGGGTCGACGCTCGCCTTCGGCTCGGAGCTGCATCGCACCGACGGCACGGCGCGGGGGACCTTCCTGGTCCGTGATCTGAACCCGGGGCAGGCGGGATCGCAGCCCCGGATGATGACGCCCGCGGCGGGGCAACTGGCCTTCCTGGCGACGATCAGCGGCGTCGACCGCCTGTGCGTGGCCGACGGCGGGCCGGCGGGGCCGCCGACGGGGGGAGGCGCCCGGGTGCTGGCGCAGCATGTGACGGTGCAGGCGATCGGTCTGGATAATCAGTTCCCGGTCGAAGGGCGAACGGTGTATGTCGCGGGGGCGGACCCCGAGGGCGTCAGGGGGATCTACGCCGTGGACCTGCTGACGGGCGCGGCGCCGCGGGTGCTGAACCTGAGCTCGGTGGTCGGGGCGACGGAGATCACGGGGCTGGCGCGGACGGGGCGGACGTTGTACGTGACCTTCGGCGGGACGCCGGTGATCATGACTCGGGACCTGTCGCAGCCGTCGCCGTTCACGCCCGTCTCGCTGCTGGGGCAGCGGATGCGGATCGTGGGCGTGGCCGACGGGCGGATCTTTTTCCAGCCGGCGGAGCCGACATCGTCAACGCTGCTGGCGGCCATCGGCGGCGGCTTCAGCGGCGCGCTGTTGAGCGCGGCTCAAGGCGTGATCGGCCCGATCGACCGGACGTTCACGGCGTCGGTGGGACGGACGCTGTTCTTCACGGCGGTGACGCGATCGGGCGGGCGCGAGCTGTGGGCCAGCGACGGCACGCCCGAGGGCACGCGGCTGGTGCGGGAGATTCAGGCCCGGGGCCCCTCATCGATCGGCGCCAGCGCGCAGACCAACACGCTGCTGCGGCGGGTGGGGAACTGGGTGTACTTCACCGCCGACAACGGCGAGCACGGGGCGGAGATCTGGCGGACCAACGGAACCGAGGACGGCACGACGCTGGTGTCGGATGTGCGCGGGGGCCGGCTGTCATCGAACCCGGTGCTGGGGGCGTGGGCCCGCAACCACCTGGTCTTCGGCGCCGATGACGGCCTGCGCGGGGCTGAGCCGTTCGCCATCGACGTCTGCCCGGCCGACTGGGACACCAGCGGCGGGCTGGACCCCGACGACCTGTCGTCGTTCATCGAGGCGTACTTCGGGCAGCCGGTGGACATGCGCTGCGACTGGAACAACGACCTGCGGATCGATCCCGATGATCTCGCGGACTACATCGTTGACTACTTCAGCGGGTGCGCGCCGTGATGCGGTTGTGATACTCAGAAGCCGCGCCGCGACGCGCGGCCTCCTGATTCTTGCTCGCGGCCCGCACGAGAGGGCACCTTGTGCGGACCGCAAACCTCGTAACCGCCCGGTGAAGACCGGGCGGTTGCGTTTCTGGCCCGCCTGGGTCCGCCCGGCTCAGAGCAACGAGTCGACGATGCCGAGCACGCCGATGACGCAGGACACGACGCCGTTGATGGTGAAGAAGGCCATCTCGAGCCCCGCCCGGCCGCGCCGGGCGAGGTGAATGTGCTCGTAGACCAGCAGCAGCGAGGCGAGCAGGGCTGCGGCGGCGAAGACAAGGCCGAAGCGCGGCTCGGCCCGCCACGCGAGCCAGAGGCACGACGCGGCGAGCAGGTGGGCGGATCGGCTGAGCCAGAGGGCCGCCTCGACGCCCAGGCGCGAGGGGATGCTGAACAGGCCGGTGGTGCGATCGAAATCGACATCCTGAAGGGCGTAGATGACATCGAACCCCGCCACCCAGAGCACCACCATGCCGCTGAGCCACCAGAGGGCCGGAACCTCGGCCAGCGCGGCGGGGCGGATCGCCAGGGCCGCGGCCAGAGGGGAGATGGCCAGGGCCGTGCCCAGCAGCACGTGACAGAGCGCGGTGAACCGCTTGGCGTAGGAGTAGAGCGCGAGCCACCCGAGCACGGGCAGGGCCAGCAGGAGCGGCCAGGGGTTGGCCATGAGCAGCCAGAAGCCTGCCGCGGCGAGCACGAAGAGGGCGGCGCAGGCCAGCGCGATCAGCCAGCCGGCGCGGGCGGGGAGGGCGCCGGAGGCGACGGCCCGGCGGGAGGTGCGGGGGTTGCGCGCGTCGAAGCGGGCATCGGCCAGGCGGTTGACCAGCATCGCCCACGAGCGGGCGAAGACCATGCAGACGACGACCAGCAGGCCTTGCAGGGCGAAGACGCTCCAGGCCGTCGCGGGGTCGCGGGCGAGGACCGCCGCGAGGAGGGCGAAGGGGAGGGCGAAGACGGAGTGCGCGAGCTTGATATCGCCCGCGGCCAGGCGAAGCTGGGCGAGGAGCGATGACGCGGGGGCTGGGGGGGCGGGAGGGGGCGGGAGGGGCCCGGGAGGAGACTGTGCGGTCGCGGCGAGCATTGGCTGAGGGTAGTCGGCGCCGGGGCGTGCGCGACCGGGGTCGTCATCGGGCAGTGCGAACTGATTCCGAACGATCCTGATCGCGGGTGAGCTGGGGGGGCGGCGGGCGGCGGCTGGCTGGAGGCGGACGCGCCGGGGCGGTCGCCGGCGTCTACCCTTCGCTCCTTATGGCGAAGACACGCGAGATCAAGAAGCGGATCAAGGCGGTGGGCAACATCCGCCGCATCACCAAGACGATGCAGATGATCGCCACCAGCAAGTTCGCCCGCGCGCAGGCCGCGGCGACGGCGACCAAGCCCTATACCGAGGGGCTGTTCGGCCTGGTGACGGAGCTCGCGTCGACGGTGGCGGGGGGCGAGCTGACGCACCCGCTGATCGCCGGCCCGGCGAAGCTGAAGCCCGGGGCGACGGAGCTGACGCTGGTCATGACGAGCGACCGGGGGCTGTGCGGGCCGTACAACGGTTCAATCCTGCGGACGGCGATGACCTGGTTCCGCAACCACGCGGCGGCCAAGAGCGGCGCGGTGGAGGTCGTGGGCAAGAAGGGCGGCAGCTTCTTCCGCTACGCCGGGGTCAAGGTGGCCGAGCAGCACGCCACGGGCGACAAGCCGACGTACGAGCGCGTGGAGAAGATCGCGCAGGGGTACATCGACCGCTACGTGGCCGGAGAGATCAGCTCGGTGCGGGTGGTGTACATGCGGTTCATCTCGGCGGGCCGTCAGGCGCCGGAGATCCTGCAGCTGCTGCCCCTCAAGCCGGCGGAGCTGAAGGTGTCGGGGGCCAAGGGCGGCGCCCCGGCTGAGCCCAAGCCGACGGCGAGCATGCTCTATGAGTTCAGCCCGCGGGCCGAGGAGCTGCTGGGGGACCTGCTGCCTGCGACGGTGAAGGCGGTGCTCTTCCAGTGCTTCAACGACGCGGTGGTGAGCGAGCACGTGGCCCGCATGGTGGCGATGAAGGCCGCGACCGACAACGCGGGCAAGATGCGGAAGCTGCTGACGCGCGACTTCAACCGGGCTCGCCAGGCGCAGATCACCACCGAGCTGTCGGAGATCATCGCGGGCGCGGCGGCGCTGGGTTGAGCGCGGGCGGCGGGTGATCCGATGCGCGAGCTCTGGATCATCGATCGGCACAAGGGCCAGCTGGGCAACCGGCTGATGTTCTTTGCGGCGGCGTACGCGTGGTGCCTGGAGGAAGGGGCGAAGCTCTACTGCCCGACGTTCTATCGCTACGCCGAGCTTTTCCCGGCTTTGGCGGGGCAGAAGCTGATCTCGCCCAACGACCCCTCGCCCGTCGACTGGCCGCGGGAGCTTCGCGAGCGCCGGCAGGCCCGTCTGGCGGCGTGGTTGCGGGCGCCCGCGAAGCTGCACCTGCTGCCGGGGGTGGTGCGCAAGCCGTCGGGGTGCTCGGCGGTGGCGCTGCCGCCGACGCAGCCGGGATTTCCGGATGCGGGCGTGAGGCGGAAGCGGCGGCTGTTCATGCTGGCGTGGCGGTTCTTCAACCCCGTGGGCGTGCGGAAGCACCGCGAGGAGATCCTGCGGGCGACCACGCCCCAGCCCGATGTGGAAGCGGACGCCGAGCGGTTCATCGCGGGCCTTGACCCGGCGCGGCGGTGGATCGGCGCGCACATTCGGGGGCGCGATTACGGCGAGTTCCTCGGGGGCAAGCACCTGCACTCGCTGGCGACGTACAACGCGCAGATGCGGGCCGCGGCGGAGCGGCTGGCCGGATCGGGGGGGCCGGGCGGGGTGGCTCGGCCGGTGGGGTTTGTGATCTTTGCCGATGAGGCCCGCCGGGCCGAGGAGTTTCCGGGGCTCGATGTGGTGATCAGCGGCGGGAGCCCCATTCAGGACCTGGCGCGCATGAGCCGGCTGAAGATGGTGGTGGGGCCGATGAGCACGTTCACGGCGTGGGCGATGTTCAGGGCCGGCGGCGTGGCGTGGCAGTTCGGCCCGCCGCCGAGCGAGGATGGCCTGGACTGGGTGTACTCGGGGTATCCGGTGGCCCGGACCCTGGAGACCGCCGCGATGGCCCTGGAACAGGCCGAGCGGGTGGGGGGCGGGGGAGAGGGTGGGCGGTTCGAGCCGGAGATCGACCTGTCGGCGGGGGCGCTGCGGCCGGCGAAGTAAGGGTTGGCGGAGCGGGGGGCGAGAGCACACAGCAGACATACAGCCCGACCGTCAGGGAGGGCGTTCCGGAGAACGTCGCTGCACGCCGCGCGGCCGGAGAAGTTCAAAGTTTGAACATTGAGCTTTTCCCGACCGCGCCCTGTGCCGTGGGACTCCTCCGAACGCCCTCCCTGACGGTCGGGCTGCATGTGTGCTGTGTGCTGTGTACGCTCGGGGATGCCGTCGCTTCTCTACCTGGCGCCGACGTTTCTGGCGGATCGGCGGCGGAAGCCGTTGCGTGGGGTGCAGGTGTTTGATCTGCTGCTGGTGCGGCAACTGGTGGAGTTGGGCGTTGAGGTGACGGTCGCGGCGGAGCGCACCTGGCGGGAGCGCTTCGAGGAGCATTGGGGCGGGGCGATGCCGCGGGTGGTGTACACGCCTGGGCTGCGGAAGCCGATCCTGAACGGGCTCGCGGCGGCGGTGCTGACGCCCGGGGCGGGGAAGCGCGCGCGGGCGTACGACTGCACGTTTTTGGGGAACCCGGCGCGGGGCGTGGGGCCGATGGTGGACATTCTGCGGGCCCGCGGGCTGGTGCGGCGGCTGGTGCTGCAGGCGAACCGGGCGCCGCGGCCGGGGGTCATTCCTGCGCTGCGGCGGTGGGGGTGCGTGCTGACGGCGGTGAGCCGGCATGTGGCGGAGCAGTTCCCGCCCGATCTGCGGGCGCGGGTGAGGGTGTGCTACGGCATCGCCAACGCCGGGGACTTTACGCCCAGAATTGAGCGGCCTCGGGACGACTTCGTGCGGTTCTGCCTGATCGGCAAGCTGGACAACGCGTGGAAGGGGGCGGAGCGGGCGATCAAGGTGTTTGCGGGGCTGCCGGCGGACGTGCGGGCGAAGGCGCGGCTGCATCTGGCGAGCTACCAGGGAAAGCCGCCGGCGGTGCAGGATGGCTGCGTGACGGTTGAGCCGTGGATGCAACCCGGCGAGGTGCCGGGCTTTCTGCGCCGGATGGACGCGATGATGGTCCCATCCTTCGGGCCCGAGGAGACTTTCTCGCAGGCGATGGTGCAGGGGATGCTGTGCGAGCTGCCGATCGTGGCGTCGGAACTGCCGGTGCTGGCCGAGAAGCTGGATGCGGGGGGCGGGTTCGCGTGCGGGACGCACGAGGCGATGATCTCGGCGGTGAGCCGGATGGTGCGGGACGCGGCGTGGCGGCGCGAGCAGGGTGCGATCGCCCGCCGGGTGGCGCTGGAGCGCTATGTGTGGGAGACGGGCGGGTTCGCCGAGGCGTTCCTGTTCCCGGGCGCGAACGCGGAGGCGTAGGGCCTGGCGGGGCTACCTGGCGGGGGTGGGCCACCCGGCGGGGGCGGGCTGATCGGGGGCCATCATGGCGGTGAGGGCGCAGGCGGTGCCGTAGTTGGCGGAGCGCTTGAAGACCCGGTCGTTCCAGGTTCCGCCTTCGTCGCGGATGGAGAAGAGGAGCTCATTGAAGCGGCGGCGGTACTCGGCGCGCTCGGGCTTGGGGAGGAGCTCGATGGCCTCGCCCGCCGCGGCGTGGGCGTACATGACGTAGTACGGCGCGATCTGGTAGGGCGGGATGTGCGTGCCCTGCTGCTGGCGGCGGGCTTCGAGCCACTTCCAGTGCACGATGAAGGCGTCAAGGGCCGCGCGCACATTGGCGACGCTGGAGCGCCCGGCGAGGAGCAATGTCGATTCGCTGGCGAGCATGCGGCCGGTGGCCCCGGGCACGAGATCGGCCCGCTTGTCAGCGACGCCGGCGTACGCGAAGGCGCCGGAGGCGGCCCGGGCCTTCTCGAGGCTTTCGAGCCCGCGTGCGACGACGGCGCCGTCGACGGGGTAGCCCGCCGCGGCGGCCTCGAAGAGGGCCCGCAGGGCGGGCGCGGTCATGAAGGGGGACGGGGCGCCGGGGGTCTGGCGACCTTCGGGGCGGGCGTAGTTCCAGCCGCCGGTGCGGGGCATCTCGAGGGCGTGGAGGGCGCTGAGGTACCAGCGGCACGCGAGATCGGCCTCCGCGGCCTGGCCCTCGGGGATGGCCGAGGCGGTCTTGAGGGCGCACAGGAAGCGCACGGCGTAGATGTAGCCCCAGCAGCGGACGTCGTAGCCGCCGGAGTAGTTCTGCTCGCTCATCAGCGGGTGGTTGCGGGCGGCGGCGACGAACTTCAGCGCGCGGGCCACAGCCTCCTGACGGGGCTTGTCGCCGTCGTAGCCGGGCGCCTTGAGCAGCGTGACGGCGCAGATCGCGGTGCAGCCGACGCGGTAGCCGATGGGGATCTTGCCGCCGACCTTATAGACGCCTTCGTAGGGCCATTCGGAGGCCGCGAAGCCCTCAGGGTCGGGGGCGGGGGCGGGGTTGGGGGTGGGGGTGGGGGCGCCGAGCGACTCCTGCATGGCGAGGAGGAGCTCGACGCCCTTGGCGATCGCGGCGCGGGTGTCGGCGGGGGGTGAAGCCGGCGGGGAAGTGGGCGCTGTGGCCCCGGGCGTCCTGGGCGTCCCGGGTGTCTGGGCGGGGGCGGGCTGGAGCTGCAGACTGGCGCCGGGCAGGCCGGCATCGAGACGGGCCGCGGAACACCCGGCGAGAATCGAGAGTGCGGCGAACGCGGCAAGGCGGAGGAGTGGCATACTCAAGAGCATACCAGCAGGCCTGGAGCGCTTGGACCGCTTGAACGCTGGGAGCGCCGGATCACCGCTCGGCCCAGCGCGCGCCTGGCGCCTTGTGTGCTGTGTGCCGGTGCTGCATGCTGTGTGGTTGCGCCCGCCGCCGCTCGCGACTACGCTCGATTCCATGAGCCGATACGAAGAGTTTCAGGCGTTCCGGACCCGTCTCAATCAGCGCATTCTGGGCCGCGATCCGTCGCCCCGGGGGGGGGAGGCCGGGGAGGCCGGAGGGGGCGGGGGAGGGGGAAGCGGGACGCTGAACACCAAGCGGTTCTTCAGTCTTGACGGGGCCTGCTACAAGCCTGGCGCCCTGGACGCCAAGACCAAAGAGATGCTCGGCCTCTCGGCGTCGATGGTGCTGCGCTGCGATGACTGCATCGCGTACCACATCGACCAGTGCTTGAAGGTCGGGTGCACCGAGCAGGAGTTATGGGAGGTGTTCGACATCGCCCTGATCGTGGGCGGCTCCATCGTGATCCCTCATCTGCGGCGGGCGGTGGACTTCATGGACGAAGCGGTGCGGCGGCTCGACCGGCGCGGCGGGCCCGGCCAGCCCGGGTGAGGCGATGCGCCTTTCCGGCTGTTGTCGCTCGCCCACTTTCACATCTGAAACGTTTCATACAGCATACCTTGTCATGCTAGGTATACTCCACGCATGACCATCCGCCCGCAGGTGCTCCAGGGGACGCTCGATGCGCTGGTGCTCGGGACGCTCGCCCTCGGACCCGCTCACGGCTATGCCATCGCCCGCTGGATCGAACGCGCGAGCGGCGGCCTGCTGGTGATCGAGGAGGGCTCGCTCTACCCGGCGCTCAAGCGGCTGCGGCGGGGCGGGCAGGTCGATTGCGAGTGGCAGACCACCGCCACGGGCCGACGTGGAAAAGTCTATCGGCTCACACGAGAGGGCCGCGATCGCCTCGCCAGCGAGCGGGCCCTGTGGGCGGCCTACCGCTCGGCGGTCGAGCGGGTGCTGACCGGCCGGGGCGCGGCTGGTCCTTTCGACCTGGACAGCATCGCCGACTGACCGCCGCGGGCGTGCTGCATCACGCGTGACATCGCCCCGCGAGGCCGTCAGTCGCGAGCAGCGGTTACGTCCCGAGAAGCGTGAAGAGCTGCGCGCGAGCGAGCCGCTGAACGCTGGCGAGTGGTTGCCTCTCACCAGTCGCTTGTCTAGGTATGCTGGCCGACTTCGAAATGCCCGTTTGCCCTCGGGGAAGTTTCCGCTAAACTGCGTCTGGCCAGAGGCCGATTCCCGGCCTGAATACTGGTCACGACCGCACCGCAGCGCGGCGGCCCGGGCCGCCGACGGAGGTTCCCATGAAGGTCAAGTCCGCTCCCAAGAAGACCCCCGTCAAGGCCGCCGCCAAGGCGTCCCCCGCCAGCCGCCGGAACGGCGCCGCCCCCGCCCCGCGCAAGCAGACGCGGGCCGCGGCGCGGGTGAAGTCGCTGATCGGGCCGCACTCCACGGCCAAGGTCTTCGAGGCCGGCCGCCCCAAGGTCGACCGCCCGTACATCTACGTCAACGGGCACATGGTCAGCAAGAGCCATGCGGTTATCAGCGTCTACGACCACGGGCTGCTCTACGGAGACGGGGTGTTCGAGGGGATCCGGATCTACCGGGGCAAGATCTTCAAGTGCGGCCAGCACATGGAGCGGTTGTGGCGGTCCGCCGAGGCGCTTCGGTTGAAGATCCCTGTCTCGCGGGACGAGATGGTCCAGATCTTGCGCGACTGTGTGGAGGTCAACGAGATTCAGGACGGGTACATCCGCCTGGTGGTCTCGCGCGGCTTCGGCACGCTCGGGCTTGACCCGCGCAAGTGCCCGGTCGCGGGGGTCATCTGCATCGCCGACCAGATCGCCCTTTACGGGCCTGAGCAGTACGAGAAGGGGATGCGGATCATCGTCGCCAAGCGGCCCCGCACGCCCATCGCCTGCCTCGACCCGCGCGTGAAGAGCCTGAACTACCTCAACAACATCCTGGCCAAGGTGGAGGCCATCGACCAGGGCTGCGACGAGGCCATCATGCTCAACACCGACGGCTTTGTCTGCGAGTGCACCGGCGACAACATCTTCGTCATCCGCGACGGCAAGGTCTTCACCCCGCCCAGCGAGAGCGGCATCCTCGAGGGGATCACCCGCCGCTTCGTCATCGACCTCTGCACCGACATGGGCATCCCCTGCACCATGAAGAACATGCGCACCGAGGAGATCATGTCGAGCGACGAGGTGTTCCTCACCGGGTCCGCGGCGGAGATCATCGCCGTCACCCAGATTGACGACCTCCGCCTCGGCCACGGCGTCGAAGGGCCGATCACCAAGCGGCTGCGCGCGGCGTTCCGCAAGGTCGTGACCAGCGACCACATCCCGGAGGATTGACAGGGGTGAAGGTTCGGGGCCCGGGGGCGGGCCCGAGGGCGGGCATGGGGGCCGGGGGGGGCCCTTGCAGGGCGCGGGGACGGCGGGGCCTAGGCGGTCTCGTCCTCGCCCTCGTATGCCGCGCCGGATGTCGCCGTTTCCCACACCTCGACCCGGGTCAGCCCGGGGAGGGCGGGTTTCAGGCGGCGCCAGAACCACAGGCAGAGCCCCTCGGAGGTGGAGATCCCCATCCCGTCCACATCGTTCAGAATCTGGTGGTCGAGCCGGTCCACCAGCGGCTCCACCGCGCGCCGGATCTCGTCAAAGTCCATCACCCAGCCCAGGTCGGCCCGGACCGGCCCGCGCACCGCAACCCGCACGCGGTAGGAGTGACCATGCATCCGCCGGCACTTGTGCCCCTCGGGCAACTGCGGCAGGCTGTGCGCGGCCTCGAACTTGAACTCCTTGAACACGACCATTGGCGGAGGATAGCGGCGGAGCCTTGGCGGGGCCCAGGGTTCGGCGTTTGCTCGTTCCGATAACCCCTTACGAAACGGGGACTCTCACGGGTGCACATGTGAAAACGAACCCATCGGCGGAGGGGTTCGCAGGACTAATCAAGGCGCGGCATTGCAGGTGAGCAGTCACTTACCTATGCTTGCTGGGTTCTCAGGCGCCTCTCCCGCCGCGACCGCAGCGGCGATGCGATCGGGTTTTGCACGGTGGCCGCTTGCCGCCGACCTCTCGCGTTTGGCCTTCTCAGTCGGAGATGCCCGCACCGATGCCCGCCATTACCTTCGATGCACAGAGCTTCACTGTCGACGGCAAGCGGGTATGGCTCGTCGGCGGAACCATCGAGTACGCCCGTCTCCCCCGGGCGGTGTGGGCGGAGCGGATCGCTGCGGCCCGCGCGGCGGGCTTCAACTGCGTAACCACCTGCGTGGTGTGGGCCCGGCACGAGCCGCGGGCGGGCCAGTTCGATTTCTCCGGCGATAACGACCTCCGGCACTTTGTCGAGCTCATCAGCGCCGCGGGGATGTTCTGCATCCTGCGGGTGGGGCCGTATGTCGGCGCGGGCTTTGACCTGGGCGGCATTCCCCCCTGGCTGCTGAACAACCCCAACGTGGTGCTGCGAACCACCAATGGGCCGTTCCTGGAGGCCAGTTCGCGGTTCATCGACGCCGTGGCCCGGCAGGTGCGCGACCTGCAGGCGACGGCGCCGGAGCCGCAGAAGTCGCCGCTGGGCGGGCCGATCATCGCGGTCCAGAACGAGAACGGCTGGACCTGCGGGCACGACCAGATCGCCCTGGGTTACCTGGGCGAGCTCAACCGCTACCTGCGCGAGTCAGGCTTTGATGTGCCCTTCGTCAACGCCAACGACCTCTGGCAGGGGATCGAGGGCGAGATCGACGGTTGGACCGGCTCGGGGGCGATGCTGCCGCACCTCCGCCAGCTGGGCAGTGTCCGGCCGAGCCAGCCCAAGGTGGTGATGGAGTACCGCATCGGCCGCCAGGCGACCTGGGCGAGCAAGCCCGGCCCGGCCCTGACCGGGCACGCCCTGCAGCGCGGGATCGCCGAGGTGCTCGCCGCGGGCGCCCAGTTCAATGTCGAGCCGCTGTCGGGGGGCACGAATTTTGGCTTTTCCGCGGGGCGACTGGCGGACAGCCCGGCGTCCTACGGCGTGAGCAGCGCCGAGCGCTCCGCGGCGATCGGGGAGGACGGTCAGCTCCGCCCCCACTACCACGCCCTGCGTCGGCTGGCGCTGTTCGCGTCGCGGTTCGGACGGGTCTTCGCCCATCTCGACCCCAAGCGGCAGAATGTCTGCCTGCTGCCCCCCGAGGCCGCGCACCAGCAGGCGGCGGGGCGGCCCAAGAAGCTTGCGGAGATCACCCCCGGCGGCCACGTCGTGGTCGACGCCATGGGCTCGCAAGGCTCGGTGGTCTTCATCTTCGCCCCCACCGACACCGACGGCACCCCGGACAGCGCGGGGCACGACCCGGCGACGCTGCTGCTGCCCGACGGCACGATCCTGCCGGTGCACCTGGGGGATCAGCCGGTGGCGTGGGTGGTGCTCGACACGCGCCTGATCGGCCGCTCGCAGCTTGACTACTGCAACCTCAGCGCCGTCGCCATCGCGGGGCGGATCTTCGTCTGCTCCGGCCCCGCGGGCAGCCCGGCCCGGATGTCGATCAACGGCGCCGAGCTTTCGGCCCAGGTGCCCACCGGCGACGAGCCGCTGCTGCTGGAGCACGAGAACGTCATCATCATGATCGTGCCCGACGGGCTGCTGCCCAAGGTGCACATCGCCGACACAGCGGTGTACATGGATGTCGAGGGTCTCTCGCTCGAGGGGCTGCCGGTGGTCGCGGCGTGGGGCCAGAAGTTCCGGCGCGTGCAGGAAAAGCCCGAGTTCGAGGTGATCACCGCCGAGCAGCACCCCAAGCCCGCGACCAAGGCCGTGGAGGCGAAGAAGACGCCCGAGCCGCCCAAGGGCAAGAAGGTGAAGGGCAAGGGCAAGCCCGTGCCGCCAGCGCCGCCGCCGCCTCCGCCGGCTCCGCTGCCGCCCAACGCCGCGGTGGCGCCCCACGAACGGCCCCCGGCCCGCATCACCCTTTCAACGTGGGAGACGCACGGGCTTGAAGACTACCTGGACGGGACCGGGCCGCGGTTCGCGTCGATCGCGGGGCCGGCCGACCTGAGCTCGCTGGGCGCCCCGCACGGCTACGGCTGGTACCGCCTGACGCTGAAGAACCCGCGCGCGGGCAAGGCGATCATCGCCATGCCGCACGCCGGCGACCGGATGGCGCTCTTCGAGCACGGGCACGCGGTGGCTTTGCTGGGCAACGGCCCCGGGGCCGGCCCTGAGGCGTCGATCAAGCTCCAGAAGGGCGAGCAGACGCTGGTGGTGCTGGCGGAGAACTTCGGCCGCTTCAGCGAGGGCCCGCAGGTCGGCGAGAGCAAGGGCCTCTACGGCCACGTGTGGGAGGTGGCGCCGCACAGGCTGGGCAAGCCCACGCTCAAGCGGTCCACGCCGATGGATGTCCTGGGCTTCCGCTCGCCGCTGTGGTACGTTCACCAGGGCGACGCCACCGACCCGCACCGACTGAGCTGGACGCTGCCCGCCCGCCGCAAGGGCCCGGCGATCATCACCCTGGCCCCCGGCCGCCAGCGCGGGCTGGTGGTGCTCAATGACAAGCCGATCCGGTTCTTCGACCCCAGCGGGCCGTCGTCGATCTTCATCGACGAGGCGACCCTGGGGCGCGGGAGCGCCGAGCTTCAGCTCGCCATCCTGGGCGACGCCGAGGAGGCTGAGGGCGAACTCGCCCACGCCCTGTCGTTCTACGACTGCGAGGAGAATCTGACGGCCAAGGCGGATTGGGCATTCGCCAAGTGGGAGCGCCCGGCCTCCGACAGCTTCGCCGCCGACCACAAGCGGCGTCTGCACGTTCCGCGCTGGTGGCGGACGACGTTCAGCGTCTCCACGCACCGGACGAACCTGTGGCTCGACACCGATGGGCTGAGCAAGGGCCAGCTGTACCTCAACGGCGCGCACGTGGGGCGGTACTTCACCGCCACCGCCGACGGCCGGCACGTGGGCCCGCAGACCGATCTGCTGCTGCCCTGGGCCTGGCTCAAGTCGGGCGAACCCAACGAGCTGCTGATCTTCGACGAGCACGGCTTCGCCCCCGTGAAGGTCCGCGTGAAGGCCAGCCGGTAAGCCGGCGGCTCTGGCACGCCTCGCCACGCCCTGGGAGGCGGCTGGGGGAGAGGGCGCGCTGGGTCGCGGGACGGAGCGAGCGTCGGACCTACCCTTTCGGGGGTCATGGCCGTTTCATCATCCGAGACCGGGTCGGGGGTCGGGTCGAACGTCGGCGTCTCGGTGAACTGGGAAGGCCCGACGGGCCGCCGGGGATCGGAGACGGGGATGTTGGCGGAGGGTGGAGAGGGTCATGGAGCGGCCGTGCTATCGCTGACGTCGTTCATTACGGATGGTTCGATCGCCCGGCTGTGCGATGAACTGGCCCGCCTGGCCGGGGTGCCGATCTGGCTGCGCGACGGCGACGGGCAGGTGATCATTCCCGCCGACCCTGAAGGGCCCGGCGGGCGCTCGTGGCGGTGCGTTGACGGGCGGGCCGGGGCGACGCGGGCGTTTCAGCTGGTGGGCCGGGGGTTTGACGATCGGGCGGACCTGTTCGTGGCCCCGCTGCGGCTGAAGTCCGCTGAGATCGGGGCCATCGTGATGACCGCCGACTGGGGCGTCGACAACCCGATGGGGCGGCGGGCCCTGGAGCGGGCGGTGACGCTCCTGGCCAGCACGGCGGTGGAGTCGTGCGAGGAGCAGCTCTCGCTGCGGCAGCAGGCGACCGACCTGCAGGCGCTGTTCAAGCTCTCGTCGCTGCTGGTGCGCGCCGGGGACCCCGAGAAGGTGCTCAGCACGGCGCTCGACCTGGCGGTGGAGGCCCTGCGCTGCGACGCGGGGAGCATCGCGGTGCTCGACGACGACGACGTGCTGCTGCCGCGGGTGGCGCGGGGGCTGAGCGCCAAGTGGCTGGCCCAGACGGCGCCGCTCTCGGATGGTTCGCTGCGGGCGCGGGCCCTGCAGGGCGAGGTGGTGTGCATCGCCGACCTGCATCGCGACGAGCGGATCGCCGATGTGGAGCGGCCCAAGGGCGAAGGGCTCATCAGCCTCATGACCACCGGGCTCATGTTCCAGGGGCGGGCGGGGGGGATCATCCGCCTGTACACCCGCACGCCGCGGGAGTTCACGGCGCAGGAGCAGGGGCTGATGCGGTCGATCGCCGACCACGCGGCGATGGCGCTGGCTCACGCGCGGCTGCGGCAGCTGCGCGAGGAGGACCAGCACATCAAGCGGCAGGTGCGCGTCGCGGCCGACGTGCAGCGGCGGATGCTGCCGCAGACGATCCCCGCGGTGCCGCCGTTCGATCTGGCGGCCCGCTATGCGCCCTCGTACCAGCTGGGGGGCGATTTTTATGACCTATTCGTCCGCCGGTCGCAGCTGGCCCTGGCGGTGTGCGATGTGGTGGGCAAGGGCGTGCCCGCGGCGCTGCTGATGTCGGCGGTGCGGGCCAGCCTGCGGGCCCACACGCTGGATATCGAGCAGCTCGACGAGGTGATGAGCCGGGTGAACCGGGCCCTGGTGCGGGACACGCTCGAGAGCGAGTTCGCCACGCTCTGGCTGGGCATGGCCGACCCGGCGACGCTCCGCCTGACGTACTGCGGCGCGGGGCACGACCCGCCGCTGATCTTCCGCGTCCCCAGCCACCGGGCGCCCAACAACGCCGATGTCGACGAGCTCTCGGCCGGCGGCATGGTCCTGGGGATCGACCCCAGCCAGCGGTACCAGCTCGGGCAGTTCGACCTGCGCCCGCGCGACATCCTGCTGGCCTACACCGACGGCCTCAGCGAGGCCAGCGACTTCAGCGGACGCAAGTTCGGACGCGAGCGGATCAAGGCGACGGTGCTCGATCTGCTGGCCCGCGAGCCCGAGGCGAACGCGGCCCGCGTCGTCGAGTATCTCGCGGCGGCCCTGCGGAACTTCTGCGGCGTCAAGGCCGCCGATGACGACGTCACCCTGGTGGTGATGCGGGTCAGGGAGATACCCGGCTCGGCCCTCGCGCCCGACCTCACGGCGATCTAGCCGCCGACGGACCCGCCCAGCAGCGCCTCGGCCTGGCGGAACCGCTCCTCGCTGCGGTCCTCCTGGTCCGGCTGGCTCCCGGTCGCCATGGCCTCGGCCCGGGCGGCGCCCGCTCGCCTGAACCACTCGCGGGCTTCGTCCATCCGCCCCAGGCGGGCGCAGGCGATGGCGAGTGAGCTGAGCGACCGCGGCTGCGGCGGCGCCGAGCGCCTGGCCAGGAGCTCCTCGGACCGGCGCAGCGCGGGCTCGCACTCCTCGAACCGCCCGAGGCGGAAGAGGGTCTCACCCAGGTTGATGTGCACAGCGATATCGTCAGGGTGCGCGGCCGTCAGATCGCTCAGCAGGCTGGCGGCTTGCCGCAGGCCGTCCTGGTTGTCGCCGGGCTTGAGGAGCTCGAGCAGGGCCGCGTTGTTGCCGACGCGCAGATGAAAACCCATGCGCGAGAAGAGATGCTCGGCCAGCTCGCGCACCGGGGCGATGCGGTCAACGGCCCCGCGGATCTGCGCGATCACCTCCGCATCCGACCACGCGCCCCCCTGGGCGAACCTGAAGAGGTCGCAGGCCTGCATCATCCAGCTGCGGGCCTGCAGCACCGAGCGGGGCGGGGTGACGCCGGACGGCCAGCGCGAGAGGACCGCCGCGAGCTCGCCGGAAGGGGAGGCGCCGTCGATCCGGGCCAGCGGCCAATCGAGCGAGCCCAGCACAAGGGACTGCCCGTCGGCGGTGAACGTCAGGGCCATCGCCGAACTGATCGGCGCGGGAAGGACGGCGGTGACCCTGCCGGTCGCGGCCTCCAGGACGACGATCTGCAACGCGTTGAAGGACGCGACGACACGCTGGCCGTCAGGCGACACCGCCAGGGCCGACACCGGCGGGGCGATCGCCTCGGTCCGCCAGCGGACCTCTCCGGTGGCGATCACGACGCGGACGACTCCGCCCCGCTCGTCGCCGATGAACAGGTCCTCGCCGCCCGGCGCCGGCGCGAGGATCGAAGGCCGCCAGTCAGGCAACCGGATGACCCGGAGCGGCGCCAGATCGGCGGCGCGCCGGATGACCACGCACGGCCCGGGCGCAGAGAGGGAAGTCCCAGGAGGCTCGAGGGGCCCGCCGGCCCCGGCGCCGCCGTCGGGCGCGATCGAGCTCCCTCCGGCGCCAGGGGCGATCTGGGCGACAACCTCACCATCAACCGGGGGTAGGCCAGGGGGTAAGCCCGGCTGTGGGCTCACGGCGCGGCCGGAAGCTGGCCGCGCCGGTGCGATGGCGAGCAGGTGGCGGCCGGATGGGACGGGCTGCTGACTGGGATCCAGCGCGACGGGCTCGGCGGCGCTATCCAGCACCCTCCATGTGTGCGTTTCGAGCGTGCGGATCGCGCCGGTCTTGAAGCTCAGCATGAGCCGCGAGCCGTTGAGCGAGAACGCCAGGCCGCGGATCTCGCCCATCCAATCAGGGACTGAGCGGCCCCAGGTGGGGTCAGGGACCATGGCCGAGCGACCCATCGAGAGCAGCGGCTGGCCGGTACGCGATTCGACGACGTAGAACTCGCTCGCCTCGCCGGGGAGGCGTGGCCTCATGCTGAGGGCGATCAGCGAGCCGTCGGGGCTCCACGCCGCGCCCGAGGCGACAAGCGGCGTGAGATTGCGCGTCCAGAGGGGGAGGCCCAGGGTGGTGTCGAAGGCGACCACTTCACCCCACGACGCCATGATCCCGCGTCCGCCGTCGGGCGAGAAGGACAGCCAGCCGCGCCGCCCGGTCTGCAGCGCGAACTCCGACGCGAAGGCGTCGACGGAGACCGAACGCAGCCGACCTTCGCCGCCCAGGCCCAGCTGGGTGACGATCCGCTCGCCGTCGAGCGTGAAGTAGACGCTGCGCAGGCGCGCCGGCCCGCCGGGGAAGCGTCGCTCGGGCTTGAGCTCCATCCGTCGCTGCTGGTCAACGCGGACCAGGGCGAGACCGCCGAACACATCGCCGAAGACCAGCATCCGGCCATCGGGCGAGATGTCGCCATTGACAATCGGGGCGATGATCGACGCGGTGTCGAGCGCGTACTCGCGCCCGCCATCGACATCGCCGGCTACATGGCCGCTGCTCGCCAGGCGCCGCCCGGGGAGGAGGCCCTGGCCCAGAAAGCCGCGCCCCACCACGCCCGAATCCAGGTCGATCAGCGCCGGGCGGCCGCCGGCGTCGTACAACACCGCCCGCCCGGAGCGGGCGCGGCCATCGCCCGGAGACCAGCTCGGCCCACTGGGGCCGCTGGACCCACTGAGCCCACTGGGGCCGCCGGGGCCGCCAAGCTCGACAAACGCCGCCGAGCCGACCGCCCGCGGACTGACCGCCGTCGACCGGAGCACGCCGCCCGTCCCGGGGTCGAGAAACACCAGCTCGCCATCGCCGCCGATGACGACCAGCTCGCGGCCATCGGGGGCGAAGGCGTAGCCGGAAATCGACCAGCCGCCGGTCCCGCGCGACGCCGCGGCGGGCACACGCCAGCGCTCGCGTCCCGAGTCGATCTCCACCGCGACGAGGTCGCCCCGGCTCAGACGCACCAGCAGACGGTCATCGGGACTGAGGGCGCCCATCGGCCCGGGTAAGCGTCGCTCCTCGCGGCCCGTTTCGAGGTTGAACACCACCGCCGAACGGTCCGCATCGCCCCCCGACGACGCTGGAGCGGCCGAGCCGGGGGACGCGGCTCGCGGCGCCACGATCGCCAGCACGCGGCGCGGGTCGTGCATGGGCCGCCACTCCTCGACCGACTCATTGCCCTGCGTGGCGATCTCGACGCCGTCGCGATCGATGAGCTGGTTCAGCACCCGCCACTCCCAGCCCCGCCGCTCGGCCGGCACGGCCCGCAGGCTGACCGCCGCGGCGCCGGGGTTGCTCGCCTGCAGCGCGGCGGCCGCGCCCGAGAGAGCCTCGCGGATCAGCAGTCTCTCCGACTCCAGACGGCGCCTCTCCGATTCCTCCCGTGCCCGCTCGGCTTCCTCCCGGGCGGTCTGGGCGTCGCGCCGATCACGATCCGCCAGAGCGCGGGCGGCGGCCTCCTGGGCCTCGGCCGCGCGGGCCAGGTCCCGCTCGCGGGCCGCCTGCACCAATCCGATGGTGGCCATCGCCAGGCCCGCGATGAGCGCGATCGAGACCGCGGCGCCCGTACCGAAGGCCAGGCGGTTGCGCCGCACCATCGCCCGCACGCGGTACAACGTGCTGGGAGGTCCGGCCTCAACGGCCCGCCCGTCAAGATACCGCTGCAGGTCGGCCGTGAGGGCGCTGGCGGTGTCGTAGCGGCGCGTGCGGTCCTTCTCCAGGGCCTTCATCACGATCCAGTCGAGTTCGCCCGACAACACGCGCCGCAGCCCGCTGATATCGGTCCCCCGGGCCGCCGCGACCGCCAGAGCGGTGGCGGGCGGCTCTCGCCCATCGACGCCCGGCCGAGGGAGTGGCGGCTCCGCCCGCTCCGCCTCACCCCCCCCACCCGCGCTCGCCACGTCGTCGGCGTGGGCGAGGGTCCGCACCCGTGTGCTGGGGCGAGGCGGCTCGACCTCGCGGATCATCCGCTGCATCTCGATGAGCGCCGCGGAGCGAAGCGTGCGGGCGTCGATCGGCGTGGTCCCGGTGAGCAACTGATAGAGCATCACCCCCAGCGAGTAGATGTCCGACCGGGTGTCGATGTCGATCGCCCGCATCTCCGCCTGCTCGGGGCTCATGTACTCAGGCGTGCCGATGAGCTGGCGATGCTCGGTGAAGAGCGTCTTGTCCGTCAGCGGCTCACCGGTGGCCTTGGCGATTCCGAAATCGATCACCTTGGGGACCGCCTTGCCCCCGCCCACGTCGCTCAGGGCCACCAGGACGTTGTTGGGCTTGAGGTCGCGATGGATGATCCCCTTCTGGTGAGCGTGCTGCACCGCCTCCGCGACCGACTTGAACAGCTCGATCCGCTCGCGGACGCCCAGCCGGTGACGATCGCAGAAGGTCGTGATCGGCTCGCCGCGCACCAGCTCCATGACCACATAGGGGCGGCCGTCGGCCGTCGCCCCGGCGTCGAGCACGCGGGCGATGTTGGGGTGGTCCATCAGGGCCAGGGCCTGCCGCTCCTGCTCGAAGCGGGCGATCACGCCGCGCGAGTCCATGCCCGGCTTGAGGACCTTGATCGCCACGCGCCGGCGCACGGGCCGTTCCTGCTCGGCGAGGTAGACATCGCCAAAGCCGCCCTCGCCAATGAGCTCGAGCAGGCGAAACGGGCCGATCCGCTGGTTGACCATCTTGAGCGGGAATCGCTCAGGGCTCGCCTCGCTCGCCGCGAGCGCCGTCAAGCCCCGCGCGAGGTTCGGGTCGGTCGGCGAGGGCTTCGCCTCCGGCGCCGGGGCCCGCTCGGCGAGCCCCGCACCCTGGAACTCACCCGCATCCGAAAGGGCCTTGAGCAGCGCCGTGAGCTCGGCGGCGACGGCGGCGTCGGGACCATCCGGACCGCCCGGGGGTCCTGAGCGTCCTGGGCCGCACGCTTCGCGCACGAAGGCGGCGCGCTCCGATTCGGGCAGCTCCATCGCCTGCACGAACAACTCTCGCACGCGCTGGCGCTGGCTGGTGTGCATGGTGAATCGGTCCGCTCTCGTCAATCCGGCTGGCGTGCGCCCTCGGCCCCCTCGGGCGATTCCATCTCCCGGTAGAGCCGGGCCCGCGCGTACGCCCACAGGCGGTCCACCTGGCGCGCGGAGATTTCCAGCGCCGCCGCGGCCTGCTCGCCGGTCAGCCCGGCGAAGAACCGCAGTCGCACGATGGCCGCGACATCGGGCTCCTCAGCTTCAAGGCGCCGCACCGCCGAGTCGAGCGCCAGGATTTGGTCATCATCGGCTTCGACGAGCAGGTCAACCCCGTCGAGCGGCAGGCGTTTGGCCGGGCGGCCCTGCTCATCACCCCCCCGCTTCTGGCGGCCCCGCCCGCGGGCGTGCTCAACGAGGATCCGGCGCATGGCCTCACCCGCCGCGGCGAAGAACTGGCCGCGCGTGGCCCACTGAAGGCTGGCGTCATCAACCAGGCGGGCGAAGGCCTCGTTGACCAGGGCGGTGGCCTGCAGGGTGTGGTCGCGCCGCTCGCGGCTCATCTGCACCTGGGCCAGCTTGCGGAGCTCGTGATAGACCCGCTCCCACAGCGAGCGCGCAGCCTCGACATCACCCTCGCGGGCCGCCTGCATCAGGAGCGTGACGGAAGGCTCGGTCATAGGCGTTCCGACCTTGGGATTGTGGACCGGGATCGAGCCAGGGTCAATGAGGCCGGGGGGATGGGGATCGGAGTGGGGATGGCGGTGGGGATCGGGGTTGGGGGCGGGGGACATGAGGGCGAGAGAGCGGCCCCGCCCGGGCGCCTCTTCGCGGGCGAATGCGGAATTCCTGGCGCTCGGCGTTCGCCCCTGTCGCATGCCGTGCGACGACGGCCGCCAGAGCCGTTTCACGAATCGATCAGCCCTCTCACCCGTTCAAGGAGACACCCCATGCGGACCGCTATCTCTACGCTCGTGCTCGCCGCCGCGCTCGCCCCCGTCGCCCTCATCGCCGGCGGAGCGAGGGCCCAGTTCTCGACGACCAACGCCTTCACCTATCAGGGCGTGCTTGAGAACAGCGGGACGGCCGTCACCGGTCCGATCGCAGTGCGGTACTCGCTTTTCTCAAGCTCCGTCGGCGGGACCGCGATTCAGACCCGCACCGTGAACAACGTGCAGGCCGATCGCGGCCTGTTCAACATCGATATCGACCTGCCCCTCTCCACCTACGCCGACGCCAGCCAGCTCTTCATCGATATCGAAGTGCAATCGCCCTCCGGCGTCGGCGCCTTCACCCGCCTCACGCCCCGCCAGCGCCTCGGCGCCTCGCCCTTCGCCCTCAACACCCGCGGCATCCGCGTCGATGCGAACAACCGCGTCGCCATGGGTCCGCTCACCTCCATCGCGCCCCTCTTGTCTTCCCTGAACCTGTCGCCCTCCGGCGGCGATGCACGCGCTCTGGGCTTCACCAACGCCGCGGGCTCCGACCGCTGGGCCTTCGCCATCCCCGACGGTAACCTGCGGATCTTCGCCCCCAACACCCCCGCCTCCTCGCACGTCTTCGAGGCCAACTCCGGCAACGTGGCCTTCGGCGACTCGGCCTCTCAGAACCCCTCCGGCTTCAGCCGCGCCGTCTCCATCACCGGCCAGAGCTCCGGCTCCTTCCCCGGCTCGGCCGCCTATGTGGTCAAGAACTCCGTCACCGGCTCGGTCTGGAGCATGGGCGTGCTCAGCAACGGCGCGTTCAGCTTCATCCACAACGGCGTCGGCGGGCAGAGCATTGTCTCCGTCCCTGTGCTGCAGATCACCGGCGGCTCCGACGTCGCCGAGCCCTACGACGTCGCCCCCGCGGGCGAAATCGCCCCCACGGCGGGCATGGTCGTCTCCATCGATCCCGATCGGCTGGGCAAGCTGCGCGTCGCCGATTCAGCCTACGACCGCAAGGTCGCCGGCATCATCAGCGGCGCCAACGGCGTGGCCCCGGGCCTCACGCTCACCCAGCCCGGCACCGCCGCCGATGGCGAGCTGCCCGTCGCCAAGCTCGGGCGCGTCTGGTGCCTGGTCGACGCCGACGCCGCAGGCCCGATCGTCGCCGGCGACCAGCTCACCACGTCGAGCACCCCCGGCCACGCCATGAAGGCCGACCCGACCAAGGCCAGCGGCTGCGTGCTGGGCAAGGCCATGTCGTCGCTCGAAAAGGGCAAGGGCATGGTGCTCGTGCTCGTGACGCTGCAGTAACCCGGCGCCGCCCGCGCCAGAGCTTCATGCCTTGTCGTTCGGTTCGATCTCATCTCTCGACCCCTCCGCAGGATCACACCCATGCGAACCACCTCCCACAAACTGCTCCCTCTCCTTCTGGCGGCGGGCCTGGCCGCCCCGGCCATCGCCCAGCCCGACGGCACGCCGCCGCGCGTTCCCAATGTCCTCACCCAGTTCAACCGGCTCGAGAAGTTCGGCGACTGGATGGGCTTCTACCTGGGCTCAGCGCCGGATCCGACGGTCTCGGACCACTGGCAGGGCCTCCAGCGCCACACCAACCCCAACGTGGGCGTTTTCTACCTCACCCGTTCGGGCAACGACCAGTCGGACAACCTGACGAATCTCGCCGTGGTCAAGATGGCCTCGCGCGACACCCTCACCGGCGAGCGCCTCCGCTCCAACCGCCTCAAGAAGAACGCCGAGACCCAGGACACCGCGCCGCTCTCCGGCGACGCGATCGTGCTGAACATCCCCTTCCCTACGCACCAGCACGCCGGCGGCACGCAGATCAGCGGCGACATCCTCGCGGTGCCGCTTGAGGACCCGGTCGGGACCAATCCCCAGGGCGAGATCGTGTTCTTTGACGTCAGCCAGCCGCTGAACCCGGTGCGCCTGCCATTCTCGATCACGAACACCATTCATAACTTCGGCGTCGTCGGCTTCACCCGCCTCCCCGACGGTCGCTACTTCCTGCTCGCCACTTGGGGAGACAACAGCCAGCTCGAGTACTTCCTCTCCAGCGGAACCACGCTGGACTCCCTCCCCGCCACGCCCAGCGGCTCCATCTCCGGCTCCAGCATCAGCGGCTGGCCGATCAGCGGCGCCCTCGGCATCGGCTACTGCTACCAGACCATCAACTTCATCACCCAGGCGGACGGTCAGCTCTTCCTGGCCTGCACCTACAACACGGCGTCGACCGCCCCCATCATCAATGGGCTCGACCTCGGCGAGCTCTACCGCGTCTCCTTCAGCGGCACGACCCCCAGCTTCTCCAAGCTCTCCACCCGCCACTTCCATTGCTCCTCCAACAGCTCCGGGTCCAACGGCAACTTCAACGCCGCCGCCGGCTACTACGTCAGCCCCGCCGGGGAGCTGCTGCTCTACTCCACCACCCACGACAACGACGGGCCCAGCAGCTCCACCGGCATGAGTGAGTTCCGCAACTACTACGGCAACCGCAACGCCACGCCCCGCACCCCCTGCGACGCCTGGGTCCGCCTCTACGCCGATCCCACCGGCTGGGAGAGCGACGACCGCGGCTTCACCATCGACGCCGTCGACCGCGCCCTCGACGATTACCAGGACTTCAACCTCCTCGACGGCGGCCCCATCCCCGTCGGCTTCACCGACCAGGCCAGCTCGGTCAGCTGGCTCCTCCCCGTCGGCGTCACCGCACGCCTGTGGCAGAACGACTCCTTCGGCGGCAGCTACCTCGACCTCGTCGGCACTGGCACGACCGCGTTCATCGCTGATCTTGGAAACGTCTCCTGGACCTCCGGCTCGGGAAACCCAAACAACAAGATCAGCTCGGTCTCGTTCCTCGGGAACGCCCCGGCCCCGACCATCCGCGTCCCCTCGCTGGCCCTCAACCTGACCTTCGCCAACGCGATCGTCCTGCCAGGACCCTGCGCCCAGATCGTCATCGAGGCCGGGTCCTACCCCGAGAACGTCCTTCTCAACCGGGCCACCACCATCCGCTCGTCGGGCGGCAACGTCATCATCGGAACCAACCCCTGATTGGCGCGTCGCGATTCAACGCCCCGTGGCCCCATGACCCCTCGGCCGCGTCGCCGCGTCGCGGCCTCACCTTCCACCGCCACACCAACCCCCGGAGCACCACCATGCCTCCCTCTCGAACCGGCCTCCGCCTCCTCGTCGCCTCGTCCGCACTCGCCCTCCCGCTCACTCTCGCGGCGCCCGCGTCGGCTCAGCTCACCGTCCGCTGGTCCACCGTTGACGCCGGCGGCGGCCGAACCGCCTCGACCCCCCCCACCCCCCTCACCCTCGCCTCCGCCATCGCCCAACCCGACGCCAGCACCCTCTCCGGCGGCGCCTTCACCCTCCGCGGCGGGTTCCTCCCCGCCCGCCGCCAGAGTCCCCCCTGCCCCGCCGACTTCAACGGCGACGGCGTCCTCGACCCCGACGACCTCTCCGACTACATCGCCTGCTTCTTCAACTTGCCCCCGTGCGATCAGGGTGACATCAACGCCGACGGCTTCATCGACCCCGATGATCTGTCCGACTACATCGGGCAGTTCTTCGCAGGCTGCTAACGAGGGAACTGCCTGACCGCCAAGCAGCTCTTCAGGGTGGCACAGGCAAGGCGCCCTGGGCTTGCCTGTGGCGGAGCTGAGGTGCAAAACCTCCCAGCGTCCGAGCACATCCAGACGCCTGCCGGCGTCGCTCGGCCTTCGCTTACGCCTTGCCAAGGCTTATCACCCGCGCCTCCAGCCGCTGCTTCACGCTCGGCCACTCCTCGGCCAGAATGCCGAAACACACCGTGTCGGCGATCCGCGCTGGCTCCGCCGGATCAGACACCTGGATGATCCGGTAATGCCGCAGCGTCCCCTCTCTCACGGCGCCGAGCTTCGCGATCGCCGTCTGGCTGCGCAGATTCGTCCCTGCCGTGAAAAGCTGCACGCGGATCGCCATCGGGCTCAGCCCCTCGAACGCATGCCCGATCATCAGCAGCCATTCGGCAACTCATCAGTCTCCCAGCGGGGTCGCAGGGGCGGCAGCCCCTGCATCCGTGAACACGTCATTGGAGATCCGGGTCGCCCTCGCGCAAGAGGCTCTCCGATCTCTCCGTCGCCGACGACGATCGCCTATCGCCTATCGCCGCTCACACCAACACCCCGCCCCCGCGTTCGCCCCGTCGCCTCATCCGCCCTGCACCGTCCAGTGAATATCCCCGTCGTCATCCACGAACAGATGCAGCATCCCCATGTCCGCCATCATCAGCCACGGCGGATCGGACACGAAATACGCCTCCCATGGCGGATCCGGAACATTCACCAGCGGAAACCGCTCGCCGTGGGGGTTGATCGACCCCAGCGTGCATAAGAGCCGCCCCGGCAATTCCGCCGGCGCCTGCTCCCAGTCCGGAAACCCGCCGATCTTGCTCCCAGTGTAAATGAACAACGGCTTGGCCTTGTACAACTCAAACGCCAGATGCCCCTCCGGCGGATCCGGGCGATCCGTGGTCCGATGCAGCTCCGCGTACACCGGCCGCGGCATGCACGCCGACGCAGGCACATCCTCCGGCCGCACCAGATCCGTCAGCCCGAGCGGCCGCCACTCGAACACCAGACTCTCCTGCTCATCATCATCCCAATCCACCAGATAGTCCCCCGGTGCGAAGATGAGCAGCACATCGTCAGGCGCCTTCACAATGTCGCGCGAGTCCGCAAAGCAGAACTGCGCGAGCAACCCCATCGGCGCCCCGTCCTTCCGCTTGGGCCACGCCGCCCCCGCCGGCCGATACGGCACGCCCCCGACCTTTGTCGCCGCGCGGTTGCCCGGCTCCCCAAGCCCCCACACGCACACGTCGGTCGGTAGACCCTCGCCCATGGCCGCGGCGCCGCCGAACCTGGCCCGCGCCTGCTCGATTCCCGCGACCTCCTCAGGCGAGCAGTACTTCGTCGGGATAATCCGCCGGATCGCGTCGATGCTCGCCCCCGGCGGCAGCGGAAACTCCCGAACCCACCGGGCCACATCAAATACGCCATGCACTCGCGCCATGGCCGGAGCATAACAACTCCTACAGAGCCGCCGCCGGCAGGCGGCGGGAGCCGGCGCCATATCCCACCCCTCCTGCTCACCGAGCCTCAACCCCTAATCTTGCTCTCCACACATGACCCCTCCATCCTTGCTCATCCTCTGCTGCTCCCCCGGTCGGCCCGACCGCCTCGACGAATGCTGGGCCGACGAGGCCGCCGCGGCCAGCTCCGCGGGGCTGCCCAGCGCCCTCATCGATCACGACGCCGTGGTCGCCGGCAAGCTGGCCAAAGCCGTCCAGCGAATCCCGCTCCGCGACTCGCCAACCCCCGCCATCTACCGCGGCTGGATGCTCTCGGTCGCGCAGTACGCCGCGCTCCACGCCGCCCTCGCTTCGCGCGGCGTCGTGCTCATCAACACCCCCGCCCACTACGCCCACGCCCACCACCTCCCCGGCTGGTTTGACGCGCTCGCCGGCCACACGCCCAATTCCTGCTGGCTCCCGCATGCCCCGCCCTTCCAGCGCGCCGAGATCGCCTCGATCCTCAGAGGCTGGTCGGGCCCCGCGATCATCAAGGACTACGTCAAGTCCGAAAAACACGCCTGGCTCGAGGCTTGCTTCATCCCCGACGTCGCCGATCTCGACCACGTGCAACGCGTCGTAGACCGCTTTGCCGAGCTCCGCGGCGCCGATTTCGCCGGCGGCCTGGTCTTCCGCGAATTCGTCCGCCTCAAACCCTGCGGCGCCCACCCCCAGAGCGGCATGCCCCTCTCCAACGAGTGGCGCGTCTTCTGGCGAGGCAAAACGCCCCTCATCTTGTCACCCTACTGGGACACCCCCGGCGAAGCGGCCCCCGACCCCGCCGCCTTCGCCCACCTCACCGCCGAGATCGATTGCGAGTTCTTCGCGATGGACCTGGCCCAGCGCGATGACGGCGCGTGGATCGTGATGGAAGTTGGCGATGGACAGGTCTCCGGCCTGCCCGATCGCATGGCGCCGAGCGCCTTCTATTTGGCTTTGATGACACGTTGAGCCCGGCCAGCCGTTCCCGCCCGCGACCTTAGCTTCCACCATGCCCATGCTCGTCCACCTCCTCGACGCCAAGAACGCCCGCGCCGTCGCCCGCTCGGGCCTCCGTGGCCAGCCCTTCACCGTTTACGCCCCCTCAGGCGAGGTCGAACTCGATCGCGCCGTCTTCGCCATGCCGGTCCTGCCCAACTTCTACGCCAGCCACCAGTGGCTCCGCGAACTCAAGCGCCGCGGCATCCGCACCATCAGCGCCGCCTATTTCCGCCTTCGCACCGACGCCATGGTGTGGGTCGGCCGCTACAACAAGGAGCACCGGCGCGTCCCCCTCGGCCACGCCGCCGGCCTGATCATGCACGCCCCCGACCCCCGCGGCTGGCAGATCGTTATCTCCTCTGACGTCCCAGCCAAAGCCCTCCACGCCATCCGCGAAGCCCAGCAGATTGTCGGCTGGCGCTATTTCCCCGACAGCAACGGCAGGCGCCCGTGGTCTTGCACCTGCGAGTACTGCATGGAGAGCCTCAACAAGGGCGAGTTCAAATCGGCCAAGCGGCGACGCGAACTCATCGCCAAAGCCAAGGCGGAGCGGGCCGCAGAGGCGCTCGTGGCCGCAGCCGAAGCCGACTGAATCGCATTCGTCAGCCCGCCGGCCTCCGAGCGGGGCTGCAGGGGCGGCAGCCCGTGCATCCGTGAACACGACAATCGGGACCCAAGCCACCCTCGCGCAAGAGATCGCTCCCACCTCGTCGCCTCAGACGCCGAGCGCTCACCGCTGACGCGCTTCATCGACCCTGACGATCTGTCGGACTCCATCGGGCGGTTCTCTGCGGGTTGCGGAGCGGGCTGGCGCCCCTGTTCAATCGCGTCTCACCCGCGCCTCCAGCCGCTGCTTCACCTTCGGCCATTCATCAGCCAGAATGCTGAAGCAGACGGTGTCCCCCGGCAGCCGCGGCGAAGCAGGGTTGGTTGGGTCGGCGGGCGGGAGCATGCGGTGGCGCCGCAGCACGCCCTCGCGCACGCCGCCCAGCTTGGCGATCGCCGCCTGGCTGTGCAGGTTGGTCCCGCCGGTGCAGAACTGCACCCTGATCGCCGGCGGCGACAGCCCTTCAAAGGCGTGCCGCATCAGCAGCAGCTTGCTCTCGGGGTTCACCACGCCGCCATGATGGGCCCGCGCGATCCATGTGCGGCCGATCTCGACGCCGCGGGCCTCGGCCCGGATGTCCATGTACGTGGTCCGGCCTACGGCCCGCCCGGACTCGAGAAGGACGATCGCGAACGCGACCACCTTGGGCAGGGTGGTCACCCTCGCGATGTCCATCTCGAAGCCGCGCACGCTCCACTCCGGCGGCTGCTGCGGCGTGTGCCGGAACAGCTCGGGATCGGCCGCGTCGAGGAGGTCCGCCGCGTGGCCCGGGTGCAGGGGCTCCAGCCGCACCCAGCGGCCCGCGAGGGTGACGGGGGCGATCCACGTGGGGGCGGGGGCGGGGGTGTTGGCGGCGGCGACGGGGGGAGCGGGCGGCCCCGCCGCAGCGGGCGGGTTCGCGGCGAGCCTCCCAGGCGGCCGGATAGGTCGCTTCTCGAGCCCGCCACCGCAGTTGGGGCAGACGCCGCGCAGCGGCCCCTCGGCGCACGCGGCACAGAACGTGCATTCAAACGAGCAGATGCGCGCGTCGGCGTCGGGAGGGAGGCCCGCGCTGCACCGCTCGCAGTTGGGGCGGAGTTCGAGCATGCGGCGATGATAGAGGCAGCCCGCTGACTGTCAGCCCGCCGCCGCCACCGCCAGATCTCGGCTAGCGCCGGCTCACGCCGCGTCGCTGAGCGGGGCCGTCCCGGCTACGCCGTCGCGCGTCACGTAGAAGAACTCAGAGGTGATCGCATAGGGCAGGCGACGGAAGTCCTCTTCGACGCGCCCGCGCAGGCGGGCCACGAACGGGTCGGGGCGGGGTGAGAGCGCGACGAACATGTCGCGGGCCGGGGTGGCCACATAGAAATTACCCCCCAGCTTCGGCGCCAGCTTCGTGTACAGAGTCCCCAGCAGCAGCCGGGCCGCGTCGTAACCGTCCTGCTCGGCGACGATGACCGCCCGCCCGCCTTCCTTGCTGGTGATCACCTGGTAGTTCATCTCCTGCGAGTGCGAATCGAGATTCGCCCGCGCCAGCTCGTCGAGCTCCTCGGGGCTCGAGCCCCAGCGGATGAGCTGCTCGGTGGTCACGCTCACGGTCATCTGCGGCATGTCGATCACGAAGACCACCACCGTGCCGTTGACGAAGGGGACGTGGGCCACCTGCTCCCGGCAGAGGTGGTTGAAGATCGCCTCGGGCTGGATGCGGGGCATGATCCGCCGCCGCAGCATGTCGAAGCTCATGTTGGCGATCGCGCCCGCCTCGCCGCTGAAGAGCTGGTCGAGGTAGTGCTCGACGATCTCCTGACCGCGGTCAGGATCGTGGTTCACCAGGCGATAGAGATTCTCGAGGTCCAGCCGCCGCCCGTTCACGATGAGCTCCCGAGGTCCGGTCAGCTCGATCACATATTCGGGCTGCAGCCGCCGCAGCAAGACCGCGACCTGCTCGGCGAACGCTTCCGGCTCTTTGGGCATGCTGGCCATTCTTCTTCCGTTCTCGGGCCGACGCCCTCGAAGATCCTGGAGCGCGTCTGGAATCCCGACGCGGTTGGGCCGGGGCCGCTCGTTGCAGCGCCCCGCTCCAGTATCGACCTGCCCATGCGCAGTGTGAGCGGTGACAGGTTCCACCATTCGCACCGCCCCCGGCAGATCCGGCACACCTTTCTCCACTGGCGCAGATCCCGAAACTCCTCGGACCTTGCGCGGGTTCTCGCTGGCGCAATCCCTGCCGCGGAGGCCGAACGCGGCATGCGCGCACCGCCCAGCACGGTCGCAGAGGTCCGCGAACCGCGCCGGCCACGCTCCATGCCATGTCCAAAAAAGACAACGAGGCTCGAGTGAGCAGCCCACTTGCTCACTCGGATCCTCGTTGCTTGGGGACCAACGCAGCCCCCGATGACGCAAATCCAGTCGCAAGACCTCTCAGCCCCGCAACCGTCCCCCCGACAAGCACCCCAACCCCCGAAGCCTCAAACCGAATAGACCTCGCCCCGCCCCGTCTCTCATCCCCGCAGCGGGGAACGTCACTAAGCAGTGTTTCACCCCAATCACCAAACCCCGGGCACCCCCCGTCACCAACCCCTGAGGCCCCGCTTGGGTCCCCCGGACCGGAGATACCCTCTGCAACCCCCGTGCCAAACCATAAAGACCGCCCTCGCCTCCTAAACCGATTCACCGGACCCACGCACCCTCAAAAAATACGAAGAATCGCAATAGAAATTGCTATATATCCCTGTTTAGACAATAACTACGTGTTATCGTATTTTTATGAGCGGCACCCTGCCCATACCCCCATCCATACACCCTGTCGCCCCGTTCCCGGGGGTACCGACAATCCTCGACGCCGTCGCTGTCCCGGTCCTGCTGTTGTCAGATCAGTGGGTCTGCGTCCGCGCCAACCACGCGGCGGCGGAGGCGTTCGGCACTGACCCCGTGGGGCGCGACCTCGCCCAGCTCCTGATCGGGGCCGACAGCGCCCTCCGCCGGCTGCGGGACGGGCGAACCAGATCAGGCGGCTCGGCGGGGGCGGGGGGGGCGGGGGGGGCGGGGGGGGTCGGTGGATCGGGTAGTGAGGCCGGCCCGTTCTCCATGCGCGGCGTCCAGCTGTCCCGGTCCGGCGAGCATCCCTCAGCCGCAGAGCGGCCGACCCTGGTCGATCTCGACATCATGCCACTGCCGCGTACCGAAAACGCACCCACAGACCAACCCGCCGGGCCGGCGAGCCCCCGAATCTGGGCCCTGGCCACGATGGTGGATGTCTCGGCCCGCAGCGCCGCCGAGGGTGAACTGGTCCGCCTGCGAGCCAGCCTGGCGGAGGCCGAGCGGGCCAGCCAGCGGCTACAGAGCCTGCAGGCGGAGTTGGTTCAGGAGGGGGAAAAGGGCCTGGAGATGATCGGCGCCTCGGGCGCCTTGCAGCGCGTTCGCGACCAGGTGGCCCGGGTCGCGCCGACGGACACGACCGTGCTGGTGCACGGCGAGACCGGCTCGGGCAAGGAGCTGGTGGCCCGCTCGATTCACGCCGGGAGCCGCCGGAACGGGAGCGCGTTCATCGCGGTGAACTGCGCCGCGCTTCCGGAGTCGCTGATCGAATCGGAGCTCTTCGGGCACGAGAAAGGCGCCTTCACCGGGGCCGACCGGCGGCGCCTGGGGAAGTTCGAGCTGGCCGACGGCGGGACGCTGTTTCTGGACGAGATCGCTGAGCTTCCGCTGCAGGCCCAGGCGAAGCTGCTGCGGGTGATCCAGGAGAGCGCCTTCGAGCGGGTGGGCGGCGCCGAGACGGTGCATGTGAATGTCCGCCTGCTCGCGGCGACGCATCGCGATCTGGCCCGGCAGGTGGAGCGGGGCCGGTTCCGCGAGGACGTGTTCTACCGGTTGAACGTGTTCCGCATCGAGGTGCCGCCGCTGCGCGACCGGCGCGAGGATCTGCGGGCCCTCGCGGCCCATCTGCACGAGCGGATCGCCCGGCGCATGGGCAAACCCGTGCTGCGGATCAGCGATCCTTCGCTCCGCCGCATCATGGCCTATCCCTGGCCCGGAAACGTGCGTGAGCTGGCCAACGCGGTTGAGCGGGCGACGCTGCTCGCCGACGGGCCGGAACTGGATATCGAGCTGCCCGAGTCGCCCCTGACGGCCCTCAGCGATGGCGGTTCGAGCATGCCCAGGAGCGGCGGCGCGGGTGGCCCGGGCGGGGGGACCGGGGCCGGTGGGGGCGGAGGAAGTGGTGCGGGCGGAGGAGCGGGTTCGCCGACGCGTGACATCCTGCTCGACCTGACCCTCGAGCAGTTGCAGCGGCTCCAGATCACCCACGCCCTCGAATCGTGCGGCTACCGCGTGTTCGGGCCCAGCGGCGCGGCCCAGCGGCTGGACATCAACGCCAACACCCTGCTCTCGCGGATGGACAAGTTCGGGATACCCCGCCCCCGGATCATGAAGCAGGGGCGCTAGTCAGAGGCCAGAGTGAGAGGGCAGATACCCGAATGGGGGAGACCGCAGGCCTACAGGCCCGGAGTACTTGGCTCAACGCTTGTAGACCGCTATATTTCGAATCCCCGGCTCTTTGGGCCGAGTGCTTGAAGGCGCGATTGGCCGCGTTTGCAGTTGTCCGAACCCGAGCGGAGCCCTCACTATGACCGAACAGGAAATCGAAGCGAAGGTCGTCGAGATCGTCGCGAAGCAGATGGGGGCCGACAAGGCCACGATCTCGCGGAACACGAACTTCATTACCGACCTGAACGCCGACAGCCTGGACACGGTCGAGCTGGTCATGCAGTTCGAAGACGATTTCGAGACCACCATTCCGGACGATCAGGCTGAGAAGATCCAGACGGTGGGTCAGGCGATCGATTTCATCAAGGCGGCCCAGGCCAAGTAAGGCCGAGGCCAAGTGAGACCCGCTTCGACCGGCTTGGCGCGCCCGCTGGCGTCGGGGCGGTCGAGGCGGCGCCGGACGACCTCCGGCCGCACAACCGACGCAAGGGCACGACCCGCACGCGATGGCACCAGCGCACGCCCCGTATCCGAGAATCGTGATCACCGGCCTCGGTGCGGTGACCAATCTGGGTCACAACGCGGCCGACACCTGGGCGGGCATGCGCGAGGGCCGCAGCGGCATTTCCAAGATCGAAGGCGAGGAGTTCGCCGGCGCCGAGTGGGAGATCACCATCGGCGGGCAGGTGAAGGGCTGGGACCCGACGAAGACTGTCGAGTTCCGCGAGTGCCGGCGGTTCGACCGGTTCACGCAGCTGGGCCTGGTCGCGGCGATCGAGTCGGTGGCCGACTCGGGGCTGGACTTCTCGAAGGAAGATGGCGAGCGCTGCGGCGTCGTCATCGGCTCGGGAATCGGCGGCATCCGCACCATCGAGGACGGCACGCTGCTGATGCACAAGCGGGGGCCCGACCGCATCAGCCCCTTCACGGTGCCGCGCCTGATGGCCAACGCGGCCGCAGGGAACATCTCCATCCGTTTCGGCCTCAAGGGCTTCGCCAGCACGCACGCCACGGCGTGCGCCAGCAGCGGGCACGCTATCGGCGACGCGATGCACGCGATGCGCCGCGGCGAGGCCGACGTGATGATCGTCGGCGGGGCCGAGGCGGCCGTGTCGCCGATCTGCGTCGCGGCCTTCAGCGCCATGAAGGCCCTTTCGGGCCGCAACGATGCGCCGCACCTGGCGTCGCGCCCGTTTGATGTCGACCGCGACGGTTTCGTGCTGTCCGAGGGCGCGGCGATGCTGGTGCTCGAAACCGAGGAGCACGCCCGGGCCCGCGGGGCCCGCATCTATGCCGAGATGGTCGGCTACGCCAACTCGTGCGACGCCAGCCACATCACCGCTCCCGACCCCGATGGCAGCGGCGCCGCGCGGGCCATGCGCTGGGCCCTGCGCGACGCCCGCCTGAACCCTGATCAGATCGATTACATCAACGCCCACGGGACCAGCACGCCCCTGGGCGACAAGGCCGAGGTGCAGGCCGTGATGACGGTCTTCGGCGAGCACGCCCGCAAGAGCCGGGGCGGGCGGCTGATCATGAGCAGCACCAAGAGCATGCACGGCCACTGCCTGGGCGCCAGCGGCGCGGTGGAGTCGATCGCCTGCATTCACGCGGTGCGCGAGGGGATCATCCCCCCCACCATCAACCTGGGCCTGGCGTCGCCGGGGCGCGACGAGGCGACCGGGGCCCCGCTCCCTGGGTTCGATATCGATTTCGCCCCCAACCACGCGCGCGAGCGGGCGGGGCGATACGCAATGAACAACACCTTCGGCTTCGGCGGCCACAACGTCAGCCTGATCGTCGGCCGCTACGAGTAGGGCGCCCGATTGATCGATCGTTCGACCACCACTGACCTGTCTTCCGATCGGGTCTGTTGATCGGGGTCTGATAGGATCCCGGTCGCCGCCGCGGTCGCCGATTGCCCTGGCGGGCCCGTCGGGCTGGCGCAACCCCCGCGCGTCGGCCGATACAACGGCATGGCCTCGGACCTTTCAGCCATCCTGAAGCTCGAAGTCCCCGTGATCGTGATCCTGGGTTCGCGGGATATCCGCCTGAAAGAGATCACGGCCCTCATGCCCGGGGCGATCCTCGAGCTGCCCAAGTCGGCCGAGGAGGAGCTTGAACTGCTCATCAACAACAAGGTCGTCGCCACCGGGAGGGCCGTTAAGGTCGGTGAGAACTTCGGCCTGCGGATCTCCTTCGTCGGCGATGTCCGCACCCGCGTCGCGGCCCTCGCGGCGGAGGAATCGGCCCAGCAAGCCAACAAGGCTGAGCTTGACGCTGACGCCCTCGCCGAGGCCATGCTGGCCGGGCAGGCTTGACTGATCGAGCCCGCCCAGGCGCGGCCCCGCGGGGCAAGCCCGTTTACCATGGCGGCATGATGAATCTCACGCGCAGCGAGTTCGGAGCGGTGATCGCCCTGCCCGGCGGCCAGGCCGGCGAGCCCGGCGGCTCCCTGCTGATCCGCCAGGTCTTCGGCATCGGCCAGAACTACGCCCAGCACGCCAAGGAAATGGGCGGCCAGTTGCCCGAGCGGCCGGTGGTGTTCACCAAGAACCCGTACTCGGTGATCCCCTCGGGGGAACCGATCGTCATCCCGGCGATCTGCCAGGATCGCGAGCAGGTGGATTACGAAGGGGAGCTGGTGGTGGTCATCGGGCGGGCGGCCCGAGATGTGCCCAAGGAGCGCGCGATCGATTACGTGCTCGGCTACGCGGCGGGCAACGATGTCTCGGCCCGGTGGTGGCAGAAGCAGGGCTCCGGCGGACAATTCTGCCGGGGCAAGGGGTTCGACACCTTCTGCCCGATCTCGGACATCCGCCCGGCGCGCGAGATTCCGGCGCCCAATGCGCTGCGGCTCGTAACCCGGCTGAACGGTCAGATCATGCAGGACTCGAGCACCGCGGACATGATCTTCGATGTGCCGACGCTGGTGAGCGAGCTTTCGCGGGGGACGACGCTGCTCCCCGGCACGCTGATCCTGACCGGAACGCCCAGCGGCGTGGGCACGGCCCGCACCCCGCCGGTATACCTCAAGCCCGGCGACACGGTTGAGGTGGAAATCGAGGGGGTGGGCGCGGTGCGGAATGCTGTGCGGTGACCGGCGGCGGAGTCGGAGCGGCCGGCGCTCCCGGCGGGCGACTTTCCTATACTCCCGCCATGTCCCATGAGCGATACGAGGCTGGCACGCGGGTCCGGGTGACGCAGCAGGTGCCCAGGCCGTCGATGGATTCGAGCTTCAGCACGAGCGTTGAGGGCTCGGTGGTCCGCTACGAACAGTCCAAGACCGGTTCCTGGTACGCCCACGCCAAGGACGACCGCCTGTGGCTCGACCGCCTGATCCTGAAAAAGGACGATGGCGAGATCGTGTACCTGAACCTTGACCAGTACTCGCTGGTCGAGCCGCTCGCCGCGAGGGCCTGATCGGGCCCGCGACCGCCACGCTGCGGGCATAAAATCGAGCATGATCACCCGTCAACTCGGGGCCCACGGGCCGCGCGTCTCCGCCATCGGCCTGGGCTGCATGGGCATGAGCGAGTTCTATGACCCCGCCCAGATGGACGACGCCGAGTCGATTCGCGTCATCCACCAGTTTCTCGACGCCGGGGGCGACTTCCTCGACTCCGCCGACATGTACGGCGTGGGCCGAAACGAGGAGCTGCTGGGCCGGGCCCTTGCCGGAAGGCGCGAGAAGGCGATCATCGCGACCAAGTTCGGCAACGTCCGCGGGCCGGCGGGCGAGTTCCTGGGCGTTCGGGGCGACAGCGTCTATGTCAAGGCGTGCTGCGAGGCGAGCCTGAAGCGGCTGGGCATCGAGACGATCGACCTGTACTACCAGCATCGCGTCGACACCAAGACGCCCATCGAGGAGACGGTCGGGGCCATGGCCGAGCTGGTGACGGCCGGCAAGGTCCGCTGGCTGGGCCTCTCCGAGGCCGCGCCCGCGACGATCCGGCGGGCCGCCAAGGTGCACCCGATCGCGGCCCTGCAAACCGAGTACTCGCTGTGGACGCGCGACCCCGAGCCCGAGGTGCTGCCCACCACGCGCGAACTGGGGATCGCCTTTGTCGCCTACAGCCCGCTGGGGCGCGGCTTCCTGACCGGGCGATTCCAGACGCCCGGCGACCTCGCCGCGGATGACTCCCGCCGAATGGGCCCGCGCTTCCAGGGCGACAACTTTCAGAGCAACCTGGCCATCGCCGAGCGGGTGAAGTCGATCGCCGCGGCCAAGGGGTGCACGCCGGCGCAGCTGGCCATCGCCTGGGCGCTTGCGCAGGGTGAGGACATCATCCCCATCCCCGGCACCAAGCGGGCCAGGTATCTGGCCGACAACCTCGGGGCGCTCAGCGTGGTGCTGACGCGCCAGGACCTGGCGGCCATCGACGCGGCTCTGCCCCGCGGCGCGACGGCGGGGGACCGCTACCCCGAGCGGGCCATGCAGGCGGTGAACAAGTAGGGCCGAGTTCGCGGGCTTGATGGCGACTGAGGACGAACAGCGGCGAGAACTGAGGAGCTCAACATGGGCGCGATCGACTGGGCGGCGATGGTGGAGTACTCGGACTGGGCCAACGGCGCGCTGCTCGACGCCGCGGCGGGGCTCTCCGACGAGCAGCTCGACCGCGACGCCGGGATCGGCCCGGGGACGGTGCGGCGGATCCTGCTGCACACCTATAACGGCGAGCACGTGTGGCTGGAGCGCTGGAAGGGCGGCGTGGAGACCAAATGGCCGAGCGAGGCCGAGCGGGTCACGATCGCGGAGCTGCGGGCCCGCTTTGAGAAGAACGCCGAGGCCCGCGAGGCGTTTCTCTCGGGCCTGGATGACGCGGCCCTGGCGCGGGTGCAGCCGTATCGCGACAGCAAGGGCTCGCCGTTCAAGGCCCGCCTGAGCGACATGATCCTGCAGGGGCTGGTGCACTCGATCCACCACCGGGCCCAGGCGGTGAACGCCATCAAGCGGGCGGGCGGCCCGTTTGTCGAGCTCGACTACATGATGCGCATCCGGCAGGCGTAGGCCGGCGTCAGCCCAGCGCTAGCCGCCGTCACCCCGGCCTCGCCGTTCACGCCTCCGGGGGTGGGGCGGGCGGGGGGCGTCAGGCACGCCCGGCGAACCGCTCGCGCCACTCCGGGGAGAGCCCTTCGAGCTGCGCTGCCCGCGCGTTGGCGGCGCGATCGGCGCGGCCGAAGAACGCCAGATCGGTGAGGTCGCGCACGCTGAAGCGGGCCGGGTCGGCCCGCTCGAGCGTGATGGCGTCACCCGCGCTGATCGGGCCTTCCTCGAGCACACGGGCGTAGAAGCCGACCCGGCGGGTGGCCAGGAACTTCCGCGGGAACTCACTGTCGCCCATCGCGAACCCGAGCTTGAAGCACGGGGCCCGCGGGATGCTGACCTGCACCAGCGGCCCCGGGCTCGCGGCGCCGTCGCTCCGCGGCGCACCGATGCGGAAGACATCGCCGATGTGCACATCCTCATCGGCCAGCCCCTCGACAGTGAGGTTCTCGCCGAAGTCGCCGGGCTTGAAGGGCGGCCGGCCCAGTTCGCGGGCCCAGTACTCGCCGATCGAGGCCGATACGAAGTACAGGGCTTGATGCGGCCCGCCGTGATACACCCTGTCGGCCTGATCGTCGCCATCAAGGCCCAGTGCGCGGGCCATGACGGGCCCGGGGACAGGCTTCTTGAAGTGGCCGGTGGGCGCGCTGCTGTCGCCATGCGGGACCATGACGAACGAGGAGGCGACGTTGACGGAGAGCACGTGCATGTGCAAGAGTACGACCGACCGGCGGCGGGGGTTCTCCGGCGCCCTGACAGGGACCGGGACGCCTCACGGCCGCAGCGCCACCAGAATGATCAGGGGCAGGATCAGCGAACCCAGGATGATCAGCGGCATCATGATCCACGCATCTTCGACCTCCACATCCATCACCTTGGCCAGGATGCCGCCGGTGACCAGCCCCACGGCGCCATAGATCGCCATGGCGCCGTAGAACGACCGCATGAAGATCGGCGGCACGGCGGCGTCAACAAGGTTGAGCAGCGCCTGCATGACGGCGATGACGCCGGCCATCTGGACCGTGGTCATGAGCAGCGGCGCGGCGAAGCCCATCCAGATCGAAGCACACAGGCAGTAGACGACCAGGGCGACCACGACGCGGATGCCCCAGAGAATCGCTGTGGCGACCAGATCGGCGGGGTCATTGGTCCTGCTCCACGCCGCGCCCGCCGCGACGGCGAGACCGATCACCAGCATGAGGACCGGAGAGAGGTAGGCCCAGAGATAGGCGCGGGCGTTCTCGCGGGCCTTGCGGTGGCGCTCGATCTCCTTGAGCGAGATGAGGCCGCCGCACTCGGGGCACTCGGCCTTGCGCAAGCCTGTGATGTCGTAGCCACAAGAAGGGCACTGGGCCCCGCCGGCGCCCTTGCGCGGGCGCGAACCCGCCGCGGCGGCGCTGATCTGCAGGCCTTTGCGTTCGTCATAGCCGCAGTTGGCGCAGATGACCGACCCCTCCCCCATGCGGCGGGCGCAGGAGGGGCAGGCCTTGGGGGGCGTCGAGCGGACGGGCTCGACCGGCTCGGCCAGCGGAATGGGGGCGTCGTCGACCTCGGGCGCCTTGACCGCCGCAGCACGATCGACGCACGCCTGGCAGACGTAGCGTCCCTGCGCGTCCTTGGTGCGGGCCCGCTGGCTGCAATCGCGCTTGCAGAGGGTGCAGATCTTCTGGGGAGGCTGGGAAGGGGGTGCCGTCATGGAGCCTCCAACAACGCTCGCGGAGTTTACCATCTGCGCCAGATTTTGACACCCCTCATGCATCAAGGTTCGCTGATGGCTCGGGTCGCCTCCCGAATCGGCCTCCGCCGGAGGCCTGGTGGACCCGGACAACGGCGGGTCCGAACCGGGTCCGAACCGCGTGCGGAGCTTCCTCAGCGGCCGGTTACGATGAGCCGCCGGAAACCCCCCAGCTCCCCGTGCCGGGGCTTGACCGCTCTTTCGCCATTCACCGCATGAGCCAGCGCAGCGTCACCATCTCGCGGATCGCTGAAACGGCTTTCCTCGATGGGGAGGGCGCGGCCCGACCCCGCCTGCAGGCGCCCGAGCAACTCGGGCCAGTCAGGCTCCTCCGCCAGCTCGGCGAGGGTGGTATGGGCGTCGTGTGGCTCGGGCGGCACGAGCTCCTAGCCCGCGATGTGGCGGTCAAGTTCCTCCTGGACATTCCCCGCAGCGCCGAGGATCCAAACTTCGCGGCGTTCCTGCAGGGCGCCCGGGCCGCGGCGGCCCTGCGCCACGAAGGCCTCAACGAAGTGCACCACGCCGACGTCACCGGCGGCGTGCCCTATCTGGTGATGGAGTACATCGACGGCGTCAGCCTGTCAGAGGTCATCAAGCAGCGCGGGCCGCTCCCCGCGCGGGCGGTGCGGGCGATCCTCGCCCGGGTGTGCTCCGCCGCGGCGGCCCTGCACGACAGCGAGGTGATCCATCGCGACATCAAGCCCGCCAACATCATGCTGACCCGCCAGGGGCGGGTGGTGGTGACCGACTTCGGCCTCGCCTGCCCGCGGCCCGCGGCGTCGTTCGGGGCGCACGCTGGGGCCCTCGCGGGCACCCCGGCGTACATGGCCCCGGAGATGTTCGAGGGCATCGTCTCGGCCCGAACCGATGTCTACGCCATCGGCTGCACCGCTTTTCAGCTGCTCACGGGGCGGCTCCCCTACGAGGGCTCGGCCCCGGACGTCCGCGAGGGCCACAAGAGCCGTCCGCTCGACTCGGGCGCCCTGCAGGCGTTGGGGGTGACCGACGGCGTCATCGAAGCCATCGAACGGGCCGTCAACAAGAATGTGCTCTTCCGCCCGCGCTCGGCCCGGCAGGTGCTGGACATGTTCGAGGACGCGTTCCGGCGGGCCGGAGTCACCGGCGCGAGCGACGAGGAGCTCGCCCGCCTGGCGCGGGGCGAGACCCTGGGCGAGGGCGGCGGCCATCTCGGAGCGGGGCCGACCAGTCAAGCCGGCGCCGACTTCACCTATTACGACACGCTGTCATCCCTCGCCAAGACCAAGCGGCGCAGCGATACAACACCCGCCCCCAGACCGGCCATCGCGCCGGCCCTCTCGCCAGCCCTCTCGCAGGCCATGCGGCCGCCCGGCGAGACGCCGCGTGCTGACGAGCGAGCCGCCGCGGCGCGGTCGACAGGGGCCGCCGCGATCCCCATCGGCGACCGCCCACCGCCGATGCACGTCGGCCCCGCACCCGAGACCAGGCCGGCGACCGGGCCGGGCCGCGGCGCGCTGGACCTTGGGAGGCCGGGGGTCGTCCGTCCGGTTGAGGCCTCGCCGCCGCCGGCCGACTGGCTGCCGCTGAGCGGGATGAGCGCGGGCTTGATCGCCGCGACCTCAGCAGGGGTGTTCATGGTCCTGTGGTCGGTGCTGTTTACGCCGCTGAGCCAGCGGGTCGACCTGGCGGCGCATGAGTTCTGCGAGCGGGCTGGGCTGCTCGTCGCAGACCACCCGGCGATGCTCGCCGGGGGGCGGCAGTTCGCCGGGCATCTGCCCGCGGCCGTCGCATGGCCGCTTCAGACGGCCCTGGCAGCGCTGCTGGTGGCGCCCTGTGCGGCGCTGGCGCTCTGGCTCTACTGGACCCTCGCCATCGAGCCCCCGCGCAAGGGCGACCCCGCGCGCTGCGGGTGGTGCCAGGCGGAGCTGAAGGGCCTCGCCGAGCCGAGTTGCCCGGCCTGCGGGCACGAGGTCGGCGACGAGGGGCCCGACGCGATGGGTCAACTTCCCCCCGGCCGGCGCTGGCCCGCGCTGCTCGACCGCTTCGGGCGCGCGGCGGCGGGGTTCACCATCGCGGCGGCGCTGCTCGCACTCGTTGGCGGCCGATTCATCGGCCTTCAGCCGCCGGTCAACCCCGCCTCGCCCGCGTGGCTGGCGGCCCTGCTGGCCCTTGGCGCATGCTCCAGCGCGGCGATGCTCGCGGCCTATGACCGGCCAGCGCGGGCTGGCGCGGCGCTCAGCGGGCGAACCGCGTGCTCCGGTTGCCGGCGTGCGCTTCGCGACCTGCGGACCCTGGCCTGCCCGCACTGTGAGACGCCCCTGTGACGCCCCGGCCGGGCGTGACCCGGTACAGCGACCAGCCGTTTCCACCCTACGCCCATCGACCCGGTCGGACGCCCCACCCCGTGACCGACCCGCGCGGGCACGCCTTCGCCGGCGCGGTCCCCGGGCACGGGTGCGGCCCGCTGCCGCTCGCACACGCCCGCCTGCTGCCCGGCGGTTGGCGGCAGTGCCCACCGTACCTGCTCGGCTGCGACCTCTACAACCACCAGTATTGGTGGGAGGCCCACGAAGCCTGGGAGGGTCTCTGGCGTTCACGGCTCATCGGCCTGAGCCCCGCCGAGGCGCTCTTCGAGCCGGTTGCGGCCATGCTGCAGGGACTGATCCAGGTCGCCGCCGCGGCGCTCAAGGCCGAATCGGGCGAAGGCCCGGGCGTCGCCCGCCTGCTGGCCCGGGCCGAGGCCAACCTGCGGCGCGGGAGCGCTTTGGCGGCCCCGCCCCGGGCAGGCGCGCCGGGTGAAAGCGCGGCGCCGATGGCCGAGCGGCTGCTGGGCCTGCCGCTGGCCAGTTGGTGGGCCCAGGTTCAGGCGTGGGGTGAGCCCGCGCTCGGGCCCGACCGCCTGGCGGGCCTGCCGCCGCCGCTGATCGTGCTGGAGTGAAGCCATCAGTCGCGAGAATCGGGCCCTGCGCGGCTGGTGCTATGCTCAAGCCATGCGCTTTCGCGCCGCTCCCTCGCGTCCTGGCCTCGCCCTCCGGCCCCGAGCCGCGCCGCTGCTGATCGCGGGTTGCGCCGGCCTGCTGGCGCTGTCGGCGGCAGGCTGCGGGGGCGACTCCCGCGCTCCGGACACAACGATCGCCCAAGGGGGCGCCGCCGGGACCGAGATGCCCGCGGCGTCAACGGTGCTCGCGGCGCTCGCGCCGGTTCGGCTGCGGATCCACCCGCTGACGCGCCTGGAACGCGACGAAACCGGCCGGCTGCGGCTGGTGTGCTACCTCGAACTGGTCGACCGCTTCGGGCACGCCTGCAAATGGCTTGGGCAGTCGCGCGTCGAGCTTTACCGCCCCAGCGACGCCGCGCTGGGCGAGACGTCGATCGCCGGCGCCGCCATCGGCGGCGGGGCGCCGCTGGCGGGGGGCGAAGTGCAGCAGGGGTTGTGGAACGCCGACCTCGCCGAGCCCGACGGCAACGCCGAGAAGTACGACTGGGTGACGCGCACGTACCGCCTGGAGCTGGTCGGCCTGCCCGACTGGGTGGAGCGGTTCGAGCGCGGGCAGGCCCGGGAGCCGTGGATCACGCTGCGGGCCTATTTCGTGATGGCCGATGCGTCTGCATCGGGCGCCGGAGGCGAGCGGCGGCTGGAGGCGAGCTTCCGCCTGCGCCGCGCCAATTGAGCCGTGTACTTCACGCGCGGGCGGGCGGCGGCGAGCCGGGCGCCCCGGGCTACGAAACGGGGTTCTGGGTGGGGTGCTGAGAGCTGTTCTGGGCGGCCTTGCGGCGACGCTCCAATTCGCGCAGGTGCTTCTCGCGGAAGAGCAGGCCGATCTGGTACTCGTAGCAGGCGGTGAGCGCCGCGAGCCGCAGGCCCGCCCGCCCGTCAAGGAAGCCGAAACGCACGAAGTACATGAACACGAAGCGGAGCAGCGGGCGGAAGGGCGTCCGGGGCCAGACCTCGCGCCGGATCCACTGGCGGAACTTGAGCGTCCCGCGGAAGAGCTTCTCGGCCTTCTCGCCGCCAGCCTTGCCGAAGCGGAGCTTCACCCACTCGTCGCTCTCGAGGTCGGCGTACTTGATGTGCTTCTTCACCCAGTCGAAGAGCGACTCGCGCCGGATGTGGAGCATCTCGTGCTTGAGATAGTCGGTCGCGCCGTCGCACACCATGTGCTCGTGCACCGCCCGGTCCTCGTAGCGGCACTTCCCGCGCCGGAAGAACCGCAGGTTCCACGATGGGTAGAGCCCGCCGTGCCGCACCTCGCCGCCCATGTAGATGACCACGCGGTTGACGTAGAACCCGTGCACCGGCCCCGCCGCGCCGGCGATGCGGAACAGCTCCTCGCGCAGCTCGGGGGTGACCCGCTCGTCGGCGTCGAGGATGAAGACCCACTCGCCCTTGAAAGGCAGGTTGTCCAGCCCCCAGTTCTTCTGCTTGGCGTAGTCGATGAACTTGTGCTCGACCACCGTCGCCCCCGCCTTGCGGGCCAGCTCCTGGGTGCCGTCGGTCGACAGTGAGTCGAGAACGTAGACATCGCCCACGGCGCGGGCGTTCTCCACCGCCTCGACGATGTGGTTGGCCTCGTTGAGCGTGGGGATCAGGACATCGATCCCGCGCCCCGACGCGAAGAGTTTGCGCGCGTCCTCCAGGCTCACGCGGGGCCTCCCTTGGCGGCGATGAACGGGACCCCCGCCGGCGCGACCCCCGACGGGTCGCCCACCTTCGCGGCGCTCTCCTCGAGCATGCGGCGGACGTGCCGGTTGGTGTCCAGCGACCACTGCTCGTTGAGCTCGCGGATCTTCAGCTCGATCCAGTACTCGTACATCGAAATCATCAGGCAATAGTGCAGGCCCGCCAGGCCGTCGAGGAAGCCCGCCCGCCAGAAGAAGTTGTACCCGAAGCGCCACATGGCCCGCAGCGGCAGGAAATAGCTCAGGTTCTTGGCCGCGCGCCGGCGGGCCGTGGCGTCGGTCTGCAGGATGGTGCTCAGCGGCGGCCGCCCCTCGGCCCGCTTCAGGAGTCCCTCGCGGGCCTCACGATCCGAGTACGCGTTGTGCTTGTACAGCCACTCATTGAGGCCCTTGCTGAAGGCATAGTGCATGTAGGGGTTGGCCATCGTCCCGATGGTGCCCTGCGGGTCCTCGCGCTGCCCGTGCCCGAAGTCCAGGAACCGGCAGAGCCCGTACTTGAAGAGCCGCACCTGGTACGACGGGTAGTTGGCCGAGTGCTTCAGCCACTTGCCCATGAAGATCATCTTGCTCGGGCACAGATAGCACACGTGCTGGCTGCGCTGCCCGTCGGGCCCCAGGCTCTCGGCCAGCTCCCCCACCACCTCGGGGGTGAACCGCTCGTCGGCGTCAAGGTGAAAGTGCCAGGGGCGTTTGCAGGGCACATGGTCGATCGCCCAGTTCCGCTGCTCGCCGAAGCTCTTGAAGGGGTTGTGGTGAACCTGCACGCCCATCGAGCGGGCGATCTCGACCGTCCTGTCCTTGCTGCCGCTGTCGAGGACATGCACATCGTCGCTCCACGCGCACGAGCGGATGCAGTCGCCGATGTTGGCCTCCTCGTTGTACGTGAGGATCACGATCGAAACCGGCGGGCGCGGGCCGCGATACCGCCCGCCGTCGAGCAGCACATCGACCTGGCCGGCCGGCGGAATCGCCTGCGGGTTGACCTGCGCGGCCGTGGTCACGCGGCCTTGCTCCCGCGGGCGATCAGCTCCTTGGCCGCGGTCTCGACATCAACCTCGCGGGCCTTGGTGCTGACGACGAACCACGACTTCCACAGCGGCCACGGCCGGCCGTAGCCGGTCCACACCCTGGGGGCGAAGCCGGTCAGCTCCAGGCACATGTTCAGCCCCTTGCGGTCGTAGAAGCGGATGTGCTGGCCCAGCGGGTCGTAGTGCCCCGCGTAGTTCGCCAGGTCGATGAGGATGTTCTTCACCAGCCCGTGGTAGGGCGTGGTGAGCACCAGAGTCCCGCCGGGCTTCAACAACTGGTTGCACGCCGCGAGGAAGCTCGCCGGGTCGAAGAGGTGCTCGATCACCTCGCTTGTGAAGACCAGGTCGAACTGGCCCTTGCTGGCGGGCAGCAGGCCCTCCACCAGGCCTGCGTGGAAGGTCACCCCCGGGTGCTGCTTGCGGGCGTACTCGATCCCCGTCTGGCTGATGTCGATCCCCTCCGCCTGGGCGCCCAGCTCCTTGAAGAACGCGCAGAACTCGCCCCGCCCGCAGCCCACGTCGATCACCCGGGCCCCCGGGCGGGCCAGCAACGCCCCGGCGTGGGTCTTCAGGAGCGCCTTGCGCTGGGGCGTGGTGGGGTCGTAGTACGCCTCGGGATTGTTCCAGTAATGCTCGTAGTACTCGCGGATATCAGGCATGCGGCGCTTCCGAGGCGGGCGGGCTGAGGTCGGGGAGAAAGGGTCAGCGGACCCACCGGCGCCGGGCAGGTCCGGGGCCAAGGGGGCGCATGATAACGCCTGAGAGGCCGCGCCTCGCTGAGGTCGTTGCGTCTATTGTCGGCTCACCGCACCCCCCGCTCGACGACCCCGGCGCCCCGGTCTCGCCCCACCCCCTCCCTCCTCCCCCCACCCTGACCCCCCCAACCCCCACCCCCACCCATTACCCGGACCCGTTCAGAATGGGAACGGGGAACCGTCAACGAAGGGAGCGAAGGAAACGAAGGAAACGAAGGAAAAGAACGAAACAGTGATGCCACCGGCAAGACGAGCCGCGTGTGCCGCTGGAACCAGCGCCAGAACGCCCTCCCTGACGGTCGGGCTGCATGTTGCGAAGCCCAATCCGATTTGAAACTTTGAACTTTCGCTTTGCCCGCCCCGCCACCATGCTGCGCGTCGTTCACGTCACCGAATCGATCACCGCCAGCGCCGGGGGCACCTCCACCGCCTTTGTCGAGCTCATTGAGGCCCTGCGCACCCAGCAGGCCGCCGGGACCGCCACGGTCCGGGCTGTCGCCCAGCACCTGCCCGCCGGGGATGCCGCCGCCCAGTGGATCGCCGGGCACGAGCCGGGACTCTGGCTCTGGACCGGCCCGCCCGGCAAGCTCCGCCCCGGCGCCCTGGCCGCCCGCGCGATCGGCCTGATCGAGCGCGGCGAGGTCGATGTCATCCACCTGCACGGCCTCTGGCTGATCGATCTGGTCGCCATCGCCCGGGCCGCGCGCCGGCGAGGCGTCACCGTCGTCTGGCAGCCGCACGGCATGCTCGTCCGCGACGCCCTCGCCCACAAGCGGCTCAAGAAGCTCGCCTTCCTCACGCTGGGCCTGGGGCGCGAGCTCGCCCGCTGCGCCGCGGCGATCTTCACGAGCGAGAACGAACGCGACACCAGCAACCTCGCCCTGCTCGGCCGCGCGACCCGCCGGGAGATCGTGCCCCTGCCGGTCCCCATCGTCGCCCGCGAGGACCAGCTCCCCGCCCTGGCTGAGGCCGGGCGGGCCCGCTGGCTGAGCGCCGAGGCCAACGACCCCGAGCGAACCCTGATGGGCGGCCAGCATGTGCCCGACTTCACCACCCCGCTCCTCGTGTTCATGGGCCGCCTCCACCCCGTCAAACGCATCGAGCTCACGTTGCGGGCCTTCGCCCTGATCCGCCAACAGCTCCCCGCCGCCAAGCTGCTGCTGATCGGCAGCGGCGAGCCCCCCTACGCCCAGTCGCTCCACGTTCTCGCCTCCGAGCTGGGCGTCGCCCCGGGTCTGCTCTGGGCCGGCTGGCTCAGCGGGGCTGACAAGTGGCGGGCCCTCGCCGCGGGCGACGCCCTGATGATCAACAGCGAATTCGAGAACTTCGGCTACGCCATTGTCGAGGCTCTCGTCGCCAAGACCCCCGCCATCATGACCGACAACCTTTCGCTGGCCCGGGCCGTGCAGGAGATTGGCGCCGGGGTCAGCACCCCCGCCACCCCCGAGGGCCTCGCCGCGGGGGCCCTGGCGGTGCTTTCGCGCAGCGACCGGCGCGAGATGGGCCTGCGCGGCCGGCGCTGGGTCGAGGTCAACTTCTCCCGCCAGGCCGTCGGCACGCGGCTGGTCGACCTCTACCGCGCGCTGCGAAGCCCCGTCGCCCAACCCCAGCCATGACCACCCCCGGCCATTCCAATTCGGTTGACAACCCCCCGGCCCAACCCCCGGCCCACCCCCCCGGCCACCCCCCGGCGCCTGTCGACGTGGTGATGCTCACCAATGTGCCCACGCCCTACCGCCTGGCGTTCCACAAGCGGCTGGATCTGGAGCTGCCCGAGATCCGCCTGCTGACCATCTACACCCACGACCAGGCCGATCAGGCCTGGAAGCTCGACAGCGGGCAGGACGCGGGCAGGGTCTTCCGCTTTGGGCAGGGCGACAGCGTGGGCGAATCCTCCAAGCTGTCATCGATCGGGCGCGAGTGGGCCAAGGGCGGTCGGATCTGCGCCTGGCTGGCGGGCCTGAAGCCCCGGCCCGGGGCCCTGCTCCTCTGCGGCTACAACGACCCCGCCCGCCTGCGCGTGCTGGCCTACTGCGCCACCGCCGGGATCCCGGTCTTCCTGGTGGGCGACAGCAACATCCGCGGCGAGAAGGCCAGCGGCCTCAAGGGCCTGGTGAAGCGCCTGATCGTCACGCGCGTGGTCAAGGCGTGCTTCGGCGTCATGCCCTGCGGCGGCTTCGGCGCGGAGTTCTTCAGGAAATACGGCGCCCGCGCGGAGCGGATCTTCTACGTCCCCTACGAGCCCGATTACCGGCTCATCGAGCAGTTGCCGGCGCCGGTCATCGATGAGGTCCGCCGGCTGTTCGGCTTCCGCCCCGATCGCCGGCGCCTGGTCTTCTGCGGGCGGCTCATTGCCGCCAAGCGGCCCGACCTGGCCATCGACGCGTTCGCCGCCATCGCCGAGCGCCGGCCTGACTGGGACCTCGTGGTGATCGGCGATGGCGAGCTGCGCCAGGCCTGCGAGGCACGCGTCCCGGCGGGCCTGCGCGGCCGGGTGCTCTTCACCGGCTTCCTGGGACGCCAGGAGACCATCAGCGCCGTCTACCGCCTGAGCGATGTGTTCGTGCTGCCCAGCGTGTACGAGCCGTGGGGCGTGGTGATCAACGAATCCGTCGCGGCGGGCATGGCCGTGGTCGCCACCGATACCGTCGGCGCCGCGGGGGAACTGGTCCGCGACGGCGTGAACGGCCGGACATTCCCGTCGGGCGACCTGCAAGCCCTCACCGCCGCGCTGCTCGACGCGACCGATGACGCCAAGCTGACCCGGTACAAGGCGGGCGCCCCACAGGTGCTGGCCGACTGGCGCCGCCGCGGCGACCCGGTGGAGGGCGTCCGCCAAGCCCTGCGCGCGGCGGGGGCGATCTGAATTCAACCGGGCATCGGGACCTGAGCCACACAAGTCGGCTCAGCGACGTGTGTGCTCCTCATGTCCTCCGCCAGCTCCCGCTCCTGAACGCCACTCTGCCTTCGTTCTTCAAGCCGTAGGCGTGGACGTCCGTAGCCGGGGGTGGGCTTGTCGATGCAACGAGCAGCCCTTCGGGCTGCGGCCGCCTGCCGGTCTCTTCCGGGGGTGTCGCTCGTCGAGGACTCCTCGCTCCGACCCCCGGCTACTGAAGACCAGGCCTCCGGCCTGAAGACCCGCGACCGACTGCCTTGAAGCGTGGTGAGATGGTTTGCGTGCCCACAGCGACGGCTGGTCGGATGACGCAACGTCCGAAATCACTTTCAGCTCGTTGGCCATGAGCGATCCGCCTGAAAAGGGTAAAAGGGGAAAAGAGAAAAGGGTTAATCGGAGTCCAGAGCCAACCGCAAACCGACGTTGCCGCCGCGGATGTCAGGCGTGCTCCTGTAGCGGTTGCCCGCGCGGCAGCCGCGCGGAACGTTGTACCACGAACCGCCCCGAAGAACACGGCCGCTCCCCTGATCGGGGCCTCTTGGGTCGGTCGCATCGCCTGCGTACGGGCTGTACCAATCCGCGCACCATTCGTAGACGTTACCGTGCATGTCGTGCAGTCCCCAAGCATTGGCTGCAAAGCTGGCAACGCCAACGGTCTTCTGACGATACTCGCCTTTCGCGGCGCCGCCATAAGGCGTCGAGCCATCGAAGTTCGCCTGAGCGGTTGTGATGGTGGCGCCGGTGTGGAACGGCGTGGTGGTCCCGGCCCGACAGGCGTATTCCCATTCCGCCTCGGTCGGCAGGCGGTAGCGCCTGCCCTCCTTGGCCGAGAGCTTCTTGCAAAACTCAACGCAGTCGTCCCACGAGACCTGCTCGACGGGGAGGTTGTCACCCTTGAAGTTGCTGGGGTTATTCCCCATCACGGCCTGCCACTGGGCCTGGGTCACCTCGGTCTTGCCGAGATAGAAGCCGCGGGTGAGCGTGACGCGCTGCGGGGTTTCATCGTCGAATCGCCCCTCCTCGCTCGCGGGCGTGCCCATGGTGAAGGCGCCGGGGGGGATGAAGACCAGCACCGCGCCGATGGAGTTGGTGAGCGTGTCGCCGAGCCCGAGTTTGACCTTAAGCCCTGGGATTCTGAGTTCCCGCTCAACGCCCAGAGCTTCCTTGGCGGCCTTGCGGTCTTCCTCAGCTTTGCGGGCCTCCTCGGCCTTGCGGGCCTCTTTAGCCGCAGACGCCGCGCTGGCTTCGGCTTCTTTGAAGAAGCCCGTCGCCCCTGCCGGGTCGGCGGCGAGGCGGGTATCTCCCTCGGCGAGTTGCTCCTTGGCCTTGCTGAGCAACGGCGCCACGGCAGGGTCGGCCTTCTCCGCTTCGAGGGGCGCCATGGCGGCAAGGGCGGCGGCGCGGGCCGTGCGGGCGGTGTGCGCGACCACGAGCGTCGAGGCGGCGGCGCGGGTGCGCTCGTACGCCGCCTTGGCGTCGGCGAAGGCGTCCTTGTTGAAGAGCAGCTCGGCGGTCTGCCACTCCCGCTCCATGGCCTCGACCAACGGCTTGAGTTCCGCCATGGCCGGGAGCGCCTTGGCCTGTTCGCGCTCGGCGCCGACGGCGATCTTGAGCGGGGCGACATCGGCGAGGGTGACCTTCGGGCCGGGACCCTCAGGAATGGTCGCAGGCGGGGACTTCGCCGGTGACGTGCCACCGGCCGATGGCTGCTCCCTGGAGGGATCCACTTGGGGCGAACGCGCTCCGCCGCCGCGCATGAGGCTGGTGGTAATCACGATGCCGGCGAGCAGGAGGAACGCCGCAGCGACAAGGGCCAGCTTGGGAAACCTGGCCGGCGTGGGAGGTCGGGGCGTGCTGGTGAGCGGCGGCGATGCACCGGCCGGGCCGCCGGCGACGGGCGCGCCAGGCGCTCGTGCCGCGGCGGGCACAAGCCCCTGCACGGCGGCGACGATCGCCCCGAGATGGGCCTCGATCGGCGGGGTGATGGCGTCAAGCCAGTGCTCACGCCCCATGAAATACGCCAGTTCTTTGTTGGGCGCAACATCCTGGATCCGCACCGGAAGCAAAGGTTTGCGGGCCCGCGCGGCCAGCTCGACCTCGCGGGCGACGTGCTCGGAGGCGTTGGACCCATCGGAAATGACCACCAGCATGATCGAGCAGGATTCGATCGCCTCCATGATGCAGC
>CAZSZO010000015.1:0-76880 GCA_964611125.1 uncultured Phycisphaeraceae bacterium | reverse complement strand
TCCGCCGATGGGGCCCCGGGCCACCATCTTGCCGCTCGGCCACTCCGCCACGGGGCCGGCGAGCGAGACATCGCCCCGCAGGAACCGCCACCGGCCCGACCCCGCGTCGCCCTCCAGCCAGCCGGCCCAGACGTGCTCCTCGCCGCCCTCGAACCGGGCCCGGATGATCACGGCGCCCTTGGTCTCCTTCACCTTCACCACGACCCCCGCCGCGAGCCGCGTCACCCGTCCGCGGGCCCGGCGCAGCTTGGCCCGCAAGCCGCCGACGCGGCCGCCGACGGGGCCCTCGTAGTCAAGGTACGCGAAGCGATGATCGGCGATGCGCTCGCCCCGAAAGGCGCCCACGCCGGGCTCGTCGATGCGGTCGCTGACGCGGAAGGAGAGCAGGCAGCGCTTCCCGGCGCGGGGGCGGCGCTCGCGCCCGCCGTCGCCGCGGGCACGCTGGATCATCCAGTCGAAGTGCGAGGAGCCGTCAGGCAACTCGTGCAGCAGAAGGACCATCCGCGCCATTACGAAGCATAGAGGCGAAAGCCCCGCCCGCCCGATACCATGGACTCCTCGATTGGAAGGACACCCATGCCCCCCAGCTTCGCCATGTCATCCCCCTCCCGCCATCCCTCCAGCGCCTGCCCGGGCGGGCCCGGCCGCGCTTTGCTGCTGCTGGCGCTGGGCGGCTCGCTGACCCTGGCGCTCGGCGGCTGCTCCAAGCCCAACACCGCCGACCTTCGCCGCCTGGGCGACCACTACCTCGAATCAGGGCTCTACCCCCAGGCCGTCGAGCAGTACGCCCAGTATGTCGAGCAGAAGCCCGGCGAGCCCGATGTCCGGGCCAACTACGGGCGGGCCCTCCTCGGAGTCGGCCGCAACCTCGAGGCGTCCGATCAACTGCAGATCGCCTATTCGCAGCGGCCTGACGATGAAAAGGCCCTCGATGCCCTCATCGACGCCTATCTCAAGTCCAACCAGCAGGACGCCGCGATCCGGCTCCTCAAGACCAACGTTTCCGACCGAGGCGAGGTCCGCGACCACCTCCGCCTCGGGCGCGCGGCCCTGCGCATGGGCGACACCGACACCGCCAAGCTCGGCTTCGTGACCGCCGCGAAGGTCGACCAGGGCCAGACGGTCGACCCGCAGCTTGGCCTGGTGGACTACTACCTGGCCGTGCAGGACAAGGTCAACGCCGAGCGGCGGCTGCGGATGGCGTACTACATCGCCCCCCAGAATATCGAGGTCCAGAACAGAATCCGAGCAATGAAGCCGATTCTCGGACCGACCTTCGCCCTCGCGCCGGAAGAAGCCGGCGGGTGATTTGGCGGCTGATCTGATCCGCTCAGCCAGTTGACAGGGGCACGATCGCATTCTACCATTCATCCGGATATACGGATGAAGAGCGTCGACCCGACCAACCTGCTCATCGAACGGCTCGCGGCCCTGGGCGATCCGATCCGCCTGCGGGCCCTCCGCCTGCTCGAGCGGGAGGAGCTGTCGGTCGGCGAACTTGCCCGGGTCCTCCAGCTCCCCCAATCGACTGTCAGCCGACACTTGAAGGTGCTCGCGGAGCTTCCGGGCGGCCGGAACGCCGGGCGCGGCTGGCTGGCCCGCCGGGCCGAAGGTCCCGCGGCCCATTACCGCCTGGTGATGGATGATCTCGACTCCGACAGCCGGACCCTCTGGCTGGCCGTCCGCGAGCAGATGGGCGAGGGGCCCGACCAGGCGGATGACCTGCGTCGGCTGGCGGGGGTGCTGGCCGACCGCCGCACCGACACGCAGTCGTTCTTCGGCCGCATGGCCGGCGAGTGGGACGCGGTGCGTGAGGAGCTGTTTGGGGGGACGTTCACGTTCCACGCCCTCCTCTCGCTGCTGCCCCCCCACTGGGTGGTCGCCGACCTCGGGTGCGGCACGGGCAATGTCTCGGAAGTGCTGGCCCCGGTAGTGCGCCGCGTGATCGCGGTGGACCAGAGCGAGCCGATGCTCGACGCCGCCCGCAAGCGGCTGGGCGGCGCGGGGATCAGGAACATTGAGTTTGTCCGGGGCGACATGGACCAGCTACCGCTGGAATCGGGCAGCGTCGACGCGGCAGTGTGCGTGCTGGTGCTGCACCACCTGGCCCGGCCGGAGCTTGCCGCGGCCGAGATGGGCCGGATCCTCAAGCCGGGCGGGGTGGCCCTGATCGTCGACATGACGCCGCACACCCGCGAGAGCTTCCGGCACAGCATGGGTCACCGCTGGCAGGGCTTCGACGCCCCGGCCATGGCCCGCATGGCGGCGGGCGCGGGGCTCGCGTCGCCCCGCGTGATCGTGCTGCCGGCCCACAGCGAGGCCCGCGGGCCTGGGCTGTTCGCCCTGACCGCCTTCAAACCCGGCATGAGCGCAGAAGCCGCCGGATCCGTTCCTGACCAGTCGTTTCCGGGCCCGCCCTCCAGCGAGGGCCCCCCGCGCGTCGATGTCCAACCGCACTGACATTCCCTGATCGAGACCTTCCCGGAGCCTCACATGACCACTGTCGCCAACGTCCGCCCGTCCAAAGTCGCCCTGCCCACGGCCGATCGCGCCAAGAACGGCCTGGATTTCAAGGTCGCCGATCTGACTCAGGCCGAGCTGGGCCGCAAGGAGATCCGCCTGGCCGAGCACGAGATGCCCGGCCTGATGGCCCTGCGGGCCCGCTACAAGGGCAAGCGGCCCCTGGCCGGCGCCCGGATCATGGGCTCGCTGCACATGACCGTCCAGACGGCGGTGCTCATCGAGACGCTCGTTGACCTCGGCGCCGACGTGCGCTGGGTGTCCTGCAACATCTTCAGCACGCAGGACTCGGCCGCCGCGGCGGTCGTTGTGGGCCCGACGGGCACGATCGACGATCCCCGGGGCATCGCCTGCTTCGCCTGGAAGGGCGAGACGCTGCCCGAGTACTGGTGGTGCACCGAGCAGGCCCTGCGCTTCCCCGACGGCGAGGGGCCCAACCTGCTGCTGGATGACGGCGGCGACGCGACGCTGCTGGTTCACAAGGGCGCCGAGTACGAGAAGGCGGGCAAGGTCCCGGCCTTCAACGCCGCCAGCGAGCCCGAGGAGTGGGGCGTGATCCTGAACCTGCTCACCGACGAGCAGAAGAAGAACCCCGGCCGCTGGACCAAGGTCATCAAGGCCATCAAGGGCGTCAGCGAGGAGACCACCACCGGCGTCCACCGGCTGTACGACATGCAGAAGACCGGCACGCTCGCCTTCGCCGCGATCAACGTCAACGACAGCGCCACCAAGAGCAAGTTCGATAACCTCTACGGCTGCCGGCACTCGCTGATCGACGGGCTGAACCGCGCCACCGACGTGATGCTCTCGGCCAAGGTCGCGGTGGTCTTCGGCTACGGCGACGTGGGCAAGGGGTGCTGCCAGGCCCTCAAGGGCCAGGGCTGCCGCGTGATCGTCACCGAGATCGACCCCATCAACGCTCTGCAGGCCGCGATGGAGGGCTACCAGGTCACGACGCTCGAGGAGGTGATCGCGACCGCCGACATCTTCATCACCGCCACGGGCAACAAGGACATCATCACCTTCGAGCACATGAAGCAGATGAAGGACAAGGCGATCGTCGCCAACATCGGCCACTTCGACAACGAGATCGACATGGCCTCGCTCTACAGAGGCGTCGAGAAGGGCGAAGCCAAGCGCATCAACATCAAGGCCCAGTACGACGAGTTCGTGTTCAACGTCGGCACGCCCAAGGAGAAGAGCATCCTGATCCTCGCCGAGGGCCGGCTGATGAACCTGGGCTGCGCCACCGGCCACCCGAGCTTCGTGATGTCCGCCTCGTTCACCAACCAGACCATCGCGCAGCTCGACCTGTGGGCCAACGCCAACGGCAAGCCCACGCTCTCGGGCTTCACCTACGACAGCGGCAAGGTCTACGTGCTGCCCAAGCGGCTCGACGAGGAGGTCGCCCGCCTGCACCTTGAGAAGATCGGCGTGAAGCTCACGACCCTGTCGCCCTCGCAGGCCTCTTACCTGGGCGTCAAGCCCGAGGGTCCCTACAAGCCCGACCACTACCGCTATTGATTGCCGATCGACCGGGCCGATCGAGCGGCTTTGGCCCGATCGCGGCGCCTCCTGCATCCATTCAAGGGCCCCGGCTTCGGCCGGGGTCCTTTTTCATTGCCCCGCCGGGTGAACTCGATTCCAGCCGCTCACGCGGCTGTCGTGGATCCGGACGCCGATGCCGCGCCCTGCCCCGCCCCCCCACCCCCCGCCCTGGCCCGCTCGCCCGCCTCGCTCGCGACGGTGAACGCCTTGATGACCCAGTGGATGCCCGCGCACGCCAGCCCCCCCACCACCAGCGCCCCGAAGAACATCAACGGCGCCCGAGTGGCGCCGGGCAGCGGCGCCAACCACGCAGTCAGGCGACCGGTCGCAACCGCCCACAGCACAACCGCCCCGGGCGCCCCCGCGACCACCCCGCGCGCCAGCAACCCGGCGGCCCGGATCGGATCGTGCCTGAGCACCTCCGCGCCCGCCGCGAGCGTGAACACGCCAGCGACGGCGAGGCGCAGCAGCAGCGGAATCGTGACCGACCAGCCCATCAACTGGCGGCCGCAACTGAACCACCCCAGCACTGAAGCGACCCCAACCGCACCCCCGACGCACAGCAGACTCAGCGCCACCCCGTCCTTGATCAGCCCGCGGGCGGTAACCACGCCGAAGACCGCGCTGAGCAGCACCACCACCTCAAAGCAGATGGCGAACCACGCCGGTGGGGCGTTGAGCAAGGCCATGGCGATCCCCGTCAGGGCGGACAGACCCGTCGCGGCGGCCAACGTCAGCAGCAAGGTGTAAACACGCGCCATGGGGCTCCAGGCCGCTCAATCCGGGGTCGTGATGGGGTGCGAGAGGGTTCGAAGAGGGGGGCGAGAGAGGGCGAGAGTGTATTTCGGACCACGCGGCGACGCGATCAAGGATCCGAATCTGCAACTCATGAGACCGGGAGCGCCCCTGGCCATGTCCGAAAGGCCTTTGTTCGGTTATTCGACTTCAGCAGGGCGGCGGCTCGGGTCGATAAACACGCTCGAAGGTGTTGCATCAGGCTCGCAGGGGCCTGCGGAAACAACGGGAGCAGCCATGAGCGGTATCAGCAGCAGCGTGGGCGCATTCAGCGGAATCGACCGGGAATCCATCATCAGGCAGCTGCTCGCGATCGAGGGGCGCCCCAAGGACACGGCGCAGAGGCAGATCGTCACCTACAAGTCGCTGCAAACCGCGCTGCTCGATATCAACTCGCGCCTCAGCGCGCTCAAGAGCGCTTCGACCAAGTTCAACCTCAGCCGGGTCTTCGAGGCTTCGGCCGCGTCGAGCAGCAACGAGGATGTGCTCACGGCCAGCGCCGGGGCCGGGGCGACCGCGGGCTCCTACACGTTCACCGTCGATCGGCTCGTCTCGACGCAGCAGATCCTGTCGCGCGGCTTTGCCGACTCAACCCAGACCTCGGTGGGCGCCTCTTCGTTCTCCTTCGAGCCCGCCGCGGGTCGGCTCGATTCGCAGACTCGCCTCGCCACGCTCAACGGCGGGGCGGGCGTGCCGCGCGGCTCGATCCAGATCCGCGACTCCAGCGGCACAACGACCACCGTGGACCTCAGCCGGGCCGAGACCGTCACCGAAGTGGTGAAGGCGGTCAACGACGCCCTCGGCACGCGCGGCAATCTGTCCATCGACGGCGATCGGCTGGTCCTGACCGACTCCGCCGGAGGCGCGGGCACGATCGCGGTCACCGACGCCGCCGGATCATCGGGAACCGCTGCGGGTCTGGGGCTGACGGCCGCCGCGTCGGGCCCGGGCGACGGCGAGGCGATCTTTGGCGCCCAGATCAACAAGCTCGGGACCGGCGCCACGCTCCGCTCGCTCAACGACGGCCTGGGCGTCTCCGTCAGCCAGACCGCCGGAACATCCGCGACGCCGGACTTTGTGATCAAGACCCGCGACGGCTCATCGCTGCAGATCGATATCGGCGACATCTACAGCAGCGAAGGCGCACGAACCGCGACCGCGGTCTCGACCCTCGGCGGCGTGATCGAACGCATCAACTCCCAGGGCGGAGGCAAGGTCACGGCGTCGATCGACCCCTCGGGCACGGGGCTGAGGCTCACTGACAACACCAGCGGCGCGACGACTTTCGAGGTGACCGAGTACGCCACAGGGAGCTCGACTGGAACAACGGCGCGCGACCTGGGCCTGCTGGGGAGCGCGGACGGCGGGGCCGGAACCATCACGGGCAAGCGCCTGATCACCAAGATCAACTCGGCGCTCATCAGCACCCTGCGGGGCGGCGCCGGCCTGCCGTCGGGCGCGTTCAGCGTCACCGCCCGCGACGGCTCGCAGCTCGATTTCTCGGTGGGCACGACCGGCTCGGTGAGCGACCTCATCGCCGATGTCTCGAGCGGCTCGGGCGGCAAGCTCTCGCTTGAACTCGGCAGCGACGGGCGCGGGTTCGTGCTCCGCGACCTCACCGGGGGAAGCGGCGCCCTCACCGTCGGCGGAGTGGGCGCCCTGGCTCTGGGTCTGCAGGCCGACAGCGTCGCCGCCTCGTCCGTCAAGGGGACCAGCGCCCAGCGCAAGTACGTCGGGACCACCACCCTGCTCTCGTCGCTCAACGGCGGGCGAGGCGTGGGGGCGGGCAAGATCAAGCTGATCGACTCCTACGGCGCCCAGCGCGAGATCTCCATCTCATCCAGCGCCACCACCGTCGGCGACGTCATCAACACCATCAACTCAAGCCAGGGCTCCTCGAACGTCCGGGCCCGCATCAACGACAACGGCGACGGCATCCTGCTCGAAGAGGTCGCCAAGCCCTCCGGCCCGGGCGCCCGCAAGATCTCCGTGATCGATGTCAGCGGGTCGGTCGGCCGCAGCCTGGGCCTGGCCAAAGAGTCCTCCGCCACCGGCGCCGGGCTCAACCGCATCGACGGCTCCTTCGAGCGGACGGTGACCTTCGCCTCCACCGACACGCTGCAGCAGGTCGCAGACAAGATCAACGCCGCGGGCGTCGACGCCGTCGCGGCCGTGATCGCCGACGGCTCCTCGGCCGCCCCCTTCCGGCTCTCGCTGACGGCCCGCGGCAGCGGCGAGCAGGGCCGCTTCACGCTCGACGACGGCGGGCTCGACCTCGGCCTCTCGACGCTCACCGAGGGGACCAACGCCCGCGTGTTCTTCGGCTCCAGCGACCCCGCGCGAGCCGTCCTCCTGACCAGCTCGACCAACTCCTTCGCCAACCTCGTCAGCGGGGTCTCGATCAACGTCAAATCAGCCAACGCCGCGCCCGTCACGGTCGCCGTGACCACCGACGCCGATGGCATCTCCAAGTCGGTCGCCGACTTCGTCAAGGCGTTTAACGACGTCGTCGGCCGGATCGACACCCAGTCCAAGTACGACCAGAGCACCGACAAGCGGGGTGTGCTGCTGGGCGAATCCAGCACCCAGTCCCTGCGCTCCTCGCTGGTCTCGACGATCCTCTCCCAGGCTCAGGGCGCCTCGGGCCGGTTCACCTCCCTCGTGCAGGTCGGCCTCGGCTTCGACCGCGAGGGCAAGCTCACCGTCGATGACGCCAAACTCCGCGCCGCCGTCGCCGAGGATCCTCGCGGCGTCCGCGACCTCTTCGCCGCGCGGGCCCAGTCCGCCAGCTCATCGACGGCCGAGGTGCTCGACGCCCAGGGCAACGCCATCCCGGGCGTGACCGTCTCGCGCTCCACCTCAGGCAGCTTTACACAGCTCGGCGTGGCTGAAAAGCTCGCCCAGACCATCGACAAGTACATCGCCCCGATCGATGGCGTGCTCATCCGGCGGAACCAGCTGCTCGACACCCAGGTGACGTTCCAGAACACGCGAATCACCCAGATCGACACCCGCCTGGCCTCCAAGCGGACCAATCTTGAGGCGAAGTTCACCGCCATGGAGAAGGCCATCGCTGCACTGCAGACGCAGTCCAGCTCGATCTCCGGCATCAAGGCGATCTAGCCGGCCCTGGCGGTCACCAGGGCCCGTACGCCCCCCGCCCGCCCCACCCACTTCCCCTCCGACCGCCTGGCGGCCCTTCGCCGGCCTCCGCTTTCCGCCCCGGCCCTGAACCGGCCCCCGCCAAGAGCCGATAAAACCCACCATGCCCACCGATCAGTCCAGCAACTACCTCCAGACGAAGGTGCTCACGGCGTCGCCCGAAGAGCTCCGCCTGATGCTGCTCGACGGCGCGATCAAGTTCTGCACCCAGGGGCGCGACGCCCTCCGCGACAAGAACTTCGAAGGGTGCCACGCCGGGTACTCCCGCTGCCGGGCCATCCTGGTCGAGCTGATCAGCTCGATGCGCACCGAGATCGACCCCGACCTGTGCGAAAAGGTCAGCTCGCTCTACCTGTTCATGATCAACCAGCTCATCGAATCGAGCCACAGCAAGAACGCCGACCTCGCCGACAAGGTCATCGAGCTGCTCGAGTACGACCGCGAAACCTGGCTCCAGCTGATGCAGCGCCTGGCCGACGAGCGGCGCCACGCCGACGTCGCCCGGGCCCGCGTGCATGACCAGGACCTCGCCGGCGCGCCCGACCGCCCATCGCTGAGCATCAGCGCCTGACGCGACCCGGCCGCCCCATCACCGCCCCGCGGCCAGTTGCACCGACAGATTCTCAAACACATCCGCGAAACGCACGTTCGCGCTGATCGCCCGCTCCGCCTCCTGGCACCGCTCGATCGCCGCGATCGCCCGCTCCGCCCCGGCCGGGTTGCTCCGCACCCGATCGCGCAGCCGGCGGGCCAGATAAATGAACATCCGGCGCGACCAGGCCCGGTTGGCCGCCTCCTTGCTCGCATCCGGGTTGGCTTTCTGCATCGCCGCCGCCTGCTCGTCGACCAGCTTGGCCATCGCCGGGCCGAGACCAGCGGAATACGCCCCGCCCTCCGCCGCGCTCAGCAGCGGGTCGAGCGTCTCGTGCCAAGCGTGCAGCCCGCTGGCGAGCGCCAGGGCCGCCAGGCCCGGCGAGCCGTCCGCGAACCAGAGCACCCACGCCCGCGCCCCGCGATCGCTCGGCGCCTCCGGCCGGCCGTCGAGCCAGCGGCCCATCGCCGCGTCGTCGAGCGGGGCGAACCCCACCGGCTGGCAGCGGCTCCGCACCGTCGGCAGCAGCCGCTCGAGCGCACTGGTCACCAGAATGATCACCGAGCCCGGCGGGGGCTCCTCGAGGGTCTTCAGCAGGGCGTTCTGGCCCTCGCCGGCCATCAGGTCGGCCTCGTCGATGATGAACACCTTGGTCGCCCGTGACGCCGAGCGCACCGACGCCGAGAGGGCCGCGGGTTCGATGAGGAACTCCCGCAGCACCTCGAGGGGGATGTTGGTCTGCTTGCGCGACCGGGTGTCGCTGTCGCGGGCGATCGCCGCCATCTCCTTGCGGATCACGTGCAGGTCCGGGTGCGTCCCGCTGCGGACCTGCAGCGAAGTCGGCGAGCCATCCGCCGGGTCGAGCAGTTCACGGGCGAAGGCCGCGGCCGCGGTGAACTTGCCCACGCCCCCCGGCCCGTGAAAGACCCACGCGTGGTGCACGCGGTCCGCCCGCATCGCCCCGCGCAGCGCCCGCACCGCAGCCTCCTGCCCCAGCACGCCATCGAGCCCGATAGGAGCAGCGACCGCCGCCGGCGACGACGGCGAACCACCCGCGCCAGCAGGGGCCGCCGCCAGCATCGGCTCGCTGTCCAGCTTCGCCGTCTTGCTCACCTTGCCGGGCTTGCCTGAAGGGGCCTTCGCCATGCCGTCAAGGTAGGCCCGCCCGCGCCATCACCCCTGCAGGTCGAGGTTCCGCAGAAGCACATCCTCCCCGAACCGCTCGGCGATCTCCCACCGGCCGGGCATGCGCCGCAGGATCTCCGCCAGCCCGATCTGCCCCTCGTAGAGCTGCGCCTCGCTGTACTCCGTGTACAGGTACCGCGTCCGCGCCAGGGCCTGCTGACCACCCGCCACCAGTTGGTCCTCCGCCCCCTGCACGTCGGCCCAGATGAAGTCGATCGTCCCCACCCCGCGCTCCTGGGCGAAGGTGTCCAGCCGCATCACCTTCACCGTCGCCGTGGTGTCAAACTTCACCCACGGGTACAGCTCCGTGTGCTTGGCCGGCCGCTTGAGCGACGACGACCACGACCACACCTTCACCCCGAACAGCGGGTGCCCCCGCGGCGGCGACCCGGTGGAGAGCTGAAACTCCGCCGCGCCGTCGCGATCGCCCACCGCCGCTTCGATCAGCGTCGCGAGCTTGTCGGTCTTGTCGCGCTTGATCAGGTAGATGTTCCGCGGGTCGGGCTCGAAGAAGTAGATCGTCGCCGCCGGGAACGTGTACCGCAGGTTGCGCGTGTCGCCCCCGTCAGCGGCCCCGATCTCCACCACCGTCAGCGGCGCCGCGCAGTCCAGAAACCTCGGCAACTGGGCGTAGATCGCATTCACAGCGTCGCCGCCCCGGCCCGCCCGGTCCACGGACCCATCTTGGTCACGTTCCGCAGCAGCACGTCATTGCCGTAGTCCTCCAGCACTTCCCAGCGCCCTGGCAGCCGCTTGACGAGCTCGCCCAGGCCGATCTGCCCCTCGTACAGCTCCTCATCGCTGTACTCGGTATAGAGGTATGACGTCCCCGCCAGCAGCGTCTGCCCGCCGGCGATCATCTGGTCCTCGGCGCCCTGCACATCGGCCCAGATGAAGTCGACCTCCCGCAGGTTTTCCGCCGCCGCGAAGGTGTCCAGCCGAACCACCCTCACCGTCGCCTTGCTCTCGAACTTCACCCAGGGCACGCGCTCCAGGTGAGCCCGGGGCTTCTTGAGCGACGATGAGTACGACCACGGCTCGCGCGTCTGGCCGCGCCGATAGTTCGGGTCTTCCGGCGGCGGCAGCCCGCTCGAGAGCAGGAACTCCGCCGTGCCGTCACGGTCCCCCACCGCCGCCTCCACCAGGGTCGTGGCCTTGGTGATGCCGTTTTTCTTGATGCGATAGATGTTCCGGGGGTCGGGCTCGAAGGACCACATCCGGGCCGTGGGGAACAGGGTTCGCAGGTCGACCGTGTCCTGGCCGTAGTGGGCCCCGATCTCCAGGATCACCGGCGCCGGCAGCCCGCCCAGCAACTCGGGAAGCACGGCGTAAATGGCCTGCTGGCCGTCGGAAGGAGATGCCGGGGAAGGACCGCTCGCCATGGCCTACCATAGGCCCCCTTGAGTGGATTCTTGACCGCCGAGGGCCGCTCGGGATCGCCCCGAGCCGCCCCGGTGCTGACCGATGGCCATTTCCGGCTCCCAACCAGTCTTTCAGGTGAGGCTCAACCCATGCGTGCGACCGAACTCCGGCCCGGCTACGGCGTGAAGATGGACGGCAAGATCTTCGTCATCACCAACTACGAGCACCGCACCCCCGGCAACCTGCGGGCCTTCATCCAGCTCAAGCTCCGCAATGTCCTCACCGGCCAGATCATCGAGAAGCGCCTCTCCTCCTCCGACGACCTTGAAGTTATCGAGATCGACCGGCGCGAGATGGAGTACCTCTACTCCGAAGGCAAGGACGGCGTCTTCATGGACACCGAGAACTACGATCAGATCAACATCAGCGAAGCCGTCCTCGGCGACGCCCTCCTCTACCTCCGCGCCAACGCCAAGACCATCGTCCTCCTCCACGAGGGCCGGGCCATCCTGGTCGAGCTCCCCGCATCCGTCGAGCTCACCGTCAAGGACACCACCCCCTCGGTCCGCAACGCCACTGTCACCAACGTCCAGAAGGACGCCGTCATGGAGACTGGCCTCCGGACCCGCCTCCCCGACTTCATCGCCATCGGTGAGACGGTCAAGATCAGCACCGCCGACGGCTCGTACCTCAGCCGCGCGTGATCGCAGCGAGCCTGCCGCGTGACCGTTCCGCCCCCGCTCGTCATCCTGCTGGGCTTGCGCGGCTCGGGCAAGACCACGGTCGGCCGCCTGCTCGCGAGGCGCCTCAGCCGCCCCTTCGTCGATCTCGATGACCTCGTCGCCGCCCAAGCCGGGCGACCCAGCGTCGCCGCGCTCTGGGCCGAGGTCGGCCAGCCCGCGTTTCGCGCCCTCGAAGCTGCGGCCCTCGCCCGCGCCCTGGCGCCCGCTCCGACTCCCCCGCCAAGTTCAATCCCCCCCAGCCAGCCCGCCCCCCTCCCCGCACCCCCAGCCGTGCTCGCCCTCGGCGGCGGCACACCCACCGCCCCCGGCGCCCCCGAGCTGCTGCGGGAGACGCGGGCCTCCGGGCGGGCCTTGCTGTTCTACCTGCGGGCCGATAGCGCGACCCTTCGCACCCGCCTGGCCGCCACCAATCTGGCCCAGCGCCCCACCATCACCGGCGCCGGGCCTCTGGAAGAGATCGATCGCCTGCTGAACGACCGCGACCCGCTCTACCGCGCCCTCGCAGGCGTCACCGTTGAGGTCGCCGGGCTCGCCGCCGCTCAGGTGGTCGATGTCCTGGCCGACGAGGTCGCCCACGCAATGCGCCGCTGAGGCGCCCGCAGGGACCCTGGCTTACGGTCTCGCCGCTTGCGGCTTCGCGGCCCCCTCGGCGAGCTCCCCGGCCAGTTGCAGCGCGAGCGCATCCTCAGCCGGGTCCTCCAGGCGGGCCGTGATCCGCTCCAGCGCCGCCCGCCCACGGGCCTTGTCGCCCAGGTGTCGGCCGCAGATCAGGGCCGTCAGCACCAGCAGCTTGGGCGTCTCGCGGTCCTCCGGATACGCCATCGCGAACCGCTCATACGCCGTCGCCGCCAGGGCGTGCTCGCCCGTGGCGAAGGCGTGGTTGCCGATCTCCAGTTGCACCCGCCTGCTCATCGTCCCCGCATCAGATGACGACACCGGCCGGGCCGGGGCGAACCGCTCCAGCATCGCCCCATACGCCTTGGTGGCCCCGCCAAGATCCCCCGACGCCGCGAGCCGCGAGACCTCAGCCCGCGCGAGCGCCAGGGCTTCCTGCTCGGGATGAACCTGCTCCCCTCCGTCGCTGCTGGCGGAACCTCGCCCCCCCGCGCTCGCCCACCCCGCCCGCGATTTCTGCGGCCGGATCGCCACCTCTCCCGCTCCTCCGCCGCCCACAACCCCGCGCTCCCGCTCCGCCGCGGCCATCGCTTCGCGCAGCTCGCGCCGCCGGCGGGCCTGCCTCACCATCGTGAACACGTCGTAGCTCTCGCTCGACAGCACCCGCGTCGCCAGCAGCGTGAACGCCACCGCGGCGCCGAAGGCGTACCCGCCCAGGTGAGCCAGCCGGGCCACTCCACCGCCATAACCAACGCCGCGGGCCACCAGATCGAACACGATGGCGAACCCGATCAGCCACGTCGCCGACATCCACCCCATGCCGCCGCCCAGCAGAAAGAAGCACCGCACCCGCGTCCGCGGGAACATGATCAGGAACGCCCCCGTCACCGCCGCGATCGCGCCCGAGGCGCCCACCACCCCCGTGGGCTCAAAGGCGATGTGCAGCGCACCCGACGCCGCGGCCCCCACCAGATAAAACGCCAGGAACCCCACCCGCCCGAACCGATCCTCCACCGGCGGGCCGAAGACCCACAGAAACACCATGTTGAACACGATGTGCAGCACCCCGGCGTGCAAAAAGGCATAGGTGAAGAACGTCCACCACCGCCCGGCGATGTCCGCCAAGGTCCCCGCGTCGGCCACGCCGCCCCGCCAGCCGGCCTCTACCCCGCCCCGAGCCAGCACCAGCGGCTCGTACAGACGCTGGAACAGCGCCGGCTGGGTCTGCTCCAGCAGCGCGCCGAGCAGAAAGATCGCGACATTGAGCCCCACCAGCGCCGGGGTCACCACCGCCGAGCGATGCGAAGGTCGATCCGTGCTGAGTGGAATGATCACGTCGGCATCCTAGGAGAAGTCTTCGCCCGGCTCCGCGCCCGGCCGCGACGCGACTTCGCTACGCTAGCACCGCATGCGCGGCGTGGCATCGCTCAGATCGCTCCGACGGCTCCTCCGCCTGCGCCGGCGCGAGCAGATCATCGCCCGCGTGCTGATCGTCCTCGCCTGCCTGCTGGGCGGCGCGGGCCTCGTGCTCTACGCCCTCTCCGGCACGCGCCCATCGTGGTGGAAAGACGGCTTCGCTCCCCCCACGCCCGAGCTTGAGCGGGCCGCCACGCTCCTTGAAAACGCCATCGTCAGCGAGCTCTCGCGCCCCCGCGCGCTCGCCACCCAGACATCCCCGGCCGCCAACATCCCGCCCAGCCCCGCCAGCGCGCCGTGGGCCGTGCTGGTCCGCTCAGCAGACGTCAACGCCTGGCTCAACACCAAGCTCCCGCGCTGGCTGGGTGAAGTCGCGGCGGAGGGCCAGGCCGACCGGCCCAAACTCGCCGCTCATCTCGCTTCGCCCCCAACCCCCCCACCGCCCTCCGGCTGGCTCGGGCAGGTGCGCGAGCTGCAGGTGGAGTTCGACGACTCGGGCGTGCAGGTCGGCGCCAGCGTCGGCCCCAAGGGAAGGGAGCAATGGCTTTCCGCGACCCTTGAGCCCTCGGTGCGCGATGGGCAGCTCTGGCTCGAGGCCACCAGCGCCCGATTGGGACGCGTGCCGGTCCCCGTTTCGCTCGTGTTCTCGCAGCGCGACTCGGGGGCGGGCTTCATGACCCCCGCCGCGAGGCTCCCCGTTGAGCTCAGGACCCGGTCGGAAACCCGCCAGATCCTGCGCGGCCTGGCCGGCAGCGACCCGATCGTCCGCAACCCGTCGGCCCGCCTGCAGGATGGCCGCCGAGTGCGGGTGCTGGGGGTGATGACCCAGCCCGGCGCCATCATCATCACCTGCCAGACTGAGTCGGCGCGGTGAGGTCCACCGGGCCTCACCCCAGGCCGAAGGCCTGCCCGTCAGTCGCCGGGGGTGGAGCGGAGCGACACCCCGGATGCCGGTCGGTCCCCGATCGCACGCGGGCCCACGACCTGTCGTCCCCCACCGGGGGACCGCTCGCTTGCCCCCGGCCACGAACGCCCTCGGCGTCCGGATCACGACCACACATGCTGCTCGTCCCACTCGACGCCGTACTTCCGCAGGAAGGCGCGCACTTCGGTCTTGAAATCAACGTGCCGATGGTGCTCACGCTGATCGGCGATGTACGCGCGAAGCGCCGGCGCACCCGATTCGCCGATGGAGAACGCGAAGTAGCCGTCCTGCCATGCAAAATCGGCGGGGCCGTCGTGCTGCTCCTTCATCCACTTTGAGGTGTCCCGCTTGATGTTGAGCATCAGATCCGACAACGACGCGGTTTTGCCCAGGCTGATGAAGAGGTGGACGTGATCCGCAACGCCGCCCATGGCGAGCAGCGGCGAATCGAAGCGCCTGCAGATGCCGCCCACATAAGCGTGCAGCCGCGGCCCGAGCTCAACGGGAATCATCGCCGCGCGGGCCTTGGTGGAGAACGTGACATGCAGGAGAATCTTCGTCAGCGTGGACGCCATCAGAGGATGGTACCGCAGGCCGAAGGCCTGCCCGTCAGTCGCCGGGGGTGGAGCGGAGCGACACCCCCGGATCACGCGCCGATCACGGGCGGCAGGCCGGAGGCCTGCTCGTGATCCGCCCCCCCACACCCACACCCCAACCCCCACCACGCCGACCCCGTCGGGGTCGCCCCCTTGGGCGGCGCCAACCGGGGGTCGCGCTCGAGGACTCGCTTGACCCCCGGCTACGAACGTCGACGCCTTCGGCGTCGCGGAGAGGCCGAAAGGCTGATGGGTCCGGTTCACCAGGCCGAAGGCCTGCCCGTCAGTAGCCGGGGGTGGAGCGAAGCGACACCCCCGGATCGCGCGCCGATCACGAGGCAGCAGGCCGAAGGCCTGCTCGTGATCCGCCCCCCCCACACCCACACCCACACCCCAACCCCCCCACGCCGACCCCTTCGGGGTCGCCCCCTTGGGCGGCGCCAACCGGGGGTCGCGCTCGAGGACTCGCTTGACCCCCGGCTACGAACGTCGACGCCTTCGGCGTCGCGGAGAGGCCGAAAGGCTGATGGGTCCGGTTCACCAGGCCGAAGGCCTGCCCGTCAGTAGCCGGGGGTGGAGCGAAGCGACACCCCCGGATCACTTCCTGGCCACCGCAACCTCGAACTCCACCTTCACGCCCACGCCTGCGGCCTCGACGCGGCGTTTCAGGTCTTCGAAGTGCGCGCCGGTCTTCAGGTCGCCGCGCACGATCACTCCGGAGTGATCGGGCATCGGGGCGAGCCCCACATCCGCAAACTCGGGCTTCGATTCCATCGCCGCGCGGATCTTCACCATCGCCGCTGTCACCTCAGCCGGCAGGCTCGGCGGGCCGGGGGGCGGCATCATGAGCCACGCCGTCCACGCAGCGCAAGCCACAATGATCGCCGCCGCGAGCACGGCGATGCCGATCCTCCGCTGCGCGTTGGCCGGAGGCGGCGGGCCGCCGCCGGCCGATCCTGCCGCCTTGCTGTCGGGCTGCGTCATGCGTGCTCAGCGAACGAACTGGGAGCGAACCGTGTTATCCCACCGCCAGTTGGCCGAAGTCGCCCAGCCGGTCCACATCCGCATGTCGTAGTACGCGCCCATGTCCAGCGCCTCGGCGTGTCCGTCTGCGAACGACGATATCGCCTGCTTCTTCTGGTAGCGGCAATCGATGAAGCCGTAATCGCCGGCGGCCCGAGTCGGGTTAAACGTGTCCTTGCGGGCCCAGGTCGGCAGGTCGGCGCCCGTCGACGCCCCGAAACCGCGCGGCGCGCTGGGGGCGACGATGTCGTAGTAACCGGGAATCGTGGCTCCGTTGCTCACATCAGCCCCGCGGCTGGTGGTGAAGACCATCTGCCCCGATGCCCGACGCACTTCGGAGACGTTCTCAACATACCACTTGCGCTTGGTTGGTGCGTTCAGCGTGCTGGAGTCGGCATAGGCCGACCCGCGCGTGCCGCGGAACTCGTAGAACGCCCCGCGCAGGAAGTTGCCCCCGATGAAGTCGGTGTTGTAGCCGAACGAGGGATTGACGTTCCAGGCCGCCTCGTACGTGTCGCCGCCGACAGAGATGTCCGGGCGGTTGCCCGGGTTGGTGAACTTGGGCCGCCTCCAGAACGACTCCCAGGTGGCTGAATCGGTGGAGAGAGCCCGCATGTCCCAGTCGAAGTAGGGCCAGATCTGGTTCGGCCAGGGCTTCATGTTGGTGCCGGCCATCAGGGCGCCTTCCTTGTTCAGCAGCCACAGCCCGCCGTAGGACGAATGGGTGTGGGCCCAGTTGTAGTGCTTGTAGCCCGGAATGGCCTTGTCCTTGTTGTCCACTGAGTAATTGAACCAGCCCTGCTGGAGCTGGCGGATCGCGACGGTGTCCTTGGCCAGCTTGGAGAGCCCCTTGGCCCGTCCGAGCGCCGGCATGAGCATGGACACGAGCAGCGCGATGATCGCGATGACCACCAGCAACTCGACGAGTGTAAAACCAGATCGACGGCCAATGTGCATCGGAAACTCCCAGAAGGGGGTACCAACCCGCGTGGCGACCAGAGCACTCCCAGAACGGGAGGTGCCGCCTCGACAACCTGAAGAATAATCGGTCAATCCCGAATCCGCAAGCACCCACCACCGAGAAGCGACGAAAAGCCCAGAAATAGCAAACAAACACCAAACTATTCAGGGGCACTGCACGGGACAGGTCGTTGCGCACCTGCCAAAGCCTTGGGGGGGTATCTCACAGTCTACCGGGACCAAATCGGAACACACCGGCAGCGAGAAGAACATGGTCACGGTGTCCGACAGATCATCAGGGTCTATAAATCCGTCACCGTTGGCGTCGGCGCAGCTTCCCCCGTTGAAGAACGCGGTGATGAAGTCTGAGAGTTCATCCGTGTCGGCGGTCCACTGGCGCTCAATGGCGCCCAAATCCAGGCTGCACGGCAGTTCGAAGCGCCGACCACAGAAAGTCACATCCGTGCGAACGCTGGCCCAGAGATATCCCACATCACCCCGATTCAGGCACGGGGAACTGCACCCGAGATAGACGTTCGAGATGTCGTCGGCACCAAGATTCTGAAAACCTGGATTTGGGCTTCGAGGCGTGTTGAGCGGAGGACCGATTTCGAACAGCCGACCCTCGCCGTCAAAAGGTATCGCAAACGGCCCACTCGATGTCTCGCCGGGATTCAGATCGATGAGGCAACGACGGATGACCGAACCCGTAAACTGCCCGTCGGAACGACCGACCGCAGTGGCCAGCGAATGCGTCCTGCCCTTAATAGGCCCCACTTTGTCCGGATTGCATTCATCCGCATAGCCCTCCGGAGGCGATTCGAGGGGAACAGGCTGCCAGAAAATCGAGTTCGCCGCAAGCAACTGGTCAGCGGCCACGATCGACCGCACGCAGGGCAGCGCCGATCGGATCCAACGGCCGCCCCCGCCATCGACGGGGCTCGAGAGAAAAATGTCGTTGTCCGAGGTAAACGTACAGTTCAGGATACCAGCCACATTTGGTGACGGTGATGACGTTTCTAGCTCAGCTCGACCTGCCGTCACCTTGACAACGCCACCGAACGGGTAAGCAAGCGAATCGCCGTAGTCACGATCGCCCTTCCAAACCAACTCACATTTCGGGTTCCCGCAAGGATCCTCACGGACCTGCGCACGATTCGTGCGAAACACGCAGTTGATGAATGCCGTGGTAAGCTGATACAGGGCCGCCGCAGCCCCCTGCTGGGCCGGGAACCACACGGAGACTGCCGCACCGGCACCCGAAAGAGCGTCGTTTCTATCGAAAACGCAATCAATGAACTTCAGAGCGGAATCCGCCTTTGCTCGTGCACCTTGCGAAGCTGGCTCGATCCGAATTGCGCCCCCTTCATTTGCTGCATTCTCATAGAACTGACATCCGGCAATCTGCGCTCCAGTCTGAACGCTGAGATACGCCGCTCCACCAACAAGTGTCTTGTTAGCTGCAAAATCAACACCAATTCTGCAGCGCGAAACACCGCCTGCGACGGTGAACTCTACCGGACCAATCACCCTCAATTGGCCGGTCCGTCGGAGAATCGACGAGCCGGTCCTCGCGAAGATTGCTCCTCCTCTGTAGCCCGCTCGATTATCGTAAAACTCGCAGTCCTGCACCTCCATGATTGAACTGCCCTGTGGCTCCCCATCGCCTGGCCATGCACAATAAACAGCGCCGCCCAGCCCGAATTCCGTGGGCTCCGGCTGCCCCTCATCGTAGTTCTCAGAAGACGGTTGTCCCAAGCTCCCCGCACTGCAGCCACAAAAGATGGAATCCTTGATCAAGGTCGCCTCGCGTGATATCACCACGACTGCTCCGCCCTTGGGCGTTGGGAACCCCGTACTGTCGCTGGGTCGCCCGACCGATCGACTCCCGAAGGCACAGTTCTCGACCAGGACGCTGGAATCCTGCGCGTCGATGTACAATGCGCCGCCTTCGACGGCGTTTCGGCCATCCTTGACGGGAAACCGCATTCCTCTGACAGTTACGCCTGCACCGCTCTCGCCTGGACGAGACCTTACTTCAATAAACACTGCCCCGCCGCGCCCGTCATACAATGGACGCTCAATCGCAGCGATTTCAGTCTGACCGCCCACGATTGATGGTCGCGCATCGCCATTCCGGGTGGACGTCACTGACGCGGCAAGCGGGAATACGGCAGTGGGCGCGATGTCTTCTGATCTGTATGCTCCGATGAATACCGCGCCGCCTGCCCGCGCAACTCTTGTGGGAAGGTCGTTGGCGTTGCCGGGGTCGGTGTCGCAACTAAAAGATCGGCGAACGTCCTGACTGTCGCAACTTGATCTGGGAGAGCCCGGGAACTCACATTCACTCAGATCGATCCTTCGGCCCCCGAGGATCAGCACGGCACCTCCGCGGCGGTCGGCAAGCACCCGTGACCGTTTGGTCGCAAAGTCACCTGATGGCGTGTCAGGGCACACTGTGGTATGCTCAACTAGTAGGGCCGAGCCGGCACCAAAAACCAACTGGTCGAGGATCAAGTCACATGAGGGCGGCAGTACTGCCGCGAGCAGCCGACCGGGCTGCTCAAAAACCCGGTCTCCGGAATCATTACGAACAAAACGTCGTCTCGCTACAAACTCCGATCCGGATCCGGGAAGTGCAGGTGGATCCTGCATGTCGTTGGACGGATTGAATCCACCGCGAATCGCGATAGTCTGGGCATTGGGTCCCGGGCAAAGGAACGCAAAGTCGCCGGCTCCGACGACCAACAATCTGCCACGTTCTATACGGATCTCGATGTTCGGATGGTTGTCTAGCGCAATCTGGTAGAGTGCGTCTTGCAATCTTGGGTAGGCATTGCGCCACGAAGGATGGAGATCGTCGTCGTCGCAGTTGAGGATGCAGGCTGGGGGGGAAGACCGGCTTGGACAAAGGCAGTCCGAAGAGATCTCCTCTTCGCAGGGGTTGCATACGGCTCGTACTCGGTAAATCTGAACAGCCGGTTGCGCCACAGCGTCATGGACAATGGTGAGCACAATGATCGCGACGAGGCAATACAGTTTAGGCATCGCAGACTCCTGTTCGATCAGCCAAGCTTACCGATTTTTCCTATCGCCAGAAGCAGTTTCTGTGAACTTAATACGGTTGTCGAGAATCGCCGCGGAGTGCAGCCTTGGCTGTCACTCAATACTGGGTGCTCGACCGACCCCGTGCTTCATCGCTAGGTGACAGGACTAATCTTCACATGATCGATTCCCATTGCCATCTGACGTTCCCTGATTTTAGGGATTCGGCTCACCGGACACTCGCCGACGCCGCCCAACAAGGGGTCACCGGCTGCATCACCATCAGCACCACCACCGCCGACTGCCTCGACGCGCTGGCCATCGCCAAGTCGCACGACCGCGTCTGGTGCTCCGCCGGCGTTCACCCGCTATACGCCGATCAGGGGCCGCACGCGTGGGCGAACCTGCGGCTGGTCGCCAGCGACGCCAAGTGCGTCGCCTGGGGTGAGCTCGGCCTCGACAACCACTACCCCGAGCCCGGCCGGGCCCTCCAGCGGGCGGTGCTGGATGAGCAACTGGCCTTCATCGCCGCCTGCGGGGCCGAATCGCCCACGCTCCGCAAGCCCATCGTGCTCCACTGCCGCGAGGCGTTCAGCGACCTCATCCCGGTGCTGAAGTCCAGCGGGCTGGCGCCGGAGCGGTTCGTGTTTCACTGCTTCACAGGCAGCCCGGCGGACATGCGGAGCCTGCTGGACTTCGGGGCCATGGTCTCGTTCACCGGCGTGCTCACGTATCGCAACGCCCAGGAGGTCCGCGAGGCGGCCCGCCTGGCGCCCGACGACCGCATCATGGTCGAGACCGATGCCCCCTACCTCTCGCCTGAGCCCAGGCGGGGCGTGCGCCCCTGCACCCCGGCGATGGTCCGCCTGACGGCCGAGGCCCTCGCGGCGGCCCGGGGCACGCCCTTTGACCGCCTGCACGAGCACCTGAACGCGAACACGGCCCGCTTCTTCGGGATCGACGCGCGATAGTCTTGGGTCCATGACCCTCGCCGCGTGGCTCCATGACCTCAGTCCCTTCGTGTTCCGGTTCACCGACACCTTCGGCGTGCGGTGGTATGGGCTGTCGTACGTCGCGGCGTTCGTGATCGGCTGGCTGATCCTGCGGTGGCTCAGCAGACGGGGCACGTGCCGAATCCCGGCCGACCGGGCCATCGACGCCATGATGATCGTGGTGCTGGGGACGATCGTCGGCGGGCGCCTGGGCTATGTGCTGCTGGGGTACGACTTCCGGTTGATTCACACCTTCACCAGCTCGCCCCCCTACTGGGGCCTGCTGGCGATCAACCAGGGCGGCATGGCCAGCCACGGCGGCCTGATCGGCCTCACGATCGCGGCATGGTGGATCTCCCGGGGCTTCAAGGCCCCTGCGGGGCAGGCCCTGCCGGAGCTGGCCCCGGCGGCGGCGGAGACGACCGCCCCAGCGAGCGGTCGGGTCGGCGTCTGCCCGACGCTGCACGTGATGGACACGCTGGCCCTGATGGCCTGCCCGGGGCTGCTGCTGGGGCGGATCGCGAATTTCATCAATGGCGAGCTGCTGGGGGCGGTGGTGTCGCCCCCGGGTAAGCCGGGGCCGTGGTGGACGGTGCAATTCCCTCAGGAGCTGCGGGGGTGGAGCCGCCCGGGCTTCGCCGATGCTCAGAGTCACACGCCGGAGCTCAATGGCGAGCAGCGCCGGGCCCTGTGGGAGCTGGTGGAGGACGCCCTGGGCCGCTGGGGTGGGCCGGGCGGCACGGCGCTCTCGCGCGAGCAGGTGGAATCGGCCCTGCTCAGGCCGCCGGCCGAGCAGCCCTACCGGGCGTGGCAGCATGGGATCGAGCTGGTGATCGAGCACGCGGGGCAGTACCGCGGGCAACTGGAGGGGCTGCTCTCCAGCCGGCACGCCAGCCAGCTCTACCAGTCGTTCGCCGAGGGGGCGGTGCTGGGGGCGACGCTGTGGATCGTGGCCGCCAAGGCCCGCAAGCCGGGGGTGATCGCGGCGTGGTTCTTCATCGCCTATGGCGCCCTGCGGATCCTGACGGAGGTGTGGCGGCTGCCGGATCCGCAGTTTGCAGAGGGGCGACCCTGGGGCCTGTCGCGCGGGCAGTGGTTCAGCGCCGCGATGGTCGGCGCCGGGGTGCTGATGCTGGTGTGGGCAGCCCGGCGGGCTGGAGAGAAGATGGGCGGCTGGTGGGCGCCCCGCAGCAAGGCGGCCTGACAGATCGCCGCTGGGACCGCATCGCCTGTTACCGCTTGGCCCGTTACCGCTTGGCTTCGCGCCAGCGCCAGGTTTCGAGGAAGATCAGGATGAGCAGCAGCGCCGTGGCGCCGTTGTACGCCGCGCCGCCGACGATGATCATGTCGACCCAGCGGGCGGAGAAGTTGGTGAGCCACCAGGCGCTGATATCGGCGAGCAGGCCCAAGCCCATGATGGCCAGCAGGCCGCCGGTGATGAGGCGGGGCCAGCCGGTGGCGAGGGCGAGGGCCCCCACCGCCACCGACATGGTGGCGAGGCTGAGGGCGTGGGTGTGGGTGCTGATGACCTTGATTTTGTCAGGAACGCGCTCGACTTTGCGCGCAAAGGCGTACTTCTTGACCTGCTCCCACGATTCGAGCGGGATGGCCCGGGCCTTGGCGTCCTCGCCCTTGCCGGAGTGGCAACTGATGCACGAGGCGGTGAAGACATCGCGCGGGGTAGGGTCGCTGAAATCGATGTTGTCGTAGTTCTCCGCGATGCGGTCGGCCTTGAGCCACTTGAGGAGCGCGTCTTTGGCGGCGGGCTTGAGCTCGACCTGGACGCCGCCCGGGTGGCCGTTTTCGACGATGGCCTGGAGCGGGGCCGGGGCGTTGAGCCCGGCGTAGGCGCTGACGATGTCATCGCGGGTGAGGCCCGGGCGCTCGTCGCGATTTTCGTAGTGATTGCGAATGTGGGCCAGCGACGCCGCGAGACCCATGCCGAAGGTCGCGATGACGGCGGTGAGCCCGAGCTTGGCGAGGAACGGCAGGTTGCGGAGGCGAAGGTGGTCCATGGGTGGTGCTGCCCGGCGGCGAGACGAGCGGTTGGGGTTCAGAGGCTGATCTTGACCTCGCCGCCCTCGGCGAGGGCGCGGTTGGCGGCCAGGGCGACGGCGATGGCGCGGTAGCCATCCTCGGCGGTGCACACGGCGGGCTTGCCGCTGGCGATGGAGCGGATGAACCACTCCAGTGCGTAGTACATCGGGGTGTTCTGCAGGCCCACGCCGTCCTTGAGCTTGCCCTGGCTGGCGAGCTGGGTGGCGTCGGCGATGAGGGTGATGCCGACATCGGTGTGGAACTGCTGGCGGTTGGCGTAGACCTCCCAGCCCTGGGTGGGGGCGTCGGACTCCTTGAACATCCAGCCGTGAGTCCAAGCGAGGCGGATGGCGGAGGCGGAGCCCTGGAAGAGCTCGTAGCGGCCCTCGTAGGAGTTGGCGATGGTGGCGCAATACCCGAGGCGGGCGCCGTCTTCGAACTCAAAGTCGGCCTGGACGGTGTCGTGGACCTTGCGGCCGTCAGTGTGGAGGCGGATGCCGCCCGAGGCGCGGACGCTGACGGGGTTCTTGCCGCGGTACCAGTGGGCGACATCGATCTGGTGGGAGCCGATTTCACCCATCAGGCCGGTGGAGAGGGCCGGATCAAGCCGCCAGTTGAGGGCCGCCTCGCGGGCGGGGTCGCTGGCGGGGACGCGCCAGGAGGTCTTCTGGGCGAAGTGGGCCCGCATGGCCACCATGTCCTTGAACGCGTCAGTGCGGAAGAACGAGCGGGCCAGGCCGTAGACGGGGTTGCTGCGGCCCTCGTGCCCCACGGCGAAGACCGTCTTGATGCCCGCAGCGGCCTTGGCGATGGCCTTGGCGTCATCGGCGGTGTGGGCCAGAGGGGCCTCGCAATAGACGTGCTTGCCGGCGTTGATGGCGTCGAGGGCGATGGCCTTGTGCAGATGCGTGGGGGTGGCGATGATCACGCCGGAGAGGCCCTTCACCTTTTCGAGCATGGCCTGGTGGCTCTCGAAGCCCTCGGCGTCGGCGACGCGGCCCTTGGCGGAGGTGAGCCGCTGAGCGTCGTTATCGCAGACGGCGACGACCTTGACCGCGCTGAGCTTGGCGAGCTCGGCCAGCAGCAGGCGGCCCTGACGGCCGACGCCGACCAGGCCGACCTTGAGCGGTTCATCGAGCACCGGCGCCGCGGGGAGCACACCGGGCAAGAGGGAGACAGCGGCGAGCCCGCCGGCGGCGGCGAGGAAGGAACGGCGATCGATGTCGGTCATGTTCAAGGGCCCTCTTGCTTTAGCCGGTTGCGCCGGGTGTGCCGGGTGTGCCGGGGGCGCCGGGTGATTCCGGCGCGTGGAAAAGCGTACTCGATTGCGGACCGGCCGTCCGCCAGGTGAATCGTCCATCGTGATCCGGGTCAGGCGCGGCGGTGATGCACGAGTATTCAACCGGCAGGGCGGGCGGGGGTGGCGGCGATGTGAGCACCAGAAGCGCGGTCGACCAGGCATCGCACAGCGCGGCGCTCGGGCCGAGGACCGCAGCGACGGCGAGCCCGCTGGCGGAGGCGCCGGTGCGCGGGTCGAGCACGTGGCCAAGGGCAGGGCCGCTGGGGCCGCCGGGCTCGCTGGCCGCGATGGTGCGGCCCGAGGGGCGCGAGACGCCCAGGGCGGCGTCGGCAAGGTGAACGACGGGGGCTGAGGGGGCATCGGTGAGGGCGACGGGCCAACCTGGGGCGCTGGCCGGGGGGGACGGGGGAGGCGGGGACGGAGGGGGCGGCGGGGGCGTGCCGGCGATAACGCTGCTGGCGCCGCCATGGAGGAAGAAGCAGGCGACGCCCGACTCGCGGAGCACGGCGGCGGCGCGATCGAGGGCGAAGCCCTTGCCGACAGCGCCGAAGTCGAGGGCGACCGAGGGGTGCAGGAAGCGGATGGTGCGCAGGCCGTGGTCGAGCTGAACCTGGGCAAACCCCCCCGCGGCGGCGAGGCGAGTGAGGGCCTCCGGATCGCGGGGCGCATCACGGAAGCCGGCGGCTCGCATCAGTCCCGCGATGGCGGGATCAAAGGCCCCTCCCGAGGCCGTCCAGACCGCCTGGCAGAGGGCCAGCAGACTGAAGAAGTCGGGGTCGCAGACCACCGGCTGGGCGCAGGCGCGGGCGTTGATGTGGGAGACGAAGCTGGCGGGTTCAAAGAAGCTCAGGCGATCGTGCCAGTAGCGGATTTCGTCGAGGGCGGCTTCGCCGGCGGCGCGGAGGCGGACGGGGTCGTCGCCGGCGAGGACGAGCTCGAAGCGGGTGGCCATGGCCTGACAGGCGAGGAGCAGCACGGGGAGCAGCGTACCCGCGCGCGGGGGAGGGCTGATGCGGAGAGGGGCCCAATCGGCTATTCTCCGGGCCGATCAAGGGCGGCCCGGCTGGGCGGGACTGCCGGGAGACTTCCGGATGAGCATGACAGTCAGCACTGGGACGGGCGGGGGGGCGGGCGGTGCGGGGGGTGGTGTGGGGGGCGGTCGCACGGTTCTGGGGCATCCGCCGGGGTTGTTCCTGCTGTTCCTGGTGGAGATGTGGGAGCGTTTCTCGTACTACGGGATGCGCGGGCTGCTGGTGCTGTACCTCACGGCGGCGCTGGCGGCGCACCAGTTGCCGTCGGGCTCGTACACCAACACGCTGGAGATCGAGCAGACGGCGGAGTTGACCAAGCAGCAGAAGGAAGCGAACCCGAGCGCCGCGGCCCGGAAGGTGCTGCTGGAGATGCCCCTGACGGTGGTGGTGGGCGAAGGGAAGGCCCCGGGCGAGGGCGAGAAACTGGCCAACGACGTCTCGCTGCTGCAGTTTGAGCGGGTCCAGAAGACGGCGGACGTGTATACGCCGACGGGCGCCGGGCTGACCGGGGCGGTGATGGCCGCCAAGCAGGGCGAACGGGCGGCGGGCGAAGCGATCCGCTACCGGGTGACCAACCCGAGCGGCACGCCGATCAAGCTGGTGATGCGGTTCAAGCGGCCTTATTCGGCCGAGGAGATCGCGCAGGACCCCAAGAAGGCGGAGGGGGGCAACCCGGCGTACAAGCTGTACTTCAAGGTCAACGACTCGACGAGCGTGATCTCGACAACGATCAAGCCCGATGCGGACCGCGGAGCGGACGCCAAGCCCTACATCGTGACGATCGACTACAACCGCGTGGACAGCGGCCGATCGTGGCTCAAGGCCGAGGCGAACACGCTCTACGGCTGGTATACGGGCATGGCGTACCTGCTGCCGATTCTGGGGGGGCTCATCGCCGATCGGCTGATCGGCACGCACCGCTCGATGGTGGTCGGGGCCCTGCTGATCACATTCGGGCACCTGGCCCTGGGCGTGTCGGGATTCGGCGATATGCCGCTCAACGACATGGGGATGTCGGTGTTCGTCTTCGGGCTGGCCCTCATCACCATCGGCACAGGGCACTTCAAGCCGTCGGTGTCGGTGATGGTGGGCGAGCTGTATCCGCAGGGCGACCCGCGACGCGAGTCGGCCTTCAGCATCTTCTATATGGGCATCAACCTCGGGGCGTTCTCGTGCAACCTGGTGTGCGGGTATCTGGCGAGCCAGTACGGCTGGCACTACGGCTTCGGCGCCGCGGCGGTGGGCATGATCGCGGGCCTGGTGATGTACCTGCTCGGGAAGCCGATGTTCCTGTCAGGGATCGGTGAGACAAGCTCCGGGCACACTGGGAAGGCCTGGATGTTCGTGCCTGCGGGGATGGCGGGCGCGGGGGTGATCGCGGTGCTCTTCCACCAGGGCGTGCTGGGGAAGTTCGATGAGTTCGTGAGCCTGCCGCTGGTCTTCTGGACGCTGGTGGTCGCCTCGGTGGCGTACGCGGTGAGCATGGTCGTGCGGCAACTGCCCGGGGACCGGGGTCCGGTGGCGACGATCTTCATTTACATGCTGTTCAATGCGTTCTTCTGGCTGGCGTTCGAGCAGGCGGGTTCGTCGCTGAACACCTTCACCGACGAACTGACCGACCGGCGCCTGGGCTCGGTTGAGGTGCCCACGCCGTACTTCCAGTCGGTCAACCCGCTGCTGATCATCCTGCTGGCGCCGATCTTCGGCGTGCTGTGGGCGGGCCTGGCGCGGCGGGGCAAGTCGATCGCCCAGCCGTTCAAGATCGGGGCCGGGCTGGTGCTGGTCGGGCTGGGTTATGTCGTGATGATGCTGGCGGCGCTGCAGCTCAACGCGGGGGTGTCGAAGGTCAGCATGATCTACATCTGCGGGTGCTACTTCCTGCACACGGTGGGTGAGATCATCCTGTCGCCGACGGGCCTGAGCTATGTGGCCAAGACGGCGCCCAAGCAGCACATGTCGAGCCTCATGGGGATCTGGTTCATCTCGTCGTTCATCGCGGGCCTGATGGCGGGCAAGGTGGGGGCGCTGGTCGACCCGATCATCGAGGGCGAGGTGAAGCTGCCCTGGAACTTCGGCGGGCAGGCGGACTTCTTCTTCCTGTTCGTGCTGACCTCCTGTGCCGCGGGCCTGGTGATCATCGCGGTGGGCTTCCTGCTGGCGAAGCTGCAGCGGAATCCCAACGACTGAGTCGGCGGGTCGGCGCGGAATCAGCCCGGTATCGGTGTTGGCGTCGGGGCTGAAGGGCCCCGGGGCTAGGATCGGTCATGCGGCGATTGCACGGCAGCGACGGATCCATGCGGGTCAACAACGCCTCGTGGGCGATGGTCCTACGCCTGGCCACCGACCACGGATGGCGGGCGGCGGGGACCGAGGAGCCGGTCGGGTGGACCGGCGTCGCCGCCGATGGGGAGACGCCCAGGCTCTGGAACCCCAAGAACTACTGGACCCGGCGCGGGCAGACGGTGACCGGGGACGACGCGGCGGCGCTCGCGGCGGCCCTGGAGGCGTCGCTCCCCGACATTCCTGACCATGATGCGCTGGGGCACAAGGTGGTCTCGCGGATCGACCTGCCCGGGCGCGACCCGATCAAGTACCTCAGCCCGTTCGTGAAGTTCAACCCCTATGAGTACTTCAGCGGCTCGAACAAGGCTCGGCTGATCCGGTTCATCGGGTTCTGCCGGACGGGTGGCTTCCGGATCGGGTAGGTGGGCGTTGGTCCGAGCTTGGACCAGGGCCGAGGCAAGACGGATCACCCGCCTGATTGGGGCGGGGCGGCGCGGAGATTGCGCCAATCGGGGGATCTCGTTCCGAAATCGCTTGAAACGTGCTTTGGACGGGCTATTTTTGGCTCAAGCTCGCGCGAGGGGTTTTCCCCCCGCGGCCCCGCAGACTTCCCAATGCAACGGAGCCCGCTTCCAGGTTCGTCTGGACGTGGGAGGAAGGAACGGGGGAGAGAGAGCTCAAGAGGGTTTTTGTCGGCCCTCGACCCAGCGACGAAATGACCGTTCGCCGCTGGGATTTTTCTTTTTTGGGCCGCTGGTTCGCCGCGGTATAGTGCCGGCATGGCCCGAACCCTCTCGACGATGATCCCGCTGGGCACGGTCGCGCCGGCGTTCAGCCTGCCCGATGTGGTGAGCGGCAAGGCGATGACGCTGGATGATTTCGCGGGCGCCCCGGCGCTGCTCGTCATGTTCATCTGCAACCACTGCCCGTTTGTCAAGCACGTCCGGGCCGAGCTGGCGCGGCTGGGGCGGGATTACCAGGGCGGGGCTCCGGGCAAGGGCGTGGCGATGGTCGCGATCAGCAGCAACGACGCCCAGGCCTATCCCGACGACAGTCCGGTGAAAATGGCTGAGGAGGCCCGGGCCGCAGGGTACAGCTTCCCCTACCTCTACGACGAAACCCAAGCGGTGGCCCGGGCGTACAGCGCGGCGTGCACGCCGGATTTCTTCCTGTTCGACGCCCAGCGACGGCTGGTGTACCGCGGGCAGCTTGACGACAGCCGGCCAAGCAAGTATCTCGACGGGAAGGAGATCCCCGTGACCGGGGCCGACCTGCGAGCGGCGATCGACGCGGTGCTGGCGGGCAAGCCCGTCAAAGCGGAGCAGCGGGCCAGCATGGGGTGCAACATCAAGTGGAAGGCGTGAGGGCGCCGTGACGCGCCCGCCGAGGGCCGATGCGGCGCGCCGGCGGGCGGGGCGAACTCATCAAGCCCGGCGTGCGAACCATGAGGTGACGGCGCTGGCGCCGCCACCGCCCCCATTACTTGCCGGCAAACCAGTTGACCACCCGACCGACGCAACCCGACGTACGCACGCCAGGACCCGAGCCGGGCCCGCCTAAAGGCAGCGGGGGGGGCGGGCGGATCAAGCGGCGCTACCACGTGCACAGCGCCATGCTGCTGTACTGCTTTGTGGCCCTGCTGCTGTCAATCGGCGCGTTCAACAGCAACAACAACCTGCTTTTCCTGCTGTTTGCGCTGTCGCTGTCGCTGATTCTGGTCTCGGGGGTGATCAGCGGGGCGATGCTCATGGGTGTGCGGGTGGAGCGCGAGCCGCTGACCGACGCGACCGTGGACGGGCCGGTGGTGGTGCGGTATCGCGTGTCGAACGCCAACCGGTTGATTCCGACCTTTGCACTCACGATCAAGGAGTCGCCCGCGCTCCTCAACCTCGCGGAGCCGCCGCTGCTGGCGGCCCGGCGCACCCCCGCTGGCGCGGCCCGGGGCCGGCTTGACCGGGAGCTGACGGCCTTCGCCCCGCATGTCGGGGCCGGCCGAGCGGTGACGGTGGAGGCCCACGCGGTGGCGCGGGCCCGCGGCGGCGTGGCCCTTGAGGAAGTTATTGTTGAGAGCGAATTCCCGTTCGGAATCGTTCGAAAATCGGTACGGTTTGCCCAGCCGGCCGAGCTGGTGGTGCGGCCTCGCCCCGGGGTGGCGACGGCGGAGGCGACCACGGCTGGCGGCGGCACGGCCCCGGACGGGATCGATCGGCGGATGGGGGACGGGGATCAGTTCTTCGCGCTGCGGGAGTATCACCCTGGCGACAGCCCGCGGCTGATCTCCTGGCGGGCTTCGGCCCGGCTGAGCGCCAGCCCGGCGGTGCAGGGCGGGGCCGACCTGCTGGTGAGGCAGGCCACGGCCAATCGGCCGCGCCGGCTGACGGTGGTGCTCGACCTCGCGCCAGCGGCGTCGGAACAGGAGTATGAGCAGGCGATCAGCGCCGCGGCGGGCGAGGTGGTGCGCGCGTCGGAGGCGGGCTCGCTGGTGGGGCTGTGCGTCAGGCTGGCGGGTGAGGCCGAGGCCCGCCGGGCTGCGGAGGCGCGGGGGGGGCGGTGGCATGTGGCGCGGCTGCTCAACGATCTAGCGCTGCTGCCGCCCTTCGGCGGCGCGGCGCCGGCGGGGAGCGAGACGCCCGCGGCCCTCGATGGCGGCGGGCGAGCCGGGGGCGCCTGGGTGGTCGTGAGAGCGGGGCGGGATGGGCGGCCCGAGGCGGGAGGGCGAGGGTGACCTCCTTCCGGGCGTTTTCGTGGCTGACGTGGACGGCCTCGCTGCTGGCGGTGCTGGGCTATTGCACGGCAGAGGGGCGGCCGCTGCTGGCGCTGATGACGGTGCTGGCGTCGGCGGCGTCGGCGCTGCTGATGCGGGGCGGCATGCCGCGCAGCCTGCCCAGGCTGTCGATCAACCTGCTGGTGGTCGGGGCGACGGTGAACGTGGGGTTTCAGGTGGCGATGGTGGGGGCGCCGCGGGTGGCGGAGATGACGGATTTTCTGGTGTACATCCTGCTGATCAAGATGTTTGATCGCGGGCGGGCGCGGGATGATGCGCAGTTGCTCGGGCTGGGGATCTTCGTGATGATCGGGGCGGTGCTGGAGAGCAACGCCTTCCTGCTGGGGCTGATGCTCCTGCTGTATATCCCGCTGATGATCGTCGCGGCGATGAGCTATCAGCTGTACGCCGGGGTGCGGCGCTCGGCGGAGCAGAGGTTCGATGTCGCCAGGTTGGCGGCCGAGGGTGGGCCGGGGGCGCGTCAGGCTGGGGCGCCTACGCCGGAGGGGAGCATGCTGGCCGTCGCTGGGGCGATGCCGCTCATCGGCACGGCCCGAGGGGCGCGTGAGCTGCTCATGACGGTGGTGTTTGCGGTGGTGGCGACGGCGGGGCTGAGCGTGACGGGCTTCGTGCTGATGCCGCGGACCCTCAACAACCAGGTTTTGGGGTCGCTGGGCGAGGTGCGGGTGGGGGCGGAGACGGAGTTCCGCGACAAGATCGAGCTCGGTCAGAGCGGTTCGATCTCGACATCCGAAGAGCCGGTGATGGACCTGGTGCTGAAGGACGAGCAGGGCAACGTGCTGGCGGGGCGGAGCGAGACGGTGTACCTGCGCGGAGCGGTGCTGGACGTCTACCAGGGCCGGCAATGGCTGAGCAGCGTGGGCGCCGATCCGACCCGGCAGGACCGTGGGCTGACGATCCTCAAGTCGCCCGGGATCGGCGGGAAGGTCGTGCTGGGAAAGCTCGACCCGGCATCGCCCCGGCTGGTGCAGGAGATCAGCGTCCGCTATGGGAGGGAGAACGCTTCGCCGCTCTTTGCGATGTGGCGCCCCGCGACGGTCTCGCTGGAGGACTCGCAGGTGGCGGTGTCGGAGAGCGACCTGACGATCCACCGCGTGCGGGGCGGGGGGCGATACGCCTATACGGTGGTGTCGATCCCCAACTACCTGGGCGGGGACGCTCCGGAGCCGCAGGCGCCGCTGCAGGTGGCGCCGGCGGTCGCGGACTACGCCCGGAAGCTGGCGGAGGAGGTTGGGATCTCGCCCGTGGGCGGCGAGCGGGAGCCTTCGCAGACGCGCCGGCTCGTGGCCCACGTCCAGAATCATCTGCGGGGGTTCACCTACGACTTGAACCAGGTGGCGCCGCAGGATGATGAGGACCCGATCGAGGTGTTCCTGCTGCGGACACAGCGCGGGCACTGCGAGTACTTCGCGGCGGCGATGGTCTCGATCCTGCGGACGCTGGAGGTGCCGGCGCGGATCGTGACGGGCTACGCGGCGGGAGAGTACAACGCGATCTCCGGGGCGTATGTGGTGCGCAAGGCCGACGCGCACGCGTGGGTGGAGGCGCGAATCAGGCCCGACCGATGGGAGACCTTCGACCCCACGCCTGCGGGAAGCCTGAGCGCGGCCCAGCGGTCGTCACGCGGGGTGCTGGCGTGGATCCGGCAGGCGTACGAGGCGCTTGAGTTCCGCTGGATCAACAACGTGGTGGCCTTTGACCCGAGCCGGCGGATCGACCTGAGCGAGGCGGCCGCGCAGAGCCAGCAGCGCTGGCGCTCGATCGGCGCGACGCTGTCGCGCTGGTCGGCGCAGCTGGGCAAGCTCATCCCGGGGTTTGACGCTTCGTCGCGGGGGGGCCGGATGATGGCCCTGGCGCTGCAACTGGGGCTGCTGGCGGCGGCGGGGGTCGGTTTGGTGTTGGCGATCCGGAGCGGTCTGGAGCGGGCCCGGGCGGCGCGGGAGGCGAGGCGATTCGGACCCGCCGCGGGCGGCGACGACGCGGCGTCGCGCGAGTATCGCCGGATGCTGCTGGCGCTGCGCCGGGCGGGGCTGGCCAAGCCCGAGCACACGCCGCCGCTGCGGCACGCCCGGGCGCTGGCACGTGGGGGCATGGGCGATTCGCGGGTGGGCGAACTGGCGGAGCGGCTGGCGACGAGGTTCTATCTGGCGCGGTTCGGCGGGACGACCCCGGCAACGAGCGGAACCGGCGACGCGGGGCTGCTGGGCGAACTGGAGCGAGCATTGAACGATTCGGCGCAGCGGGCGCGCCGGGCCGATCGCTGATCCGGCGGCGGAGGGGCGCGGGGGGCGGATTCCGGTTCGAGGGAGGTGAACGGCGAACCGCCGGGAGGCCAGTTCCGGTATCATGGAGCGGTGATTCCAGCGGGCCCCCATCGAAACCTGCAGACGCCCGCCGATGGCGGGCCGGTGGCGCTGTCGGCTGGCGTGATCGCGGGCAAGCCGGCGGCGAGGCCGGAGTCAAGCGGGCTGGTGTACGGGCAGGCCCAGGCAGGCGGGGGCACGCTGCTGCTCGAGACGGTGTTGGGCCCGCCGCTGAGCCCGATTGAGCTCAGGCCGGGCGAGACGGTCACGCTGGGGCGGCTGCCGGAGTGCGATGTGCAGCTCCCCGAATCGGAGAAGACGGTTTCGCGGAAGCACTGCACGTTTTCGAGCGTGAGCGGGATGGGGGCGGGGGGGGGCGGGGTCAACGCGAGCGGCGGCGGTGGTGTAGTCTGGCACATCACCGATGTCGGGAGCCGGCACGGGACGTTCGTCAACAACACGCAACTGGCCCACAACGCGCCGCACCCGATCCGCCCGGGGGACAGCATCCGCCTGGGGCCGTGGGTCTTCCGGGTGCACCGGACCGACGGGGCGGCGCTGGGAATGACCACCATTGACGACCGGCCCGCGGCGGGTCAACTGGTGACGGTGACGCAGCTGGACCGCAGCGCGATCGATCGGCGCCGGCTGGAGCTGCTGATCCAGTGCGCCAAGCTGATCCAGACGGCGGTGGATGAGCGGCAACTGGCCGAGTGTCTGGTTGAGGCTCTGATGGAGGGCACGGGCTACCCCCGGGTGGCGATCATCCGGCCGGCGGCGGGGGCTGGGGGTGGGGGTGGGGGTGGGGGTGGTGGGGCTGGCGCGGTGGGCGGTGGAGGGGTGGGGACGCTGGAAGTGCTGGCGCAGCGGGCGGCGAGCGGGGCTTCGCCGACGTTCCAGTTCAGCCGGTCGCTGGTGGCGGCGGCGTGCGCGGGGCAGACGGTGCAGCTGCGGTTTGACGAGCTGGCGCAGCCGGCGATGAGCATCATGAGCGCGGGGCTGACGACGGCGATGGCGGCGCCGGTCTTTCTTGATGGCGCTGTGGCGCTGTGCTTCTACCTCGATGCGCGGCGCGAGGAGCGGCCGGTGCACGAGGATGCGGGTGCGTTCTGCCAGGCGATTGCGGAGATGAGCTCGCTCTCGATCGCCAACATGCAGCGGACGCGCCTGGTGGTAGAGCGGCTGCGGCTGGCGGAGCAGATGGAAGCGGCGATGCAGATCCAGCGGCAGATCCTGCCCTCGCCGGCGGGGAACCTGGGGGAGGTGGCGTACGCGATGGAGCTGCGGCCGGGCCGCTTCGTCGCCGGCGACCTGTTCGACATCATCCGGCTGGATGCGCGCCGGGTGGCGTTCTTCATCGGCGATGTGGCCGGGAAGGGCGTCCCCGCGGCGATCTTGATGGCGACGACGCAGTCCTATCTGAACGCGGCCCTGCGCTGGCACGAGGACCCGGCGATGGCGGTGCACGAGGTGAACCAGCACCTGATGTCGCACGCGCCCGAGGGCAAGTTCGTCTCCCTGTGGGTCGGCGTCCTGGACGTCACCACGGGCGTGCTGCGGTTCTGCGACGCCGGGCACGGCTACTGCCTGATTCGGCAGCCGGGGGAGGCGCCGGGCGAGGTCGATCCGCGGGCCAAGGGGATGCCGCTGCGGGTGCTGGAAGAGGCGGTGTACGCCTCCGACAGCCTGGTGCTGCGGCCGGGGGCCCGGGTGGTGCTGTACAGCGACGGCGTGGTGGAGCAGCCCTCGGCGGCGCCGGCGGGGGCCAGGCGGTCGGGGGCGAGTGAGGCTGACAGCGCCTTCGGCCTGTCGCGGATCCTCTCGACCCTGGCCCTGGCGGAGAACGCCGATCAGGATGTGCACATGATCGTCAAGGCGGTGCAGCGGCACGCGGGGAGCGAGGCGCTCGCCGACGATCTGACGGTCGCGTCGATTGAGTATGTCAAAAAGGGCTAGAACCATGAGCGGTCAGAACCATCAGGCTGAGTCGGTCCCCTGGGCGAAGCCCTCGCGGCGCGAGTTCCTGCTCGCCGCGGCGGCGGCGGGCGCGGCGCTGGCGGGGGGATCAACCCTGAGCCGCGCCGCGGAACGGCCCGCCGCCGGCGCTCAGCCGAAGCCGGACAAGGCCAAGGCGGATGGCGCCAAGCCGCTATTTACGATCTCGCTGGCGCAGTGGTCGCTGCACAACGCGCTCTTTGAGAAGAAGCTCGCGCACCTGGACTTCCCCAAGGCCGCCAAGCAGGACTACGGGATCGATGCGGTGGAGTACGTCAACGTGTTCTTCGAGAAGAAGGGCGACTCGGCCTACGTGGGCGAACTCAAGAAGCGGTGCGCCGACCTCGGCGTGACCAGCGTGCTCATCATGTGCGACGGGGAAGGGGCGATCGGCGACCCTGCGGAGGCGGCCCGGAAGAAGACGGTCGAGAACCACCGCAAGTGGGTCGAGGCCGCGGCTCAGCTGGGGTGCCACAGCATCCGCGTGAACGCGCAGAGTTCGGGCTCGTTCGAGGAGCAGCAGAAGCTCGCGGCCGACGGGCTCCGCCAGTTGTGCGAGGCGGCCGACCCGATGGGGATCAACGTGATCGTCGAGAACCACGGCGGGCTCTCGTCGCACGGCGACTGGCTGGTGGGCGTGATGAAGCTCACGGCGCACCCGCGGGTGGGCACGCTGCCGGACTTCGGGAACTTCACCGAGTACGACCGGTACAAGGGCGTGACGGAGATGATGCCGTATGCCAAGGCGGTGAGCGCCAAGTCGTGGGACTTTGACCCCGCGACCGGCGACCACGGCCCGTTCGACTACCGCAAGCTGATGAAGATCGTTGTGGACGCGGGGTATCGCGGGCGGCTGGGGATCGAGTACGAGGGGAAGAAGCTCTCCGAGCCGGATGGGATCCGCGCGACCAAGGCGTTGCTTGAGAAGATCCGGACCGAGATGGCGAGGGCCTGAGCGAGGCGAGCGGCTCGAACTGCGGACCAACCGGCCCAGGGCCGGGGGGCGGCGGGGCGGGGGGGGCCGGGGGGGGATCGAGCGGATGCACGGAATCGATCTGGCGGGGTGGGTGATCCCGGGGGCCACGGCGGTGCTGATCGGGCTGGCCCAGGCGCTGTGCCTGGTGCGGGCGGCCCAGCGGCGCTGGCGGCTGAGCGACCCGCGCCAGGCCAGACAGGTGGTGCACGTTCCGTTCATGCTGTCGGTGCTCTACCCGCTTTATCTCCTGCTGGTGTTTCTGACGCCCCCGCTGGGGTCGTTCACCGGGGCGGCCGCGGCGATCACGACGGTCGTGGTGGTTCCGGCGGCGGCGGTGGGCCTGTGGACGGCGCGCCAGCTTCGCTCGCCGGCGCCGGCGGTGCTTTTCGGAGCGGGAGCGATTCTGGCCACAGCGGCGAACGTCTCAATCGGGCTGCTCGCGGGCAGGTCGGCGAGCCCGTGGGTGGACGACGCCCGGCCGGAGGGGTCGCTGGTGATCCACGTTGCGACCGCGGCGGCGTGGCTGTTGCCGGCGGGGCTGGGGCTGGCGGCCTGGGCCCGGGCGTGCCCGTCGCCCGGGCGGGGGACCTGCCTGGGGTGCGGGTATGACCTGACGGGGACGCCGCGGGGGTGGCCTTGTCCGGAGTGCGGGCGAGAATGGGAGGGACGCGGGCCTGGGGCTGTGGACGGGCCGGGCGCGGTGCGCGGCGCGGACGGCGCCCCGACCCCCCCGACCTCCCCGCCCCCGCCGGCCCCGCCGGCCTGAACCGGCTGGTTTCGGCTAGCATGAGGCCATGAACACCGCATCCATGGTCGTCCTGGCTGGTTTGACGTGCATGATGATCGTGGCGAAGTCGCAGGCGGGCGAGACGCCGGCGCCGCGCGGCGAAGCTGCGGGGGCGCCGATCAAGACGCTGCTGATCACGGGGTACAACAACCACAACTGGGCGTACACCAGCCGCCTGCACAAAGACACGCTCGAGGCGACGGGCCGGTTCGTGGTGGACGTCACCGATACGCCTGACAAGACCCTGGCCGACGCGGCGGCGATCTCGTCGTATCAGCTTTTCGTGCTTGACTACAACGACTACTCCGGGCCCAAGCGCTGGAGCGAGCCGGGCGGCGCGGCGGAGAAGAACTTCGTGGCGGCGGTGCGCGGGGGCGCGGGGGTGCTGGCGATCCACTCGGCCAACAACGCCTTCAAGGGATGGGCTGAGTATGAGCAGATGCTGGGACTCATGTGGCGGGAGGGGGCGGGGCACGGGAAGTTCCATGAGTTCACGGTGAAGGTGACCGACAAGCAGCATCCGGTGACGAGCGGGCTGAGCGACTTTGCGACCACTGATGAGCTGTACCACAAGCTCACCAACACCCAGAAGGCGAACTACCGGCTGCTGGCCCAGGCCTTTGACGCCAGGGAGATCGGCGGGACCGGCGAGAACGAGCCGATGGCGATCACGCTTGAGTTCGGCAAGGGGCGGGTGTTCGCGACGCCGCTGGGGCACGTGTGGAAGGATGCTGAGGAGACCAAGGTCTCGATCATCAACCCGGCGTTCCGGGCGATGATCACGCGGGCGGGTGAATGGGCGGCGACGGGCGAGGTGACGTTGCCGGCGACCTGGGGCGATGTGCGCAAGCACAACGAGCTCACCGAGGGCGAGAAGGCGGCGGGGTGGCGGCTGCTCTTTGACGGGAAGACGACCGGCAACTGGAAGGGCTTCAAGCAGCCGGCGTTTCCGCAAAAGGGCTGGATCGTGAAGGATGGGACGCTGACGCACGCCCGGCAGGGCGGCGGCGGCGACCTCTGCACGACGGAGGAGTTCAGCGACTTTGAGTTTCAGTGCGACTGGCGGGTGGAGAAGGGCGGCAACAGCGGGGTGATGTACCGCTGCGCCGAGGACAAGACCTACCCGTGGGAGACCGGGCCGGAGATGCAGATTCTCGACGACGCCAACCACGCCGATGGCAAGAAGCCCAAGACCCGGGCGGGAACGCTGTATGACATCTATGCGTGCGCGTTCGATGTCTCGCGCCCGGCCGGTGAGTGGAACACCGCCAAGGTGGTGGCCAAGGGCGACCGCATCGAGCACTGGCTGAACGGCTTCAAGGTGGTGGAAACGGTGCTGTGGAGCGAGGAGTTCAAGGCCGCGCACGGGGCCAGCAAGTGGCCGGGTATGCCGGACTATGCCAAGCGGGCCAAGGGACGGATCGCGCTGCAGGACCACGGGGACGAGGTCTCGTTCCGCAACGTGAAGATCCGCGAGCTGAAGTAACCACCCCGAGGCGCGGGGCGACCAGCCCGTTCGGGTGCTGCTCGGAGAGCGAGCGTTGGAAAAGAAAATCGCGTGGGGTCGCGCGGGCGTGAGCGATTCTGGTGGTGTCTGCTCTCGAAGAGGACCCCACCATGAACGCCGCCAGCTCAATCCCGCTCAACGATTCCAGCCTGGTGCGTGAGGCGCCCCGGCAAGCCAAGGACGCGGGGCCCGCCGGGGCCGGACTGGCCTTATCGGGCGTGGCGCCCGCCGCCGACGGAGCCCGGCGGCACGGGGCCCACGAGCCCGGCGGCGGATCGGCCGCTGCACCGCTGAGCGGGAGCGCCCGCCAGCGGATCGAGCGGGCGTTTGACCACTCGGCCCGGTCGCTGGCGCGGTTCGTCGCGGTGCGGGCCGGGGGCGGGCCGGTCGACGACATCATGCAGCAGGTCTGGCTCGCGGCGCTGGCGGCGGCCACGAGGTGCCGGAGCACGAGCTGGACACCTGGCTTCGCGGCGTCGCGCGGAACCTGATCGCGACACACTGGCGGACGACCGGGCGAGCCGGAGCGCGGGCCAACCCCGCGCTGGCGGCGGAACTCGCGGAGCTGCTGGTGCAGCCGGCGCCGGCGCTCGACCAGCTCACCCGCGACGAGGCCCGTGATCAACTGCTGCTGGCGCTGACCGAGCTGGCGAGCGACCAGCAGGACCTGCTGATCGACCACTACTTCGGCGGGCGGCCGCTGGCGACGCTGGCCGGGCGCCTTGGCGTAAGCGAGCGGGCGGTGGAAGGTCGGCTCTACCGCGCCAGGCAGGGGCTTCGCGAGATGCTGATCGCCCGCCGGGCGGACACAGGCCCCGCCTAGCCCACCCACCATCCACCCCACCACCCCCCACCACCCCCGGCCCACTCTCTGAACATCTCACCCGCGCGACGGCGCGGGTGCTCGAGTCGGTTCGATCGGACGAGCTCGTTTGATTCGCAGTCTGCTTTGCACAACCCATCTGCGTTCCCATCAATCCGCACCCAAGGTACGAAGGCCCAATGGCCGCCTGACACTCGGAGCACTCCCATGAACAGCCACATCGATACACGACCGCTTCAGCCCGGCCAAGACCAGCCCGGCGCTGCTCAAGTCCCCGCTCACCCCGCGTCGATCGACCCGGCGAACCCCCACCCGCAGGACGAGCACCTGCATGCCAATCTGAAGGCGCTCGGCGGCCTGCTGACACTCGCGGAGGAACCCGGCGCCGACCGGATCTCCGGGTGGAAGTCGACCTCAGGCGGGGCTTACCCCAACCCCGGGCGGCGCGAGGCCGCGCCGATGGCTCGGCGGCTCCCCCGTCGGCGGCGCTGGCTGGCGGCGCTGTCGGGCGCCGCGGCGGTGCTCGCGGCGGGCTCGGCGATTCTCTTGACGACCGGACGCAGCAGCCAGGTGAACGCCGCGACGATCCTCGACAGCTTGCGGCGGTCGAGCGTGGGCGGGGTGCGCGTCACGCTGACGGGCATCGAAGCCGACGGCAGCACGGTGGAAGGACAGGTCGCGGTGCGTTTCCAGCGGCCGCTGAACATTGAGTCGATCCTGGACGGCAACCAGAACATCGAACCCGCGATCGAAGCGGCGTTCGCCAACCTCGACGTCCGGCTCGGCCAACAGGCGCCGGTCCCGGGGCTGACCCTGCACGTCGAGGGCGCCCTGGCGGAAGCTTCGAGCTGGCTCTTCGTTAACTCCAACGAGATTCCGGCGGAGCTGGTTGAGGGCAACCCGACGGCGGCGATGCTGGCCAACTTCATGCGGAGCGGGCTGATCGTCGACTTCGGGGCCGGGGCGCCGGGGCGGCTGCTCCGGCAACTGGAGCTGCAGGCCGACGCCGACGACGCTGCGGACGCTGGTGTGGCGGTGGTCGCCGCGGAGGGCGGAGGCGACGACGCTCCCCCGATCGAAATTCAGTTCGGCGGCATGCAGGTGCGGCACGAAGGCGCGGAAGCGCCGCCCGCACTGCGTCGTCTGCTTACCGGACAGGCGAGCCAGCAGGAGCTTGAGGAGGTCGGCCGGCTGCTCCGCGACGGGGCCCAAGGGTCGGAGCTGCAGCCCCAGGCCGACGGGCGGTACGTTCTGATCCTGCACACCCTGGCGGAGAACGGCGAGGCCCCGGCCGATGGTCAAGCCTCAGCGGTCCGCATCAGCTACGCGCCCGGGCTGGGCGTGGAGTGGGTCGAGATCTCGAACGTCGGGACCGCCGGGGGCACGCTGCGGATTGACTTCCTCAACGATCCGATCGATCCGGCGGCGATGGGCAAGGACCGCCTGGTGGTTCCGGGGCGGACGATGACGATCACCGAAGACATGCTGCGGGCCTGGCTGCCCCAGTGAATGGTCCATCGGCTGGTCGCGCCCGCGGCGAAGCTGATTGAATGAGCACCCACGAAGACGGGCACGACCGGCGAACCCTGAACGGGGTTCGCTGGTTTCGCGTTGGCGGCTGCTGGCTGAACCGGTTCGCACAGGGACCTGATCGGCCTAGCGTTCGCAGTGACGGCGCCCCCCCCACCCCCCCCACCCTCCGACCCCGTGCGAGCAAACTCACCCGACGGGCAGCTTCCCAAGCGGCGTCCGTTCAGGCCGCGGCATTGCACCGCCGTGAGCGACTCGGCCGGGCTGGGGCATGCGGCGCTTGATCATGGACTGTTCGACCTGATCGACGCCGAGGTCGCGCCGCTTCCCGGGAAGGATGCGTACATCGAAGCCTACAACGCGGGCGTGATCGCCCACGAGCGTGGCGACATCGAGGAGGCGACAGCCCAGTTCACGCGGGCCGTCTCGCTGGCCCCCAAGGCGTGGCCCGCGCGGGCGAACCTCGGGGTGACGCTGGCGCAGCGCAACGATGTGGAGGGCGGCCTGGGGCAGCTCCGCCTGGCGGCCCAGGAAGCCCCCGACGATGCGCACGTGCTCAGGACGCTGGGCGTGTGCCAGTGGCTGGCGGGCGATCTCGTCGCGGCCCGGGCGTCGCTGGGGCGCGCGGCGGAGCTGGACGGCGAGGACGCGGAGCTGCAGTTCCTGCTTTCGAGGGTCTGCGCCGACCAGGGGGAGGAGGCGGCGTCGCTCGAGCACATGCGGCTGGCGACGGTCGCCGAGCCGGAGAACTGCTCGGCGTGGGACAACTACGGCATCGCCCTCCGCCAGCATGGCGACATCGAGGGCGCCATCGAAGCGTGCCGGCAGGCGGTGGCGGTGGATCCGGACCATCCGCTGCCCTGGTACAACCTGGCCTCGGCGCTCGCGGCGGCGGACCGCAACGTCGAGTCCGAGACGGCGTACCGCAAGCACATGGAGCTCGACAGCGGGCACAGCTGCCCGAACCTTGAGCTTGGGCGGGTGCTCTCGGACTTGGGCCGCCACGAGGAGGCGCTCGAGCTCTTCGTGGTGTACCAGGAGCTCGAGCCCGAGGACCCGCGGGCGTACTCGAGCATGGGCATCGAGCTGCACCTGCTGGGGCGCGAGGAGGAGGCGGAGCGGCGGCTGCTGGAATCGCTTGAAGTCAATCCGGACTATCACTGGGCCCGGTTCTCGCTCGCGCGGATGATGCTCGATCTCGATCGACCGGCGGAGGCGGAGCGGCACGCGCGGGACCTGCTGACCCGGGCCCCCGACGACGAGCATGGGCGGTGGGCGCTCGTGAACGCGATGATCCGGCTGGACCCGCTCGGGCGAGCCCTGCCGGAGCTTCTGGGCCGCGACCGGGCCCGCGCCCGGGAGGACGCCGGGCTGTGGTCGAACCTGTTCGAGCACCTGCGCGAGAACGAGCGGAAAGAGGAGGCCCTGCGGGTAGCGCACATCATCGTGGGGCGCTACGCCGATGAGGGATGGTCGCACGGGCTGGTGGGGCTGGCGCTGGCGGCCCTGGACCGGCATGACGATGCGCTGGCTGCCTACGGGCGGGCGCTGGAGATCGATCCCGAGGACGCCGCAGCGCAGTACCAGACGGTGCTGGTGCTGGGCTCGCTGCATCGCGACGAGGAAGCCCTTGAGCTGGTCGAGACGATGCTGGAAGAGGACGACGATGAGCCGGCGCTCCACGAGCTCCGGATACGGTCGCTCGGGCGCCTCGGGCGCGAGGATGAAGCCGGGCAGGCGGCCCAGCGGCTGCTGGGGCTCGATCCTGAGAACGAGTACGCCCGTGAGGTGCTCAAGTTCCTGGCCGATCCGAACGGGCAATCGGAGCCGGGAACGCCGGCGGACGCTGAGAACGGGCACGCCCCGGGGGCGGAGGAGCAGGATGGGGGCGAGACGGGCGAGGGCGGGGAGCCCGGCGGCGGCGCCGGACGCGGCTAACAACACCTACCCTCGGTTTGTGCCCATCCACCGGTACGAATCGCTGGATTCAACGAGCCTGCACGCGCGCCGTGAGTTTCTCGCCGGGCGCGTCGGCGAAAGCCCGGCGGTGTTCGTTGCTGGCAGCCAGACCGGCGGCGTCGGACGACTCGGCCGCCGCTGGTGGTCGCCGGTCGGGGGTCTGTGGCTGACGCTCGTGCAACCGCTGGGCGGAAGGGCCCCGTCGATCCTGGGCCCGCTGGTGGGGGCGGGCATGTGCCACGCGGTGGAGGACGCCCTGAACGCGGCGGGCCGGGGGGCGACGGTCCGGTTCAAGTGGCCCAACGATCTGATGCTGAATGACGCCAAGGTCGGCGGCGTGCTGATCGAGGCCGTGCGCCGCGAGGCCGCCAGTGCGGCGGTCGGGACGGATGGACCGGGGTCCGCCCGGCAGGGGGCCTCGGCGGCGCTGCTGGTGGGCGTGGGAATCAACGCCAACTTCCCGCGATCGCAGCTTGTCGCGGAGATCCAGGGCCGGGCCACCACCTTGCTGGAGGCCGAGGGCCCGGTGGATCTGGCGGTGCTGGAATCGCGGGTGCTCTCGACCCTTGAAGCGGTGATCGCGGCAGTGCTCAGCTCCGACGGGCCGGAACAGCGGGCCGTGCGGGGCTCGCTGGTGGAGTGCGCCCGGGCGCGGCTGTGGGGCGTTGGCCAGCGGGTGAACTTCTCTCGGCCGACCGGTGAGAAGGTCGAGGCGCTCGTGCTCGCGATGGAGGACGACGGCTCGCTGCGCGTCACGATCGGCGGCCGAGAGGAGCGGCTCGCGTCCGGGGAGCTGTGGCCGGTGTGAATGAGCGGTGGCGGCGGGGTGGGTGGTCAGGTGCCGCGGACATTTCCGAAGAGCGCGATGTGCAGGCGGGGGCAGGGCTTCCAGCCGCGGGGGAGGCAACGGGAAAGCAGCCAAGCCCAGGCCAGATCGGAAGGCATGGCGACGCCCTCGGGCATGAGGAGGATCTCCTCGGGTCGCCAGCCGCGGAGGCGGGCGAGCAGGGTCTCGATCTCCAGAATATCGGGATCGCTGGCGACGACGAACTTGAGCTGGCGGTTGGGGAATCCGTCGATGAGCGCCTGCAGGGCGGGGATGTTGATCCGAGCGGCCTCGTGACGGCGGCGCCAGACTCCGCCGGGGTCGCGCGGGTCGCCCTCGCGGGGCGTCGAGCTGGCGAGCTTCGGGCTGATGCTCATGAGGTCGCAGGCGAGGCGATCCGGCGGGCGGGCGATGGTTCCAGCGGTCTCGATGGTGATGCGGAGGCCGGCCCGGCGAAGCGCCAGCGTCAGCGGCCCAACGCCGTCAAACAGCAGCGGCTCGCCGCCGGTGAGGACGACATCGGGGGCCCCGGAAGCCCGGGCCTGTGCGACGAGATCCGCCACGGCGACGGACCCGCCCTCCGGGGCCCAGCTGGCGTACGGGGTGTCGCACCACGCGCAGCGGAGGTTGCATCCGCTGAGCCGGATGAAGTACGCCGGCACGCCGGACCAGCGGCCTTCGCCCTGAACGCTCAGGAAGGTCTCCGCGAGCGGGAGCGTGGCGCCTTCGCGCGACGGGAGCAACACCTCGGGATGGCCCTTGGGATGGCCGTCGGGATGGTCGCCAGCATGCCGGAGGTCGAGCTTCACTGGGCGTAGCGGGCGCTATCGGCGACGCCCGCCTCCAGAAAGCCCCGCTTGCGGAGGTGGCAGGCGTCGCACCGCCCGCACGCGAGCCACTCAACATCCGCCGCGTTGGCAGGCATGGTGAGCGGGTCATAGCAGGACGTGGTGGCCCCGAGATCGACGCCCAGGCGGGCGCCCTCGCGGATGATGTCGGCCTTGGTCATTTGGACCAGCGGGGCATGCAGGGTTGGGGCGCGGCCTTCGACACCGGCCTTGGTGCCCTCCTCGATGCACCGCTGGAACGCCGCGACAAAGCCGGCCCGGCAGTCGGGATAGCCCGAGTAGTCGACGGCGTTGATCCCCAGGTAGATGCGCCCGGCGCCGACGACCTCGGCCAGGCCGGCGGCGATGCTGATGAACGTCATGTTGCGGGCGGGGACATAGGTAACAGGGATCTCGGCGGCCATGGCGGCCTCATCGCGGTCGCGAGGGGGCTGGATCTCAGCGGTGAGGGCCGAGCCGCCGATCGCACGGAGGTCGATCCGCACCACCCGGTGGCTCTGCGCGCCCAAGGCCCGCGCGATACGGGCCGCGGCGAGCAGCTCAACCCGATGGCGCTGGCCGTAATCGAAGCTCAGGGCGTGACAGACCTGCCCTTCCGCCCGCGCGATCGCCAGCGTCACGGCGGAATCAAGGCCACCGGAAAGGAGCACCACCGCAGATTCAAGGCCGGTCGCCGACACGTTCGAAGGGTATTCCTGCACACCAAGGCCCCTCAGGCCCCGCGATCCTCACCTCTCACCCCCCCACCACCCTGTGCCCTCACGCCTCGGCCACCACCTTCAGTTCGACGTGGATCGGCGTATCGCCCATCTTGGGCAGGGCCGTCACGCCGATGGTCGTCCGGGTCGGCTGGCGCGGTCCTTTGGGGAAATACTCGGCATAAACTCGGTTGTATACCGCAAAGTCGCGCTCCATGTCGGTCAGAAAGACCATGACATCGACGATCCTGTCCCACGAGGAGCCGGCCTCCTCCAGCACGATCCGCACGTTGTCCATGCAGGCCCGGACCTCGGCCTCGATGTCATAATCGAGGAGGGCGCCGGCGCCGTCAACCCGGGCCCCGGGAATCTGCGAGACCCCCCGTCGCCGCGGTCCCATGCCGGCCACAAAGATGAGCCCGCCAGCCTTGCGGGCGTGGGCATAGGCCCCCACCGGCTCGGCGGCCCGCTGCGAATGCACGGTTGAATCGCTCACTGGTCGTTCTCCTCGCCCGACGGCGGGCGGCCGGGTCATCTAGATGCGCACGCACACATTCTTGGGCTCGCTGAAGAAGTGGAGCGCCTCGCTCCCGCCCTCGCGCCCGACGCCCGACTGCTTCATCCCGCCGAAGGGCGTCCGCAGGTCGCGGAGCATCCAGCAGTTGACCCACACCACACCCGCCTCCAGCCGGTCGGCGGTGCGATGGGCCCGAGAAAGGTCCTGGGTGAAGACGGTCGCCGCGAGCCCATACCTGGTGCCGTTGGCGAGGCTGACCGCATCGTCCTCATCCCGGAATGGCTGCAGGGTGACCACGGGGCCGAAGATCTCTTCCTGCTCGACGCGGCAGGCCGGGTCGAGGCCGCTTATGACCGTCGGGCTGTAGAAGAAACCGCCCCGGCACCGCTCGGGCAGCCGCGATGGGTCCACAGGCGCCCCGCCGGCGTGGATGCGTCCGCCCAGGTCCCGCGCCGCGCGAACCAGGCCGTCGACCTTGCTCAGGTGGGCCCGGCTGATCAGGGCGCCTTGCTGAGTCTCCGGCGCCAGCGGGTCGCCGACGCGCAGGGCTTCGGCCCGGAGCGCAAGCCCGCGGAGGACGTGCTCGAAGACGCCGCGCTGCACCAGCAGCCGGGCCCCGCACAGGCAGATCTGACCCTGGTTGGCGAACGCAGCCCGGACCGCGGTATCGAGGGCCTCGGGCAGCGCGGCATCGTCATAGATGATGAACGGGTTCTTCCCGCCCAGCTCCAGCGACACCGGCTTGAGCTGGCCGCCCGCCTGCTCGCCGATCCACCGGCCGACGCCGGTCGAGCCAGTGAAGGAGATCGCCGCGACGCCCGGATGCCGCACGATCGCGGCCCCGGCGTCGGCCCCGCGACCATGCACAATGTTGAGGACGCCGGGCGGGATGCCGACTTCAACAGCGGCCTCGGCCAGCAGCGACGCGGAGCTGGGCGTGAGCTCCGATGGTTTGCAGACAGCCGTGTTGCCGCAGGCGAGCGCGGGGGCGATCTTCCATGTCAGCAGGTAAAGCGGGAGATTCCAGGGCGAGATGAGCCCGACGACGCCGCGGGGACGCCGCAGGGTGTAGTTGAGCGCCCGGAGGCCGCCAGCGCGGGCCAGCCCGCCGCCCCCCGCTCCACCCCCACCCGCCCCCGCCCCACCCGCCCCCGCCCCACCCGCTCCCGCCACACCCGTCCCGCCCATGGCCTGACTGGCGGGCGGGGATTCGGTCTCGAACAACTCGCCCTGCTGGTGAAGGATCGCTGTCGCGAAGAAGCGGAGGTTGGCCGCGGAACGCGGGATATCGACCGTGCGGGCCAGGGCGAGCGGCTTGCCGGTATCCAAGCTCTCGATGCGGGCGAACTCCTCAAGCCGGGCGTCGAGAACATCGGCCAGGCGAAGCAGCAGCCGGCTCCGCTCCGGGCCGGGCGTGGCCCGCCACGCCGGCAGGGCCTCGCCCGCGGCGGCCACGGCGGCATCGACATCCACAGCAGCGGAGGCGGGGATCGAGCCCTGAACGAGTCCGGTGGCGGGCTCGATGAGGTCTAGACGAGCCCCGGAGGCGGCGTCGACGGACCGGCCCGCGATGAAGTTCCGCACCTGTCGCATGAGCGCAGGATATCGCGCAGCGCTCGGCTCGGGAGCAGGCGGACCAATGGGGTGGAGGCCCAACATGAGGAGTTCCGAGCGGCTGGCGGCAAGGCGAGGAGGCTGGGCACCTCGTTCAGAATTGCCTCCTCGCCCCACCGCCGGCCGCTCGGAACCGTGATTCGCCAGCCTCGATGACCCTCGAGGCCCGACGCCGGAGCTTACCCGAAGAACGCCGAGATAAAGTCTGAAAGATCGTCGGGGTCGACGACGCCGTCGCCGTTAAAGTCCGTCCGAATGTCGGCCGGCTGGGAGAAGAACCCGGAGATGAAGTCGGAGAGGTCGTCAGGATCGACGACGCCGTCGCCGTTGAAGTCCGTCCCGCTCAGCACGACCACCGAGGCGAAGTTCTGGCCGTACTGCACCGTCACCACCCGGCCGGGCAGCACGGGCAGCAGCGTCGTGCTGAACTGGCCGATCACGGCGGCGCCGGTGACCACATCGAAGCGGCTCCCTGTCGGCGGATCGAACCGGTCGACGAACGTTGCGCCGAGCGTCCCGGCAAGGGTGGCGACGCCGCTCACCGAAACGCGCCCGAACAGCTGCGGCCCGCCGATGGCCGTATCGAGCCGGGCCGTGGGCGTCATGGTGAAATCGCCGGTCACGATGAGGGTGGAGCCGGCGGCGATCGTCACCTGGCCTGACAGGGTGAACAGCCCGGTGGAGGGCGCGACCGTCAGATCGGCGGAGAGGATCGAGATCGTCCCCGGGCTGGAGAACGTCATGCCCGTGAAGGAGGCCGATCCGACACCCGAGCGCTCAATGGCGCCCAGGTTGGCGAACGAGTTGGCCCCGCTGACGCCGCGGAAGGCGCCGTCGCTCTGGGCGAAGAACTGGCCGCCCTGGTGGTTGATGAACGCGCCGCCGGCAAAGTCGAGATCGCCGTCGGTCCAGTAGACGGCGCCGAAGTTCTCGATGCGGCGGGAGAGCGTCTTGGGCCCGCCGCTGATGACCAGCGCGCCGGAGGGACCGATGTTCGTTGTTCCGGTCCCGACCATCGAGCCGCCGACCCAGGTCAGCGGGAGGTCGAAGGTCACCTCGCCGGTTCCGCCCAGGCTGCCGGAGATGAGCAGGCCCGTGGTGACGCGGGTCAGGGCGTTGAACTCAACCGTGCCGCCGAAGATCGTCAGCACCTGCGCTGTCACAGGGCTGTTGAAGATGCGGGTCGACCCGGCGTTGATCGTGAGCGAGGCCAGCACGGTCGCGCCGCCGACCCCCCCGTTGAAGGTCGTGGCGCCGCTGCCGGCGCCGATCGTGAGATTCGCCGAGCCGTTGACAGCGCCGTTAAAGGTGATCGGCGCCGCGATGGTGGTCAGGGTGACGCTCGGCCCGAGCGTGACGGGGCCGGCGTAGCTCTGGGCTCCGCGCGTGCGGACCGACGGGGCGGAGAGGTTGATTCCGCCGGTGGCGTTGATGGTGAGAGCCCCGAGGCGGCCGTTCACCCGTGAGCCGATCGCGCCGGCAAGGCTGGCGACGCCGGCGCCGGAACGGATGATCAGCGTGTTCTCCTCAAGGGCCGCGGAATCGATGAGACGCGTGACATTCACCAGGGCCCCGGGCCGCTGGCCAGCGCCGGTGGAGTCGATGGTGACGCTGGGGTTCTCGATCACGATCGAGTCGTCGATCGTGATGGCGCCCCCGCGGGTGGTGATGTTGCCGAAGATGTGCGTAGTCGAGCCCGTGCCGCGAATGCCGATCTCGTCGCCGTCGCCGTCGGTGGCGATGTCGCCGGCGACCTGGGTCTGCCCGCCGGCGCCGGCCATGACAAACGTGACGCCGGTGGCGAACACATAGGTCTGGACCGTGAGCGTCCCGCCGCCGCCCTCGTCGCCGAACTCGACATTCGAGAAGCCGTCGCCGAAGAAATCGAGCTCCGCAGCCGTGATGTCCAACCCGGGCCCGCCCGCCTCGGTCGTGTCGGCGATGTTCACATCCTGCGCGAGGTCGGCCTGGCGGAGGTTGAGCCGGCCGGTCCCGGTCACTGCGGCCAGGAAGTCGATCTCGGTAGCGACCAGCGTCGTATCGAACGCGCCGGTGTTCAGCCCCGCCGCGAAGGTCATCGGACCGTTGCTGACACGGATGGTGGTGGGGGCGCCGATCTGCACCTGATCACCGAACACGGCGGACGTGGTCGCGGTGAAGCTCGCGGTGCTGATGAGCGTCGAGCCGCCGGCATTCGTGGTCACGCTCCCGAGGGCCTGAACCACCCCGCCGAACTCCGTGACGGCCGACGCGGTGACCGTGAGCGACCGCAAGCCGCCGAGCACGCCCCCCTGCAGACGGACGTTCGCGCCATTGAGCACAGTGTTGGCCCCGAGGCTGACCAGGCCTTCATAGATCTGATCACCGCTGGTGCGGATGGAACCGCCGTTGATGGTCGCCGTCACCTGGGCTTCGATAAGCACCGACTGCAGAGGCGTCGCGCCGCCGACGGCCAGGCTGAAGATCACGTTCGCTGGCCCGCCCAGCGATTGAACCGTCAACTGCCCGCCGTCGCCCGCACCGTTGATCGTCGAGGCGAAGGCGATCCCCTGGCCGATCAGCGTCGAAGCGTCGCCAAGCTGGATCGCGTCGCCGTACGACTGGTTCTCGGCGACCACCAGCGGGCCCAACAGCGTTACGCCGCCGGCGTCAGTCGCCAGGGCGCCCAGGCGGGCGTTCACCCCGGCCCCGACGGCGCCGCCAAAGGTCGTCTGTCCGGTCGTGCCCGCCCGCACCGTCAGGCTGTTCTGCTCGCCCGCTTCGCTGTCGACGGCGAAGCCGGGGCCGAAGGTGACCGCCGCCCCGAGGGGCGCCGCGCCGTTGCCGGTTGAATCGATCGTGACCAGCGCCGCGGCGATGACCACCCGATCGCTGAACGTAATCGCCTGGCCGCTGGTGCGCACGTCGGCATTGAGCACGACCGTCGAGCCCGAGCCGATGAGCGTGATCGTCGCGTTGTCGACGCCGATCAGCGGCGCGTTCACCAGGATCGCACCCGGGGCCACCGGCGCCTGCAGGATGAGCGGGTCGGCGAATGTCGTCGCCGACGCCACGGTGAGCACGCCCGAGCCGTCGCTGCGGCCGATCGTGATCGACGAGAATCCGTTCGCGAGCCTCGCCAGCGTCGCCGGGGCAAGATCGAGAGCCCCGCCCGGGCCGTCGGCGCCGCCGATGAGCACCGCGCCCGAAGGCGTCCCGGGCTCGATGGCGACGGCGCCCGCACCCGTCACCGGCCCGGAAAACTGAAGGTCGCTGGCTTGCAGCGTCAGCGACGCGGCGCCCGCCGAGAGCGCGGCGCCGAAGCTCAAGCCCGCGCCCCGGGCCTCGAAGCGGGCGCTCCCCGCGAGCGAAACCGGCCCGGCCCACGCCTGGGAACCTGATTGACCCGCGCCGGAGCGCGTCACCACCGAGCCCGGTCCGACGATCGCCGAGCCGTTGACCGCCACCGAGCCCAGCGGCGACGCCACGCCAACCTGGCCGAGCGTGAGCCCGCCGTTCACCACCAGGCCGGTCTGGCCCGAGACGGCCGAGTCGACCGTCCCCAGCCTCGTTCGCCCGCCGGCGGAGGTGAAGGTGACCACGCCGGACCCGGTCAGAGTCACCACGCCGATCGCCGTGATGTCGCCGCTCCCGCCTGCGGCGCTCGTGGCCGAGACGCCGCCCGCCGCGGCAAACGTGACCGGGCCGCTCGCAGCGAAGCTGCCCAGCGCCGTCAAACCCCCAACCGGCCCGCTCAGCGTGATCGACCCGGCTGCGATCTGCAGGCTCTGCTGGCCCAGCACGCTGGCGTCGACCCGTCCGGTGATGACCACCGGGGCCGCCCCGGCGGCAGAGAGGTTGAGCGTTGAGCCGCTCGGGTTCGCCAGCAGCAGCGATGCGTACGTCTGGGCGCCGGTCGTCGTGGCCCCGCCCGCGAGGCTGGCCCGGCCGAGCGTGATCGCCCGGAGCGGGGTGGTGGCGCCGACGGCGCCCGCGATGGTCGTGAGCGCCCCGCCGCCGGAGACCGTGAGGTCGACACCCGGGCCCGCGGCGTCAACGGTCGACGCGAAACTGACCGCACCGCCCGCGCCGCCGCCCACGGTCGTGTTGATGGTCACACTCGCACCGACGATCACCCGATCGCTCATCACCACGGGGCCCGACTGCGTGTTGACCCCGGCCGAGAGCGTGATCCCGCCCGGCGCGACGAAGGTGAACCCGCCGCCGACGAGATTCTGCAGCAAGCCGTTCACCTGCACCGTCCCGCTCGGTCCGCCCGAGCGGAACGTGACGGCGTCGTTGAAGGCGACGGCGCCGTTCACCGCCACCAGGCCCGTGCCATCGGCCCGGCCGATCACGATCTGGCTGAAGCCGTTCTGGATGCCCGCCAGGGCCGCCGCCGTCAGATCGAGGGCCGGCGTCGCCGGCGCCCCGGCGATGTTCACGCCCTGGCTGGCGCTGCCGGGTTCAATCGTGAGCACGCCCGCACCGCTGAGGGAGCCGGGCAGGCTGATGTCGCTGGCGCGGAGCGAGAGCTGGTTCGCACCCGCGGCCAGAGCGCTCCCCGGCGCGAAGGTGATGGCCCCCGACGGCCCGGCGTTGAGCGTCGCCGAGCCGGTGAGGCTCACGGCAGCTTCGCCATAGGCCTGGTTGCCGGTGGTGGTGACGCCCGCGCTGAAGGCCAGACTGCCCCCGGCGTTGGTCGTCACGTTGAGCAGCGCCGAAGCGCCGCCGACGGCCCCCTGGATCTGCGTGGCGCCGGTGGAGTTGATCGTGAGCGACCGGAGCCCGGGTGAGTTGCCGTCGACCGTTGAACTGAAGGTCACCGACGAGCCGGCGATGGTGACGGAGGTGTTCAGCGTGACCGCCCCCGCGAAGGAGACGGGCCCGGTGGCCGTCACCGAGCCGTTCAGCACCGCCGCCGTCAGCACGCTCAGGGACTGCGGCGCGATCGAGACGTTGACCAGGGCCGGCGCGCCGCTCAACTGAAGGCCCGCGCCGGCCACCTTCGCCGCGGTCTGGATCGTCAGCCCGCCGTCGTCAGACGCCAGCGCGTAGGTCATTCCGGTGATGCCGATGCCGAACTGACCCACGCCGGGAATCGCGACGTCGGCGATGGCCGCGTCCTGCCGAAGCGAGAACGAGCCCGGCGAGGTCGCCCCCCCCGCCGCGCCGCGAAACACTGGCGCGTTGGTGATCACATCGACCGCCGCCCCGCCCCCCCCACCCGGGCCGTTTCCGGCCCGCAGGGCGATGCTCGAGGCGCGGATCGAGAGCCCGGCGAGACCGAAGGAGAAGTTGCCGGTTCCATCGCTCCCCGCCGAGAGGCTCGTTGAGCCGGTTGTGACGATCAGGCTGCGCACCTGGATCGCGCCCTGCGCGGCCATCTGCAGGCTGGCGCAGTTCACGCCGCTCACGCCGATGACAGCGCTGATGTTCACATCGCCAGCGTCGGCGTAGCTCACGCTCGTCGGACCCACGGCTGCGAAGCTCACGGTGTTGTTGCTCGCCGCGGTCAGGGTGACCGTCGACGTGTTCTGGAAGCCCAGCGCCCCCACCGAGATCGCACCCGCGGCTGTCTGGGTGATGGCTCCGGCGCCGCCCAGCAGCAGCCGCCCATCGCCAAGGTTGATCGGCGCACTGATGGTGAGCGTGCCGCCGGAGGTGATCACCACATCGGAGCCGGTATTGGTGATCCCGGCCGTCCCGGCCACCGAGCCGATACTGAAACTCGACGCCCCGCTGTTCACATACGTGATCGGCCCGTTCGCCGAGGAAGCGAAAGTTGCAACCGTGCCCTGCAGGCCCCAAGAGGCGGTCACGCCAGCGCCCCGCAGCAAAAGCGCGGCGCCGACGATGTTCCCCGAAAGGCCCGACTGCCCGCCCGCGGGCGCGTCCAGAATCACGGTGGTGAGCGCCGAGAGCGGCTGGTTGATGCTGACCGACGCGCCATCAAGCAGGATCTGGATCGACACGCCCGCCCCGGTGGAGGCGAGGCCCGAAGCGCCCAGCACCGAGTCAATGCCGACGCTGTCGGCGTCGACATACGTCACCGCACCACCGGCCGAACCGGCGATCAGGTCGACATCGTTGAGCGGTGAGGTCAGGGTGAAGCCCGCACCGGCGTTGAACCGCAGCCGCGCACCGATGATCGCGCCAGCCGTCTGCGTCACGGCCCCCGCTGAGTTGAGGACCACGCCGTTGTTGGCGCTCAGCGTCGCCGCGAGGGCCACAGACGACCCCTGCACCGTCACGACACCCTCGATCGCTTCGAGATCGGCGCCGATCGACACCGTTCCGGAGTGCGAGATCGTCAGACCGTTGACCGACGAAATCGACCCGGTGTTGGAGAACGCCGCGCCCGAGCTGCTGAAGTTGCCCAGCGTCAGCGCCGCCGTGATCGACGCCGTCCCCGCGCCATCGCCATCGGAGTCCGCAGAAATCGTCAGCGAGCCGTTCCCCATGGGGGCGGCCATGACGACGCCTGAGGAGGCGATCAGGCTCACCGACGCCCCCGCGATCTTGCCGGCCGTCGACGCCGTCACCGTGGCGTCATCGGACCGGAGCGTGTACGTCCCGGGTGTGAACCCGCCGCCGAACGCCGCGAGCGTGGGAATCTGGGCGTCGGTGATCGCCGCGTCCTGGCGGATGGTGAAATTGGTTGGCGGCAGCGCGGCGCCCGGGCTGGCGGCGCGGAAGATCGGCGAGTTGCCGATCACGTTCACCGTCGCGCCGGTCCCGCCGCCGCCCGTGCCGTCGCCTGCGCGAAGCACGATCGTCGCCGCATTCAAGTCGACGCCGGCGGTCGCGAAAGTCAGATTGCCCGTGCCGTCCGTCCCCGCATTCAGCGTGATCGCACCGCTGGTCGCCCGGATGTCGCCGTTGACCTGGATGTCGCCGGTCATGTTGGCTGTGACGCTCCCGGCGGTGATGGCGCCGGTCGTCTGTGTCGAGAATGACACACCGCTCACCGTGAGGGCCCCGCCCGAGAGGTTGATCGACACCCCCGCCGAGAGCAGTACATTCCCCGCTGTGGGCGAGGGATCAGGGCCGGGCGTCTGATCGTTGGCTGAGAGCGTGACGTTCCACCCGCCGGTGGCCGCGGTGAGGGAGGCGTTGAGGATGATGTCGCCCGCGGCCCTCAGCGTCAGGCTGCCCGGCGCCCCGGCCGACAGCGTCAGCGGCGCATTCACGGAGATCGAGCCCGCCTGGGCCCCGGTGGCCCCGGTGGTGATGATCACGCTCGTTCCGGCGTTGATCGACGCGAGAATGTCCGAGGCCCGCACGTTGGCGTTGTCGGCCGTCGGCGTAAACGTCCGCGGGTTGCCCCCGGAAAAGGCCCCGCCGGCGATCAGCGCCGTGCTGATGGTCACGCTGCGCGGGTCGAGCAGCCACACGCCCCCTGCGCCCGCATCAACCTGACCCGAAGAATCGAGCCCTTCTTTGCCCGAAGTCTCGACGAAGCCACCCCTTCCACCTCCCACAACTGCCCCGGCCCCCAGGACGCTGATCTTGCCGTAGAAGCCCGTTATGTAGTCGGACCACACGATCACCCGCCCGCCCGGGCCGCTGGTCAGGGCGTCGGCCCGCACCACGCTGTCAGCCCCGACATAGGTGATCCAGGCCGGGCGCACGCCGGCCGTCTGCGCACCGGCTTGCTCCCCACCCAGCAGCACCTCGCCGCCGCCGAGCAGGCCGGAAGCATCGACCCGGCCGAGCAGCACAACCCGCTGACCGGTCACCACGACCCGACCGCCCACCCCCGCGCCCACGCCCGCTCCGCACGATGCGTCGATCAAGCCCGTCACCAGCGTCACGCCTGCTGGCCCGGCGTCAACGTGAATGTCTCGAGCACGCAGGAAGCCGCCGATGCTGGTCATCGCCGGCTCGCCAGCGCCCCCACCGGCGCCCCCACCCCCGCTGCCCAGCCCTGCCCCCGCCGGCGCCATCGCCCCGAACACCCGGATCGAGCCGGAACGCGATTCCAACCCGCCCTGAGACGCGACGGTCAGGCCGGCGGTCAACTCGATCGTCGCCTCAGCCTCCAGCACGCCCTTCTCGATCACCAGCGGGCGATCCGATCGCAGGCTCGCGATGAACATCCGATCGCCGCCGCCCAAGCGGGTGTCGAAGGTGATGGCTTCCAGGTCACCAGCGCCGACTGTCCCCCCACCCCCACCCCCCCCACCCCAACCCCCGCCGCCGCCACTGCCGGCGGGCAGGCCGATGCGGACATCGTCGCCGCGCCCCGGGAGCGCATCGGCCGACCAGTTCAGCGGGTCGAGCCACGACCGACCGTCGCCGCCGCCGTCCCAGTTCACCATGGCCAGCAGCGTGCGCTGCTCGAGGGGCATGATTCCGCCATCCCAGCCTGCGCGCACCTTCGGCGCCGCCGCCCTGCGGGCGCGGCCCGCCGACTGAACAAGTGCCGGAACGCCAACCACCGAAGTGCCCGTCAAGCTGCGCATCACGATCCCCTCGCCCGCCCGCACGCCCCTCCAGGGGCGCAAGACCCGCGCGGTGCATGGACTAATCTACCGCGAAAGAGCGTCCTCCACGCCCCTGCAGGACACGGATTCGTTAAACCCTGCTTTTCGGGGCAAAATGCCCGGGTTCCGGGCCGCCCTCCAGCCGCTGCCAACCGAAACGTACGGAATCTGATCGGATGATGCGCGGCCCCGGCGCCCGCCAGTTTCACTATCCTGCCGGATCTTCTACCCATTTGATCGCCCGACCCGCTTGTGACCTCAGGAACCGCCGTCATGAGCCACACCGACCCCACCTTGACCTCAGGATCCGGCTCGGGCTGGCCGACCGATCGCAGCGACGCCAGCGCCCGAGGCGCCGCAGCCTCGCCCATCAAGATTCACCAGGTCGCCGAGGGTCCGGGCACGGAGATCGGCCCGTACAAGCTGCTCCAGGTGCTGGGCGAAGGCGGCTTCGGCGTGGTGTATCTCGCTGAACAGCGCGAGCCGGTGCAGCGCCGCGTAGCCCTCAAGATCATCAAGCTCGGGCTCGAGACCGCCGAGGTCCTGGCCCGCTTCGAGGCCGAGCGCCAGGCCCTGGCGCTCATGAATCACCCGGCGATCGCCAAGGTGCTCGACGCCGGGGCGACGTCCACTGGCCGGCCCTACTTCGTGATGGAGTTTGTCCCGGGGGTGCCGCTGCATGAGTACTGCGACCAGCGCCGCCTGACCACCCAGGAGCGGCTGCGCGTCTTCATCGAGGTCTGTTCCGCGGTGCACCATGCCCACCAGAAGGGCGTGATCCACCGCGATCTCAAGCCCTCCAACATCCTGGTGGCCTCGGTCGATGACAAGCCCAGCCCCAAGGTGATCGACTTCGGCATCGCCAAGGCCACCAGCCAGCGTCTGACCGAGAAGACCATCTTCACCGAGCACGGCCGCCTGCTGGGGACCCCTGAGTACATGAGCCCAGAGCAGGCCGGCGCCACGGCGCTCGATATCGACACGCGCTCGGATGTCTATTCGCTGGGCGTGGTGCTCTATCAACTGCTGGTGGGCGCGCTGCCCTTCGATTCCCGGACGCTCCGCTCCGGCGGCTACGAGGGGATCATGCGGATCATCCGCGAGCAGGACCCGCCGAGGATGAGCACCCGACTCTCCAAGGCGCCTCAGACCGTCGGCGACGCCGCCGACCGGCGCCGCAGCAGCGCCCGCACCCTGGCCGACGAGCTCCGCGGCGATCTCGACTGGATCACCGCCCACGCCATGGAGAAGGACCGCTCGCGGCGCTACCCCTCCGTGAGCGAGTTCGCCGCCGACATCGAGCGATTCCTCCGGCACGAACCGGTCGTCGCCCGCCCGCCGTCGGTCTCCTACCGCGTCGCCAAGTTCGTGCGCCGCCACCGCGTTGGCGTGGTTTCAGGGGCCGCGGTGCTGCTGGCGGTCGTGCTCGGCCTCGCCGGAACCACGTTCTTCATGCTCCGGGCCCAGCACGCGGAGATGCTGGCCCGCGAATCGGAAGCGTCGGCCCAGACTCAGCGCAGCCTCGCGGAGAAGGCCCGCGACGCCGAGGCCCAGGCCCGCCAGCTCGCCCAGCGTGAAGCCGCCCGGTCCGCCGCGGTCAACCGCTTCATGCTCGACACGCTCGCCTCGGTCTCACCGGCCCGCAACGCCAACCCCAATCTCACCGTTCGCGAGGTCATCGATGAGGCCCGTGTCGTGGGCGTCGCCTTCAAGGACCAGCCGGAGATCGACGGCGCCCTCCGCACCACCCTCGGCCGCACCTACCGCTCGCTGGGCGTGCTCGACCAGGCTGAGGCGCTCTTGCAGTCCGGGCTCGACCTCCGCCGCGCCGCCCTCCCCGCCGACCACCCCGATATCGCCGAGAGCCTGACTGAACTGGGCCTCATCCGTCGTCAGCAGGGCAAGCGGGACGAGGCCGAGCAGCTCCACCGCCAGGCCCTCGCCATCCTCGCGGCCCGCCCGACCTCCGCCGAGTACGCCTATGCCCTGGGCAACCTGGGCGTCGCCCTTCAGGCCCAGCGCAAGCTCGACGACGCCGCGGAGGCCTTCACCAAGGCGCTGGACATTCAGAAAGCGACCCTCGGCGAGACCCACCGCCAGACGCTCGGCACGCTCCGCAACCTCGCCGCGGTCCGCTTCGATCAGAACCGACCGGATGAAGCCATCCAGCTCAACCGCCGCCTGCTGGCCGTCCACGAAGCCATCGCGACGCCCCCTGCTGGCGAGACCCGCGATCTGGCCCGCACGCTGAGCAACCTGGCGGAGTTGCTGCGCCAGACTGGCAAGCCCGCGGAGGCCGAGCCGATCCAGCGCCGCGCCCTCGACATCCGCCGGCGCGTGCTGCCGCCGCTGCACCCGGACATCGGCGAGTCGCTGACCAACCTCGCGGTGACGCTGCAAGCCGTGGGCGGGGCCGACAACTTCGCCTCCGCCGAGGCCCTGCTGGGGGAATCGATCGAACTCGCCCGCAAGCAGCCGGGCGGCCCCCGCGCCGACATCGATGTTGAACTCGTGACCCTGGGGACCCTGATCCTGGATCGCGCCGGCGCCGCGCCGCCCACCCCGCCGGCCGACCCGCGGGCTGCGGCCCGGGCGTCGGGGATCGCCCGCGAGGCGCTCGAGATCGCCCGCAAGCGTCTTCCAGATAAGCACCCGCAGCTCGCCTTTGGCCTGCTGCTGCTGGGACGGTCGCTGACCGACTCAGGCGAGCCGGCCGCCGGCGAGGAGCCGCTCCGTCAGGCCCTCGAGCTCATGACCACCAAGCTCAAGGGCAATATCGCCATCGCCCACGCCCAGACCGCGCTGGGCGGGTGCCTGGTGGCTCAGAAGAAGCTCGACGAAGCCGAGCCCCTGCTGCTGGAGGCCTACGAGAAGATCAAGGCGGCCCAGGGAGAGGCCCACCTGCGGGCCCGTCAGACCGCGGCCCGCCTCGCAGCGCTGTATGCCGCTCGGGGCGATCAGGCCAAGGCCGGCGAGTGGGCGGCGCGGGCGAAGTGAATACGCCAGCCTCAGCGGGGCTTGCGGTCGCCGGTCAGCCGCTCCACCCGAACCAGGGTCTTGGATTTCATGCTTGAGCCGTCGGTCTTCGAGCCTGGCGAGGTGCTGTCGATGCTCGTCTCCTGCTCGGTCTCCATGCTCTTGAGCTGGCCGCGGGCGTAGTCCCACACGTACTTGCCCTGATACCGGGCGTCCTTGAGCTGGAAGGGCGAGCCCGGCGTCCCCGCCGCGCTCCCGGGCTCGATCCGGCCGTTCACCAGCACCTCGGCCTCGCCGCCGCGGGCGGAGCGGAGCGTGTGTTCAGTGCGCATCCTGAACGAGCCCATGGGCCCGGTGTTCACATCGTCGACGTTCGACCACCGCTCGCCGACACGATACTGCCCCTTGCCCGACTTGCCGGAGGTGATCGGCCCAAAGAGCGACCCGATCGACTTGGGGTCGATTGGGATGCCCGCCTGGCCCTGCATCCCAGGGAGAGCCAGCTCGCCGCCGCCTTCGACGCTCTTGATGTTGCCGGCAGCGTCCAGGCGGATCGTCAGCTTCGTCCCCACCAGCCCACGAAAGATCGGCTCAAGCAGGTCGCTGTCATTCCGCTGATCGGCGCCGGGCCTCGCGGGGTCGCGTTTCTGTTCGCTGTCCCACGACTGGTGGTAGTCGCCCGTGTCGATATCGATCTTGACCCGCTCATAGACCATCTCAACGGTCGAGCCATCCTCGGGCGTGGTCTCAATGGTGCGGAGGGCGAAGCCGATCTCCTGGGCGATCACCTGCTTCTGCCGCTTTTCTTTGCTCGCGGGCTCGCCCGGCTGGCCCGGCGGAGTGGGCTGACCGGGCCCAACTGGGGGCCGGACCGGAGCACGCTCCGGCTCATCAAGCCCGGGAAGCAGCGACGGAACCGCCACATCGTTCTCTGACTTGATCCGCATCACGTACCGGATCCGCCCGCCCCGCTCGAAGCGCGGCCGCAGATCGATCAACCCGCCCCGAGCGTCCGTGGTGTCGCCGGGCACCCGCTCCTTGGCTGGTGACTTCTCCGGGCCCGGCTTCTCCTTTCCGGGCTTGCCGGTGTCCTTGGGGAAGCTGGGCTCCCCTGCTCCGGGGGATTGGGCTCCAGCCGGGGCCGCGATCATCCCGGCAGCGACGAGTGCGAGGAGGCCGGTGCTGAATCCGGGGCTCAACCGGGCGCCAACGTGGGGACCAAAGCGGGGGCCAGTGCGCATGCGGAGTCTCCGTACCCTTTAGTCGGCTCCCAAGGCCCCACCGTGAGGGCGAAACGGCGAACTACTGTTCGCCCCGGTCCTCAACGGCTTCGTGGGCCTCCACAAACCACAGCGACTGGTCGATCGCCCGGCTGATCTCGGTGAAGATGTCCGCTGAATCGGCATCGCCCATGTTCGCCGCCGAGTCAATGTCCTTGCGCACCTTGGCGCCGAAGCTGGCCAGCGCGATCGCCAAGGCCTCGATGTGCTCCGGCCCGGCGCTGGCTTCGACCGGGTACACCGGCAGCGAACTGGCCTTGGCCACCGCCCCCAGCCGGCCGTCCGGGCTGCCCCCGAGCTGCGCGATCCGCTCCGCCAGCGTGTCAACGTGCCCCTCGACCTCGTCGGCGAGCTTGTCGAACAGTTCGTGCAGGGCGATGAAGTTGGGCCCGCGGACGTTCCAGTGGGCGTGCTTGCACTGCAAGTTCAGGTCAATGGCGTCCGCCAGGCGGGCGCTGAGCAGAGCGATCGCCTTGCGGCGCTGGCCGACGGGGGCGTCATGTCGAGTCTTGCGCATGCGGGTCTCTCCGGTGGTGTTCAACCTCACCGGATCCTACGGCCCGCGCGCCTCAACCGTTCAGCCCGTCGCGCTTGGCGAGCCGCTTGGCGATCCGCACGCCTGAATCGAGCCCCCCCTCCATGTAGCCCACGAACTTGTAGCACGTGTGCTCGCCGGCCAGGTGCAGCCGGCCGTTCATGTGGGCCTGCGCCAAGAGCGGGCCGACGGTCGTCACCTGACCCGGCGCCGGGAACGAATAGCTCGCGCCCGTCCAGGGGTCCTTGGGCCAGTCCATGTACCGCGTCTGCACCAGTTCCTTCGCGAAACCGGGGTAGAACTGCTCGTACGACTCGCTGAAGGCCTTGTCGCGCTCCGCCTTGCTCATGGCCATGGCCTTCTCCACGGCCGGCCCGCCGGCGAAACCCGTCAGACAGGCCTCGCCGTCGCCCTGGGCGTCGGTGGCGTCCCAGGTCATGTTGATCAGCCCGTTAGAGAGGGCGTACTGCGACCGCTTGCTCTCGCCCTGGGCCCAGAAGCGGCTCTTGACATGGGCGAGATACTTGGCGTTGAAACCCATCTGCGGCGCCATCGCCGCCGGGAAGGCCGGGTTCATCTCCACCTTCCGCCAGGTGGGGGGCGGGGCGGTGAACACCACATCGTCGCACTCGATCGTGCGCCCGTCCTTGCAGGCGACCACCACCACTTCGCCCTTGAGCGTGATCGACGTCACCGGCAGGCCCAGCGTCACCCGCTTGCCCAGCGGCTCGGCGAGCTTCAGCGCCAGCTGCTGGTTGCCGCCCTTACAGCGGTAGACCTCGCTCTTGTCCCAGAAGTCCGCCAGGCCGCCGCCCTTGACGGCCGAGAGCTGCCCCAGCAGCGACTGCCGGGCCGGGTCCTGGCCGTTGTCGGCCACCTGGTTGATCAGCATGCCCTGCTTGCAGAGGTCCGAAACCGACTGCTCCGACACCCACTGGGCGACCGACTTCGCATCAAGCTTCGCCGCGTCAGGGGTTTTCCAGGGCTCATCGGCGTTCACCGGCTCGGCCAGGGCGTCCATCCCCTTGAGGGCTTCCTTCATCTCCTCCCACAGCGTGCCGCCGGCCTCGCCCTCCAGAGGCTTGCCGTCGATGAACACGGGGAAGAGCACCTCCCCTTCGTCCTCGGTCACATCCAGCCACTCGAGCTTGAACTTGTCCGCATACGCCACCCACGCGGGGTGGTTGGAACCGATGAGCTCCGCCCCGCCCTCGATATTGCGCCCCTTGATGTACTCAGTCCCCATCGCGGCGTTGAAGGAGTGCACCCGCCCGCCCAGGCGGTCGCGGGCCTCGACCACCGTGACGTCGTACCCCAGTGCGTTGAGCTCATGGGCGCACGCCAGCCCGGCGAAACCCGCGCCGACCACCACCACGCGCTTGCCCTTGCCCACACCCGCCCGCTGAGCGAGCGCATAGGCCGGGCCGGAGAGCAGCAGCCCCGCCGACGCCGCGAGCGTCGCCTTCAGGAAGGCGCGCCGCTCTTCACTCGTGGTCTTGGGGCCGTACCGGGCGTTGAGGATCGAGAACAGCGAACGGGCCATGACGCCTCCAGAGATGTCGTCAAACGTGCGAGATGAAGCAGACCCTGAAAGCCGAAAGCCCTCGCGTCTCCGCGAGGGCTCGGGTATCAATCGATGACGCCATCAGCCGGCGCCGGCCGTATCACTCGTGGCCTTACTCATCGCCTTACTCGTCGTTGGTCGGACCCACCGCCACCAGCCACAGCTTCAGGAAATTCACCACCTGCTGCTTGGTCAGCTTGTTGGCGTTGAGGTTGTACGTCACCTTGCTCGAGGTCGGCGTCTCGCTCCCCGCGGGGATGGTGTCGACGTATGAGATCTTGCCCGTCAGCGTCGGCAGGGTGTTGTCGACGGCGAAGAACGCCTCCTCGTCGCTCATCTTGGCGAACGCCGCGGCCTCGCCCGCGGCGGGCTTGTTCTTGTCCTCGTTGAAGCGGAGGTTGAACTCGTAGTAGCCCTTGCCGTTGGTCTTGCGGGCGGGGTCCTCGACCCACTTGATCGTGCCGGTGAGCACGTCGCTGACGTCCTTGCCGTTGAGGTTGTACTTGAAGGTGATGTTGTCGGCGAAGTAGTTGCCCGTCTCGTAGTCGTAGTTCAGCGTGCCGTTGACGATCGTCGTCGGGTAGGTCTCGACGGGGCCCTTGGCCAGTTCGATGTTCTCGAACCGCATGGGGTCGCTCTTCTTGATCGTGTACTCAACGGTCTTGTCGCCGATGAGCCGCTTGTAGTGATACTGGGCCAGGTTGTCCTTCTTGTCGGACTTGCCGACCAGGAACCCCGAGAAGCCCGATTCGAACGCCGAGGCCTTGCCGATGGCGTCGACCTTCACCCGCAGGGCGCTCTCCTTGGCCTTGCCGCCGGCCAGGTCGTACTTGCCCGAGCTCTCATCCACCGGCACGGTGCCCACCCACTTGCCCACCGTCTTGCTCTGCTTGAGGTCGGAGGGGTTGCGCACCGTGAGGTTGACGCTGTAGAACAGCTCGGCGTTCTGCTTCCGCTGGCGGAGCAGCTTGCTGTACAGGTTCGGCTGGCGGGTGATCTCGCCGGCAAACTCCAGCGTCTCCACCGCCGCGAGCTTGAAGGTGTACTTGTCCTTGGCCCCGAGGGCCGCCGAGCCCTCGGCGAGGTTCCCCGAGGAGTCCTTCTTCACCCGCGTCTCGAAGGCGATGTCCATCGTGCCCGCGATCACGTCGTCCTTGGTGAGCTGGTCGCCGGCCTGGCCCAGCGCGGTTCCGCCGGCCAGCAGCGTCGCGCCCGCCGCGAGCGCCGTCCAAAGCCCGTTTCGCTTCATCTTCGTCGAGTTCCTGGTCATCATCATGGGTAGTCTCCCCAGACTGGCGCGGGTGCTCCCCGCCCATCTTGAACACCCGGACCCGGCAGGCCACACCCGCACCGGACCCAGGCGAACTGTCCAATGTTATCGGAGTTTGGGCTCGCGGATGTCGCCAAATCGGCCTATGCGGCGATCGAGGCCCCGCCGGGGCCCCCGCCCAGCCCCCCGCTGAGACTCGGTGGCGACGATATCACCGATAGCGCCCGCTGAAGCAGGTCGCGCGGGCTGAACGGCTTGGCCAGCACCGCGCACACCGAAGGGCAGTCTGAGGCGATGGGCTCAAGCCCCAGCCCGAAGCCGGTCACCAGGATCACCGGGACCCGCCGCCACTGCTCATCCGCCGCCATGCGGCGGGCCAGTTCCACGCCCGAGATGCCCGGCAGGTTTACGTCCGCCACGACCAGCGAGAAGGTCATCCGCGCCAGCAGCAGCAGCGCCTCGGCGCCGTCGTGCGCTACCGCAGTCTGCAGCCCACCTTGCTGGAGCTTCATGGCCACCATCTCCGCGATGTGCGGCTCATCCTCGACGATCAAGACCACCGACGCCATGATGGCTTTCTGGTTCTTCAAGTGATTTCCGTTCGCGACCGCCTGGTCGCCGCTCCGCCTGCGATGGTCCTTGCGAGTCCGATCCCGCCCCAGCATCGTCAGCCCGGCAGGCTCGCTTCACGCCGTCAAGCGCCAGTTTTGCGCCACACGGGTATCTGGACCTCCCGAGCCGCTAGCCTCGCGACAGCGTCTCCACCCCCCCTACCTTCACGTCCGCATGAACCTGATCTGGTTTCGCACCGACCTGCGCACGGCCGATAACCACGCCCTCCACGCCGCCTGCTCGGATCTCGCCGGCGTGATCGGCCTCTACGTGATTTCACCAGAGGACTGGCGCCGCCACGACGACGCCCCCTGCAAGGTCGAGTTCACACTCCGGACCCTCACCCAGCTTCAGGCCGCACTCGCTCGGCTGAACGTCCCCCTCCTCGTCCGCCCCGCCGCCCGCGCGGCGGAGATCCCCGCACTGGTCGCCAGCGTCGCCCGCGAAGTCGACGCCGCTGCGGTGTACTGGAATGACGAGTACCCCGTACACGAAGTTCAGCGCGACGCGGCGACCCGGGCGGCCCTCCAGGCCCAAGGCGCCAAGGTCTTCACCTTTTGCGATCAGGTGGTGCTGGCGCCGGGCTCGGTGCGCACCGGGACCGGGGGACCGTACACGGTGTTTTCACCGTTCAAACGCGCCTGGTTCAAGCAGGTGACCGAGCAGGGCGGCATCAGGCTGGTTCCTGACGCCGCCAGGCAGCCCGAGCTCCCGCGCCTGGCGACGCCCTCCTCGCCGGTTCCCGAGCGGGTGGCGGGGTTCGAGTCGACGATTCCCTCCTCACTCTGGCCCGCCGGGGAGCAGGAGGCCTTGCGCCGGCTCCGGGAATTCACCAACAATCGCATCAAGGCATACAAGGCCGAGCGCGACTTTCCGGCCTTGGACGCCACCAGCAGCCTCTCGCCCTATTTGGCGATCGGCGCCATCTCTCCCCGCCAGTGCGTGATGGCCGCGGCGGAGGCCAACGGCGGACGACTCGATGGCGGCGGCGAGGGCCCGGCCCACTGGATCAGCGAGGTGATCTGGCGCGAGTTCTACCGGCAGGTGATCGTCGCCTTCCCGCGCGTCAGCATGGGGCGGAGCTTCAAGCCGGCCGCCGACCGCATCCAGTGGTCGGACAATCAGTCGCACTTCGACGCCTGGTGCGACGGACGCACCGGCTATCCCATCGTCGACGCCGCGATGCGCCAGTTGAAGGCCACCGGCTGGATGCACAACCGCCTGCGCATGATCGCGGCGATGTTCCTCACTAAGGACCTGTTCATCGACTGGCGCCGGGGCGAGAAGCACTTCATGCTCAGCCTCATCGACGGCGACCTGGCCCAGAACAACGGCGGCTGGCAGTGGTCGGCCTCGACCGGCACCGACGCCGCGCCCTACTTCCGGATCTTCAACCCCACCTCCCAGAGCCTCCGCTTCGACCCCGATGGCGCGTTCATCCGCCGGTACGTTCCCGAGCTGGCGGCGATCGAGGGCGAGACCATCCACGACCCGGCGACCCTCCCCGGGCTGCTCCGCGCAACTGTCGATTACCCCGAGCCCATCGTCGACCACAGCGCCGCCCGCGACCGCGTGCTCGCGGCGTTCAAGGCCATCGGCGCCGCCTGACGTGGGGGCAGGCGGATTTGAGAGTGCGAGCGGCGCGGGGTCGGGGATGGCGGGCGGGGGACTTGCCCGAAACCGTTCCTGCTAAACTCCGATCAACTCCCCCGGGAATCGCCCGTTCGCCCGTTTGTCAGGAGCAACGCCATGGATCTCTGGAAGAAACTCACCGGTGAATTGATCGACATCGTCCAGTTCCTGGATGACAGCGGCAACACGCTGGTGCACCGCTTCGAGCGGATGAACAACGAGATCAAGCACGGCGCCAAGCTGGTCGTCCGCGAGGGGCAATCGGCGGTCTTCGTCAACGAGGGCCGCATCGCCGACGTCTTCGCCCCCGGCACGCACACCCTCTCGACGCAGAACCTGCCCATCCTCGCGACGCTCATGGGCTGGAAGTACGGTTTCGAGAGCCCCTTCAAGGCCGAGGTCTATTTCGTCGCGACGCGCCAGTTCACCGATCTCAAGTGGGGCACCGCCAACCCCATCATGCGCCGCGATCCGGAGTTCGGCCCGGTGCGGTTGCGGGCCTTCGGGACCTATGCGATGCGCGTCAAGGACCCCGCCGCGATCATCCGCGAGATCGCCGGGACGAGCGGCCACTTCACGGTGGAAGGCGTGATGGAGCAGCTCCGCAACATCATCGTCACGCGCTTCAGCGACGCCGTGGGCGAGAGCAGGATCCCCCTGCTGGATCTCGCGGCCAACTACAGCGAGATGGGCGACCTGATCGCCGCGACGGTGCGCGAGGAGTTTGAGGGCTATGGCCTCGACATCACCAAGCTGCTGGTTGAGAACATCTCCCTGCCGCCGGAGGTCGAGGCGGCGCTCGACAAGCGCTCTAGCATGGGCATCGTCGGCAACCTCCACGCCTACACCCAGTTCCAGGCCGCCAACGCCATGGAAGCCGCAGCCAAGAACCCAGGCGCCGGCCAGAGCGCAGGCGTCGGCATGGGCTTCGTCGTGGCCCAGCAGATGAGCCAGGCGATGCAGGCCCAGCCGGCCACGGCCGGCCCCCCGCCGCTCCCCGCGCCCCCGGCGTACTTCGTCGGCGTGAACGGCCAGCAGGCCGGGCCGTTCGAGCTGGGCGTGCTCGCGGCTCAGGCCCGGTCAGGGCAGTTCACCGCCCAGTCGCTCGTCTGGCGGCAGGGCATGGGCGGGTGGACGCCCGCGGGCCAGATAAGCGAGCTCGCCGCGCTCCTGGCCCCCCCTATTCCCCCAGCCCCCGGCCCCTCCGCCGCCTCAGGTCCGCCGCCCCTTCCCCGCTAACTCGCCGACGCACCCGCCGCAACGGAGGGCCCGTCCATGTCTTCTGAACCGTCGTCTGAAACCGCCGATCCGTCGCCGCCGAGCATGCCGCGCGGCGGGGAGTCCACCACGCTGGCGGGCCCGGGCGGCCAGCGTGATTTTCCCTGCGGCCAGTGCGGCGCCAAGCTCCGGTTCTCCCCGGGCTCGACCACGCTCACGTGCGAGTACTGCGGGTGCGTGAACGCGATCACCGTCGCCGCGGCCCCCATCGAGGAGCTCGATTTCGAGGCCACCCTCGCCCGCCTGCAGAACGACGCCCCCGCCGACGATCGCATCGTGGTCCGCTGCCGGTCGTGCTCAGCCGTCACCCCCCTCAAGCCCAATGTCACCAGCCAGGCCTGCGCCTTCTGCGGGGCCCCGGTGGTCGCCACCGGCGAGAGCCGAAAGGCCATCCGCCCGCGGTCGCTCCTGCCCTTCGCCGTGACCAGCGACAAAGCCCGCGAATCGTTCCACCGCTGGCTCGCCTCGCTCTGGTTCGCCCCGAGCAACCTCAAGACGTACGCCAGCGTCCAGGCCGGCGCTGGGGGCCGCCTCGCGGGCTTCTACATCCCCCACTGGACCTTCGACGCGTTCGTCCGCACCGAATACTCCGGCCAGCGCGGCGACGACTACACCGACACCGAGCGCTACACCGTCAACGTCAACGGCCGCACCGAAACCCGCACCCGCACCGTCACGCGCACCCGCTGGAGCCACGCTTCGGGGCGCGTCGAAAACGACTTTGACGACGTCGTCGTCGCGGCCAGCCGCTCCCTCCCGCCCGCCACAATCGACGCTCTGGGCGACTGGGACCTCAAGGCCCTGGTTCCGTACTCAGATGAGTTCCTCGCCGGGTTCCAGTCCGAGAGCTATTCAGTCGAGCTGCGCGAGGGCTTCACCATCGCCCAGGTCAAGATGGCCGAGGCGATCCGCTCGACCATCCGCGGCGACATCGGCGGCGATCACCAGCGGATCGATTCCATGAACCCGCATTACAGCGAGATCACGTTCAAGCATGTGCTGCTCCCGGTGTGGATCGCCGCGTACCGCTACGGCGACAAGACCTACCGGTTTGTGATCAACGGCCGCACCGGACGGGTCACAGGCGACCGGCCCTATTCCTGGCGCAAGATCGCGCTGCTGATCGCGGGCGTGGTGATCGTCGTGGGCGTGATCATCGCGATCGTGGCGACGCGGTAGGCGGCGGGCCGGCGAGCCTCGCGAGTCTTCACGATTCCTTCGCGAGGTTCCCCGGCCGCGGCGCATGATTTTCTGTTACCGTCTCCGCACGAGGAGATAGTTCATGCGCACCAAGATTTTTGGCGTGGCGGTGGTGTCTGTTTGCACAGCGTCCACGGTGAGTGCGGACATCCGCACCCACTTCGGCGATGGCGTGGGCGCCGACGTGATCCCAACCCTGCTGGATCGGGTTGGGATCGGGCGGACCAATTCCGCTTCTGAGAACACTGGGACGATCTTCGATGTGCCCGGGACGCCGGGTTCGGACGTCAACGTGCGTTTCCAGTTCGAATCGGACACCGGCACGTTCCTGTTTTCCTTCGGCTTCTTCCGGCTCTCCGGTGTGACGGCCGATCCGGTCACCAACCGCAACGACTGGGTGTCGCAGGCGCTTGCTCCGTCGAACGCCGTGCTGGTGTTTGACGACCGCACGGTCGATCCGATCACGCGTTCGAGCACCTTCACGTTGACCAGCGGGGATCGCCTCGGGTTCTTCCTGATTCCCAACAACACGCTCGCGGCGTTCCAGGCGGATCCCACCGGGTTCCTCCTAAACCCCGACGGCCTGGGCAACAGCAACGATTTGTTCGATCCCTTCCGAGCCCCGCTGTTCTCCGTGTCGGATGCGAACCCCCGCCGGTTCGACCAGATGCTCTCGTTCGCCGCCAACGGCGTGACCATGTTCGCGTTTGAAGACCTGGTGCGCACGGGCTTCACCGACGAGCAGTTCAACGACCTGATCTTCACGATCGACACCGAGATCGTCCCGGCGCCATCAAGCCTCGGCGTTCTCGCGGCCGCCGGGGCTGTCTGCCTGCGGCGTCGCCGTCGTTGAGCGAACGCCGGGCGGGGTCAAAAACGAGTTCTCGTTCTATCGCGCGACAAAAAGGGCTTCGCATCTGAGCCCGCGCGCAAGGTCTGCTCGCCCGCCGCCCCGTCCTCCCGGGCGCCTCACTTCCCCGACGGCTTGCCCCCCGGGATCAAGCCCTCGAGGCCCTTCTTCACGTCGTCGATCGCCTTCTTGCCTTCATCCACTGCGCCCTTCACCGCCTGCTCGGCCTTCTTGGCCGCCTCGGCCACCTGGCCGTTCACCGCCATGCCGATGTCCTTCAGGCCGCCAAGGTCGGTCAGGCGGCCATTGATGTCGGTCAGGATGTCGGCGGGGAAGAGCCCGCCGCCCTTCTCCGCCGCGGCGCTCAGGACGGCCTGCACGATGATGCTGGTGAGCTGCCCCATGGTCACGCCGGTGCCCGCGACGCCCTCGCCGGTCTTGCCGACGTTCTTGAGCTCGATTTTCTCGACCGTCACCGGGACATTGGTCGCCTTGTTCAGGGCCTCGCCGACCGCCCCCGGGGCCCCGAGCAGGCTCAGCTCGACCCGCACATTCGTGATCAGCAGGTCGCGGACGACGAACTTCTTCTCCTTGCCTCCGCTGGGCGCCGGCTCGGCGGGCTTAGCCCCGCTGCCTCCACCGGTGGCCTTCTTCAGGTTGTCCAGGATCACCTGGTAGTTCCCGCCGTCGCCCTTGCGCTCCAGATTCACTTTGATGCCGTCGAGGCTCAAGCTGGGCAGTTCAACGACATCCTGGTTCAGCGAGCCCAGCGACACCGCCACCCCGGCCTTGTCCAGCCCCAGGAACTGCGGCGCCGCGAACCCCGCGGGGTTGGCGACGTTCAGGCCGCTCAAGCCGAACTGACCTGAGAAGAGCCCGATATCGACCGCTTGGACGGTCGTCGGCACACCCAGCGCAAACGACCCGCCGGCCTCAATCCCCCGCTTGGCCAGGGAATTGATCGACATGATCGCCGCGACGATCGCGCCGATCACCAGCAGCGCCAGAACCACGGCGACGATCAGCAGCCGCTTGACAAGCTTCTTCACAATCATGGGTCAGCTCCTTCAAACCGAGTCAACCGTCGGCGCACGGGCCCCCAGCCCACCGAAATCGCCGACCGTCCAAGGGTAGCCCCCGCTCACGGGGGCGTGCTTCTCCCCGCGCCCGCCAAGCCCTAACCTTGCTGTTGGTCCCCCCTGCACCCTCCCTCCCATCAGTCCCCCGGAGTTCGCCGATGAGCCAAGCGCCCACGCCGACAGCCAAAGGCTTCGCGCCCGTCGGCGTCACGCAGTTCAGCATCTTCCTCGAGAACCGAGTCGGCAAGATGCTGGAGCTGGTCAAGGCCTTCGAGGACTCCCTGGTGCGGATCTGCGCCCTGTCGGTGCACGATTCATCGGACCACGCCGTGCTCCGTCTGGTCTCGAGCAACCCTGTCGGCGCCCGCGATGTGCTCCGGTCCCAGGGCCTGTCCGCCATTGAAACGCAGATCATGGTGGTCTGCCTCGAAGGCGAGCACACCCTGGCCCGCATGTGCCAGCACCTGCTCAGCGCAGAGCTGAACATCCGCTTCGCCTACCCCATCATGGGGTGGAACGGCGGCGCCGGGGCGATCGCCCTGGCCGTTGATGACATGACCCTCGCGGCCCAGATCCTCCGCCGCAAGGAGTACCGCCTGCTGGGCGAGGCCGACCTCCCCAAGTGGGACGAATAGCCGCCCGCTTCGCTCCGCCGTCCCATCCCTGGGCGCCCGCTCGCGTCCTCTCCGCACCCGTCCCGTGCCGCACACCATCCGCTACATCCCTGCCGCGAACCTCACGCTCACCCTTCTCGGCGCGGCGGGCTTCGGCGCGGCGGTGGGTGTGGGTCACAGCCTGGTATCCCCGGTGATGCCCGTCCGGCTGGCCGATGCCCTGGCCGGCCTCCTGCTCATCACCGCTGCAATCGGCGCGGGTTGGTGCTACCCCCGCCTGCTCGCCGCGGCGTTCGCGGCCTGCGTGCTGGGGGTCGGCTTCGCGCTGGGGCCGGAGTTCGCGGGCTCGGCCGGCGCAGGCGGCGCCTCGGGGTATGCCGCCCTCGGGGCGGTGTACGCGTTCGTCCTCACCTCGCCGGCGTGCCTGTCCGCGGCGGTGGCCGCCCGGCGGGCCAATTTCGATCCGCCCCCGCCGGTCCCTCGCTGCGAGGCGTGCGGCTACAACATTAACAACATGATCGAGCACCAGATCTGCCCGGAGTGCTCGGCCCCGCTCACGCCGGGGCAGGTGGTGCGGTTCGTCTCGGGGCGGTTCCGGCCAGCCGAGCCGCCGCCCCTCCGCCGATCGACCGACCCGGCGAATAGCTGAAACCCGCCCGGGGGTTGGGCCAAGAATACAGAGCATGAACTGGTCCCCGCGCCGATTCGCCGCCGCCGCCATGATGATGATGGCGATGATGATGCTCGCCCTGGCGGGCGCCGCGTCTGTCGCCCAGACGGCCCCAGCGGCAGCACCACCTCCCACTCCATCTGCGCCCGCCCTGGGTTTGTCGATGATCGATCTGGCCGGCGGGCTGCACAGCCTCGGGCAGAACGACCGGCAGCGCGTACGGGTCTTCGTGTTTCTGTCGCCTGAGTGCCCGATCAGCAACGGGTTCACGCAAACGCTCAATCAACTCACCGCCCGTCACACCGGCCGGGTCACTGAGGCCGATCGGCGGGTCGATTTCTTCGGCGTTGTCTCCGATCCCACCGTCACCCGGGCCGCCGCCGCGAAGCACTACCGTGAGTTCGCCGGCGGGTTCACCGTGCTCTTCGACGCTTCAGGCCTGCTGCGCGAATCGCTCGCCCCCACGCACGTGCCCGAGGCGTTTGTGGTCGGCGCCTCGGGCGAGCTGCTCTACCGCGGGGCGATCGACAACTCCTGGGAGGACCTCGGCCGTCGCCGCCCCAAGGCCGAGCGGCTGTTCCTGGCCGATGCGATCGACGCCGCGCTGGCGGGGCGGGCGCCCGCGGTGGCCCGGACCACGCCAGTCGGGTGCGTGCTGGAGCCGGTCTCGCGTTTGCCCGGGCCTGCCGGGCCCGCCGTCGACCAGCCCGCCTCGCCCGCTCCCCCCGCCGTTACCTACACCCGCGACATCGCGCCCATCATCCAGGCCAGTTGCCTGAACTGCCACCGCGAGGGCCAGGTGGCCCCCTTCGCCCTCGCGGACTATCGCCAGGTCGCCAGCCGCGCCGGCCAGATCGCCCGCGTCACCCATCGGCGGATCATGCCGCCCTGGATCCCCGACCAGTCGGGCGAGACGAGCGGTCGACGCTTCGTCGGCGACCGCCGCCTGACCGATCGCGAGATCGCCCTGATCGACGCCTGGGCCTCATCGGGCAAGGTGGAGGGCGACCCGGCGGACCTCCCCGATCCGCCGCAGTTCGCCGAGGGCTGGCGCCTGGGAACCCCCGACCTGATCCTGCGCATGGCCGAGCCGTTCCCCGTGCCGGCCGACGGGCCCGACATCCTGCAGAACTTCGTGATCCCGACGGGGACGCTCGAGGACAAGCTGGTCGCCGCCATCGAGTTCCACCCCGGGTCCAAACGGGTGGTGCACCACGCGGTGCTCTTTCTCGATGACCGCGGCGCCGCGCGCAGGCTCGACGCCCTGACGCCCGAGCCGGGGTACGGCAAGTTCGGCGGGCCCGGCTTCGCGCCGTCGGGCGCCCTGGGCGGCTGGTCGGTCGGCAACACGCCCCGGGCTCTGCCCGGCGGGATGGGCCGCTACCTCAAGCAGGGGTCCGACCTGGTCATGCAGATTCACTACCACCCCAGCGGCAAGGCCGAGACCGATCAGTCGGAGGTCGGCCTGTACTTCGTGAAGGAGCCGCTGGCCCAGTCGCTGAAGTCCCCCGCCCAGCTCGTCGGCAGCATCTGGATGGCCAATTACGAGATGGACATCCCCGCGGGCGAGAGCGACTACCGGCGATCATGCTCGTATGTCCTGCCCAAGGACGTGATCATGGTCGGCGTCGTGCCGCACATGCACCTGCTCGGGAAGGCGATGAAGGTCACCGCGACGCCCCCGGGCGATGGCTCAGGCGGCCCCGCGGCGCCGGAGACCCTGATCAACATCACCAACTGGAACTACAACTGGCAGGACGAGTACTACTTCGAGCGGCCCTTCACCCTCAAGGCCGGGACCCGCCTCGACGTCCACGCGGTGTTCGACAACTCCGCCGACAACCCCTCCAACCCCAGCTCGCCGCCCGCGCGCGTCACCTGGGGCGAAGAGACCAACAACGAGATGCTCTTCTGCTTCTTCCTGCTCACGGCGGAGAAGGCGGAAGACCTCATCCACGTGATCTACGATAACCTGGCCCACGACGCCCGCCAGCCCCGGTCGCCGGTCAAGTGACGCCCGGCGCTGTCCGCGTCACTCGCAGCCCGCGAAAAAGGCCGTGATCACGTCCGACAGATCGTCCGGGTCGACCGATCCATCGCGGTTGAAGTCGTTCCCCGCGGCGCCGGGGGTTGAGAAGTAGCTCGTGATGTAATCCGACAGGTCGTCGGGGTCGAGGCCGCCGTCGCCATTGACGTCGGCCTTGCACAGGAAGACGTCCAGCGTGAGCGCCGGCGGCGCGGCATTGGGGAAGAACAGCGGATCCGCTTCCTTGGTGTAGATGTTGGGGTACGAGCCGACCACCTGCTGCTCCGCCGAGTAGAGCGCCGTGATCATCAGCGCCAGCCGCCCCTGCGACAGGGATCGCTGCACGTACTGGCGCTCGCCCGGCCGGTCGGTCGTCAGCTCGAAGCGGTACTCGGTCCCATCCGGCGGCATGGCGCCGCTCGCGACGGCCGGGGCCGCCCCCAAGGCCAGCGGCACGCGGAGATCCCGGTTCTTCACCGGGTCGGAGGCGTCCAGCTGCGCACCCGCGTCATCAAACGCCACCGGGAACGCGTTGCGGGTGAGATGCCACGGCGGCGTGAACGCCGAGCCGGGCTTGAAGGGCGACACTTCGCCATAGGTCAGCGCCGAGAATCCGTTGCGGAACGCCACCCCGAAGAGCTCGAGTGGGCGCCCCGCGTCGCCATCGGCGATGAACTGGGGGTCGGCGGGGCAACTGGGCGTGCCGTCGCCCGGGGCCAGAAACGTCCCCAGCGTGTCGGCGGTCGCATCGTAGAAGTACGGCGTCACATCGCTTGTCCGCACCGTCAGGCGGACCGACCGCAGGCGATAGGCGCCCTCAGGCCAGCCGGTCTCCACGCTCGCCGAGGTCGCGAAGGTGATGAGCATCTGCGAATCGCGGTCGTCGAAGCGGGCGTCGGGGCCGCAGGCGTTGGTGGAGGAGAAGACCGGAACGACGGCGCGCGAGCCCGGCTCGGAGCCGAAGGGGTACATCCAGCGATCCACAACCGGCGGCGAAACGGTCACGGCGATCGATTGGGCCCCGGCGTGCCCGGCCAGGCCGAATACGCCGACCACGCAGCCGATTGTGCTGGCCGCCACGCCGAAGAGGGCCTGACCGGCCGCCCGCACGCATCGAGTGTTTGCATTCGCCATCGCTTGTCGCTCCCTCCAAACCGGTCGAAAAAAGTCTTCGTCCCTCGCCTGTGCGGCCGGCGGCCGCCCAATCCCGATACCCTGCACCCTGCGAATTGTTGCGTGAAACAGGGTAGACTATTGCGGGTTTCGTGTCTCCCTGGGGCGTGATTGGGCCAATAGGTAGTACGGACCGCGCCGTGCATCGGCTCGCCCGCACGGCTCGAATCGTGATGAAAGGACTCTGGATGACCGCCTCCGCACCTCTGACCGATAAGCCTCGCGGGTGTCCGCTCCGCCGGCTGCTGCCGGGCGCCTGGGGCGGTCGGCGCTCACCCACCGCCGCTGGCGCCCGCACCGGTTTCACGCTCGTGGAGCTGCTCGTCGTCATCGCGGTCATCGCGCTGCTGATCACCCTGCTCTTCCCCGCCCTGGGCATCTGCCGGCGCCTCGCCAAGCAATCGCGCGAGGCCGCCAGCGGCGCCCAGCTCATGGCCGGGTATTCCGTCTACTCCAACGACAACCGCGGGAGCGTGATCCCCGGCTACACCACCGACGCCATGGTCAGCGGGCCCGCCGGGGCGCCCGGGACCATCGTCGTCACCGACGAGCGTGGGAACCGGCTCACCCAGCTCACGGCCCGCCGCTACCCCTGGCGCCTGGCGCCGACCCTCGACTACAACTTCCGCGGCCTCTATGACGACCCCAAGATCTACGAGGCCTATCAGAACCAAACCCAGCGCGAGTACGTCGTCTCCATCTCGCCCAGCTTCGGCCTCAACGCCGATTTCTGCGGCGGCAATGGCGACACCGGGACCGCCCACGGCTTCAACAGCAACGCCCTGCGGATCTGGGGCCCGTTTTACATAACCAAGCTTGATCAGGTGCGGCGGCCCGACCGACTCCTCGTTTTCGCCTCCGCCCGGGGTGTTGACGCCACGACCGGCGCCAGCGAAGCCAACAACGGCGTCGTGCCCGGGTTCCACATCGTCAAGTCGCCCTACTACCAGGCATCCCGGTGGGACGCCGCGGGTTACACCGAGGAGTCAGACCCCCTCGCCTACGGCTATGTGCACCCCCGCCACTCCGGCAAGGCCAACATCGTTCACGCCGACGGTCACGTCTCCGTGATGGGCGTTGACGAGCTGCGCGACATGACCCGGTGGGCCAATCAGGCCACTCGCGCGGCCTGGACGCTCGGCAGCAACTGACCCGCGCCCTGATCCCGGCTCCCCACAGGCCCGCCGTGGCGATCGTGCTCCAGCACCGCCCACAGCGCCAGCATCCAGCCCGCCAGCAGGCACCACGACGGCCCGCCCATCCTGTGCCACACCGGGATCCACTCCCTGAACACGCCGAAGCTCGGCGGCAGGATCATCCCCAGCACCACCAGGGCGATCGCAATCACCCCCGCCCGTCGCACCGCAGAACCCCCAAACGCCACCAGCCCAGCCATCAGGATGAGCGCCGGCAGCACCTGCACGAGATGACGCGGGTTGGTCTGCGGCGAGAAGACCAGCACCCCGACAATCAGCCCGCTCCACTCGATCAGCATGAGGCGCTCGGCGGCGCCCTTCGAAGCGGGCCCGTCGCGGGCCGCCAGGCCGGCGTCAGGCCTGAAGAGCCTCAGCCCCGCCCGCCGGTACATCCACGCGCAGGCGCCCAGAACCCCCAGGGCCGCCGCGAGCACCACCGGAGCCGCGAGGGCGGGCGTCCCGAGTCGCCCCGCCTGCTCCAGCACCGACGAAGTGACCGAGAAACCCAGCCGCTGCATGGAGATGACCCGGGCCGCCCCCTCCGCCGAGGAGTCGTCGCCGCCGTCGCCGGTTGCGTGCACCAGCCCGCGCACGGCGCCCCTCCACAGGTCGGCGTTCCGCTCCCAGCCGATCACCAGGGCCGGCAGCAAGGCCACCAGCACCGTCAGCACGCAGGCCGCGACCGCCGCTGTCAGCGACCGCCGTACAACCAGATAGGGCACGGCCGCCACGGTCACGTATTTGATGTTGAAGCCCACCGCAAGGCAGAGCCCCGCCAGCCACGGCCGCCCGCGGTGGAGCGCCATCGCCCCCACCCAGGTCAGCAGCAGCAGCGAGTTGCTCTGCTGCATCTTGAACTCCGACAGCAGCTTGTCCATGAGCAGCAGGCACCCCACGGTGGCCAGCGGCCAGGTCGCCGCCGGGCGGCCGAAGGCCCGGGCCGTCATCCGCCCGCAGAGCCACGCCGAGACGCCCAGCGCCGCAGCGCCCACCACCGCCCAGATGACCGCCGCGGCGGTGATCCCCAGCGGCACGAGCACCGTGAGCCCCACCGCGACCAGCGGCGGGTAGATGTACCCCAGCTTGCCAGCGGCGAAGACATCCGCCGCCGAGCCGCCCGCGTGCAACACCGCCGCGGCGGAAAAGAACTCGTAGAAGT
>CAZSZO010000014.1:0-78616 GCA_964611125.1 uncultured Phycisphaeraceae bacterium | reverse complement strand
ATGCTCGTGGCTCGAACCGCCTGGGCCACCGCCCACTGCCGAACTCCCGTGGGATTCGCAGTGGTCACACGCTGCGGGAACTTCCGATTCGTGCTTTCCGCAGTCTTGAATGGGGATGCACAGCACCCGCCCGGGAGCCAACGCGATCACCCCCTGCACCACGAGCAGGAGGATGGCAACGAGTTTGACGATCGCGGAGGGCATCTGATAGTGCTATCGGTTCGGCAGTGTATACCGCTCCAGTCCTGTTTGGGTTCGTTCCGGATCCTGGCCGAGTCGCGCGATCCGATCTGTTTGGTATATGTTTGCTATTGGGGTTGGAGCATTGGTTCGTCAGAGTTGCGGATACGGACGCTCAACTCAGCGCATGCGGTCGCATGACCGCAACGGGTGAGACGCTCCAGTTCCTCCGATCCTGGCGGCGATGGGCGTGAGCGGCGGAGCCCCGTTCGACACCCGCTATCCATCCTCTATTGCCGGGCCGGTTGCGAAAGCAGCCGGCCCTTTGGTTTTCAGGGAACGCCGCCGAGAGACCTCGGCGGCGTATTCGCGTTTTGGCCCGCGTTCCGAAGGGTTCGCAAGAGCCGTCGCCCGCGAGCCGAGTCTCTGCCCGGCTGCATGGCCATAACCCGACTTTGCCCGCTCGACTTCGAAGGGCATCAACCAATCCCGATGCCCACTTCACGGGCGCGCGGACTTCTATCGGATATCTTGAATCCGAATAAGCCGATCGTGGGTGGCCGCCGTCGCAGGCGCGCACCGTGACGAGCGGTTCCAGCACCGCCAAATCCGCTCCTGCAACCGTGTTGCACATGGCCGAATCGTCGGCTACACTGAGAACGTGTTCTCAACAGGCCAATTCCGCGCTCTCACCGCCTGCGCGATCATCCTCGCGCTCCTCGCGGTAGCAACCGCGCCCGCCTGGCACCGTCACCACGACAACAGCCAGGCAGCGGCCCCGTGCGGCCACGGGCATGCGTGCGGTCACGATCAGCCCGCCGACCACCACAATCCCGACCAAGACCGGCAAGATCACCACGACTGCTCCATCTGCGTTGCCATTCACGCGCCCACCGGCAGCGGCCTGGCTGGCGGTGTGGCGATCCTTCTTGTGCTGATCCAAGTCGGTCTTGCACAGGCTCTACTCTACGATGAGCCTGTCGTCCGCTTCCCGCCGGTCCTCTGGTCCTGCGGTCCTCCTTCCTCCTTGGCCTGAACACGCTCGATTCTTCAACGTTGCAATCGGCGCGGTCATTGCGCGCCAGTGTTCGGTCGTGCCAAGGAAGGAGTCCATGCCTCACTACATCCGTCTTCGGCGGTCGTGGCGCGCCGAACTTGCGTTCACGCTCATCGAGCTGCTCGTCGTCATCGCGATCATCGCGGTGCTCGTGGGCGTCCTGCTCCCGTCGCTGGGCAAGGCGCGTCAGGCGGCCCGCGCCGTCAAGTGCCTCGCCAACGTGCGGAGCTTGGAGACGATCCACGCGCTCTACATGAACGACTACAAGGAGTACTTCGTGGATGTGGGGCTGCCCCACGGCGGCGGCGGTGATCCGGCCCTGTCGTTCTTCAATGTCCTCGCGGAGTACTACGGCACGCCGGTCGCGGTGCGCTCTCCGGGCGACCAGAGCGCGTATTGGCCCGTCGATCAGGGCGGGCAGGGGCTCCTGGTGGGTGGCCAGCCGCGCCGGACTTCCTATGGGATGAACAACTGGCTCAGCCGCACCTACAACCCGGGCATCTACCCCAGCGAGCCGTTCGACCGGCTCAACAAGATCGCGTTCCCGGGCGCGACGGTGCAGTTCTTCCTGATGACCGAGGAAGGGTCGTTCGCCGTGAGCGACCATGTCCACGCGGAAGGGTGGGACCCGGGTCCCATTGACGCCCCGCCCGCGCTGGCTTCGGGCCAGATGAAAATTCACGCCTGGGGCGGAAAGCCCCGGGGGTGGGACGCGGTCAGCAACTACGGCTACCTCGACGGGAGCGCCGCGCCCCGCAAGTTCCGAGACGTGTTCGAGAATCGGTCCCACAACCAGTTCGACCCCAAAGCCATCCGCTAGCCCATGGCTCGCGGACCCGTCGGCGTCGTCATCGTGTTTCCTGTCCGTTCCTTTTGATTCGTTCAACTTCGTTCAAGAAAGAGATCACCCATGAAATCCATGACTTCCCTTTTTCTGTCCATCGCCGCCGCAGCGTTCGCGGCGGCTCCGGCCGCTCTCGCCCAGCACGCGGGCGACGTCGGCATCAACATCCTCGACAACCGTATCGTCACCGGCTCGTACGACATGGGCGTGTTCACGCCCGGGCAGCGGGTCTTCGGCTCCGAGTTCGGGGAACTCTTCCCCAACTTCACCGACGAGCCGGGCTTCGACTCGCTCCCCGGCACGTTCCCGGTGCCGTCCACCATCACGTTCAACGTGCTGGGCGCGCTGCGTCTGTGGGAGGGCGACCACTTCGGGAACCTCATCCCCGCCGAGCAGATCAGCATCGGCTTCGGCCCGCTCCCGCCCGTGCTGACTCCGCTGACGGACGTCTTCACACCCGGCTTCTCGCTGGCGGTCGGCTCCAACGGCGAGTGGCACCGGCACCTGGAGTACACGCTCCAAAACCCCGCGTCCGACGGGATCTACCTGCTCCAGATGAACCTGGTCGGCAACACCCCCACGACGCAGGCGTCGCTCCCGTTCTGGTTCGTCTTCAACCAGAACAGCCTTGAGACCGAGCACGACGAGGCGATCCAGTGGGCCAACGACAACCTCGTCCCCGCGCCCGGCGCGGCCGGGGTGTTGCTGGCCGCAGGCGGTCTGCTCGGCACCCGCCGTCGTCGCAGCAGCAATCACGCCTGATGCGTGACCGCTCGAAGCATCCATTCACGCGGGGCGGTCTCACCGGGCCGCCTCGCGATTTTTGAAACGTCGATCCCCGCGCTGCACGCGCGAGGATGGACCTCTTCGGATGCCTACGCCGCCACCGTCGCCGTCGTGATTTCCGACCACGGCCCCTTTTTGCCGCGTGTGTTGACCCAGCGGGCCATGTAGACGGCGGTTTTGCCGCCCTCGCCCGCCTTGAACTCGGCGCGGAAAATCGGCTTGGTGGTCATGGTCAGGAACGTGAGCGCGGCGGGGTCGGTCGGCGCGGGGGTGTCCGCATCCACCAGCTTCACCCACACCTCAGCCCCGAGCACGCCCGCGGGCCGGGATTCGGCACGAGGTGTTGATGAGACGGCTGCCCGCGTCGATCTGGAGCGTGTCCACATAGAGCGCCTCGCAAGCGCCCTGGCCTTGGCCGTCGTTGTCGTTGTTATCAACGAGGCGGACGGTGGAGAGGTTGGGACCCAGGTGCAGCGTGCCGATGGGGTAGTGGCCCGCGATGGTGAGGTGATCCCGAACCGCCTCTTCGACCGCTTCGATGCCGGTTCCCGCTGACGCGAACGCTTCGTGCTGGGGCGCTGGAACGGCGGTCGTCAGATCACCCCACCCCCGCTATTGAACAACGAGGAACCCCCGGGTCGCGAGACTCGGGGGTTGTCGTTTTCAGGCGGCGCGAGACTTTGGCTCGCCGCCCCGGGGGGACGATGGCGACCCATGGATCGACGCATCGACGCGTAGCCGGCTTCGTAGTGCTGGCGTCTGGTGAGCTGAGTTGGGATGCGGAACTGGAGCGGCAGGTGCTCAGGCGAGCGTCGAACAGTACTGTCCCGGGGTCGTGCCGAGCGCCCGCTTGAACATGGTGACGAATGCGCTGACGCTGTCGTAGCCGCACTCGAACGCGACAGTGGTCACGGGCACTCCCTCGCCGAGACGGCGCACCGCAAACTGGAGCCGAGCTTGCTGTCGCCATCGTCCGAATGACATCCCGGTTTCCTTCACAAACAACCGCTCAGTTGTGCGCGGGCTGATGCCAACGCCACGCGTGAGCTCCGCGAGCGAGGCGATGTCTTCGCTGGCGGCCCTCAGCCCCCTGCACACGCGTTCCGCCACGGCCCGGGCACGCGGATCGACCGGCAACCTGAGCGCCAGACCGAGTTGCGGAGAGTTGCCGATCTCAGCAAGCATCAGCAACGCCAGGGCGCGATGCTCCGCACGCTCATCGTCGAGGACTCCGACTCGGACGACTTCAAGTAGCAGTTCTCGCATGAGCGGGGATACACCAATGACCCGAAGCGACGCCGCGACAGCGCGAGATCGGCCGGGCCGGATATACACCGTTCTCAGCAAGACCTCGCCGATGGTCTCCACTCGATGCGCGACACCCGCCGGCACCCACAGGCAACGCAGAGGAGGAACCACCCATCGCGTCGACGCCGCTTCGACGGCCAGCACGCCGCGGGCCGCGTAGACCACTTGGGCCCATTCGTGCGTGTGCTCGGGCAAGCGATGGCCGGCGGGAAGTTGAAGAGCGAGAGAGCGAACGGTCGGCCCCCGGCCCGGCTGGGCTCGGCCACGGCGAACTTGGCGAGATAACGACATTCATTGACGATATGCGGCAAGGATGACAAACTTCCCGTCGGTACGATCCTCCAACGAGCCGGGAACTGGCCCGCTCCAGCCAAAGGAATGCTCATGCCAAACGATGTTGCTCACTTCGCCATTCACGCCGACGACTGCGAACGCGCCAAGCGCTTCTATGAGACGGTCTTCGGCTGGAAGTTCCAGCCGTGGGGGCCGCCCGGCTTCTGGCTGATCGAGACCTCCAAGGGCGCCGTCGGCGGCTCGCTCCAACAGCGGCAGCACGTCGTCAGCGGCCGTGGAATGATCGGCTTCGAATGCACCATCGGGGTAGAGGATGTTCGCTCCACCGCTTCGTCCGTCGAGAAGGCGGGCGGCACGGTGGTCATGAAGCCGTTCCTGATCGAACGCGTCGGCACGCTCATCCAGTTTCAGGACACTGAGGGCAACTCGGTGTCGGCGATGCAGTACGAAAAGGGTGCGCGGCCCTGAAGCGTGCTTGGTGGTGCGCCCGCGCATCAACTGTCCGTGAACAGGCATGCTCGACTCGCCTCATCGGACGAGGGATCGCGACCACGAGACGATTTCGCTTCCGATGTAGGCGACCAGTTCAGTGTGCGTCCGTACCGCCTTCGAAGCCCGCTATCCACCCTCTATTCGCATAACCCCCGGGTCTCGCGACTCGGGGGTTGTCGTTTTGGGGAATCAAACGGCTTCCTGCAGAGACCCGTGTGCCGAATGCGCACGAGCTGCAGCGCTCACCGACGAATCAGAAGCAGCCCAGCCTGCAATACAGCGTCCGTCGCTCCGGTCACCTCCACGGCCTGGTCCGGCTCTACACCGCGTCCCTCGAGCAGCGTTCCGTCGGGGAGCATGTCGCGCCAGGTCGGGAGGATCGCGGCCACGCCGTTCTTCAGGTCCACTGGCTTCGGATTGCCAGAACTGCCGCGCGACCGTGCCCCCACCAGAGGTGCGTTGGCTCCATGCCGCATCATCAGGAGAAACGACTCGCAGCTGCTCATGCAAGCCGGTCCCATCAGAACCACGACCTTCCCGGTGCATCGAGCCTCCACCGGCGCTGGCTCTAAGACACGGTCCACCACCGGGCCGAATCCGTCGCCTTCCCGGTATTGGTGCTTTGAGTACACCGCCGGACGGCTCGCAAACCGCGCCGCAACGGACCTCGCGGCGAGTTCGTCGCCGCCGCCGTTCGCGCGAACGTCGATGATGATCCCAGGCGCGGTCCGCCAATCGTCGAGCGCGGCCAAGACAGGATCGACCAACTCGGGCGACCAACTCGTGATGGCGATGTATCCCACGCCATCATCAAGTGTCCCGGTCGCCACCGCGCTGTTCTTCCATTTCAGACCCGGCACGAGCTTGTCGACGTGGGAGAAGTCAACGTTTGCCCGCGGGCCGCCGCGAACGGTTCCTACGACCGCCTCCCCCACGCGCAGGGAAATGTGCGGATCCTCGGCCGCCATGAGCAGACGCGCGGCGGTCCGGGCGAACGCACCGCGCGTCGGGGCGTGCTCCAGCTTCTCGCGCCACGCGTCGAACTTGGCATCCCAGTCATTCACTCGCAGGTCGCGATAGGAGTACCGCCCGTCGATCGCGCGGCGGAGGGCGGCGATTGCCTCCCGGTTTTCGTCCGGAGTCGGCCCAGGGGGGGATGCATCGCCCGCTCTTCCCGTCTTGAACCAGAGAGGCGTGGGTTCGGCCGGCTCTCCCGCGGTGCTTCGGCAGTTGTTCGCCGCCGGGCAGTTCACGCTCATCATGTACTCGTGCTCCGGCTCGAGCTTCACGGGCAGGACCAGCACCCGCATCGTCCCGTCGGCGCCTATTTCCCACCGCGGCTTGTCGGTCAGGGTCGGGAACGCCGGCCCCCGGCCGCAGATCGACTGTCCGGCGGTGCTCATCGCCTGGTCGAACTCGATGCGGATCTCGCGCAGTTCTGGGTCCACGCGGACATCGCCGTGGTCCGGCCACGCGCTGACAACGCTGGGCGGTGCTGCCGATGCAACGCAAGCTAACGTCGCCGCGACGAAACACGCAACGTGCCGGGCCCTCATGGCTTGCCTCCCTCCAGCCCGCATTCAGGGCACGGCGCGTCCCGCGCGATCCCCGCCCGCGGATAGCCGCACCGATGGCACCCGCCGCGCCGAATCTGGCCGACCTGCCACCGGGCGCGGAGCGCGACTGCGCCAGCCGCGACCACCACAGGCCACCATGGCACATCGAGCACCCACCAGTTCACCGGCGGCGTCCCGGCGTGCGTTCCGCTGAGAAATCTCGGGAGCCAACGTATGTGCCCCCTTGCCCCGCTCAGGCTGAACCCGTCCGCCTCGAGCGGAATCAGCCCGTCTTGCCATCCGACGTGCAGGCCCCCCGCCCGCAAGCCCACACTCACGCCGGTTGCCACATGAACGTAATCGAGCCGCACAAAGGCACCGACGGCGTACAGCACGATTAATGCCGCAAACACCAGCCGGCTGATGCGGGCTCTTCGCTGCCAAGTTTGCAGCATATCGGCCATCACCAGGCAATACTACGCGAGCATTGGCCGCGGGCTGTGGCTGTCTCAGAACCTGAGGTACCGCAGCCCGGTCGTGAGGCACATCACGCCGCGCTGTCCGCACGGGTCGACCGTGTTCTGGTCGCGCTTCGTGCCCTCCGGGTGCAGAATCGTCCTGACCCCCGCCTCGATCGGGAGCTCGAGCCCCTCGCTGAACGCCACGCTCCCGTTCGCGCGTTCCCCGGCCGTGCGTGCCGTTGGCTTGAACTCCCAGATTCGTCGCGCGGCCGCTCTGTCTATGTTGGTCTCTCTATCGCGTCGAGTTACCGCTACGCGCCCACTATTGCCGGGCCGGTTGCGAAAGCGACCGGCCCTTTGGTTTTCAGGGAACGCCGCCGAGAGACCTCGGCGGCGTCTTCGCGTTTTGGCCCGCGTTCCGCGAGGATTGGCGACTGGGCCCGCCGTGGGCGACGTCTCTGGCCTTCTGCCCGCCATAACCAGCGTCCGGCCACCCGGCGGCCCTTGGCGGCGATTTGAGGCCAAAGTCTCTCCAGGTCTCTCTTCCGGACGGGCGTGGGTTAACGGGCGAGCTCGCTCGAAGCGCGGTCGCAAAACCCACTGTCACGATTGCGATGTTCGCGCCACGGCGTTCCGATCGCCACCCGTCTGTTCATCGCCGCGCGCGACCGCCTCGTCGTTTGCATAAAGGCTCCGGAGACGATTCCGCGATGGGCGCGGCGATCGAACCCGGAGCCGCAGCGTGACATCATCGAAGAACCCGGACAGCATGACGCCCGCAGAGCGCGAAGCAGAGATCGCGAGCATTCTGGCGCGTGGCGTGGTGCGTGCTGGCGTCCACGGTTGCATCGGCGCAGAGCTTACTGCACGACGAGTTGATTTGGAAGTGTGGAGCCACGGCCGTTCCTGGCGATCATGAAGACTTCGGGAGGCCCGCACCCCTTTGACGCGCTGAAAGCTGCTTGGGGTCTACACTCGACCCATGCAACGCCCGCAGCCTCATGGGGACGCACACGAACTTGTCGAAGAGGCCCTCCCGGTGTGGGGTTGGCTCATAGCGTGGGTCGTCACCGCCATCATTTGCGGCGCGCTGATGTGGCGCTACCCGGCCAGCCCCAAGTTCTACGTCGCGGTGCTCGCCATGGTGGGCGTCACGGTGGCCTTTGGTCTCGCGTTGTGGTTTCGGCTTGAGGATCATGTCCCCCTTCGGATCGACGCCGACGGCGTATCCCAGAAGCCTGACGCGCGGGTATGGAAGTTCATCCCGTGGTCAGACCTTCTCGAGGTCCGCCGGTACACCGATGGATCAAAGGTTGACGCCGTGGTGTTCGTGGGCCCGCCGGGTAAACCCGAGAAGGCGCAGTCACCGTTGCTTTGGAAGGGCCGCCAGACGACTCGCTGTACCGACAACTTCATCTATTTCATCGGGCTGAAGGACAAGTACGCCGTTGAGGAGCTCGTGGAGAAGCACGTCCTTCCCCGGCTCGACGCCTCCACCCGCTTCGAAGTCATCACCCTGACGGACCTGGGCGACGATCCGGTCTCGGCGCTCAACCAGCGCTTCGCGTCGCTCATTGCTGAGCATCAGGCTGGGGTTTGATGGGGGCGCTGGCGTCGGTCAGCATCGGGCGGTACTTCATGCCGACCTGGGTTTGGCCCCACACCTCCACGATGAGGCGGGCCTGCTGGTCCGATGGATTCTCAAAGATCGCGGCCTGGCGAGACTCGAAGCGATGGCCGACTTGTCCTCCCGGCTCAACGACCACGACGGGCGTGGCGATTCCATCAAGGTCGGCGACGATCTGAACCGGCGTCGCCCCGCGGTTGGTCACCAGGGCGGTGAACGGCTCGCTCTGGCCGCCGGCGAAGATGAAGCGCTGGCGGGGCGGAATATCGAGGCCGGAGGTGAGATCGGGCTGGCCTGAGGGGCGGGCGATTGGCCGCCGCGGCGCCTCCGGCGGGCCCCCGTTCGGCGGGCTGGTCTGGCTGCACCCGGAGAGCCAGATCGACAGGCAGATGCACGTTACACCAATGATCGGTCGCATGGCCATGAGGCCTCCTGAGGTGCGGGCGGTTCGGCCGCCGGGGCATGTCGGATTCGAGGCATCGCGGCAATCGATGGCTCGGACAGGCGATGCCCGGCGAGCCGGGGCGGCCATCGCCGCACAGAGCCGCGGACTTCAATGGCACGGGTCAAGGGACTTCAGGAACACCTGCCGTCAAAGCACGCGACCTCAGTGCTACGCTCCCGTCCATCCCAATCCGTGACATTGGTGTCTTTGTACCCCTACGGTGCGTGTTCCGTGAGCAGGCGACGTACTTCCTCGTAATGGTTACCCGGCCTGAGCATTGAGAGCAACGTTGTGCCCTTGCCATCGACATCGCTCGGATCGGCTCCACTGTCGAGCAATGCACGAACAATATGAGGATCCGTCCGACTTGAGACGCGACTAAACACATTGTATCCGCCGGGACTTCGAATACTGACGACGGCCCCGCGCGCGAGTAGATCCAACGTCAATTTGACGCGATTGTTGCTGACCGCGTAGAAAATGGCCGGACGCCCAAAGTTGTCAGTGGCATTGATATCGTCGATCGCAACCGCCTCTTCATAGGCCTCGATATCTCCGCTCATACAAGCGACGATGAGGGGAGTGGCGTTGTTAATGTGCTTCTGACCGATACCACCATCGACGCGGCGATTTGAGTTGCACGCGCCTGCCAGAAGGCAGACACCTACAAATACAAACAGTAGATATGTTCGGCCCACTCTGGTCGAGCGCAGCAGGCTTCGAGCGCGCTGACGGCCCCATCGCGACAGGTCCCGAAGAACACATGCCAATTTTGAGGAGGACAATATTGTGCGATACACTGTGCGATCTCCTGGTTCGTGACATCCGCGCACGCTTTCCCTGACCCGGGACCATGACCCATTGTGCCATGTGGATTCTTGAGAACAGGGCCTCTTCTGGTGGAGTCTTCTGGATGATTGCAGGAGGGATCTCCCGAGGGCCCAATCTTGCCGCGAGGCCCAGGGTCTCCGGGACCAGACGTTTTCAGCGGACAATCCCTATCTGGGTCCGGCGAGATCCACCCCCCCTTTTTCTTAGGCCAATGCCCGGAGCATCCGTAGGGCGTTCGCAACCGTACCCAGCCGGCGGCCCCAGGTCCCGAAACCGGCCGGTCCGGGTACGCTCTCGGTATGGCCCCCACACAGGCTCACACTCCGCCCGGCGGCAGCGCCGATTCGCTGACCGGCGCCGCAGCCGATCAGCGCGGACCGGTGGCGGTGCGGATGAACTGGGACAACCTCGCCTTCCTGCACTGGCGGGCGTCGCCCAAAGTCGTGCGGGGGCTGGTGCCAGGCGAACTGGAGCTTGATCTGTACGACGGCTCGGCGTGGGTCGGGCTGGTGCCGTTTCGCATGGTCGGCACCGCGTTCCGGGGCTATCCGGCGCTACCGGGCCTGGTTGACTTCTGGGAGTGCAACGTCCGCACCTATGTGCGGCATCGGGAGAAGGCGGGCGTGTGGTTCTTCAGCCTCGACGCCCAGACGCTGCTGCCGGTGGTGGGCGGGCGGTGGATGTGGAGCCTGAACTATGTGCTGAGCCGTTTTGAGGTGACACGTGAGGGCGACGTCACGGATTACCGCGTCACGCGCCGGGCCGGGCCGTGGCCGCGGGGGAAGACGCGCATTCGCTGGCGGACGGGGGAGCTGCTGGCCCCGGGCGGCGGGCCGCCGGGGCGCGACTCGCTCGAGTTCTTCCTGACGGAGCGGTACTGGCTGTTTACACGCCGGTGGGGCCGGATCATGGCGGGCGAGGTTCGGCACGCGCCCTGGCCGCTGCGGCGCGCGGAGGTGCTGGAACTGGATGACGAGCTGGTGAGGGCGGCAGGGGTGGCGCCGGAAGGCCCGCCGCTGGCCATGGCCAGCGAGCACCTCGCGGTGGACGGCTACGCCCTCCAGCGCTGCGACTGACCGACGGGCCGCCCGTATCATCGTGCATGCGCCGCCGACTACTGCGTAACGGTGTCTTTGCACGTTCAGGGCTGGCGGCAGTGGTTGGCGTCGGAGGCGTGCTGCTGACGGGCCCCGCCGCGAGCGTGGCGCAGACGCCGACGTACTCGATCGCCAAACCCGGCCTGTATGGGGGCGACCATCAATCGCAGCAGGGCGTCGTGGCGTCATCGGTGGTTGACACCAGCCCCAGCGGCGACGCGATCATCGGGGTTTCGAGCCGCTACCTGGGCATTCAAGTGAACGGGAGCGCGGCGTGGGTGTATCGCGCGGGTCAGACCATCCGACTCGGGCTGCTGGACGGCGAGCACACGTCGGGCGATGGCCAGCAGTGGAGCAGGCCTGCGGGGTTGACCCGCCCTGCGCCCCCCGGTGACGGGTCGGGGCCAGGGGGGCCGGGGGGGGCAGTCGTGGGGGTGGCTGGAGTGTCGCGCCGGTTTGCGGGGTTTGATGCGCTGGGGCAGTCGGCCTGGCTCGCGATGCTCGCTCTGCCTGATGGGTCAGGGGGCGGCGTGTGGTCGTACCGCGTGCTGGGCCTGCGCGATGGGGCTCATACGAGCGACATTGGCGAGCGGTTCAGCGCGGTCGCCGCGGTGTGCCCGTGTGGGGCGGTCGGGGGCGATTCAAGGAGATATCTGGGGGCCGGGGGTGGGGGGGGCGGGGGTGGCGGGGGGGGCGATGTCGGCCAGTCGGCGTGGGTCTTCGCTGGCGACACAATCGCGGCGGTGGGCCTTGTCGACCTTGAGCACACGCGCCCCGACGGGCTGGTGTACTCACAAATCCAGGACGGGCTGGTGAGCGATGACGGGGCATTCGCGGGGTTCTCGAGGCGATATGGCGCCGGCGGTGAGGCGCTCGGACAGACTGCATGGCTGTGGAGGGCCGGCGTGCTGACGCGCGTGGGGTTCACCGGCCCGGGCTATCGCGACGCCGCCGGTCTGCAGTTCAGCGCGATCGTCGGGCTGAACGGAGCGGGCGACGCGGCCGGTTACTCGTTCACGCAGATCATCACGGGGCCCTACGGACGGGCGGCGTGGCGACGCCGGGCGGAGACCGGGCAGACGGAGCGGATCGGCCTTCGTGACAGCGAGCACACCAAAGACGGGTTTCAGGTGAGCCAGCCGGAGGCGATCAACGCCCGGGGCGACATCATCGGGTTCGCGGAGCACTACGTGAACGGGGCCCGCGGCCAGAGCACATGGATCGATCGGGTCGGCGGCGCCACCCAGCGGATCGGCCTGCTTGACGGCGAGCACACGCGGGCCAACGGGAACCGGTTCGCACGGACGACGCTGCTGACCGACAGTGGGCGCGTCGCGGGCGTCTCGACGCGGTACGCATCCAGTCTTGAGGTCGGCCAGAGCGCGTGGGTCTTTGACGGTGTAACCAGCCGCCGGGTCGGGCTGCTCGATGGCCCGCACCGGTCATCGGGCTCGCCCTCGGCGCGGCTTGTGTCACAGGTGTCGGCGATGAACGCACGCGGCGACTCCGCAGGGCAGTCGGCCAGATACTCTGCCGGGGTGCTGGTGGGATACAGCGGGTGGTTCTTCGACTCGGCCAGCGGGGACATCACGCCGCTGGTCTTCTCAGTGGGTGAGCGGGAGGCGGCGTACACGACCATCAGCCATGTCACTGATGAGGGTACGGTAATCGGCGGCTACATCCGCTATGAGGCGAACCAGCAGGTTCAGCGGGCGTTTCTCTGGACTCGCGAGACTGGGTTTCGCGATCTCGGATCACTTGTTCTGGGGGGTTTGCAGTTGAATGGGTGGTCCGCGTTGGAGGAGGTGAGCCGGGTGCGGGCTGGCAGCGCGGCGTACATCGTCGGGAACGGCCGGGCTGAGGAGGACACCTCCGGCGGGTCGGTGTATCTGCTGATGCGCGGGCCCGATCGGGCCTGCAGGGCTGATGTCAACGCGGATGGGCAGGTTGATCCGGACGATTTGGCCGATTTCATTGGCGACTATTTCGGTGGGCGGGAGAGCGCGGACTTCAACCTTGATGGGGTGGTTGATCCTGACGACCTGTCGGACTGCATCGTGGCGTTCTTCGCCGGGTGCTGACTGAGGGGGCCCACCTGAAACCTGTGGCCTTTGGCTGATTCTGAGTAGGTGGATCCTTGCATGTGGCCGGTTGACGGGTTAAGCTCTCGCAGAGCGCCACGTTCTGTGGCTGCGTCGCCTTGGAGCCCTCCATGAAGCCTCAGACGTTCTCGCGCGGACGGTCCGGGTTCACGCTGATCGAACTCCTGGTGGTGGTGGCGATCATCGCCCTGCTGATCGGGCTGATTCTCCCCGCGATGGGGAAGTCGCGCAAGAGCGCCAAACTCGTGATCTGTCAGAGCAACATGCGGCAGTCGGCGGTGGGCATGGTGGGGTACGCGGCGGATTTCAAGGGGGCGGTGGCCACGTTTTCGTGGAAGCCCAACACGCGTCGGAGCCAGTTCGCCGACCTCAACAACGCGACGAACTACCAGGTTTCGCATGCGAACCAGGCTGTGGACATCGTGCGCCGCAAGATGGCCCGGACGGACACGTATTACGCGCCGTTCCAGTCGCGGATCGTGAATCGGCACTTCAGTCACCTTGTGATGCTGGATGCGGGGTATATGGGCGACCGGGCGCCGGAGCCCGCGTCGGTCTGCCCGGAGGAGAAGCAGGCGCTGACCTGGCAGCAGTACCCGACGGACTATCAGACCGCGCTGCGGCTGACGGGCGACCCGGAGCCCAACTCACCGGTGGGCTTCAAGAAGCTGCTGCCCTTCTGGAACACGTACCAGCTGGTTCCGGTGGCGTGGACGCCCGACAGTGGCCCCGGAGTGCTTTCGCAGGCGTCCGGGTCGCCCGGATATCACTTCCTGTACAACGACGCCGCAGCGGCGCAGCGCGGCTTCGGGAACCGCTTTGTGCATCAGGTCGCGTTCCCGTCGAGCAAAGTGTCGCAGTTCGATCTGTATGACCGGCACGTCTACAAGCGACAGATCTGGTACGCCTACCCCGATGCGCGGCAGCCGCTGTCGTTCTTCGACGGCTCGGTTTCGGTGCGACGCACGGCCGACGGCAATCCCGGGTGGAACCCGCTTGCCCCCAACAGCACGCAGGCCACGACGTACCAGTACTGGCCCGTGGGCTCAGACCCTGGGACGCTGAGCGGGCGCCCGTCGGACACGGTGTCCGGCTATTACCGCTGGACGCGCTGGGGCCTGCGTGGCATCGACTTCGGCGCTCGCGAGGTGACTCGGTAGGGCGATCGCTGGGGCGTTAACGGAAGCTTGCACGAGTCTTGACGCGGCGATGACCCAGTGACGGGGCGCGGCCGGTTATAGTCCGCCCGCTCATCTCACCCGGGCCGCTTGCGCGGCTCGGGGACACTCTCACCGCATTGAACACGAGGGAGAAGATTCATGATTACTCGCGCGATTGCTGCGTCCACGCTTGTCCTCTGCGCCGGCCTCGCCCAGGCCCAGCAGCTCACGGGCTTCGCCGTGCTGCCCGCGAACACCTTCGCGGCGGGCCCTGTCTCGGGTCAGTTCATCACGGGGGCCAACGGCATCACCACGCCGTTCGCCAGCCAGCCCGTTCAGGGCTTCAGCGGCATTCTGCGGAACACTGACGGCACCTTCACGGTGCTGTGCGACAACGGCTACGGGGCCCGCAACAACTCTGCGGACTTCGTGCTCCGCCTGTACAACATGAGCATCGACCCCCGGCGGGTCGGGCCCGGCGGCGTGACCGGCTCGGGCTCGGTGACCGTGAACAGCTTCATCTCCCTCTCGGATCCCGACAATCGCCTGGGCTACACGGCGGTGGCGGACGGAGCCAACTACCCCAACGGCGGCAACAACATCCCCGTGGACCCTTCGATTGTCTCGGGGCGGCTGCTGACCGGCTCGGACCTGGATATTGAGTCGCTCCGGCGCGGGAACGACGGCTCCTACTACATCGGTGATGAGTTCGGCCCCTTCGTGGCCCACTTTGACACCCAGGGCCGGCTGCTGAGCGCCCCGGTGGCGACCCCCGGCAACGTCGTCAGCCCCTCCAACCCCTTCGGTCTGCCCGCCACCCACCCGGGTTCGGGCGGTTACGAGGGGATGAGCCAGAGCGCTGACGGCCGCTTCCTGTACGCGATGCTGGAGCGCCCCACCAACGCCGACCTGGCCGCGGGTCGCAACCGTCTCCAGATCAACACCTTCGACACCCAGACCAACACCTTCAACGGCGAGCAGCGGTTCTACCCGCTCTCGGTGGCCCAGGGCGGCACCAACATCGGCGACTTCAGCCCCGTGACCAACGATGTGCACCTGGTGATCGAGCGTGATAACGGCCAGGGCTCGAGCGCCGCGTTCAAGAAGGTCTTTCTGGTCGACTTCAACACGGTGGACGCGGCGGGGAACCTGGTGAAGGTCGAGCTGCTCGATCTCCTGAACATCCCCGATCCCAACGACCTCAACGGCGACGGCTCGCTGGTGATGACCTTCCCCTTTGTCACCATCGAGGACATCATCCTGCTCAACGATCGCACGATCGCGATCCTCAACGATAACAACTTCCCCTTCTCGGCCGGCCGCACGCCCGGTGTGGCTGACAACAACGAGTACATCGAGGTGAGCTTCGATCGGCCGATCGCTTCGTTCATTCCCGCGCCCGGCGCCGCGTCGGGCCTGGCCCTGCTGGGCGTGGCGGCCCTCCGCCGCCGGCGGGCCTGAGATACCGACCCGCGGTCGCTGACCGATCGAGGATGAGCGGTCGGCGACTGGACTGAGACACCCTGTGGGCCCGCGTCGCTCAAGGCGGCGCGGGCCCTTTGCATTGGCGGCGGAGGGGCCTGGTGCTACGCTTGCGACTCCAGCCGGAGTGGCGGAATGGCAGACGCAGCGGATTCAAAATCCGCCGCCCCCTAAAGGCGTGTGGGTTCAACTCCCTCCTCCGGCATTCGGCATTCGAGCAGGCCAGCGACAGTTGAGCGACCGGCAACCGAGGGCCGCGCCGGCGACCAGTGCAACTGCGGCGCCGTCGCGGGGCGGGGCCGTGTCGCGGGGAGGGGCCTTCTCGGGCTGCGTCCGATAACAGGATTAGAATCTCGCCTGACCGGGCGGCCGCGGCCGCGCCGGCAGGGCTTCACGTCCGGATTGCTGGCGAGCCGGACGGCGCCGGCCGATGAAGCTGATGTCGCCGATGAACGGTGCGGCCAGTGGGTGGGGAGGGTTCGACGAATGACGACGGCATACGTCCCCGGTCGGCTTGATCTTGGCGCTCCCGTCCGGAGTCTGGTGCGCCCGCGCGGCCTGGCCCGGTCGGCCGGGATGGCCGCGGCCATGGCGGAGCCTGCGGGTGGGGGGGGGGGACGATTCGAGCCGCTCGAGCCGCGTCAGATGCTCGCGGCGGACCTCACGGTGGGCTTCAGTTTCTCGCAGCAGCAGCCGGCGATCTTCGCCCCGGGCGCGACGATCAGCAACGTGCTGGTGACCCTGGCCAACGGCGGCGACACGGCGACTGATTTCGCGGCCCTGCGCGCCGTGCTCTCGCTGAACCAGACGTTCGGCGATGGCGACGACATCGTGCTGGGCGACTTTGTCGCTGATCCGCTGGCGCCGGGGGGCCAGACGGACACGGCCCAGTCATTCGCGATTCCGACATCGACGGCCGCGGGCTCCTACTTCCTGCTGGTGGCGGCCGACCCGGACAACCAGGTCGTCGAGGACGACGACGCCAACAACTTCGCGGCGACCGCCACGGCGAGCATCGTGGTCGCGGGAGCGCCGGTGTTCGCCGACCTGCAGACATCGCTGGGACCGGTTTCGGGCACGTTCGTGCCGGGGCAGGAGATCCCGGTTTCGTTCACCATTCGCAACACCGGCTCGGCGGCGGCGGACAACTTCACCACGCGCATCGTGCTCTCGCGCAACAACATCTTCGGCGATGGCGACGACATCTCGCTCGAAAACGTGCCCGAGCAGGGCAACGGCGGCGTGCTTCCGGGCGAGGCGTTCACCGACACGGGCGGCGTGCTGCTGATCCCCGAGGTGATCGCCTCGGGAGCGTACTTCCTGCTGGCCAAGATCGACGTCAACGATCAGGTGGCCGAGAGCAACGAGACCAACAACATCTACCGCTCGGCGGCGGCGAGCATCGTGATCGCTCCGCCTCCGACGGTGACGATCGCCGCGACGGACAACACCGCAGGGGAGACGAACCCGAACTTCGGCCGCTTCACCGTCACCCGCTCGGGGGCGACGACGCTGAGCCTGAGCGTCAACCTGATCATCGGCGGCACGGCGACCTCGGGGGACGACTACCAGTCCTTGGCGACGATGGTGACCTTTCTGCCGGGGCAGGCTTCGGTGTCGTTCGACCTGACGGCGATCGATGATGCGCTGGTTGAGCCTTCGGAGACGGTGGTTGTGTCGCTCGAGGCGGGCACGCGCTACCAGCTGAATCCAGCGCTGTCGTCGGCCACGGTGACGATCGTGGACAACGAAGCGACGGTGAGCGTGGTGGCGACGCGACCTACGGCGAGTGAGACGGCCGGGGTCAACAGCACGGCGCTGCTGACCTTTACGCGCGGGAGCGGGTCGATCACCGGCCCGTTGACGGTCTTCTACGCGCTCCAGGGCGGCGGCACGGCGACTTCAGGGGTCGACTTCGAGGTTCTGTCGGGCTCGGTCACGTTCGCCGCGGGCTCGGCCACGGCCACGGTCACGATCACCGCCATCGACGACGCCCAGGTGGAGAACACCGAGGGGCTCTCGATCGCCATCAGCGCGAACACGGCGTACCGCATCAGCGCCACCCAGAACACGGCCGCTGTGTCGATCACCGACAACGAGCCCACCGTGACCATCGCGGCCACCCAGCCGGGACAGGAGGGCGGGCTGCCGGCGGTGTTCACATTCACCCGCTCGGGCGGGACGACCACGGGCGAGCTGACGGTCAACTTCCAGTACAACCTGCCGACCACCACGGCGACGCCGGGGCCGGATTTCACGGCGCCGCAGGTCTTCTCGGCGGTCTTCGCCGCGGGGAGCGCGACGGCGACGGTGTCGATCCCGGTGGCCGATGATTCGATCGTCGAGGCGACCGAGACGCTGGGTTTCGTGCTCGTCGCGAGCGCGAGCTACCGCCTGGGCGCCGCGACTGTGGCGACAGTGAACATCCTGGACAACGAGCCGACGGTGACGGTGACCGCGGGCGACGCGTCGGCGTCAGAGAACCCCGGGGACACGGGCACGTTTGTTTTCCGGCGGACGGGCGGCTCGACGACGGGCGCCCTCACTGTGCGGTACACGGTGGCGTCGACGGCCGCGGGGTCGGATTTCACGTCGTCAATCGGCCTGTTCGGGACGATCCAGTTTGACCCCGGGCAGACCGAGTTCACGATCACCATCACGCCCAACGATGACTTCGTGGTTGAGTCGGCCGAGACTGTGACGCTGACGGTGACGCCGGACATCACCTTCAGTCTGCCGGCGGGCGGCTCGTCGGCGACGGTCACGATCAATGACAACGAGCCGACGATCACGATCACCGCCGTGGATGCGAGCGCATCGGAGAACGCGGGCGATGTGGGCACATTCGTCTTCCGGCGTGCAGGCGGTTCGTCGGCGGGGGCGCTGACGGTGCAGTACTCCGCGAGCGCCACCGCCTCGGCCCAGGACTACACGCCGTCGTCGCCGCTGTTCGGCACGGTGCAGTTCGGCGCCGGCGAGACCGAGGTGACGATCACGATCACCGCGATCGATGACGCGCTGGCTGAGCCTGACGAGACAATCACGCTGAGCATGATCGCCAGCACGGCGTACAACCTGCCTGCGGGCGGTTCGTCGGCGACGGTCACGATCCGCGACAACGAGCCCATCGTGACCGTGACGGCGCTTGACGGATCGGCCTCGGAGACGGCCGGCGACACGGGGCGGCTGGTCTTCAGACGGGCGAGCGGCTCGTCGGCGGGTGCGCTCACGGTGCAGTATGTGCTGTCGGGGAGCGCGATCGCGGGGGACTACACGCCTTCGATCGCCCTGGCGGGGTCGGTGCAGTTCGCCCCGGGGCAGACTGAAGTGTCGGTGACCCTGACGCCGGTGGATGACGCCATCGCCGAGCCCGATGAAACGCTGATCGTGACCATGTCCGCCGGCGCGGCGTACAACCTGCCCGCGGGCGGATCGTCGGCGACGGTCACGATCCGCGACAACGAGCCGATCGTGACCGTGACGGCGATCGACGCGACAGCGTCGGAGACGGCCGGCGACACGGGGCGGCTGGTGTTCCGGCGGGCGAGCGGTTCGTCGGCGGGTGCGCTCACGGTGCAGTACGTGCTGTCGGGGAGCGCGATCGCGGGGGACTACACGCCTTCGATCGCCCTGGCGGGGTCGGTGCAGTTCGCCCCGGGGCAGACTGAAGTGTCGGTGACCCTGACGCCGGTGGATGACGCCATCGCCGAGCCCGATGAAACGCTGATCGTGACCATGTCCGCCGGCGCGGCGTACAACCTGCCCGCGGGCGGTTCGTCGGCGACGGTCACGATCCGCGATAATGAGCCGTTCGTCTCGGTGACGGCGACAGGGCCTACGGCCGCCGAGGGCGGCGCGGCGCCGCTCCGCTTCACGCTGACGCGGACGGGTCCGACTACGGCGCCGATGGTGGTGACCTTCACGCTCGCCGGGACGGCCGCCGCGGGATCGGACTTCACGGCGCCGGCGGGGCTGACGGCGACGATCCCCGCTGGGGCGGCGTCGGTCGTGGTGTCGATCACGCCGACCGACGATGTGCTGGTGGAGCCGACCGAGACGGTCATCCTGCAGGTGGCTGCCGGCGGCTCGTACCGTGTGAGCCCGACGCTGGGAAGCGCCTCGGCGACGATCACCGACAATGAGCCCACGGTATCGGTGGTGGTGACCGACGCCGCGGCGGGCGAGGCCCTGGTGGCGGGCCAGCCGAACGTGGGCCGGGCGACGTTCACGCGGACCGGGGCCCTCGGGTCGGCCCTGACGGTGAATTACGTGCTGCTGGGCTCGGCGACTGCGGGGACCGACTACGCGCAGCCCACGGGGACGATCACGTTCGCCGCGGGGAGCGCGACGGCGATCCTCACCATCACGCCGACGCAGGACCAGATCGGCGACGCGGGCGAGACGGTGATCGTTCAGTTGGGTCTGGGCGTGGGCTATCGCATCGACCCCGTGCCCACCCGGGCGTCGGCGACGATCACCATCGCCGATGATGAACCTGTGGTGTCAATCGTGGCGTCGGCGCCGGCCGCGGCGGAGACGGGCGCGGCTGCGGGCCGGTGGACCGTGACCCGCACGGGGCCGACGACCTCGGCGCTGATTGTGAACTACACCGTGTCGGGGTCGGCGTCGTCGGGGGCTGATTTCACGGCCCTGTCGGGGTCGGTGACCATCCCGGCCGGGGCGCTGAGCGCGACGATCACGGTGACGCCGATTGATGACCAACTGGTGGAGAGCCCCGAAACGGTGATCGTGACCATCGCGGCCGATTCGGCGTACAACATCTCCGCCATGCAGGGCGCGGGCACGGTGACCATTGCTGACAACGAGCCGACGCTGGCCGTGCGCGCTTCGGACCCGCAGGCGAGCGAAGCGGGCGACCCCGGCCGATTCCTGGTGACCCGCACCGGGCCCACCAATCAGGCGCTGACGGTTCACTACCAGGTGGGGCTGACGGGCACGGCGACCAACGGCGTCGACTTTGCGGTTCTGTCGGGGACGGTGGTGATCCCCATCGGCGCGCTTTCGGCCGAGATCGTGCTGACCCCGACGCAGGACACGCTGGGCGAGGGTGTCGAGACGGCGGTGCTGACCCTGCAGGCTGACAACGCCTATCGCCTGCCGGCTGCGACCTCCGCGACGATCACCATCACCGATGATGAGCCGGTGGTGACGCTGGTGGGCGTGCGCGTGAGCACCAGCGAGGGCGCCGGCGCCGCGGCGCTGCTGACGGCGACGCGGACCGGGACGGGCCTCTCGCAGGCCGTGACGGTGAGCTTCACGCTGGCGGGCAGCGCGATCCTGGGCGATGATTACACGGTGTCGACGCCGGTGGCGGGGCAGATCACGATCCCTGCTGGGGCCGCAACGGCCCAGTTCACGATCGTGGGCGTGCAGGACACGCTGGGCGAGTCGGCGGAGACGGTGGTGGTCACCCTGGCGGCTGGAAGCGGCTACAGCATCGGCGTCGCGGCGTCGGTCAGCGTGGCGATCACGGATGATGAGCCCACGGTGACGGTCTCAACGCCCGACCCGGCTGCGGGCGAGACGGGCAACAACACCGGGCGGTTCCTGTTCACGCGGTCGGGCGGCACGCAGTCGGCCCTCACCGTGACGTACGTGCTCGAGGGCTCGGCGACCGAGGGCGACGATTTCCAGACCATCGCGGTGCACTCGGTGGTCATCCCGGCGGGTCAACTGACGGCGTCGGTGACGATTACGCCAACCGACGACGCGCTGGGCGAGGGCCCGGAGACGGTGGTGCTGCTCGCTACGGGGAACGCCGGGTATCGCGCGGTCAATCCCGTTGCTGCGCTGCGGACGGTGACGATCGCCGACAGCGAGCCGGTGGTGACGGTGGTCGCGGCGGACCCGCGGGCGCTCGAGCCGGGCGTCGGCGCCGCGGACACGGCCCGGTTCACCTTCACCCGGGCGGGGCCAACCTCGCAGGCGCTGACGGTGACCTACGCCCTGTCGGGCTCGGCGTCCGGGGCCGATTACAGCGTGTCTTCGCCCGCGTCGATCACCTTCGGCGTGGGGCAGACGACCGCGACCCTGACGCTGACGGCCCTGGCCGACCTGCTGGCGGAGAGCGACGAGACGGTTGTGCTCATGCTCACAGGCAATAGCGGCTACCAGGTCTCGGGGGCCCAGGGGCAGGCGACGGCGACCATCGGCGCCAATGGGCCCACCGTGAGCGTGCTTGCGAGCGATCCGAGCGCGGCCGAGGTCGCGTCGGGCGTCGCCAACCCCGGGCGGTTCACGATCACGAGGGTCGGCGGGACGACGGCCGCCCTGACGGTGACCTATCACTTTGAGGGGACGGCGACCGCGGGCGCCGACTTCACCACGCCGGCGCTGACGGTCGAGTTCGCGGCTGGGCAGCTCACGCGGACAGTTGATCTTGCGGTGCTCGACGACGCCATCGGCGAAGCGGCCGAGACGGTGATCCTGGTGCTTGATGCCCAGCCGGAGTATCGCGTGGTCGCCGCGCAGGCCCAGGCGACCGTGACCATCGCCGACAACGAACCGGTCGTGTCGGTGACCGCGGCCGATCCAGCGGCATCGGAGCTGGCGTCCAATCCTGGCTCGTTCACGATCACCCGGGTGGGCCCGCTGACGGCCGCTCTGACGGTGCAGTACACCATCGGGGGCACGGCGACCAGCGGCGCGGACTATCAGGCCCTTTCGGGCACAGCGGTCATCCCCGCTGGCCAGGCGTCGATCACGCTGGCCGTCGCGGCCCTGGCCGATACCGCCGTGGAGACGCCTGAGACCGTGGTGCTCACGCTCGCGACCGCCAGCGGCTATCGGGTGACGCCCGACCCGCTCCGGCAGGCGGCGACGGTGACCATCGCCGACGCTCCTCAGACCGACCTGGCCATCACCGGCGTGACGTTTGACCCGGCGACGTTCTCGCTCACCTCGCCCGGGCAGAGGCTGGACGTGGTTGTCGATTACGGCAACCTGGGGCTGCTGGGGGCGAGCGCGTCGCTGCTGGAGTTCCGGCTGTCGGCTGATGACATTTTCGGCAACGCTGACGACATCGTCCTGGGCGTCAGCAGCCTCGGGGCCCTGAGCGGCCTGGCGACGGGCCAGCTCTCGATCTCGCTGCTGTTCGACGCCGCGGCGCCCCGGCCAACGCCCGGGAGCTACCGGCTCGCGGCGCGGATCGACTCGGGCCGGCGGGTGATCGAGTCGAGCGAGTCGAACAACGACTTCATCGCGGGCCAGGCGAACATTGTGATCACGAACTGAGCCTGGCCAGCGCGCGTGGCTTGGCCGGAGCCTGGCGTGGCCTGGCGCTATCATGCCCGCGCTCGGGGCGATCCGGGACGCCGCATGACCAACTTCCGTTCGTCCATCGTCTTCCTCGCGGCATGCCTGCTGGTGTCGCTGCGGCTTGCCCCGGCAGCGGCCCAGCCGCTTGACCCGGACACCCGCCAGCAGCGCGACCGCCTGCAGCGCGAGTTCGTCGAGGCGTTCAACGGGCGCGATCTGGCCGCGGCCGAGTCGAGCCTGCGGAAGTGGATCGAACTGCGCCCCGGTGAGTTCACGCCGGTCTACAACCTCGCCTGCGTGCAAGGGCTGAGGGGCGAGGCTGAGGAGGGCGCGGCGACTCTCCGCCGGGCCGTCGAGCTTGGCTTCATGGACCTGCGGGTGATGGAGCGCGACGGCAACCTGGCCCCTGTCCGCAGAACCCAGGCGTATCGCGACCTGCTCGCGGAGTGGCCGGAGCTGCTTGACCGGGTGATCGACGCGCGGCTGGAGCGAACCCGCAAGGGGCTCAGGGGCTACACGATCGAGAAGGACCCGGAGCTGCGGCTGGGCTACTCGGTGGGGTTCGCGCCCTCGTCGTTCGCCGCGGCCAAGGAAGAGATCGCGCGACTGGCCCGCTGGTGGTCGACCGAGGTGCTGCCTGACGGCGTGCAGGCCGTCGAGCGAGGCGACGACGGGCGCCCGGCCGACCCGTGGGTGCTGGTGCTGCTGCCATCGCAGAGCGATTTCCGCTCATGGGCCGACAAGAACTTCGCCCGGGCCGGGGCTCTGAGCACCATCGGCGGCATCTACGACCATGACCGCAAGGAGCTGGTCGCAGGCGACCTGGGGGCGTCCTTCAGGCACGAGTTCCTGCATGTGCTGCATTGGCGGCACAACGCGCGGCTCGACCAGGTGCACGCCATCTGGGTGCAGGAGGGGCTGTGCAGCCTGGTTGAAGACGTGCGCGTCGAGCCCGACGGGCGCCTCGTGCCGGTTCCGTCCTGGCGGACCAACTCAATCAAGCGGCGGGCCCAGGGATCGTCGAAGGTGTCGCTTGACTTCCTGATGAAGCTCTCGCGCGAGAAGTTCTCCGGAGATGCGCCGCTGGCCAACTACGCGCTGGCGCGGGCGGCCTTCCTGTTCCTGTACGACCGGGGCCGACTGCGGGCGTGGTACGCGTCGTACTGCGAGACCTTCGCCCAGGATCCCTCCGGCCGGGCGGCGTTCGAGGCGGCCCTTGGCCAGCCCCTGGCCCAGACCGAGAAGGACTTCCGCGCCTGGCTCAGGAAGCTGCCCGAAGTCGCTGAAGAGTCCCGCCCCGGCTCCGCGACGCTGCCCGTGGCGGTCATCTCAAGCGCCGGGGATGGGTTGCTGGTCGATTCAACGCTCCGGTCGGTGCGGGCGATCATGCCCCGCGACGTGATCACGGCGATCGATGGCAAGCCCGTTCGCGACCTGAACGAATACGCCCGCATCCTGGGCGAGTACAAGGTCGGCGACGAGGTCGAGGTGACCTTTCGCCGCCGCAACGCGACGGCCTCGGTCAGGCTCCAGTTGATCGCCCGGGAATGAACGATTTGCGGCAGCCGCAGCAGGCGCCGCGGGCTCTACAGTTTGGCTGTCACTGTGATTCTCTTCGCAATCTATGCCGTGCTGATCTGGTTCTTCGCGGCCCGCTGGCGGCGAACGCTGAAGGGCTTCAGCGTGGTGTTCCTGGGCGCGGCGCTCGCGCTGCTCACGACGTACGTCGCGTTTCGGTTCCTGGCCAAGGACACCTTTGTGCCCTTGAGCCTGTTGTTGACCGCCGAGGGCGTTGCGGTGCTCTCGGTGGGCCTGTTCATCGTCTGCCTGCCGGCCCGCCCGGACGGGCGGCACTGCGGGTATTGCTGGTACGACATGTCCGGGCTTGACGCCACAGTGCCAGTGTGCCCGGAGTGCGGCGGCCAGCGGGAGTTTCCGCGGGCCTCGGCGGCGAAGCGTGGAGCAGGCGCGGCGGCCACATCGGCGCCGCGAGGTCGGTGAACGGCGGATGCCGGTTTCGGCTTACAGTAGGTCGAGCCGGTGAATCAGCACCACCACCCCGCCCACGGCCAAGGCGGTGACGGCCAGGGTCAGCAGCACCAGGATCGGGGCGAACAGGGCATTCGCCTTGCGGATGGCCGGAAACATCGAGGCCACGAGCGCCACGACCAGGAGCACGCCGAACACGATGCTCAGCCCCGTGAGGGCCGAGTTTCCTTCAGCGAGGGTGAGAGCGGGTGCAGCCGCGGCGAAAAGACTCATGGGACACGCTCCTGTTTGGCCTTGAACCGTGAATAGATGACATTCTTGTCGACTTGGGCCGCTCTGGCAAGTTTCCCCGGTCGGTCCGATCGGTGAATCTTGGGCGACCCCCCAAGGCCCCCGCCCTCCCGTCCCCCGGCCCCCGTACCCCCCCGGTCATGGGGCGGGCCTGGCCGACCCGGCGCGTGGTATGCTGAGGCATGCGAACCTCGTGCACGCTGGTATGGCTGTTGTGCTGCCTCTCCGTACAGGCCTCGGGGGCGGCGCCCGCCGGGGACGAACGGGCCGCCCCGGCCCCGAACCGCACCCAGAACCGCGCCCAGAACAGCGACGATAACCGCAACGAGGACCGCCTCGCCTGGTGGCGCGAGGCCCGCCTGGGCATGTTCATCCACTGGGGGCTCTACGCCGTGCCGGGCGGAAAGTGGGGGGGCAAGGACACCTACGGCGAGTGGATCCGGCACGAGGCCAAGATCCCGCTGGCGGAGTACGACCGCCTGCGCGACCAGTTCAACCCCGTTGGGTTCGACGCCGAGCGCATCGTGCTGGCGGCCAAGCGGGCGGGCATGCGGTACATCGTGATCACGACCAAGCACCACGACGGGTTCTGCCTGTTCGACTCGAAGCAGACGGACTTCACCGTGATGGCGACGCCGTTCAAGCGCGACATCATGCGCGAGATGGCCGACGCCTGCCGCAAGCACGACATGCGGCTGGGGTGGTACTACTCGATCATGGACTGGCATCACCCGGACTACCTCCCCCGGCGCGACTGGGAGACCGACCGGCCCGTCGAGGGCGCCGATTTCGAGCGGTACATCGCGTACATGAAGGCTCAGCTCAAGGAGCTGCTCACGAACTACGGCGAGATCGGGGTCCTGTGGTTTGATGGCCAGTGGGAGGGTTCCTGGAACGATGCGCGCGGGAAGGCTCTCGAGGCGTACGTCCGCTCGCTCGCCCCGCGCATCATCATCAACAGTCGAGTCGGCCGGGGTGGGGGCAGCTACGGCCTGGAGCGCGACCGCGAGATGCTGGGCGACTACGCCACGCCCGAGCAGTTCATACCCGAGCAGGCGCCCGGCTTCGACTGGGAGACCTGCATGACGATGAACGACCACTGGGGCTACAACGCTGCGGACCACCGCTTCAAGACCACGCAGGACCTCATCCGCAAGCTGGCCGACATCGCCAGCAAGGGCGGGAACTTCCTGCTCAACATCGGCCCCACCGCGCAGGGTGAGATCCCGCCCGAGAGCGTCGACCGGCTCGCCGGGCTTGGGGCTTGGATGGACGGGCCGGGGGGCGCGGGGGAGGCGATTCGCTCCACGTCAGGCGGCCCGTTCAAGCGCCCCTTCACCTGGGGGCGCTGCACCATGTCGCCCCGCCCGGCGTCCGCCGCTGGACCGGCGACGCGACTGTACCTGCACGTCTTCGAGTGGCCCGCCGATGGCCGTCTGATCGTGCCCGGCCTGCTCAACCGGCCGCTCGCGGCCTTCCCCATCGCCCGCCCGGGCGAGCGATTGCCGACCGCCCGCGAGGGTGAGAACGTCGTGCTCTCATTGACGGCCCGCGCCCACAACCCCGACAACAGCGTGATCGTCCTCGACATCGAGGGCGCGCCCGACATCGCCAGCCCGCCGGTCATCTCGGCGCCGGCCGAGATCTTCGTCGATGACCTCGAGGTCACCGTCGCCAGCGACCAGCCGCAGGTCGAGTTCCGCTACACCACCGATGGTCGCGAGCCGGACGTGGCGTCAACCCTCACTTCCGCCGGCGGGGCGATTCGCCTCACCCACTCGGCCCAGCTGGCCGTGCGGGCCTTCCGCGCCGGGCAGGCGGTCAGCCCGGTCGCCCGCCGGGCCTTCAGCAAGGTGGCGCCGCTGGGCGCGGTCAAGGTGCTCGCTCAGAACCCGGGGCTTGAGTACGAGTACTTCGAGCGGCCCGCTGGGGAGTACCAGTCAGTGGGCGAGTTCGACTCGGCCCAGCCGCTGCGGACGGGGGTCGCCCAGGGCTTTGACCTGTCCAGCCGCGCGCGGGAGAAGTACTGGGGCTTCAGGTTCCGGGGCTTCCTCGCCGTGCCGGAGGGCGGTGTGTATCACCTCTACACGCGCAGCGACGACGGCAGCCGACTCTGGATCGGCGACCGCCTCGTGGTTGACAACGACAAGCCGCACAGCTTTCTGGAGGCGGGCGGGGCGATCGCCCTGAGCCCCGGGCTGCATCCCATCACTGTCTCGTACTTTGAGAATTGGGGCGGGTTTGATCTGAAGGTCCTCTGGTCCGGGCCGCAGCTTGCCAAGCAGGAGATTCCGCTCGCGGCCCTCCGGCGTCGCTGACGCCGCCGCCCGCGGCACGCCCCGCGGCCGCCCGGCGGGTATGCTGCGCGCCGTGGCGAACCTGACCGCACAACCCCGCGTTCGGTCCACCTGGGCCCTCACCCGGCGGGCCGCCCTGGGGGTGCTCGCCGCGGGGGCGGTCGGGAGCGCGTTGTGGCGGCCCACGCCGCGCGGCCAGGCGGGCGTGCCGCGGGGGCGGGTCGCCATCGAGTACTGGGAGAAGTGGACCGGTCCCGAGGGCGATGCGGTCCAGGCCCTGGTTGATCGCTTCAACCAGTCGCAGGACCGGATCTGGGTCCGCCGGCTGCCCGTCAGCGAGATCAAGGCCAAGGCGATGGTCGCCATCAGCGGCGGCGATCCGCCGGACGTGGTGGGGCTGTTCTCGTTCAATGTGCCGCAGTTCGCCGAGGCGCGGGCCGCGCTGCCCTTTGATGAGCTTGAGTCGGTCGACCTCAGGATCGACCCCGAGACGTACGCCCCCGCGGTGCTCCGCCTGCTGACGCACGAGGGCCGCCAGTGGGCGGGGGTGACATCGGTCTACAACCTGGCCCTCTATTACAACCGGGCGATGTTCCGCGAAGCGGGCCTGGACCCTGATCGACCGCCCCGCACGGTGAGCGAGCTCGACGCGGCGTCCGAGCGGCTGCTGATCCGCGCTTCTGGGGGCGGCATCGCCCGCGCGGGGTTCCTGCAGCGCCTGCCGGAATGGTGGCCGTACTTCTGGCCGGTGATGTTCGGCGGCCGGCTGTACGACCCCGTCGCCAACCGCGCCCTGCTGACCGACGCCCCGACCATCGCGGCGTACCAGTGGGTCCAGGAGACCGCGCGGCGCCTGGGGCCCGAGGAGTCGGCCCGCTTCGCCGGGGCCCTGGGCCGGACGTTCCACTCCCCGCAGGACCCGTTCATTTCGGGCAAGGCCGCGATGATCATCCAGGGGCCGTGGATCGCCAACTTCATTCGGCTCTACCGGCCGGACCTCGACTACGGCGCGGCGCCGGCGCCAGTGGACCCCGCGATCTACGACCCCGCGCGACCGCGCGGCCTGCTCGAGGCCGATGTGCTCATGATCCCGCGCGGCTGCCGCCACCCGCGCGAGGCGTACACGTTCGTCCGCTGGATGCAGTTGCAGCCCGCCCAGGAGGCTCTGGCGACCGCCCACGCAAAGGGGTCGCCCCTCCGGGCGGTCTCCGCCGAGTTCCGGGCCACGCACCCCAACCGCTGCGTCGGCGTGCACGACGCGATCACCGCCAGCCCCGACGTGCTCATCCTGCCGCAGACGCGTGTGTGGCAGGCGTACGCCGACCTCATGACCGGGATGTTCGACGCTGTCTGGCGGGGTCAGCCGGTGACGGCGACGCTGGGCGATGTCGAGCGCCGGGCCCAGTCGATGATGGACCAGGCGGCGGACCTGCGCGCGCGGCGGCGGGCCCGGCCGCAGGCCCGCGCTGGCGCCGCAAACGTACGGGGGCGGGCATGAGCGGCGCCCGATGGACCCCGGGCGAGCGGCGGCGCCTCGCCACAGGGCTGCTTTGGATCAGCCCGTGGCTGATCGGCGTGACGCTCTTCACCCTCACGCCCGCGGCCTTGAGCGCGTACTACAGCTTCACCGACTTCGGCCTGCTCGACTCGCCGGTGTTCATCGGCTTCGACAACTACCGCGAGTTGCTCCGCGACCCGCTCTTCTTCATCAGCATCCGCAACACGGCCGTCTATGCCGCGGCGTCGAGCGTCGGTTCGACGGTCATCTCGCTGGCGGTGGCGGCCCTGCTTGATCGCGGCCTGCGCGGAGCTGCGCTCGTGCGGGCGATCGTCTTCCTGCCCACGCTCGTGCCCGTGGTGTCAGCCTCGGTCTGCTGGCTGTGGCTGTACAACAGCCAGTTCGGGCTGATCAACAGCACGCTGCGGGCGATCGGCGTCGAGGGTCCCGACTGGCTTGGCGGTCGCTCCACAGCGATGGCGGCGCTGGTCATCATGAGCTTCTGGAGCATCGGCGGCCCGCTCCTGGTGGCCGGCGCCGCGCTCCGCGAGGTGCCGCAGAGCCTGTACGAGGCGGCCGATCTCGACGGCCTCACGGGGCTGCGCCGGTTCTTCGCGGTGACCCTCCCGCTGGTCTCCCCGGCGGTGCTGTTCAACGGCGTGATGGCCCTGATCTGGTCGCTGCAGGTCTTCGCCCCGCCGTTCATCATGACGAAGGGCGGGCCTGAGAACGCCACGCAGGTCTATGCGGTGTACACCTACCTCAACGCCTTCACCTACGGCCGGATGGGCTATGCCTGCGCCCTGGCCTGGGTGCAGGTGGTCGCGACGCTGTTTGTGGTCGGTCTGCTGCTCGCCTTCGCCCGCCGCGTGGTTTATTACCGTGCCGAGGCCTGAACTCGCCATGCCCTCTTCCGCACCGCCATTCCGGCCTCGATCCTCGGCCTCGCCGCTGAGCTGGCGGGCCCTGATGACGCTCGCCGCGTGGTCGCTGGCGGCCGCTTATCTGGCGCCGCTCGTGTGGATGGCCGCGGTGTCGCTCAAGACCCCGCAGCAGGCCGCGGCGCCGGGGATGGCGCTGCTCCCACAGTTTGCGGATCCGGCCGACCCCGCGCGCCCGCTGTCGTTCTTCTCGCCGGCGTACTGGTCGGCCCTGGCGAAGCAGGCGGCGTCGAACTACCGCGAGGTCTGGACCAGCTCGATCGCCGACTTCCCGCTCTATTTCCATAACTCGATGCTGGTCGCCCTGCTGAGCGTCGCGGGCACGGTCATCTCGAGCGCCATCGTCGCCTATGGCTTCGCCCGCATCCACTGGCCGGGACGCGAGGCGGTCTTTTTGGCGGTGCTGGGGACGCTGCTGATTCCCCAGGCGGTTGTCATGGCGCCGCTGTACGTGCTCTTCAAGCAGTGGGGGTGGATCGGAACGTTCAAGCCGCTCTGGGTTCCCGCGTGGTTCGGCGGGGCGTTCAGCATCTTCCTGCTCCGCCAGTTCTTCCTTACCATCCCGCGCGAGCTCGACGAGGCCGCGCGCATGGACGGCTGCTCGCACTGGGGAATCTTCTGGCGGGTCATCCTGCCGCTCTCCAAGCCCGCCCTCGCCACCGTGGCCCTGCTCCAGTTCGCCGGAACCTGGAACGACTTCCTCGGGCCGCTGCTGTTCTCGAACCACCAGGAGCAGTACACCCTGGCGGTGGGCCTCCAGAACTACCACCAGCAGCACGGCGGCACGCCCTGGAATCTGGTGATGGCTTTCAGCATGATGGTGGTGGCGCCGGTGCTGGCGCTCTATGTGTTCGCCCGCCGGTACTTCGTTGAGGGCGTTGGCACGCAGGGCCTCAAGGAGTGAGCGGGCGGGACCGGCGGCGTGCGAGCGTCAATCGCGCCGGCCGAAGTCGTTGGCGCACCAGAGGGCCCGGCGCTCACGAATCAGTTCCGGGGTGATGTTGAGGGGCGGACGCGGGTCGTCTGAAGACGGCTTCACGCGCACCGCAACGGTCACTGACTCTCCGGGCAGCAGCGTGTCCATCCACGGGCCAAACTGCTGGAAGCCCGGCGCGAGCTTGTCGTAGAACAGTGAGAGGTCTCGGAGGAGCGAGCCCGCGCGGATCCGCACCACGATGAACTGGCCCTTCGCCAGTTCGGTTTCGACTTCAAGGTCGAACGAGGCCGCCGGGTAGGCCAACTCCCGGTCTGGCCGGTAGAACCACGTGCGACGCTGCTCAACCGATTCGAGCAGAACGAACTCGCTCGCCGGATCGCCCGGCGGCCCGATGAGGGCCTCGACGCGTCCGATCGAGCGAGTCTGGAGGTGCTTGACCACAAACCGCTCATACCCCGTATCGGCGAGCGTGTCGCCTGCGAAGCTCATGCGGCGCAGCCGAAACGCGCTCTCCCAGACGCTGTCGGCCCCGTTGGACGCGATCACCTGGAGCTCGCCAGCCATCGGCTGGATCATGAGCAAGCGCGGACGATGGGCCTGGCGCATCGCGGCGTACGCCAGCTTGCACCGTCCGGCTGAGTCGATCACCGACCAGCTCAGCCCTGGCCAGGCGTCGTTGGCCTGCCAGATGAGCGAGCCCATGCACGTCGGCTGGTTGGCTCGCAGCCACTCGATGCCGATCGACAGGCAGCGGGCTTGCAGGAGCTGCGCCAGGTAGTGCCACTCATGCAGATCGCGCGGCGGCGCGAACCACTCGGCCAGCGGCTGGTCGAACCAGCGCTCCATGCCGCCGGGGCCGCGTTGGCGGGCCAGCAGGGTCCTGGGGATCAGCGTGACCGAGCGGCCCGGCTCGCGGAGCGCCGCGGGGTCAACCGTCGTCAGGCCCGCGTCTTCAAGGGTCGCCCAGCAGCTCGGCGCCTGCTGGCCGAACTCCGAGCAAAAGCGGGGGATGACCGTGCGGTAGCCCTCTCCCCACACGTCCCAGGTGTGCCGGTCGCCCTGCCCAGGTTCGTTGGTCTTCAGCCACGCGTCCCCGCTCGGGGCCATCCCCGACCAGGGCGAGTTGGGCAAGTAGGCCCGCCCGGGCGCCTCCTCCCTCACCACCCGCGGCAGCACACTCAAGTAGTACCCGATTCCCCACGTCCTCACGCCCAAGGTGTCGCAGAACCCGGCCCAGTCGTCGTGGGCCCAGATGCACTCGTTTCCGCCGCACCACAGCACCACGCTCGGGTGGCGCGACAGGCGCCGGGTCTGCTCGCGGGCCTCCTGCTCGATCAACGCCGGGAACGGGGGCTCCTCGGGGTACATCCCGCACGCAAACATGAAATCCTGCCAGACCATCATCCCCAGTTCATCGCACAGGTCGTAGAACCAGTCCGGCTCGTACCGCCCCCCGCCCCATACCCGCAGCATGTTCACGCCCGCCCCCGCGAGCGCCTCCAGCCGGACCCGGACGACGGTCTCAACCCTGTCACGGGGCCAGAGCCCCTCGGGAATCCAGTTGGCGCCCTGACAGAACACGGGCCGCCCGCCCTCGGTGAAGGCCATGGTTGACAAATCAACGGAGACATCGCAAAGGGCCGTTCGGCCAGACCATTCTCCGAGGACCCCGCCTGCAGCGGGGGTCAACTCGGCCCGGAGGCGCCGCAGCCCGTTCGCCTTCAGGTCATGGGCCCGGGCCCCAGGTCGCCAGCGGGCCGCCCCCGCAGGGGCGGAGAACTCAAAGGCGACCTCGCGGGCGCCTGCCGCGATCGGGATGTCGGCCGATGGCGCCCAGGCGGGTCCGTCGTCGCCGGGCGTGCCGCCCAGCTCGATCCGCAGGCTGAGCGGCTGTGGTTGGCCCGATCCGCCCCCAGGCGCCCACTCCAGTCGCGCCAGTCCGCGGATCCGGTCCCTTTCCGGAGTCAGGGCGATCGACTCGATGCGCACCCCGCTCCAGGCTTCGAGTCGCACGCCACCGATCCCGCATGTTGCGACCTTGGGGCCCCAGTCCCACTCAAAGTTGCTCGCGCTCTTGCGCGCAAAGACGAACGGCGCCCACCCGAGCGAACCCCCGTTCACCGGCCGCTCGCCCAGTCGGGCGGCTTCCTCGCGCACGTGCCTCAGCGGGCTCCGAAACGTCACCGCAAGGTGGTTTCGCCCGTGCGACAGTGCGTGCTTGACCTGAAAGCGGTGCGTGATGAACTCACTTGCCGCGCTGCCGACGACCTGCCCGTTCAGGTCGATCGTCGCGATGGTGTCAAGGCCTTCGAACACCAGCTCGACCACGTCTCGCTCAAAAACGTCGGGCCCAACTTCAATCAGCGCCTCGTACCGCCAGTCCGCCTCGGAGACCCAGAGCGCCGCCCGCTCGGCGGTCGGGCCGTCCGCGGAGTGGGTGGGGGCGCCCCGGCCCTCCCGAGCCGGGTCGGCGATCAGCCCGGCGTCGATGAGGTCGGTGTGCACGCACCCGGGCAGCGTCGCGGGCACCCCCGCCCTGGCGCGTTCAACCACGACAGCCGGGGCGCCAGGCAGGTCGCCCACGCCGCGCACCATCCACGGGGCGTCGGCCAGCGAGGTGCGGAGCATGTGCAGCATCGGCCCGCGGTTCATCAGGCCCAAGCCTAACCGCTCCAAGGTCGCCCCTGCGCCCCGGTGCAACCCCGCGTTCCGGTTATCTTGAGGGCATGCGATCCGTGCCCGCCGTGCCATCGTGGCCGATTTGGCTTGCTCTGTCGGCGTGCCTGCTTCCGCGGCTGGCCGGCTGCGGCGTAACCTCGCCAGTGATGTCCACCCGCATCCCCACCCCCACGCCGCAGACCCAGCGCCACTACATCTGCTATCGCGCCCCATCGGCCCTCACCCCGCCCGTCCTTGACGGCCGGATCGACAAGCCCTTCTGGGCCGCGGCGCCCTGGACCGATGAATTCATGGATATCGAGGGTGACGCCAAGCCCAAGCCCAGGCACGCCACGCGGGCCAAGCTGCTCTGGGATGACGAAAACCTCTATATCGCGGCGTGGCTCGACGAGCCTCGCCCCTGGGCGACGCTGACCCAGCGCGACGCCATCGTCTACCACGACAACGACTTCGAGGTCTTCCTCAACCCCACCGGCGACAACCACCGCTACTACGAACTCGAGATCAACGCCCTGAACACGATCTTCGACCTCTACCTCCCGAAGCCCTATAAGGACAGCGGCAAGGCCGACCATGATTGGAACGTCGCGGGCTTGAAGTCCGCGGTCTTCGTGGATGGGGCCCTCAACGACCCATCCCGGCCCAGTCGCGGGTGGTCGGTTGAACTGGTGTTCCCCTGGAGGGCTTTCGACCGTCACGCCGCCTCTTCCTCCCACCCGCCGTCCGGCGCCGCTCCTCGACCCGGACCCACCGCGGGCGATCAGTGGCGGCTGAACTTCTCCAGGGTGCAGTGGGATCTCGACGTGGTCGACGGGCGATATGTCAAGGTCCCTGACCGGCCCGAGCACAACTGGGTCTGGTCGCCCCAGGGGGTGGTCGACATGCACCGCCCGGAGATGTGGGGCTATCTCCAGTTTTCGCCCATCGTCGCGGGGCAGGGGCTGGAGGAGCCCAGGGTTGACCCGTCCATCCCCGTCCGTCAATGGCTCCACCGGGTGTATTACGCGCAGCGGGCGTTTCACGCGGCCGAGGGTCGCTGGGCGGCGAGCTTGACTGAACTGCTTCGCCCCGCGGCGTGCGCCGTGCCGCTCACCGATGAACAGTTCACTCGGATCCCCGGCGGCTGGTCCTGCCAGGCCACCGCGCTTCTGGGAGGTGAACGGGAGGGCCAACCCCAGACCTGGTCCATCAATCACGAGGCTCTGATTCAGCGCGTCCGCTGACGCTTCCGGCCTCCCGAGTCCCGCCGGTCGCCCATCACGCGGATAAACTCGCCCCAGGCCCCTGTAGCTCAGTTGGATAGAGCGCGGCTTTCCTAAAGCTGAGGTCGCAGGTTCGAATCCTGCCGGGGGCGTTGTCGTGCTGGTCGTGCTTCTTTCAGGAAGTCTCCTCAGGACCCATCGGCGTTCACATGCTCCGCCGGATCTTCAGCAACCCGTGCCGCGGCCTCCGGGCGTTCGCCGGGGCGATGGCCATGGCGGTCGCGGTCCTGGCGGCGGCGGCGGGCGCGATCGCCCATCCCAAGCCCGGCGCCCACGCCGACGTCCGCATCACCATCGAGGATGAGGGCGTTCGCTTCGACGTGCTCATGAACGCCCTGTTCGCCGACGGCATCACATCGGTCCAGCGGGCCGCGCGGGATGCCGTTCGCGAGGAGGAGGAGGCGCCCCTGTGCGCCGCGGTCGGAGAGTACTTTGGCGTCGCCCGCCCGCCCGGAACGGCCACCGCCCTGGTCGGTCGGCCCAACACGGTCCGCATCGACGGCATCGAGGTGACGCCGGTGGTGCGGGAGCTCAAGATCGTCCGCCCGCTTCCCGAGACCCGCCCGGGTTTCGTTCAGAACCCGGCCCTGCTCATCCCGCAGATTCACGCGGTCATGGAGTATCCCGCCAAGGCGGCCCCGAAGTCTGTCGGGATGGTGTGGGGCGTCTTCCCGCGCGACTTCCTGGCCCCCGATCGCGACGGCGCGCCCTACGCCGATATCGAAGCGGTGGTGACCGGCGCCGGGCACTTCGAGCTGATTACGCTCACCCACGCTGAGCCCGAGTTTGTCTGGCGCCGTCCCGTCGGCGGGCGCGATGAGAACTTCCGCCCGGTGCCGCCGCTCCGGGCCGCGCCGGCCCGAGCGGGCTCGCCGCTGCTCGCCGTGGCGGTGCTGTGCGCCTGGGGGGCGTGGGCGGCCTGGTGCTGGCGCCCTCGCCTGGGCCCCGTGCTGCGGATCGCCGGGGCCGGCGCCGTGGCTGCCGGGCTCGCGGCGTTCGTGTGGCTGCGGCCGCTGACGCTGCCGCTCGGTCCGCCCCCGCCGCCCCCTCTCGCCCGGGGCGAGGCCCTGGAGGCCTTCTCCGCGCTTCACGCCAACATCTACCGCGCGTTCGACTACACCAAAGAGAGCGAGATCTACGACGCCCTGGCCCGCAGCGTCGACGGCCCGCTGCTCGACGCGGTCTACAACGACGTCTATCGCGGCCTCGTGATGCAGGAGGAAGGGGGCGCCCTCTCGCGCGTCAAGTCCGTCACCCCGGTCGCCACCGAGGTCCGCTCGATCGGGCTTGAGCCTGACGGCCGGACACCCGCCTTCGAGGTTGAGGCCCGCTGGCGCGTCGTGGGGGTGGTCTATCACTGGGGGCACTCTCACGCCCGCACCAATGAGTACGCCGCGGTCTACGGCGTCGCCAGCCGCTCGGGCGGCTGGCGGATCGTCTCATCAACACCTCTGCAGCAGCAGCGGATCGAGGGTCCGGAGCAGGCCGGCAGCGCGGCGTCACTCGCCGCCCCCGCCAACTCCGGCGCCCCTGCTCCCTCCGGCCCCAACGCCGCCCCCCGCGAGGAACCCCGGCCGTGATCCGCCTGCGTGACGTCGCCTTCGCCTATGGCGACGGTCCGGACGCATTCGCCATCCGCGTGCCCGGGCTCGCCGTGGAGCGGGGCGAGCGCATCGCGTGCATCGGGCCCAGCGGCTCGGGTAAGAGCACGCTGATGAACATCATCGCCGGCATCCTCCTTCCGAGCGCCGGCGAAGTCGTTGTGCTGGGTGAGGATCTCGCGTCTCTCTCCGACCGGCAGCGCCGCCGCCTGCGGCTCTCGCGCATCGGCATGGTCTTCCAGGAGTTCGAGCTCCTTGAGTACCTCTCCGCCCGCGAGAACATCCTGCTCGCCCGACTCCTCGAGCAGGGGCTCGACGAAGCCGCCCTCCGCCGGCGGGCCGATGAGCTCGCCGCCGCCGCGGGCATCACCCACGTGCTCCGCCGCAAGCCCGCGGCCCTCTCCCATGGCGAACGGCAACGCGTCGCCATCTGCCGAGCCCTCGCCACCGGGCCCGAGCTGGTCCTGTGCGATGAGCCCACCGGCAGTCTCGACCCGCACAGCGCCGGCGCGGTCCTCGACCTGCTGTTTGACCAGGCCCGGCTGCGCGGGGCGACGCTGGTGATGGTGACGCACGACCACGCCCTGCTCGACCGGTTCGATCGCGTGGTCGACCTGCGCGAGACGGCCCACGCGTTCTCCGGCCCCGCCGCCGCCATCCGCGTCACCCGCCCGGCAAGCCCCCCGGTTGGCCGCCCATGAACCTCCTGGGCGCCACGTTCACGCTCGCCTGGCGGCACGCCTCGCACCATCGGGGGCGGACGCTGCTGCTGGTTCTGTGCGTGGCCGCCGCCGCGAGCCTGCCCATGGCCAGCCGGGCGCTCATCCGCGGCTTCGAGGCCTCGCTGCGGGCCAGGGCCGCGTCGACGCCCCTGGTCGCCGGGGCCAAGGGCAACCGCTTCGACCTGGTCATGGCCGCGCTCTACTTCCGGCGGGCGGACATGCCGACCGTCTCCATGGCCGATTTTCAGGCTCTGGCGGATCAGCAGGCCGGCGTCGCCATCCCGGTCAACGTCCGCTTCACCGCCCGGGGGGTCCCCATCGTGGCCACCACCGGCGACTACTTCCAGCTCCACGCCCTCTCCGCCGCGCAGGGTTCGCTCCCTCTTCGCCTGGGCGATGTGGTGCTGGGCAGCGGGGCCGCCCGTCGACTCGGGCTCACGGGCGGGGCGCTGTTCTCTGACCAGCGCGAGCTTTACGACATCGCCAAGCCCCCGGCCCTCAAGATGCGCGTCGTGGGCGTGCTGGCGCCGAGCGGCACGATTGATGATGACGCCGTGTTCGTTGACATCAAGACCGCCTGGATCCTCGAGGGCCTCAGCCACGGGCACGCCGATGCCGTCAAGGCCATTCCGGCCGAGCTCGTGCTCGACCGCACCCCGGGCAATGTCGCGGTAAGCGAGGCCCTGGTCGACTTCAAAGAAGTCACCGACGCGACCCTTCCGACGTTCCACATCCACGCCGAGAGCGCCGCGCTCCCCCTCACGGCGGTCATCGTTGTCCCGCGCGATGACAAGAGCCGGACCCTCATCAAGGCCCGGGCCAACGCCGGCAAGGTGCTTCAGGTCGTCCCGCCGGCCGAGGTCGTCGAGGAGCTCCTGGCCTACGTCCTTCGCCTCCGCACGCTGCTCGACGGGCTCTCGATCGTGCTCGCCGCGCTCACCTCGGTCATGATCGGCCTGGTCACCGCCCTGTCGGCCCGCGTGCGGGCCCGCGAGCTGGCCACGCTCTTCCGGATCGGGGCCTCACGCCCCACCATCGTGGGGATGTTCGCCGCCGAGATCGGTATGGTGATCCTGATCGGGGTGGTGCTGGGGGTCGCGGCGTCGGCGCTGGCCGCCACCTTTGCCCCGGCGCTGATCAAGCTGCTGTGAATTCTGCGTTAAGCACTCCTCCCCCCACGCCCCCCGAACTACTAATCCCCGATGACTTTTGCTCTGAGAACGGGCCGGGTGGGTTCGCTGGTCGCGCTGGCTGCGGTCGCCCTCGCCCTCGGCCTCTCCGCCTGCAGCCGGTCGCAGCCGGCTCCCGTTTCCAAGGCCGCCGCGGCTGAGATCGCCGCCGCGGCGGAGTCGGTGTACACATCGTTCTACCCGACTGAGTACTTCGGCCTCCGCATCGCCGGCGGCAAGGTCCGGGTCGTCTGCCCGGTCCCTGCCGACGCCGACCCCATCTTCTGGCGGCCCACCACCCAGCAGGTGCAGTTCTACCAGGCCGCTGGCCTGATCGTCCTCAACGGCGCCGCGTACGAGAAGTGGCCTTCCACGGTCTCGCTGCCGCTCAGCAAGGTTGTCGATACCGCCAAGCCCTTCGCGGCGGAGTTCGTGAAGTTCAAGACCACGACGCACAGCCACGGCGCCGCCGGCGCGCACTCGCACGAGGGCGTCGACGGCCACACATGGATGGATCCGATCAACGCCAAGCTGCAGGCCGAGCAGATGATGCTCGCGATGGCCCGTCGCTGGCCCGTGCACGAGCAGGCCTTCGGCGAGGGCTATCGCGGCCTCGCGTCGGATCTTGACGCGCTCGACGCGCGCTTCAAGGCCCTCCAGGGCGACGTCGCCAAGGTCCGCCTGCTGGCGAGCCATCCTGCGTACAACTACATCGCCAAGCGATACGGCTGGAGCATCGAGAACATCGACCTGCCCCCCGATGAGCCTCCCACGACCGCTCAACAGGAGGCCCTGAAAGCCGCGCTCGCCAAGGGCGCCGCCGGGTCCAGGTTTGTGATGCTGTTCGAAGCCGCGCCGTTGGCCGAGACGGCTGGAATGCTCGCCAAGCTCGGGGTGGCCCCATGCGAGTTCAACCCCTGCGAAACCCTCGATGAGGACGAACGCGCCAAGGGCGCCGACTACCTCACCGTCATGCGCGCCAATCTCGACCGCCTTCAGGGCGTCGTTCAGGACGTCGCGAACGCCAGCTCGCCATCCGACGCTAGCCCTCCGAAACCCGCCGCGCCGACCATGGGCGGCTAAGCCGATTCCCGTGTGCTTTCCCCTCGGACCGATCCCAGGACCCTCACCATGCCCGCCAGCCCATTGACCCGCTCCACCGTCTCAACCATCAGCGCCCTCTCGTTGGCGACAATCGCCACCGTGGCGGTCGCGCTCTCGGTCCTCCCGGGCCGCACGCTGGCTGGCGGCCAAGCCGGTGGCCAAGCTGGTGGCCAGCCTGCGGCCCCCGCCCCCGCCGCCCAGCCCGCTGCTGAGAAGCCCCGCAAGGCAAAGGTCGAGATCGATCCTGACACCATCCTGCACTTTGGCGTCACCGCCGGGCGGATGCGCGGGAGCTCCGCCGTCGACGCGACCGGCAAGGTCACCGCCAAGATCGTCGGCAACCCGATGACCGCGACGCTCGGCCCCGGGGGCGGCTTCCGCTTCAACGGGTCGACCGACTACATGCTCATCGCCGATGACATCGCCGGGAAGCCCGCCGGGCTGCCGACGCGCGAGTTCACGGTCTCGGCCTGGGTCGCCATCCATGGCCTCCCCACCGCCGCCACCGCCCCCAAGTCCGGCGCGGGCGCGATCATCGCTTGCCTGGATGAGTCCACCAGCGGGGCCGGCGGCTTCGCCCTGGGGTACACCAAGGACGGCTTCCAGTTCACCCTCGGCTCCAAGGGCGCCACCGGCGAGGGCAAGCTGACCACCGTCAAGGCCCGTTCGCCGCTCCCCCTGGGCAAGTGGGCCCATGTGGTCGGCGTCTACGACGGCAAGGCCATGCGGCTCTTCGTGAACGGCCAGCTCGAAGGCGAATCACGCGATCAGTCGGGCGATGTGCTCTACCCCGCCCGCGCCGCGTACACCATCGCCGGTCGCAAGGACGGCTCCACCATCACCTCCATGGACGGCACGCTCCTGGAGATCAAGATCCTCGGGCGGGCCATCACCCAGCAGCAGGTTGTCGAGGAGCACGCCCCCGGCGTCCGCCTCACCAGCTTCGAGCCCAAGGTCGAGGCCACGCAGCGGTTCGTGGTCAAGCCCTACCTGCAGTTCGGCACGATGGACGCGATGACCATCATGTGGGAGACATCGCAGCCCGCCAAGGGCTGGGTGGAGTATGGTGAAGCCCTCCCCTACACGAAGAAGACCGAGCCGACCGAAGCCAAGACCATGCACGAAATCCGGCTCACCGGGCTCAAGCCGCAGACGGTGTACTTCTACAAGACGCACACGGTGAAGGTCGACGGCACGGACTTGGTCGGCGACGAGCTCTCGTTCTCGACCGCCGTGCTGCCTGACTCGCCCTACGCCTTCGCGATCATCGGCGACACGCAGAAGAACAAGCCCGTCATCGAGAAGCTGCAGACCTTCGCGATGACGCTGCGGCCGAACTTCGAGATCCACCTGGGCGACGTGGTCGACCAGGGCCCCGACCGCAACGAGTGGGTCGACGAGCTCCTCCCCGCCTCGTGGCCCCTCATGAGCCGCGTGGTGATGTACCCCTCCATCGGCAACCACGAGGAGAACCACTCCAACTACTACCAGTACTTCGCCCTCCCCTCGCCCGAGTGCTGGTACACCTACACCTACGGCAACGCCCAGTTCTTCGTGCTCGACACCAACAAGCCCGTGGACACCTCAAGCGAGCAGTACGCGTGGCTCGAGGGTGAACTGGCCAAGTCCAAGGCTACCTGGAAGTTCGTCTACCACCACCACCCTGTCTACTCCTCGGATGAGAACGACTACGGCGACACCTACAAGGGCAAGTCCACTTGGGGCGATATGCGCATTCGCCCGCTCGCCGCGCTCTTCGAGAAGCACGGGGTCGACATCGACTTCAACGGCCACATCCACTCTTACGAGCGCTCCTGGCCCATCCTGGGCGACAAGATCGACCACGAGCGCGGCGTCCGCTACATCACCTGCGGCGGCGGCGGCGGCGGCCTTGAGTCCGCCGGGCCCAACCGTTCGTGGTTCGCCCAGCGCGTCTACCGCGGCCATCACATCAGTTGCATCACCATCCACGGCAAGGTCCTGCAGCTCCAGACCTTCGACCTTGAAGGCCGGCTGATCGACACCATGGACCTGCAAAAGAAGTAACCGCAGGCGTCCTGGCCCGCGGTTACTCAAGAATCGCTCGCGCTCGCCTGTCACTCCAAGGACCTCCGTGTTCAGCACGGGGGTCCTTGTCGTTTCAGTGGGTTGAGGCGGTCGGGGCCATCCCGTTCCCGCCTGTCCCGACACCAGGTTTGTCGGCAAACCATGTCACGGAATTGAAGGAGAGAATCACGCGGTCCTTCTCACCCTTGTACGGGAGGCCGCTGTGCAACAGATAAGACGGAAAGAGGACCAACGTCCCCGGGATGGGGGGAATGTCCAGGACGTTGTGCTTCAAATACGCATTCCCCAGGTCATCCACCATGCCCCCCACGGCCAGGGGGCGATAGAACCGGTTGACGCCGTTGGGCGCGTGCTTGGGCTGCGTCTCGGGCACGTCCGAAATCTGCAGGTAGTAGATCCCGCACCACGAGCAGTTGCCGTGGGTGTGGGCGTCGTGGAACCCGCTTCCGTTGGTGATGTGGAACCACGAATCGCGGAATTCGACTTTGACCGCCTTGGGGTCGACGGTGCGGTTGCTGACGTGCCAAACCGCCCGCTTGATGCTCGACTCGATGAACGCCACCAGCCGCTTGAGGCCGGGGTGCTGAGTCGTCTCGAACAGGTCAAGCTTGCTCTCGAACAGCCCGTGCTCGGACTTCATGCCGGGGGCGATGCCGCTGGCGATGTTCTCGCGCTCCTTGGCCTTGAGCTCGTACAGGTGCGCGATGATGTCCTCGGCGTCCTGAGCGTGGTCGCGGTACTTGCGCGTAAACAGCACCGTCGGCCACACCGGCCGGGCCACCAGCTCGAGCTCGCCCGCGCCGGGAACCGGGGGAAGCCCGCCAGCCGAGCCGGCCGGCGTCATGCCCGCGGCCACGGTGGAGGGGGGGGCGGGAGTGGCGGGAGGGGTTGGCGGCAACTGGCCCGGTGTGTAGTACTGAAACGATGTCATCGGGTGGACCTTTCAGAGAGAGTTGTTCGCCGGGCCCGCGCGGCGGCCAAGTCCGCCAAGCGTCAACCACCAATCAACCAGTCAGCCATGCCAACCATCCCATCCATGCTGGCACTCAACCTTGCGCGCCCCGAGCCGGCAGGCCAAGCGGAATCAGGCGGTCTTCACCCGCCCTTCACGATCGGCAACTGACTTGGCCCCCCCCAGCGCCCCCAAATTCAGTCGTTTGGCAGTCTGGGTAGTGGGGCGTTGACTACAGGGTTTTCCCTGATGAAGCCGCCATCGTCGAACCGCACCACGTACCAGTCGTTGATCTTGCGATCGGGGATGGCGTAATCGGTCGTGATCACCTGGGCCCCGCTCCGCTTGGCGGCCTCGAACCGCGTGAACGAACCCGCCCGGGCCTCGCGGGTGTCCGCGTCGGCCCGCGTGCGGACCAAGTACCCCTCGCGGACCAGCGAGCGGATCCGCTCCTCGTCCTTCACCGGGTCGTTGATCACGAAAACCGCCGCCTCGGGTGTCCGCGGCGGCGCCTGCACAAAGTAGACCCGCCCGCTCAGCGATGGGTGGCCCGCGATGTACGCATCCCGCACCGGGCCGCCCTCGTCGAGCACGAAAAGGAACTTCCCCCGGCACGCGTCGAGGGCCGGCCAGCCGCGCGTGCGCACGGCCTGATCAAGGGTGGCTTCGCCCCGCCGCACATCGTCTGGAGTCAGCAGCCGCTCGCGCCCCAGGCCATCGAGCACGACGCGGTCGAGCTCATCGAGGACCGGGCCGTTGAACGGCCCGGGCGTGACTGAGCCGGGGCGGTCGCCTTTCTTGCTCTTGCAGTTCATCGTGATCACCACCGGCCAGTGGCGGGGGTGGGCCTCCGACCACGCCCGCAACTCGGCGAGTGCGCCCTCAAAGGCCAGGTGGCCAGAGCGGAAGTCAAAATCCGCATCGTGCAGCACCTTGAAGCCCGGGCGGGCGAGCTCACCCGCCTCGTCAAAGGGCTGGGCGGCGATGCCCGCCGCCTGCAGCAGCTTGAGGCCCTGCGGGTTGGCGTAGCGGCCGCCGTCGGGGTCGTGGTAGACGTCGATCTCGAGGTTCTTGACGCCCAGGTTGAGCTGGTCGCGCAGCGACAGGTGCGAGTAGTCAAGCCCCTCCACGCTCTTGCTGAACACGAGCATGCGGCTGTACAGCTCCGGTTCGATCGCGCGCTTGAAGCTGTTGTGCGTACCGATCACCTGCATCTGGTTCAGGCGCGCGGCGGACTCTCCGGCGCAGCCCGCCAGCAATACCCCGCCCAGGGCGAGCAGGAAGAGGCGATAGAGCGGCCAAGGGGCGGTGGGCATGGTGGGGTCTCGGTATGCGAACCGCAGGTGGGTGAGCAGTGGACGGCTGGCGGCGGACTTGTGGGTGAGGCGAGCGGTTGGCTCAGGAGGCCGAGGCGGCGAACTCCGCCTCGGCGACGCCCAGCGCCTCGCCGATGATCTCAATCGACTGATCGAACACCTCGGCGGGGGTGTTGAGCGGCGGAACCAGGGTCAGCACGTTGCCGCCGGAGACCTTGTACGACAAGCCCCGCTCCAGGCTGGCGTACAGCGTCCGCTCCGCGATCGCTTCGGAGCGGCGATCAGGCCGCGGACCGCCTAGCTCGATCCCGATCAGCAGGCCCCGGCCACGCACTGCCGTGATAATCGGCCGGCGGGCCTGCAGCCGGCGCAGCCCGGCCGCCAGACGTTCGCCCTCGAGCGCCGAGCGCTCCAGCAGGCCTTCATCGCGCAGCACATCGAGCGTCGCCAGCGCCGCGGCGCACCCTACGGGGCTCTTCTCGTGGGTGAAGTGCCCAAGCGCCCCTGAGGCGTGAATGTCCAGCTCCGGGCGGGCCAGGACCGCCGCGAGGGGGATGATGCCGCCGCCCAGGCCCTTGCCCATCACCAGGATGTCGGGAACGACGTCGGGCCCCTCGTGCTCGCAGGCGAACATCCGGCCGGTGCGGCCCAGGCAGGTGGGAATCTCGTCGAAGATCAGGAGCGTGCCGTAGCGGTCGCACAAGGCCCGCACGCGCGACCAGTAGCCCGGGGGCGACAGATCGACGGTGGTGCACCGGACCGTCTCGGCGATCAGGGCGCCGATGTCCCCCGCCCGCAGGTGCTCCTCGATCGCATCCAGGCAGCGCGAGGTGCACGAGCCGGCGCAGCCGAACTCGCAGCGGGCCCCGGCAGGAGGGTGAACGTGCAGGGCCCCGGGCATCAGCGGGCCCATGTGGTCGCGGAAGATCGCCTCGCCGCCGATGGAGATGGTGTCGAGCGTGGCGCCGTGGAACGCCCCCCAGAATGAGAGGGTCTTGTGGCGTCCGGTCGCGGCCCGGGCGAGCTTGAGGGCGATGCTCATCGCCGAGGCGCCGCCTGGGGCCAGCAGGGTCTTGGTCAGGCGACCGGCGGGGGAGAGCGCGGCGAGCCGCTCGGCGAGCTGCACCGCGACATCGCAGGTGAAACGGCGGGGGCAGAAGGGGAGCGTGTCGAGCTGCTGCTTGATCGCGCTGATCACGCGCGGATGGCCGTGACCGATCTGGTGGACGCTGTTCCCGTGGAAATCGATGTACCGGCGGCCGTCGGTGTCGGTGACGAAGCAGCCGTCCGCGCTGGTGAGGCTGTGCAGGCAGGGGGTGGAGAGGGCCTGATGGAGGTACGCAGCTTCGTCGCGATGCAGCAGCGGGAGCGATTCGGGTGCGACGTTTCGCTCGCGCCACCGGCCGCGGGCCCCGCCAACGTTGACGTCGCCTTCCGAAAGATCGGTGGGCTTGGGCATAAAGCCTGCGAGCGACCCTCGGTCGGCCGCAGGCAGAGGGAAGCATGGCGATCAGGGACACTGACAGGGACAAGGTCCGATGTTCGCATAATACAGTGAAATGTAGTCAGAAAGGTCGTCTGGATCCAAGCTCCCAGAGCAGTCGAGATCAGCAGAAATGTTCTGCGAGAAGTAATCGCTCACAAAGTCGGCGACATCATCCGGGTCAACCGTCGAGTCCGCGTTGTAGTCCGCAGGGCAACACGGTAGGGCGGCGACCCACTGCGGGCAATAGACCATCCAGTCGTCGAGGTTTACAGCGCCGTCATAATTGAGATCTACCCTCAGTCGGTAATCGACGTCGTTGATGTTCGTGCCCAGTAGCCGAGAGAGCTCTTTTCGGTCGAGATGATTCACGCATCCATTACCGTCGAGGTCCGGTCCAAAAATGAACACATCCTCGACAGTCAACTCAAAGCCCTGCTGCACATCAAATGATGTTTCCCCGATCCGAATCGGCGAGCCGTCCGATGGTCGAACGAGCCCGAAATTCCTGATAAGATTGCCTGTGTTGGTGCTGGTGGCTCGAACCTGAGCGCCAAGAACACTCGAAAGGAGTAGGCCCTCCCTAGTGGATGCGAAGCAGTTGATCTGAATGGCGTAGCCAGTGATGCACATGTCGACGTCTGCAACGGGCGGCCCGTCAGCGTCGATCTGGTCGCAGGCCCACCGAAACGCGGCTGAAGAGCTCGTGTTTGCCAAGAAGGTCGCTGTATTGAACGGGAACTGCTGAAATCTCGCAACAGCGGAGATGTTGCCCCAGGACTCCACACACACAGATTCCCCCTGCTCAGACGCCTGGGCCCTGGCGACACCCGAGGTGCCGCCAACGCTCGACGTAAACGGAAGGCTGACCTCGCATTCATTCGGCCACCCAATGGCGACCGACACTCTTGCTTGGTCAAAACCAATGGCGCTTTGGGACGCCGTGCCAGGCGGGCAGACTGATGGCAAAGGGCACACACCAACGCGGTTAGCGATTACAAATGCTGTCGCGCTAGTTACAGGCGTGGTCCGGCATGTGGCGTTACGCAATGTCACAGATGTCCCTAGGCTGAGGTAGTTAACGATGCCGTTGTAGCCCACACTTGGGCCGCTTCCGTCTGGTAGCAGCCGAGCGAACATGTGTCTCCCGCCCCGTCCTGACATAGCGGCGTGAGACGATCGGATTGCGCGTTACACTGCGCACTGGCCTGTCCACACATTACGAGCAGTATCGATGCGGTCAACAATCGTGGTTTCATGCGGTATCCCCTTCAGAAAGATGTAAAGGCTGCGCCATGCAGCCTATCTTTCCAAGATACCCCAAGTTACCAGATCGGCGACTTTGCTGACTAGGATTCTCATTCCCTTAGCATTGTCTGGTGACTTACGGATTCCGCGGGTCGCGAAGCCCCGTATACCAGGGGAGGGAGGGGCTGTACTCGGCGCGGGCCACCGTGCTCACGTGCCCGTCACCCCACGTTGTTACGCAGCCGCTGCCGTGCCGGAAATACTCGCGCCGCCAATTCAGAAAATTCCCGTCAGCCGAGCCTTCCCCTGCCCCGATCGACGAGTCTTGATCATTGTACTGACTCAGATCATTGAGCGTGTCGCGGTTGGCGTCGAGCATGTGCTCGAACGCATCCTGGTAGGCAATCAACTGCGCAGGGTGGGCAATGGAACTGAGCTTTGCGGGGACGGATGACCGGCCGTCAAAGCCAGTGCCAGCAACGTTTTCTTTACGGACCCACCACGTCTTCAGGCCAGCTCGCTTGAGCTGGTTGGCGAGGTCCAAGTCGACCCCGACCCCGTTGAACCCATAGGTTTGGTACAAGTTGTAGGGATTGAACGGCCCAGACTCCGGTGGGTCGGGGTAGGGGTCCATCGTTTGGGCGTCCGGGCAGTTCCAAACCTGCCAACCCGAGACGAAGGTCGGCATGCGGCCCTGGTACCACTCGGGACGGATCTCGATGTTAAGATACTGGTCGTAGATGACGCCCCAATAGGCGTAATCGACCTGCTCGGCGGCGATGATGTAAGGCTTGACCGCGCGAAGGTTGAGCGCGTCGAACGAACCGCCGGTGTTGATCTTGCGGAAACGCGCTCCCCAGTTCTGCCGCTTGGCGTGGTGGTATTCCTTGAAGTCGTTGCAGTAGCCGGTCAATGCCACAAAGATCTGGCTCTGCTGGGACTTGCACTTGGCCTCGCGGGCGAGCTTGCGGGCGCTGCTGAGGCTGGGGAGGAGGATGCCGACCAGGAGCGCAATGATCGCGATCACGACCAGCAACTCAATCAGGGTGAACCCGTGCCGACCCTTGGCGTGGGAGAGCATGTGCAATCCTTTCGGAGAACGGAGCTGAAACGAGCGCGACACCCCAACCCGGGAGACAGCCCAAGAGAGGGCCGTGCTGACCGTTTTCATGGAGCACAAGACTAATCGCCGGTTGGGCGGGTTTCACCTGACCAAATGCAAAGGTCGCGCCAAGGTTGTGTTCAGACGCGGTGAGTGCGCACTCGGAGCAATCTTCACACAGCGTTGGCCAAGCCTTGACGAAGCCCTAGCCATTCTTGCGCGATCGCGGGGTAGGCTTCTCCCACGTCAGTAAGCGGACCGCATTCGTCGCGGCCTCGCTGGCTGTTTGTACCCGATTTCTTCCGTAGAAGAGAGGATCCACACGATGTCGCAGACCCTCCCCCGATGGCGCAAGACGCTGCCCGCCTGTATCGCCGCCGCTGCGCTGGCGGCCATCCCGCTGAGCGCTTCGGCGCAGATTGTTTACCAGTTCCAGGATTTCAACGGCGCCAACCTTGACCAGCTGTCCCAGGACCCCACGATCACCGGCGCCTGCGGTGGCGCGGCTGGCGGCGTGTTCACGCACGTTCCCCCGGCGAACATCGATTATCCCGCGAACGTGACCGGCTCTTGGTCGGTCGATCTCTGCGGCGTGCCGACGTACTACTGCCGCGTGGGCGGCCCCCAGGCTCTGTGCACCAACACCTTCTTCTGCAACCCCACCTGCCTCAACGGCGCGGGCGTCCGGGAGTGGGAGGGGTGGTCGTTCGTGAATCGCGATTTCTGGGTCCGCGTCGCGGGCGACCAGAACCGCAGCCAGTTCACCCTGGCCTCGGGCAACGTGGCGGTCGCCGATCCCGACGAGTGGGATGACAAGGGCGGCCCCGTCGTCAACTGCGGCTTCTACAACACGTTCATGACGACCCCGTCGATCGGCCTCGCCGGCGCCGATCTGGGCTCCCTGTCGCTCTCGCTGGCCTCCAGCTGGCGGCCCGAGGGCTTCGATGATGCCGACGGCACCAACAACCAGACGGGCCGCATTGTCGCGATCTACACCACCCCGGCCGGCGAGCAGACGGTCGAGGTGCTGCACTGGGATTCGAACCCCGCTGGCCCCTTCTTCCACGGCGACAACACCAACGAGGCCGTGACGCTGAGCGCTTCCAGCCTTCTTCCCCCCGCTGACGCCACGGCGGTGCGGTTTGAGTTCAGCCTGACCAACGCCGGCAACGACTGGTGGTGGGCGGTGGACAACCTGGTCCTGAGCTCGACCGCCTCTCCGATCGCGCTCTTCAGCGAAAACTTCGACCGGGTGGTCCTGCTCCCCCCCTTCGATGAGACGAACCTCCCCTGCGCCCAGGCCTACTGCACCGTGCCGGTCTACACCCGCACGGGCCCCAACGGCATCACCGTTGATGTCGACGCGGGCAGCACCGGCGGCGTCCCCGACTGGGCGGGCTGGTCGTTCACGACGGTGCCGTTCTGGAACTGCGAGGGTGGTCAGAGCCGCGGCCAGTTCTTCCTGGGTGACGGCATCATCGCGGTGGCTGACGGCGACGAGTGGACCGACCTGAACCCCAATTCGGGCACGCTCCGGACCACGATGAACATCCCCGCGATCAACATCTCGCGCCGCCAGGGCAACACGCTGGTCCTGGGCTTCGACAACTCCTGGCGCGCCGAGCCGGCCCAGACCGGCGTGATCACGGCCGACTACCAGACCCCCTCGGGTCTGCAGACGGTCGAGGTCCTCCGCTTTGAGTCCAACGAGTTCCTCCCCAGCGGCGCCCGCAACCCCAACTTCAAGCCCACGGCCCTTTCCGAGGCGCTGAACGTTCCCCTGCAGGTTCCGCCCGCGGCGACCTCGGTCGCTCTGCACTTCACCTATGTGGCGGGCAACAACTGGTGGTGGGCGATCGACGACCTGCGCGTCTTCCAGGGCGTGGTCGATGTGACCGTCGCCACCGAGATCGTTCGCCCGAACGTCTTCGCCCTCGCCCCCTCGATCGACTACGCCCCCTGCTTCACGCCGTGGTCGCCCGACGGCCCCGCCGGTTGGACCGAGTCGAACTTTGATCCCATCGGCTGCGCGCAGGTCTGCGGCCGCCCCGAGTGGCGCGGCTGGTCGTTCGCCAACCGTGAGTGGTGGAGCACGAATGTTGACGATCAGGGTCGCTCGGAGTTCACCAACGCCCGCGGCTTCGTGGCCATCGCCGACCCCGATGAGTGGGATGACCAGGGCAACAACCAGTCGCTCTTTGACGCCTTCCTGACCTCGCCCGAGATCCCGCTGCCCGCGTCGTTCTCGACGATCGCCTTCGAGCTCGATTCGTCCTGGCGCCCCGAGGGCTTCGACGACGGCGTGAACCCCCTGGCCACGCAGGCCACGGGCATCGGCACCAACCAGAACAACCAGACGGCCAGCATCAAGGCCATCTACTCCAACGAGTCCGGCCCCGTCGGCACGGTGCAGATCCTGAACTGGGACTCGGACCGCAACAGCCCCAACTTCCGCCCGGATGACACCAACGCCCACCTGATCTTCACCGGCAGCGAGCTGCAGGTGCCAGCGGGCGCGACCAGGGTCAAGTTCGAGTTCGGCATGACCAAGGCCCGCAACGACTGGTGGTGGGCGGTGGACAACCTGGCCCTCAAGATCGATGGCAACACCACCTACACCGAAGGCTTCGAGAACCCCACGGCCCTGCAGACCGCCCCGACCGAGCAGCCCCCGACGACGCTCTGCATCTACTACTCGACCGTGGCCCAGCAGCTCAGCGGGTACGTCGCGACCAACACCATCGATACCGCCACCTGCGGCGGCCAGCCTGACTTCCAGGGCTGGGGCGCGTGGCTGACTGACGCCTGGGCCCGCGCCGGCGGCGGCGCCCGGAGCGGCTTCAGCTCCCGCACCGCGTACGTTTCGGATTTCGGCCAGCTCGGCTGCCCGGGGACCGCGACGCTCACCTCCCCGGACTTCGATGTCCGCGTGATCAACCCCGGCACGCTGACCCTGTCGTTCCGGTCGGGCTGGCTCAACGAGGTCGGCCACAGCTCGAAGACTGAGGTCTCCTTCAACGCCGGAGCCACCTGGACGACGGTCCTCGACTGGACCTCCGCCAACAAGCCCAGCAACCCTGACGAGGTCGTCACGGTTCAGCTGAACAACGCCGCGGGCGCTCAGACGGTGCGCGTCCGCTTCGTGGACAGCTCTGTGGAGGCGGGCGCCGGGTACTGGGCGATCAACGAGATCGCCTTCGCCGGCCAGATCGGCACCGACGTCTGCGAGGCTGACTACAACTTCGACGGCAACGTCGACCCCGACGACCTCTCCGACGCCATCGCCTGCTTCTTCGATCCGACCTGCGAACTCGACTTCGACGGCAACAGCGTCGAGGATCCGGATGACCTCTCGACCTACATCTCGGTCTACTTCTCTTCGGGCGGCGGCTGCTAAGCCGGGTTCAGTTGGAACAGCCAACTGCGCCCCGCTGAGACTCAAGTGAGAGCCATCTGATCTGGAAACCTCCGCGGCCCCGTGACAACCCTGTCGCGGGGCCGCTTTGTTTTTGCGGGCGGCCACTCTCTGCGGACGGTCAGTAGACTGCCGACGAGAGGCGAGCGTGGAGGCGAGCATGTCGAGGGTTGATGTCGTAGTCGTCGGGGCGGGGATCGTCGGGCTCGCGCACGCGCTGGCGGCGGCGCGGCGGGGCCTCTCGGTGGCGCTGATCGACCGGGCCGACCGCTCGGTGGGCGTCACCGGCGCCTCGGTGCGGAACTTCGGGATGGTGTGGCCGGTGGGGCAGGGGCCCCCCGCGCTGCATAGGCGGGCCATGCGCTCGCGCGAGGTGTGGCTCGAACTGTCGACCCGCGCGGGGTTCTTCTGCAGCCCGTGCGGCTCGCTGCACGCCGCGTATTACGAGGACGAGGAGGCCGTGCTGCGCGAGTGCCTGGAGCGGTTCGGGCGCGAGCAGCGCGGCGGGGAGTGGCTCTCGCCCGCGGCGACTCTGCAGCGCAGCCCCGGGCTGAAGCGCGACGGCCTGCGCGGGGCGATGTTCTCCGCCAGCGAGGCGTGCGTCGACCCGCGCGAGGCGATCCGGGTGATTCCGGGTTGGCTGCGCGAGGCGATGGGGGTGGAGCTGGCCTTTGGCTCGCCGGTGACGCGGGTGGAGCCGGGATTGGTCATGACCGCTGACGGCGGGGGCTGGAGCGCCGGGCATGTGGTGGTCTGCCCCGGGGATGATCTGAGGACGCTGTTCCCGGAGGCGTTATCGGATTGCGGGCTGCAGGCGTGCAAGCTGCAGATGCTCCGCACCGCCGCGCAGCCGGGCGGATGGCGGATGGGCCCGCACCTGGCGGCGGGGCTGACGCTGCGGCACTATCCGTGCTTTCGCGAGTGCCCGTCGCTGCCGGCGCTGGCGGCCCGGCTGGAGCAGAGCATGCCGCGCTGGTGCGAACTGGGGATCCACGTGGTGGTGGCGCAGAACGGGCTGGGGGAACTGGTGATCGGCGACTCGCACCAGTACGGTGGGGCGGCCGCGGAGCCGTTCGACCAGGAGGAGATCGACGGGCTGATCATGGCGTATCTGCGCGAGTTTTTCGGCGCGCCGGACCTGCGGATTGCGCAGCGCTGGCACGGGGTCTACGCCAAGCAGATGGGGGGCGCGACGGCGGTCATCCGGCAGCCGCTGCCCGGGGTGTGGATCGTGACGGGGGCGGGGGGCATGGGCATGACGCTGTCGCTGGGGCTGGCGGAGGAGACGCTAGCGGCGCTCGTGGGCGGCGGCTCACCCGGGGATGTCGTGGTCTGAGGTTCTCAGACGGGACCGGGCGTGCCGCGGGCGGCTGTACGGAGGGCGTTTGTGGGGCGAGTTGGCGGATTGGGGGTTTGGCGCCGGGGCGAGGGCTTGTGGGGTGGCGGCGTGCGGAGGGCGCGGGCATAGTCAGGGCACAGGAAGCCACGCGGGCGGAGACGCCCGTGAGAGGGATCGCATGCCATCATCAGACGTTTCGCTCGGAGTTGAACTTGGGTGTGGTCGCGGTGCGCGGGCCGCGCGGCGGGGGGTTGGCGGGGCCGCGGCTGGGGCGGTTCTGCTGGGGATCCTGAGCATGCTGTGCTCGGCCGGCGGCTGCGCGGCGCCGGTGGCGGCGCGGAATGAACTCGCGGGCGGGGGCTCTGGTGGAGGTGGGGGTGGGGGCGCCGGGGGGCGATCGGCGCTCTTCCTGCCGGGCGAGACGCTGGCGGCGCTGGGCGGTGAGGAACCGGGGCTCTGGCCCGAGGGCTCGCGCCGGGATGGGGCGCTCTCGCTGGTGACAGCGCAGGCGATCACGGCATCCGACCAGTGGCCCGAGCCCGAGCGGGCGAGCATCGAGCGGTACCGGACGGTCCGCGGCTTCAATTCGTACGACTCGTTTGTGTTCTTCCTGCCGGAACAGCGTCGGAGCTGGCGCGGGGACCGCTGGTATCGCTGAGCGAAGCGGGCTGGGGGCTGGGGGGTGGGGCCTGGGGGGTGGGGGCTGGTTGGGCGGCCGGCGCCAATGAAAACGCCCTCCCGGCGGCGGGAGGGCGATTGGGTGCTCAGGTGCGGCGGGTCGGGCAGGCAGAACTTAGTCGAACAGCGCTGAGGTGCTGGGGAGCGCGGCGTTCTGCAGGTTGATGGTCGTATCGATGCGGAAGTTGGACAGCGTCGTGTGCCGCTCGGCGAAGAAGAACTTCAGGGGGTACCGCTGGCCGTCTTCCAGGAAGTTCACGCGGTCGAGTTCGATCGTCTGGCTGATGGCGGAGTGAACGCCGCCGATATCGATGACCAGCTTGTTGCCGATAAAGACCCAGACGTCGTCGTCGCCGGTGAAGGAAAAGGCCTGGCCGGAGCCGCGCCGGTAGACGAATTCGGTCGAGAGCTCGAAGGTGAAGCCGTAGTTCTTGCTCTGGCCGGGCGAGTTGCCGTAGAGGTCGCTGTTGACGGGGAAGAAGCCGCCGCGGCCGGCGTAGGTGGGGTCGGTGCGGTCGTTGAAGGTGTAGATGTTGGTGCCTGGCTGGCGGACCAGGGTCAGGGGGATGGTCTTGGACAGGTTGACGCCGCTGGCGTCGCGGAACCACTGCGCGAAGGCCTCGGCGGTGTGGGAGGCGCCGCCGGCGGACCGGGAGACGCTGCCGGCGACATCGCCTTGGCGGGCGCTGATGTAGGACTTGGAGACGGGCATGCGATTGCGGCCCTGGGAGTCGCGGGCGTCGGAACTGACCTTGAAGCCCGTGCTGGCGAAGACGGGCTTGCCGTCGGCGTCCAGGTCATCGGCGACCATGCCGACGTACTGGCCATAGCCGCCGGTCGGCTGCCATTCAAAGTCGGTGTGACCGTTGGCCTCGGTGCGCCAGCGGAAGTCGCGAACGACGCCGTTGAGGGTCAGTTGGGCGGGCAGCTCAGCGTGGGCGTCGGAATCGGGGTAGGCGTTGCTGCCCGAGGGCATCAAAGCCATCGAGCCGGCGGCGATCAGCAGCGCGGCGCACGCGGGGGTTGCGAACCGGCCGAAGCGATGGTGACGAGCGGGCATGAGTGGACTCCGAACGCAGGTTGTCGCGCGGCTGAGCCCGGGAAACGCTCCCGGACGCCGAGCCCTACTTGATCAACTGTCAGATTCACATCGCCTGGCGCCAAGGAATGTTGTCGGTGTTGGTGTGAAGCTGCGCGGGCGGCGCCGAGGAGATGGGGCGGGCGCACGGGGCGGAGTGGGGGGGCGGTCTCAGCGAGCCCGCGAGGCGCTGGCCGTGCCGAGGGCCGGGCGAAGGTCGAGATTGGTGGCGAGGCGGAACTCGCAGCGGCCACTCCGCCGGTTGGCCATGAAGAGCCGCATGCGGCACTGGGCTCCGTCGGGCAGGCCGAGCGTGTCGCCCAGGCGGTCGAGTTCGATGCGATCCTCGACTAACGCGTGGGCTCCGCCATGGTCGATGGCGAGCGAACCATTCACGAAGACCCAGAGGTCATCGGAGGCCCCGGCGGTGAGGAACTGCCCGGTGCCGCGCTGGTAGGTGAAGGCGGCATCGAGCTCATAGGTGAACCACCAGTTGTGGCGGGTGAAGGCTGGGGCGATTCCATCGGAGCTTGGCGAAGCGAACACGCCGGCGGCGTGGAAGCCATCCTCATCGAGCATGTGGCCATCGAGCGGAAAGAACCCTTCGCGGGTGCGGGTCTCGGGGATGTCGACGGCGGCGAATTGGTGGTTCCCATCGGGCCCCGGCGTGAGGTGGATGGTGTGCGCCCTGGCGGGGGACTGCGCCGAATCGCGGAACCACGTCGCGAAGCTGGCCGGCGAGGCGATGGCGTTGGTGGCCCCAGCTCGGCCGGTTTCAGGGTCCAGTCCGCGCAGGCTCGCAAGCACCGGCCAGCCGGGCTGGCCAGGCTCGCCCGCAAGGCGGGGGGCCACGAGGCCTCGGCGCAGGCCGCTGGCGGATGACTGGAAATCGGGGTGGCCGCCCGGGGCATCGAAGCGGCGGAAATCTCGGACCACCCCGGTGAGGGCGATGGCGCCATGAGGCTCGCGGGTCGTCAGCGGAGGCGCCAGTGCGCTGGAGGCCTCGGGGCGAGCCGCCTGATCGGGACCCGCCGCGGGTGCAGGTCGGATGGCGAGGACCCCGAGCCCAAAGCTCGTTCCGGCCAGGACCAGCAATGCGGCTTCCGACAGGCGACTGCGAACCGAGGGCGTTGGCAAACAAGACCTCCGCCCGGCGACAGGGGAAAGGGGGCGCGGGCCTCCCTCCCGACCGGACGCCAGAAGGTGCCATTGGCCCGGGCCTGGGTCCAGCCTCGGGCGGGCGCCGGCGCGGCGCGGCGAGGAACTTGCACGGTCTTTGCGGCCTCCAAGGCCCTCAAGCCGACGTATATTGGGTTAGAGGACGTGCGCCGACGGATCGGGGCGCGTCCCTTTGCCTGAGATGCTCACGCGGGAAGGACGGCGATGGATCGCTTTGAACTGCGCGGCGGGGTGCGGCTGGCCGGACGGCTGACGGTGAAGGGGTCCAAGAACGCGGCGCTGCCGCTCATGGCGGCGGGGCTGCTCACCGACGAGCCGTTCGTGCTCCGGGATGTGCCCGAGCTCGCTGACATCGAGAACATGCGTCGGCTGCTGGGCGAACTGGGCTGCCACATAGAGTACGAGCCCGGGACCGATGTGCAATCGCCCGGCGGCGTGATGACGCTGCGGGTGATCAACAACGAAGTGTCGCACGCCCGCTACGACATCGTGCGGACAATGAGGGCGAGCATCTGCGTGCTGGGTCCGATGCTGGCCAAGCGGGGCGAGGCGCGGGTGTCGATGCCGGGCGGGTGCTCGATCGGCGAGCGGCCGGTGGACCTGCACCTGCGCGGGCTTTCGGCCCTCGGGGCCGAGATCAAGGTGAATGGCGGCGACATTATCGCCAAGATCCCCAAGGTGGCGGGCCGGCCAGGGCGGCTACAAGGGGCGCGGGTCTTCCTGGGCGGGCCGTTCGGCTCGACGGTGCTGGGCACGGCCAACGTGATGTCGGCGGCGACGCTGGCGCGGGGGACGACGGTCATCGAGTGCGCCGCGTGCGAGCCGGAAATCGTCGATGTCGCCAACCTGCTCAACTCGATGGGCGCCAGGATCACGGGGGCGGGGTCGCCGCGGATCACCATCGAGGGCGTGAGCGAGTTGGGCGCGGCGGATCACCGCGTGATCCCTGACCGCATCGAGGCGGCCACCTATATGTGCGCCGCGGCGATCACCAGCGGGGACATCACGCTCGAAAACTGCCCGGTCGACGCCCTCATGGCGGCGATCGATCGCTTCGAGTTCGCCGGGGTGACGGTGACCCACGACGCGACCATGGACCCGATGCGGACGACCGCCCGGGTGACGGCGTCGCGGGTGCTGCAGCCGATCGAAGTGACGACGCAGCCCCACCCGGGCTTCCCGACTGATCTGCAGGCCCAGTTCATGGCGATGCTGACGCTGGCCGACGGCAACAGCGTCATCACCGAGCGGATCTTCACCGAGCGGTTCCTGCACGTCGCCGAGTTGTCGCGCATGGGGGCCAAGCTCTTCCGCCAGGGCCCCACTGTTGTTGTCTCAGGCGTGCGGAAGCTCGTTGGGGCCCCTGTGATGGCGAGCGACCTGCGAGCCTCGGCCTGCCTGGTGCTCGCTGGCCTCGCGGCGGAGGGGCAGACGACAATCCATCGCGTCTATCACCTTGATCGCGGGTATGACCGCATGGACGAGCGACTGCGGCTGCTCGGCGCCCGCGTCGAACGGGTCAGCGAGCGCGAGGGTGCGGCGGCGGCGGCCACGCTGTCCTGACCGGCTTTTGGCGACCGGCCGCTCCCTGAACGAATTGTGGATGTTGCATGATAGGTGTCCGGTTGGTATGTTCGGATGATTCTGGTCATCCGCGCTCACCCGGAGATTGCCCCATGGTTTCACTCACCGCATTGTGGCTTCCGATCCTCGTCAGCACGGTGGGGATCTTCGTCGCCAGCAGCATTGTGTGGATGGCCACGCCGATCCACAAGAATGACTACAAAAGACTGGGCGACAAGGAGGGTGCGGTGCTCGAGGCGGTGCGGTCGTGGGGGCTGGCCGGAGGCGGGATGTTCATGTTTCCCTGCATGGACCCGGCGGAGGTGAAGGACAATCCGCAGGCCGCCGAGCGCCTCAAGACCGGACCGTGGGGCACCATGACCGTGATGGCCAAGCCGCCCAATATGGGGCGCTCGCTTGGGATGTGGGTGGTGAACCTGCTGGTGGTGAACCTGCTGGTGGCCTACGTCGCGGGCAGCGGGCTGCACGCGGGGGACGGGTTCTTCAGCGTCTTTCGGATGGTGATGACCATCGCGTTTCTGGCCTATGGGGGAAACGCCCTGACCGATTCAATCTGGAGGGGGCGGCCCTGGTCGTGCGCCCCCGGCGCGGTGCTGGATGGGCTGATCTACGCCAGCGTCGCGGGGCTGTCCTTCGGGCTGCTCTGGCCCGGCAAATAGGCCCATTCTGCGTGGGGGCCCGGGCGCTGGGCTACCTTCTGCGATGCTCCCGAACCACACCCGCGCGGCGATCCTGTCGACTGGCGATGAACTGCTCATCGGGCAGTTGCTGGACACGAATTCAAGGTACTTCGCCGACCTGCTGACGACCGCCGGGATCATCCCCCTTGAGCACCTGACGGTGGGCGACGACATGGGTCAACTGGTCGCCAGCATCCGGCGGCTGGCGGAATCAGCGCCGCTGCTGATTATGTCGGGCGGGCTGGGCCCGACCGATGGCGACCTCACGCGCCACGCGCTGGCTCAGGTGATGGGCGAGCCGCTGGTTGAGGATGGCGACGCCCGGGCGGCCCTGGAGGCGCGGCTGCGGGCCCGCGGGCGCGAGGTGACGGAGCGGCAGCTGCGGCAGGCGCGTCGACCCGCCTCGGCACGCTGCCTGGCCAACGCCAATGGCACCGCCCCGGGCCTGCACGCCCGGATCACCGTCGCCGCGGCGCATGGGCTGACGGATGTCTATTGCCTGCCCGGGCCGCCGGGTGAGCTGCGGCCGATGTTCGAGCGGGCGGTGCTGAGCGAACTGCGGCCGCAGCCGGGGCGGCTGGTGGCGACGCGGCTGCTGCAACTGATCGGCCTGGGCGAGTCGGACGCTGTCGACAAGCTCGCCGGGCTGACGGCCCGTGATCGCAACCCGCTGGTGGGGATCACCGCGTCGGGAGCGGTGCTGACCATCCGCATTCGCTACGAGGGTGATGCCAGCCGCGCCCGTGCCGACGAGTTGCTCGCGGAGGCCGAGGCCGAGGTGCGCAGCCGCCTGGGCCGGTACATCTTCGGCACAGGGGCCGACACGCTCGCCAGCGCGGTGATTGGCCGGCTGCGGACCGCTGGACGGACGGTGGCGACGGTGGAGTCATGCACCGGGGGCCTGCTTGCTGGGATGCTCACGGAAGTGCCGGGTTCATCGGCGGTGGTGGTGGGGGGCCTGGTGACCTATGCCAACGCGCTCAAGACGAGCCTCACGGGGGTGCCGGCGGAGCTGATCGAGCAGCACGGCGCCGTGAGCGAACCGGTGGCGCGGGCGATGGCGATCGGCGGCCTGAGCCGCTGTCAGTCCGACCACGCGCTCGCGATCACGGGCGTGGCCGGGCCGGGCGGCGGGACGGATGCCAAGCCGGTCGGCACGGTGTGGATCGCGCACGCCTGGCGGCCTGTTGCGGGTGGAACCGGCGTCCCGCAGCCGGGCGTTCCGCAGCCGGGCGCCGCGGCGTGCGATGTCCGCCGATTCTGGTTCCCGGGCGGGCGCGATGATGTCCGCACCCGATCCGCCCGCACGGCCCTGGCCATGCTCTTTTTTGGCCAGCCGGGAAGCGAGGCCAACTCTCCCGACGATGAACAACGCGGCGAACGGGCGCCGAAGCTGCTGTGGCAGGCGTAAGCCGAGTGGCGCCCGCGAGCCGAGCGGAACGCCCCCGGCGGGTACCACCACACCTGGCGCTACCCCCTGTCGGCAAGAGGTGGCGGGGCCCCGGCGGGAGCGATACACTGAGAGCAGCTGCGGGCGTAGTTCAGCGGTAGAACGTCAGCTTCCCAAGCTGAATGTCGCCGGTTCGATCCCGGTCGCCCGCTTTGTCTGCCGCCGATGTCACACCATGACACCGGCGGCTTTTCGTTGACAAACCCCGCAGAATCCGCGAGTTCCGGCGAGGTGGGCGGGAGCGGCCGGATCGTGGCGAACAGCCCGACGATGACAGGGAATGACCCGGGCGGACGCTCGGTTGTGCAAGCGCGTGTGCAAGCGCAGGTGCAAGTGGTTGTGCAAGGCGTGGCGGGGTTGAGGCTGCCGGTCCTGACCGTGCTCTCGCTGCTCATCGACGTGCCGCGAATGCGGCAAGCTGTCAGTGTCGGGTTACTCGCAGTTGCACCATCGCGGTGCGAAGGCCGCTGCCACGGCCGTGTCCGGGGGTGAGCCCGCAAGGTTGTCGATCCACCCGGTGCGGCAGTTTCGGTCCATCGAGTTCGCGTCTTTCAGCTGAGCGCACTTCCGTCCGCCACGGTTGCCAGGCCAATTCGCTAGACTACCGGTAATGGGTGAAGACGAACCCCGTGGCCCGATATCTGGGCAGATGCCCGGAGCCGGGTTTGATTCCGTGAATTCCGGTTGACTGGCCCGGTTGTGGTCGTTAACCTATGGGTTAAAGCCGATGCCGGGGATTCCCGAAGAACAAGTCGTGATGCAGGGCCCGGCGAGCGTGATCGCCTATGCCGTCGATTCCGGCGGGCGAATGCCTGCGAAGGAGTTTCTGGAGAGCACCCGCGGCAAGGACGCACCCTCGCAGCAGGAGTTGGCGGGACTAAGGCAAGCTTTCAAGGTGATGACGCAACAAGGCCGGATCACCAACGAGGAGCAGTTCAAGAAGGAGCGGGGCGAGATCTTTGGGTTCAAGAAGTATCAGGCCAGGATCGCAGCCTTTCGGGTTGGGAACGTCTGGTACCTGACCCACGGCTTCAAGAAGAAGAAGGACAAGTGGCCGGAATCGGAGATTGATCGGGCCAATCGCATCAGAGAAGAGCACGTGAACCGGAATGCGAAGGAGCGGCGATGACCGCGAAGTGGATCGAAAAGCTGGAGTCGAGTGAGAGCGGACGCCGAACGCTCGAGCAGGAGCGCCTGATTATGCAGGCTACTGAAGCGATCGCTTCACTCATGCACGAGCAGGCGGTTTCTCGAGCGGAGCTCGCGCGGCGTATCGGAAAGTCGCCTGCTTTTGTGACAAAGATCCTGCGTGGTGACAACAATTTCACCCTCCGCACTCTGAGTGATTTGCTGTTTGCGCTTGATCGCTCTGCGCATCTCTCGCTCGGCGACATCGGTGAAGATATCACTCTTTGTCAGACTCAGCCCGCTCAGAGTCTGCGTATCGAGAGTTCGAACTGGGGGAGTCGCCAAGCTACTTGGCCGCCCATGATCGGCCTCAGCAGTTCCACCACGTCCAAGGAAGTCGCAGCGTGACGAGCAAGTCCAAAACAAACGCGGAGGGTAAAGATCCTCGTTCTGTCGAGGCAGTCATGGATCGCGTTGGCCATGCGCAGAGGCACTTTGAACTGCGTGAGATTCGTTTCGTCGAGTGTTCTGCGAAGTACGATGACTTTGCGGACGGGCGAGAGGCCGCTGTGCGCATCGGAATCGCAGATCAGACGGTCGTCCGAAACGGCAAAGTGCTGCAGGTGGCAATGCGCTTCGAGTTCATTGCTCCATCTCCGATCCCAGATGAAGCGAGTAAGCGAGTCGAGTTGCATGCACGTATGCGACTGGAGTATGACGCAGTCGAGAGCCGCGGTGAAGTCGATGACGCTAGTGCAGATGTCTTCGCTCGCGTGAATGGCATCTACAATGCTTGGCCGTATCTCCGAGAGTACGTTCAGGCAAGCTTGATGCGGTTGGGATTGCCGTCTTTTGAACTTCCACTTCTTCGTGCGGGCGCTGCCGCTCAACTTGCAGGTCTAGTTGATCCACCGAAACGGGCCACCGTCTCGGAGCTTCCCAAGTCCTGAAGATCACGGCCTGCTTCAGGGGCATCGCCGATCATTGACACGGGCTAGCGCAGCTTTTCCCGCCGACCGCCCCCAGCGGCAAGTCCGGCAGGCTGGCCACCGCCCCGGCCACGTCGAGCAGTTTCGGATCGGTGTAGACGTTGGCCGTGAGGCTCGGGTCGCTGTGCCGCATGGCGGCCTGCGCCGTACGGAGGGGGACGCCCGCCTTCGAGAGGTGGGTGCCGAAGGTGTGCCTCAGGGCGTGGATGTCGATGGTGCGGCCGCGGTCGTCGGTCTTGACGACGACCTCCTTGCCGCCGCGATTCTCGACACGGGCCAGACCGGCGAACACCAGATCGCGGTCGAAGATGCGGATCAGCCCGTCGGGCACGTCGAACAGCGGCTCGTCGCCCGGCAGCGCAGCGGGGATCGGCTCATCCGCATCGCGGGCAGCCTGCTGCGCCCACGCCAGCCGGTCGGCCAGCCACGAGTGGATGTCTGCGGCAAGGTCGGTCCGCAGCGGGATCTCCGACCCGCGGCGGTTCTTCTCGTCCCGGGCGTTCAGCAACAGGTGCGGCACCCGGCCGCCGAGATCGACCTGGCCCACATTGATGCTGGCCAGTTCGCCCTTCCGCAGGCCCGTAAGCACAAGGGTCTTGTAGATCAGTGCCCGCTCTCGGCCGATGCGGAGCAGGTTCTCCCGCGTCGCGGGGGTCACCTTCGCCTGAGACTGCCCCTTCGCCTCACCGCGCCGCACGGTCAGCGCGTCGGCCAGCGGGCGGCGCTGGGCGGCGTCCAGAAGGCGGGCCAATTCCTCTTCAGTCAGGGCCCGGCGCTGCCGCCGCGTGTCGGCCCGCTGGTCGGCCACCGCGACGGCCAGCAGCGGGTTGTGCGTGAGCCGCCCAGCGCGGACGCACCAGTTGACGAACGTCACGCAGGCCTGCCGATAGCCGTTTCGCGTGCCCGCGGACATGCCAGTGTCGGCCTGATCCCGGAGCCAACGCTCGACCGTCGCAGCCGTGAAGTCGCGGAGGCGCTTCACACCCCGGTCGGTGACGACGCGGGCCACCCGGCGGCGTGCCTGGATGTACCAGTGCTCGGTGCTGCCCTTGAGCCGCAGGTGGTCGCGCCACGCGTCCAGATTCGTCTCGATCGACTCGGCCCCGTGCCGCGATGCAGCGTCCTCCTCGGGGGTGATCACGCCGGCGCGGATCAGCTCGGCCCGGCGCACCAGTTGGGCCAGCACGGCCCGTGCGGCGGTTTCGTCGGAGCAGCCGGTCGGGCGCTCGACCCAGAACCCTGCGGCGTCGCGGAACTTGGCGATGTACGACTTGGTCTCGCCGCGAATGCGGACGCGGCCGTCGGCAGCGGTGAACACCTCCGCGGTGCGGACTTTGCCGTTGCGGAGTTGGTAGCGGGCCAGGCGTTTGCCGCGCTGCACGATGATCTCCGCGCCGGGCGGCAGGGGTGCGGTCCAGGCTTTGCGGAACACGGTGCCCATCGGGCGGGGGTCTCCATCGCCCCGGCCTCGGCGGGTTGCCGGGATCGGGGGTCACAGTCAGGGCTGGCCGGTGGCACGGGTCAAGTCGCCCCCCGGCGGCAAAGCCAGGGGGCGATGCATGCGGGGATGTGCGTGACTACAGAGCGGCGCGGGCCTTGGCGTGGGCCCGCTCGGCGTCGCTGAGCCGCGCCTCCGCGGCCGCGAGGGCGGCCTTGGCCCGCTCGATCTCGGCGTTCAGCCGAGCCTCCTGTTCCTTGCGGTCGCGCGAGATGGGCAGGTACTGCAGCTCCCGCTCCAGCCGCTGCACATCTTCGCGGAGGCTGTTGCGCTTGTTGGTCGCGGCGATGACCACGGCGTGGGCCTGGTTGACCTTGACCTCCAGTTCTTCACGCTCGAGCATCGCGACCACGTCCTTGGGCAGGCGGGACACAGGGATGAGCCCGTCGGCGTAGAGGGCCAGCACCCGCCGCGCGGCGGACTCAGCGTCACCAGCCTCGCGCAGCGCGCTGCCAGTCTCGAGTGCCGCCGCTTCCGCCTCCGCTTCGAGCTTCTCGATCGCGGCCTGCGTCCGCGCGGCAACCGCATCCGAGTGGGCCTTGGCCTTGCTCGCGGCACGCCGCAGACGCATGACGCTGTCGGCGGCGTCCAAGTCGTTGCGGACGTCGGCGATGCGGGCGAGGATGGCGTCCGCGGCCGCGAGCTCGATCCCGGCGTCGTTGGCCAGTTCCGCGAGGCGCTCCGGCGGCTCCTCGGACCACGCCGCGTTGATGAACGCGGTGCGGGCCTGCTGCTTCTTGTTCTGGGCGATCTGCGCGAGTGACATCATGACTTCGTCCTTTCCGTAAGGGGGATCACGACAGCGCCGTGCAGGAACAGCTCCCGCGCGGCCTTGACGATCAGGGCTTGGTGCTGGCTGATGAGTTGCTCGGCGAGCGGGGTGGCCCACTCGCGGCGCTCGGACCATCGGTTCGACCAGTCCTCCGGGCCGTCCATGCGGAGTTCGGCGGCGAGCGAGAGCTCGGTGGAAGCCCGAAGATCGGTCAGCAGGTGGTCGAACGGCTCGATCTGCCCGACGGCCTCCAGTTGGACGAGCTTGTTCCTCAAGTGTGGCGGGAGCGCCGGCTCCAGTTCGCACTCGGCGAGAGCCGCCGACAGCGGCCCGATGGCTGACACGATTTCCTTGCTCGCCGGAGTGAGCTCCCGTGATGGCCAGCAAGAGCAGCCATCATGGAACACCTTCGCCACCACCTTGTGATTGGTGAGCACGTAGGCGGCGACCGCGCGGCCCGCCTCATGCAGACTGAGTTTCCATCGATTCATGAGATTGCCTCCTCGAGCGCGCGCTCGCACGCCCACTTTGCTGCCCCAGATGTCCCGTACACGCCAACGACCATCCACTTCCCCCTCAGGCACGCCATCGCGAGGAAGAGCCGACGCTGACGGCCACAGCGGTGAGGCATGACCGGAAAGCCCACGATCCGCTCGAGTTCGAAGACTCGGGCGACGTACTCGCCATCGAGACGGCAGTCGATGTGCCGCCCCTCGTCGAAGGCCTTCGTCCAGTAGGAAGTCCATCGCCTCACGCGGCACCTCCCGCGGGTGTGGAGGCGGACGTGTCTACACCGTCTACACAAACGGAATCCCTGTTTGCAGCATCACCAGCGGGAGTTCTGTAGACGGAGTCGCCGGAAGCGCCGGGCAGGACGAACCTCCTGGCCTTGGGCGCACCGGGCCCGCACTGCGGCAGGTACACCCACTGTCCGTGCCCCGCATCCACCAGCCGCGACAGCGCGGCCTCGGCGTCCTTGACGGTCTTGAACTTCCTGCTCGACTGGACCAGTTCTCGCCCGCTGACGCTGCCACCCTTGCGGCGGACGATGTCGAGCAGTTGCCGGTCCTCGCGGTCGTCATCACCCTCGGCGAGGCGCAGGTAAGTCCTCTCGGCCTCGCGGCGGAACCAGTTCGCCAAGAGGACGCCCCGACGCAGGGACTCGCCGTCGATCACGGTGGTGGGCACGTCTTCGCCACCGGCAACCCTGCCGAGGTGGACGACAAGGGCCAGACGCGCGGCCGCGCACTCGATCTTCGCCATCATCGCGCGAGCCCGCTCGTCCTGGCCCGCCATGTCCGCGTTCAGGGAGTTGTAGAAGTTGGCCCAGAGCTGACTGGCCTGCTCGTCCAGTGAGAGGGCTCGGGGCATCGGGGTCCCGTGCTGATCCTCGTCGAGCTCGAGCGCGTACAGCCTCTCGACCATCGCGCTGTACGCCCCCTCGACCATCGGCGAGATGCCACCGGGCTGCCAGCGACGGGTGGGGATCGGCGGCATCGACACCAGGAGCCGAGCGACGAGCCCCGAGTCGAAGTCGGTGCCCGTGAGCGCCGCGGCGAGAACACCCGGCTGGACGAGCCCGCTGACAATCAGGGCGGCGCGCTCGACGCGGATGGGCGGGGCCGTTTTGCGATCGACCTTCAGTGGCTGAGCCCGGTGCATCGGCAGCCAGCGAGCGGCCTCACTCGCGGCACGTCCGCCGTTGGCGGAGTACCTGCCGAAGTTCAACCAGGCGGCGAGTTCGTCGCAGGCCAGCAGCATGCCGCGGGGGCTGGCGGCCAGCATCGCTGCGAGTGCCTCGAAAGTGACATCCGAAGTGACGAACCTCTCACAGACCGGCGCTTCCGGCGCGGCGGGGGGCGTCGCGGTCAGATTGCCCTTGCCGGACCCCCGCTCCCATCCCCGCATCGCCTTCTCGTGGAGGGCCAGCGCAGCGGCGTGCTCCTTCATCGCCTCCTTGTGCTCGCGAAGGGCTTCGGCATCGCGGCGCTCGGCGGGGCGGGTGACGAGTTCGAGGGCCGGTGATTTGCCCGAGCCAGATGGCGCGACGACCACCGCCCAGATGATGGCGGGCTCGTGCCAGGATGCGTGCAGCGCGATGGTTCGGCTGTTTCCGACCGCGGATGCCATCGTCGCCAAGACGAGCGGTCCGAGCATCCCCGGATCCACTTGCAGTGAATCCGCGCCGGCTCGCACGAGATCGGCCGCGGCCTTCGGCAGCGCGTCCGTCGGGAAGGGCACAAACTCCGGCACGGGTGGCCGTTCGGGCGTCGCCGTTGCCGGGGGCATGTAGTTCTGAGCCTCTTCGATCAGCCGAGCGATGTCCGCATCACCGGCCCCGCCGTCGGCGACCCACGACCGCACGTCCTTGTGCCCATCGGGCGGGAAAGCGAACCGCACCGAGGCGCAGACGCCGACGAGCGCGGCGGCCAGGGTCTGGATGCTCTTCCGACCAGCGGTGTCGTTGTCGCCGATGAGGACGACATGGCGGTCCCGCAGCAGGACAGCGAGCTCATCTCCGCCGCGTCCGGCCATCGGCGCGCCCACCGCCGTGAAGGCGAACGTGTGCAGGCATGCCGTATCGCTCGCCCCCTCGGCCACGAGGATCGGATCGCGCAGGCTCGTGCCTGCGTACGCAGGCAGGCCGTCGGCGGGGAAGATCAGGCCGCGCTTTCCGCCCTTCGCAGCGGTGTAACGCGGCTGACCCTCAGCCGGGGCGTCCCAGCGCGTCAGCGCGGCAACTCTCTCGCCCTGGGCGTTCCGCTCGGGATAGCGCCACCCGCCCTCGACCCGCTCGCCGCCGATGGCGAGCCAGCCGTGCGCGGCCGTGCCAGGGGGCAGGTTGTTCGCGTCGAGCCCATCGCTCATCGACGGGCCCCCCGCCCACCCGACGTCGCCCGGGACATGGCAATGTCGCCACCGGCCTTGCGTTCGAGGTGCTCACGGAGGTCACTGAGCCGCCAGCGCACGACCCGATGCCCCAGCCGAATCGGCGCGGGGAGCTCGCCCCTCTGAGCCATTCGCCAAATCGTGCGAGCATTGACGCCAAGGAGTTCCGCCACCTCGCGGACGTTGATCACCGCGACGTCTGTTTTCCGAACCTGAAGTTCATCCATGAACGCACCCAGAGTGACGCCGCGAGCGGGATCAACCCGCCAGCAGGCGCAGGACAACGGGAACCCCGGCGCACCGTGCGGCGGGGCGGGCTGGTGTTGGATCGCGGCAGGTTGGCTGGATTGGGCTGGGTGGCTGGTTCGGTTGTGTGCGTAGACGGGTGAGGCTCTACATCACCCATCTACGCGAAAGCCACGCGGCGTGGCGAAGACTCGGGAGGACTTTCCGGGGCGTTGAGGGCCTCGGTGCTCCCTATATCTGCGCGAACCCCGAAAAGTGTCGCGCGAGATCGTGGTCCTGTCGTCATGCGTCATCGCCTGCGTCCCCCAGTACCTCTCTGACGTTCTCGGCGATCTGTCGCGCGGAAGCGGCCAGTTCGTGCCGACGATGCACTCCGCCATAGAGCATCTAACCCGTTCGCGGGCGGTTTCCCGAAGACGTCGGTCATTTTCGTGCAGATTCCTGTCATGGCCCGTCCGCGAGCGTCCTCCTATCTCCCTTTATGCTTTTGCGGCCCGGGCTGTGACGCAAACCCCACGGTGTACGCTCCCGGCTACATACGCCGTGCTGCGATTCCCTGTCCGCCGGGCATGCGCCGAATCCCGACGGGGTGACCGGGTCAGTGCAAGTCAACCGCCGCCCCTCCGGTAGTTCCCTATGCGGCCGCGCGGACATCTGCCCGGAGATTCTGGCGCAGTGCCTCCGCTGATTGAGCACACATCATCTGGCATCTCGCTGGTCACCCGCTGAACTCACGAGCGGGCGACAGCGCCAACAGGGGATTGCCATTCACCCGCGAGGCTCGGTCTGAGGGGTCGGATGCTGACGTTGGACGAGGTTGTTGGCCAAGGCGGCCCAAACAGACACCATCCGCATCGCCCAGCAAAGTCCTTCTCTGTCATTTAGAGACTCTATTTGACATCTAAATCGACTCGTGTACGCTATTGGAACGATGGCGCACCAGGTCACCATCATCCGGCTCGACGAGTTATTGGCCCGTGAGATGCGGGCCAAGGTCGCCGCGCCCAACTCCGGGTACCGCTCGGTGGACGAGTTTGTCGAGGTAGCGATCCGAAACCAACTGGTGCTCCAGAGTGAACCCCATGCTCGGGAGTCAGCAATATCCGAACCCGTCGAGCGCCCCACCAGCAACCAACCGCTTCTGGCGCGACCGGGCGCAAAGCACCTACCGGCGTTCGCCACACCCAACCCGAGCGAAGCCACGATCTCGGCGCTCACGAATCGGCTCAGCCCCTTGAAGATCGCTCTCCGCGTTGCGTGCAACCTCGCCTCCGAGTCGGAGTGGCCGACGATTCGATCATTTCATCAGGCGGCTGCGCATTGCGCCCGGCTAGTTGGTGTGCGTCTTCGTGCCGAGGAAGAACGCAGTGGTACTCGAGGTGCTGAGCGACGCAGCACCGCATACCCGTGCGGAGAGGATGAGCGGAAAGCGCTCGATCGGTTCATAGCGCACTTCACGACTGCCAAGCGGTCCGGATCAGCGCCTGGCCCGCTCGAAATCCTGGGGCTCGTCGCCCTGGAAGATGGACGGCTCCACCTCTCCGCTGATGGATGGGCGCTTGGCATCGAATCGAGCCCACTGCTCGGGGAGTGTGAGGGTTCGACGCTCAGCGATTCAGAGCGCAGTGTTTTCCTGCGGCGGATAGCTTCTTCGCCCGGGGAGGCGAACGCGGTCCGTGAGGTACTTCGCATCATCAAGCGGGCGGCCGGCAACCAGCAGAGGGTCGATGAACTTGTTTCGCTGGCTCACACAGACTGGACGCCAACACTGGCAGTCTCCCACCGCGCTGCGATCGTGGGGCGCACTCGCGAACTTGGACTCGTGGACCTGAAGGGTCGCGGAGTTGAAGCCAAACTGCTACTGACAGACGTCGGGGAGTCTTGGTTGAAGGAACGGTCGGCAAAGGAGCCCGCATGAAGATCAATCGCCAACTTTCGGAGAAGCTCTTCACGATCATGACGGGCGACGAACTGGACCGTTGGATTCGAGAGGTCGAGAAGGACATCGGCGGTGTCATCTGGAATCCACTCGGCGGACGGGACAACAACTCGCACACGGTCGAGGTCGCGACGGATCCCGCGCTTGCGCTCGTCGAGCGCCCCACCAACTGCATCGACGCGATGCTCGATCTCAAGGCCGAGACGCTCGGTGAAACCGCCGACACACCCCACGCGGCGGCCGCGAAGTGGTTCAATGTTCCCGCAGATGGTTTGTCCGGCCTGAGCGAGGAGGCTCGCCGTCAGTTGGCTGACAACATCCAGGTCTCGATGATGGAGTCCGGCGATCCCGATCGACCGACCATCGCAATCGAGGACAAGGGCATCGGGCAGCATCCGGATGACTTCCTGAAGACGCTCCTTTCAATCGACGGCTCCACGAAGCTGAGCAAGCGTCACCTGATGGGGGTCTACAACGCTGGTGGCAGCGCGTCCTACAAGTTTGCAACGCGAGCAGTGATTGTTTCACGTCGTGCGCCGAACCTGCTGAATGGTCGTGCCGACGAGATTGGCGTGTCGATCGTCAAGTATGAGGAACCGCCCAACCGGAAGATCGGGCGCTATGTGTATCTGGCAGCTCGCGACGGCAGCATTCCTCGGCTGGATCTGGCCGAGATCCCCGAACTCGGTCACGGCACCCACGTGAAGCTTCTCGACTATCAGTTGAAGGGCTACGCCGGTCGTGCCGACCTACCAACGGGGAGCCTGTGGCAGTTGTTCCACAGCGCGCTTCCCGAGCCCGCGCTGCCCATCCGCATCATCGAGCGCCGCGTTCCCAGGTTCAAGAAGACCGAGAAGCGAGTCGTCAACGGGCTGCTGCATCTGCTCCGGAGCGATGCGGTGTCCGAATACTCCGATTCCCGCGATATCGACCTCGGGGCCGACATCGGGTCGGTGAAGCTGCACTACTTTGTGGTGAAGGAATCTGCCGGAACCGACTACTACGTTCGCGCGGAGCAAGGGCTGACGATCGCGCTCAACGGGCAGCGGCAGATCGTAAAGGAGCGGCGATGGCTCAAGACGGAACTGGAACTGTTCTTTCTGTTCAAGCGGCTGATCGTCGTCGTGGATGGCACGGGGCTCACGGCGTCCGCTCGCAGGCAGGTGTTCACGTCAACGCGCGAAGCAGGGGTGAACTCGCCGACGACACAGACGATCCTCGATCGCGTCGTCACCGAACTCAATCAGGATGACGAACTCTACGAACTTGAGGAGTTGGCGAAGCAGAAGACCAAAGAGGATGCGACAAAGTCCACGACCGAAAAGGTGAAGCGACAGCTGTCGTCACAGATCGGCGCATATCTTCAGGGCAAATCCGTCGGCACGAAGGGCGGAGGTGAGCAGCCGAAGAAGAAGAAGGCGAAGGGGCGGCGGCGCGGCAAGAAGAAGGGCGTGAAGCGCAATGTCGATGACTCGATGCTGCCCGAAGTGCCGACCGAGTTGGTCATCGATTCGAATCCACTCAAGCTCGAGCAGGGCGGGACGAGCCCCCTGCGCCTCTCTATCAATGCCAAGAATGGATTCCTTCCCAAGCACGCGGAGTCGCTCAAGATCGTTTTCGGCGGCGAGTTGAACGGGCGTGCCTCAATCACCTCGACTGGGCGGCTGCTCGGAGGCAAGGTGCGTCTCACGGTCGCGGCGGTCGCCGATGCGCCACTCGGTTCCTTCCCAGTCAAGGTGGCGCTTGTCGTTCCCGAGCTCGGAGTGCTACTGACCGCTGATGGGGCAATTGAGGTGGCCAAGCCCGAGGAGCCGCCGAAAGACAAGGACACGGTCGGTGGCGACTTCAACATTGAGATCAACTGGCTTGGTCGCGAGAAGTGGGATGAAATGGGCTGGGACGCCGAAACTGTTGGCGAGTGCCAGATCCATCGTGAAGATCCCAACGACAAGAACGCGATTACGAGCGTCGTCTGGTTCCTGAACAAGGCGTTCACCCCGTACGAGAAGGTCGTCGAGGCGAAGGACCTGACAGAGAAGACGATGAAGTCGTTCCAGGAGAACTACGAGTATCCCGTGTGCTTCGGCCTGTTTAAGCAGGCGCTGGCCGAGGCAGACCGCGAGCGGAGCCCAGATGAGGATGGGAAGCCAGTCGAGATTCCCGATGACTATGTGAAGGGCGAACAGGCACGTCTCGCGCGGGCCGTGCTGATGGCGATGGAGCCCGACATGCAGATCGTGGGCGCGTCGGAGACTTGATCATGCAACCACAAGAGTGCCGCGTCGCGTGGCGGCCCGTTCCGGCCGCATTGGGGCGGCGTCGTGCCTGGTCAGCAGTGGTCTGAGCAACGATCTGCCCACCAACTCGACCAGGCGAGCATTCACCGCGTTCCCGAGCGCTTTGTACGCGCGAGTGGATGCGCTGGGCAGATGGGCCATGTCCAGATCTTGGAGTCGGGCACATTCTCGAACCGTCATGTATCGCCGCTGCCAAGGGATGATCGGAACCTGCGTCGTCGTCATCGCCACGAGCGCCGGCGCCGTGGTCGGGCGCTTGACGCGAACGCCTGATGCCCGGAATTGCACCACGGTCTTCCAGACGGATCGCTCGAAGCCCTTGCAGTTCCACTCAAACTTCTGCAGGCTTGCCGGGAAAGGGGCGAGCTTCTTCATCCAGGGACGGATCCACTTCTTGTTCCGCTGGTACAACTCACGGTTCTGGCGGATGAACTGCTGTTTCCAGTCAGGAAATGCGCCCTCGCGGGCGTAGGTCGGAACATGGTCCATCCGGGCCTCGGGTTCGAACTCGCGAAGTGGAACGCCATGTGTGCCGCGATACTGACAGAGTTGCCGCGGCGTGAGCATTGCGGGAACGCTGTCTTCGAACGGATAGTCCGCACCGAACTCCATCGACCAGATGGGAAATGACGGCAACTCCTCGTCCTTGGGGTACAGGTCAAGGAACTCCTGCCACACATTCAGGCAGTCAATGTACTGCTGGGGCAGGGGACGCGCGCCATCGGGCTTTTCGTCCAGCACGCTGTCGATACTCAGCTCATCGTCGGTTGGGGTGGGCCACTCGAAGTGAGCCAACCCGGTGCGGGAACCGACAATAAACAGCCGCTCTCGGATCTGCGGGATGCCGAAGCGGTGGGGAGACAGAAGCCGCTGACCTACGGTGTACCCAAGACCCTCGAGAGCCGATCGCATGTGCTGGTACGTTTCGCCGCGATTGTGGCGTGCGAGGTTCGGGACGTTCTCCAGCATGAGGTACGCGGGGCGTCGGTGAGCGATGATCCGGAGAAGATGCTTGCCGAACAGATCGCCAGCGAGTTCGCATTCGGTGCCGAGCTGCTCACCCGCCTTTGAGAATGGCTGGCACGGAAACCCAGCAGCGACAACGTCATGCTCAGGCACCGCAGGCGCGCGGACGGTGCGAATGTCGGCGGCCGGGGTGACGCTGAAGTTCTGCGCGTAAAGCGACTGGAGGCCAGGATCGATTTCGCAGGCGAACACGCACTCCCCGCCGATCCGGGCCAGGCCGACGTGAAACCCGCCGAGTCCGGCGAAGAGGTCGATGAATCGGAATGGTGCCTTCGGGGCGTTCATTGTTCGGGCAATACTAGGGTGTCGCGGGCCAACGTCAACAGTGTACGACTGGTAGGGGTGTCGGACCTGCCCGGGCCCACGACTTGGGATGCGTGCTCACTCAAGGTAACGCTTTGGTCATCAACATGCGCGATGGCACCACGGCCCTCCGACGTCGCCGAGGGAGCGCGCAGTTCGTGAAACGAAAGCGTCGACCCGTTCGTGTCGGTGCCGAAGGCCGGAGCAGGTAGAACAGGGCACAACTCGTGCGACGTCAGTCTGCTGCGTAGCACCCTCGCCCCGCTCGCGTCGCGGCATGTGCTGATTGGCCCACCGCGACACTCACCGGCTCTGTGCCTGAACAACCAGGCCATGGCCTCGGCAAAGCGCAGCCGTGTACACTCACGCTCCCATGTCATCCGCCAAACCAAGCCGTCGCGATTCCGGTACCGGCCCCAGGAGCATCTCCGTTCCCGACAAGATCGAGTACGCGACGATCGATGACCTGCATCTTGATCCCCGCAATCCGCGTCTCGGTCGGGAACGCGTCGCCCAAGGCCTGAGCCAGAACGATGTACTGGAGTTGATGAAGGACTGGACTCTTGAGGAGCTCGCCACGTCGTTCTGCGAGAGCGGCTACTGGCCGCAGGAAGCGCTCATTGCGGTCCGCGAGAAAATGGGTTCAAAAGCGGTTCTGGTCGTTGTGGAGGGAAACCGCAGGTTGGCCGCCCTGAAGATGCTGAGTCGTGCTGTCAGCGGCACCCTCTCGAGCGGAACGTGGAAGAGTCTCGTTGAGGGAACGCCTGCGACACGACTGAAAGACCTATCCACGCACATCCCATACATACTTATGCCGGACCGTGCGTCGGTGAAGGCGTACCTTGGCTTTAGGCATGTAACCGGAATCAAGGAATGGCGCCCGGCAGAGAAGGCCCAGTTCATTGCAGACCTGATCGATGGGGACAAGCTGACGTATGAGCAGGTGCGCCGTCGCATCGGAAGCAAACTTCCAACTGTTCGACAGAACTACATCGCTTATCGCTTGCTGATGCAGATGGAGAGCGCTTCCAGCAAGGTGGACACAGAGAAAGTTGAAGAGCGGTTCAGCGTGCTGTATTTGTCTCTTCGAACTGAGGGCGTGCGGCAGTATCTACACATCAAAATCGATGCGGACCCCAAGGCCGCCCAGAAGCCGGTGCCGGACAAACACCTCAAGCAGCTTGAGAAATTTGCATTGTGGCTGTTTGGCAACAGCAAGCGCGAGCCGCTGTTTACGGACTCGCGAAAGGTGGACGACTTCGGTCGTATTCTCAGCAGCCCGAAGGCTGTGGAGTACCTGGAACGAAACGAGCGGCCTTCGTTTGAAGTGGCAAAGCGAATGTCGGGCGTATCCGAGGCACAAGTGGCGACGCACATTGAGACTGCGGCGGACGAAGCCGAGGAGGCGCTCCGAGCGGCCCACCTACACAAGACTTCGCATCGCGTGACCGAGGCGGCACTGCGGCTTTCGAAGGATGTGGTTCAACTCGCCAAGCTCTTCCCGTCGGTGGTCGAGTCGATTGAGAAGGACTTGAAGTGATGCTCCGGCTGCCTGCTACCGGTACGTCGCGATCTGTCGACAAGCACAACTGCCGATGCGATATCCATGTTGATTGGATAGAGGCGAGCTTGCTGTTCGCAGCTGCTGTCATTACACGCAGCGACATTGTGGATGCACTCATAGAGGGAAATGCTTACGAGAGCCAGGAGTTCGCAAACGAGTGGGTGTCGACGCTGTGGGGAGAACTCGACCGCCGAGTGTCATTACTCGGGGCCGGGGCGGCGATCGCTCGGCGCGGAGACCGGGCCGAGAGAGTTGCGGACTGGAGATCGCGGCCTGCGTTGTCATTCTGCGTCACGCTGGCGATGCTTCCGCACTATCGCGAAGAAGTGGTCGCGGCCTGCGGCAAGAATTATGTTGAACAGGGCGAACTGTTCGAGAAACTAAGCCGTGAATCGCTTGCCCTACAACGGTGGCAGGTTGAGAGGGTTGGGTGGTCTCGTTCGACAGCAACAGCGGTAGAGGCCAAGGTCCTCGCACTGGCAGGGGCGATCGGCGAGCCGGCGATCCCAGGTGCGGTGAGCAGATGGGCGGCACCGAGTGCCAAAGACGGAGGGCTTGACCTTGTTGCATGGGCTCCGTTCAAGGACGGCTGGGGTGGGCGTCCAGTGCTGTTGATTCAGTGCGCGAGCGGGGACGACTGGAAAGCGAAACTGCACACACCGAATCTGGAGTTGTGGAGCAAGCTGGTTGACTTCAGCGTGAAGCCGCGCCGTGGCCTGACCATGCCTTTTGCTCCTGAGGAGGACGAGTTTCGTCGTCAAGTCAACAATGGCCAAGTGTTCTTGTTGCTCGATCGTCATCGTCTCCTGCAGCCGCTCCACGACGCCGGTCCAGAGCTTCCAACGCAGGCACTAGCGTCCGAATTGATTGCATGGATTGAGCCGAGAATCGCCGCGTTCCCGCGGGATAATGTCTAAACCGCGTCAATGCGCTCGGCAAAGAAGCGATCGCCGGTGCGACTCGTAAAGCCCTGAGCTTCATGTGCCGCCTCTTCTTGTGAACGCCAGCCGGTCTTCAGGTCGGGATTGCGGTAGATCACACCGCCCTTCGAGTCGGCGACCACCCAGAACTCCTCATCGCCGCTCGCGAGCATGATCGTCTTCGCTGCGCTGGCGTTGTCGAACGCTTCCTCGCTGTCGTATTCGCAGACGGCGTCCCCGGAGAAGACGATGTACTTCCCGTCCCCACGCCAGTAGGCGGCGAGCCAGTTGCCCCCGCCGCCGTCCCATGCTTCTCCGCTGAAGATCTCCGCGAGGGCGTTGGCTTGCTGCTGGTTCATGGATACCTCTCGATTCTGTGACAGTTTACGCGATCCGTCGCAGCACTGCCGCGCGATCGGTGGGGATCCCAAGGTGCCCCGCCCTGGCGGACCACAGTTGAACGCCGGACTCGGCAGAATGACCCTACTCGCCGAGGTTGGGGAGCGGGCCGTCGGTCGCTTCGTCCCATTCGAGGGCGTAGCGCGCGGCGATGTCATCGAGGTCGTGCTCGGTCAGGTAGTCGGCGGTCTTCCGTTCCTGGCAGGCGGCGACCGCCCGCGCAAGGTCGGTCCACTCCTCGATAGTGAGCATCTGGTCTTGGCGAGCGCCGAGCAGGTAGAGCGCGGCCTGGAGCACGGCTTCGAGTTGCGCTTCGCGGTTTGGGGCGGGCGTCGCGGTCATGGCTCAGGCTCCCTTCCCGGCGACGAAGACGCCGCGCTCGTGCTTCTTGAACCGGGCGGCCGTTCCCTTGGCAGCGATCTCCCGGATGATGGCGGCGTACAGCGTGGCCTCGGGCGTCTTACCGCCGGGGGAGCGCCACAGCCCCTTGGCCTCCATCGCGGCGATCATCTCCTTGGCCCGCATCGGCACCTCGCTCGCGGCGAGCACCTGCGCCGCCGCGTCGAGGGCGCTCATGCGCTTGGCGGGGGCGGCCGTCGTCTCCTTGGCGGGAGGTGCGGTCTTCGCCGCCTTGCGGGTCTTCCGCGCGTCGCTCATCTCGCGCTGGACCTTGCCCATGTTCTTGATCGTGCCTTTGCGTGCCATGTCGGACTCCTTCGTGTCGGGTGCGAACCCCGTCGCACATCGCGGCGGGGGAAACGTGGCGGCCGCGGTTTCCCGCAACGCCGCGTGGGGTCACTCGGCGTCCGCCAGGAAGGCCTCGACCTGCTCGCGGTCCATCCCGCTCATGAACCCGACCAGGTCGATCAGGTCGCTGCGGACCTTCCCGAGGCTTCCTGCGAAGCCCCAGTTGCGAGGGTCGGCCTTCGCGGCTTCCGCGTGCTTGTCGAGTTCCATCTGCAGGACGTCCATCAGGCGGGCGATGTCATTGCGCCGCGCGGCGTAGGTCTCGGCAGCGGTTGGTTCGGGCTTGGTTGTGCGCTTCGTCATGGTCGTGCTCCTCGGGGTTGGGGGGGGTGTGGTTCTCTGGTAAACAGCGAAGCCCGCATCACGCGGGCTTCAGGTCGTCGGGTCGGTTGTGCGAGTCGTGCTCGGCCGGGTTTTGGGTTGCCCGACCGCGTTGAGGTAGTCGATCAGGTCGCCCATGTCCCAGGTGTCGTAATCCACCGGGTCGTGCTCAATCGGCGCATCGTCGCGATCGCGGTCGATCTCGAACAGGCGGAATCCGCCCGGTGCTCCGGTCTTTGGCCCCCAGTGCCCGTCGGCATGGCGGGCCCGCCCGGGGGCGACCGTGTCGATGCACCAGCAGCGGCCGTCGGGCGTCTGGATCTCGATGCCCCGCACCGCGAACCCGCGGCGGGCCAGCGTCCTGGCCATCTCGATCGTCGTCTTCGTCGTGGCGTTCATGTTCGTGGCCTCCGTCGCGGGCAGCGGATCCGCCCGCGTTGTGACACATGAAGCCATGACATCCGCCACGAGGCAAGGCAAACCGCAGCGGTTTCGCCGTCATTCTGCGACATGTGGGCAAGTTCGGCCCCATGTGGGCAAGCGGGCGGATTCGGCCGGAAATCGCCCGTCCCCGCGTGAAACAAACTCTGTCTCCCCGCGCGGCTGTTCCCGTAGGCCTTTCGAGACCGGTCCCCCCTGGCGGAGTACCTACGCGGCGGTGGGGCGTCTACGTCTACAGAAACCCGCCAACGGCGGCATCGTCGCGGATTCTGTATGTGTAGACGCGTAGACGCCCACGTCGCGCCACGTTGGCCCGACGTGCGGCCGCATGGCGTGGCCCGGGGATCGGGGCAAGCGCCGGGCCGGGACGCCCACGGGCGATCGTCGCGGGACGGGCGCGGGGGCGGGATTTCCGATCATGCGCCGTCTTGTGCAAGCCCGTGTGCAAGCGAACGCGGGGCGCGTCGAAAGTGGCCAGATTCACGGGGCTTTCGATCGACAGCCCGGGCGTTCCCAAGCTGAATGTCGGGAGTTCGATCCTCCTCGCCCGCTCTTGAAAACGGCCTTCCCATCACGGGAGGGCCGTTTTATTGGTGTGTTGCGACGTGCCGGGGCGGGAATATTCGTTGGGGAAGAATGGGGGAAGAAAGATCGCGCGTCACCATCCGGCCTCGGTCAATAGGGCACCATCGCCACGGCTGACAAAGCCGGACACGATGGCCCGGCGAATACGCTCGCGCATCGCGGCGTCGATGGACGCGGCAGCGCACGCGGCGTCAGAGAACCAGACGCCTTGAACGATGGTCCAGGTGAGGCAGGCGACACCCACGGGAAGCTCGGACTCGGCAAGCCCGATGGACGCGAAGTCGCGCAGGATGCGGCGGATGACGGCCTGCATCGCATCAGGCATGAGCCACGGCGTGTAGGAAGTCAGGATGATGACGACAGGCCCGCCACCCTGCGCCCGCTTGATTTTCTCGACTACCGCCCGCTGCATCCGCGTCGGGTCGTGGTTGGGGTCCAGGTGCGCAATCCAGCCCTGCCCGGTCTGCATCATTCCCGCGTTCAGGGAACGAACTTGGGCGTTGTCCTGAAGGAATCGGCACTCTACGGCCCAGCGGCTCGGCGGGCACTCGACAAAGAACTCGGGCCTCCGCTGCCCGCGCGCCGCGACGGGCCATCGGATCGCGGTAGGCCCGAACTCCGCTGCGAACGCCGCTGTCGCCAGCAGTTCATCGCACGCGGCCATCGGGTCATGGGAACGAAGTCGCCCAACGAACTCCCGCTGATCGTCCGGCGTCATTTGGGGCCAGAGCACTTCAAGCCCCGTTTCGACGCGGGCCTGTATCTCTGGCGGAAACATGTCCGGCCCCAGCAGGTCCATCATGGGCAACCAGTACGCTGTCGGGTATCCGACCACGGCGGATTCGGGTTGCGCCAGCACGTCCGCGCGGAACGCGGCTCGCCATGTTGGATCGAACACGGCAGACAGGCGCGGTTTGTCGGCCAACGCTGCATCGCACTTGTTCAGGTAGTCAGCGCGGCTCACTGTGGTCCTCATCACTCGCCAAGAGCACGCTGGGCGTGCCGCGTCCACTCATTCACGAAGGCGATGTACTCGTCTACCCACTCGCCTGTGAACTTCTGGAAGTCTCCCGCCTTCAACTCGTGCCATCCCATGCTGAGCGTGAACTGAAGTTCGTACCGCGCGTGATCCGGTCGAATCTGGATCAGGGCGACAAGTTCCATCGGGGCTTCGGTCCACGGCCCCTCCGCCGAGGTGAGGCTCCCGAGCATGGCCTTCACCGATCCGTAGCCGTTCCGGCGCAGAACGAGCCGGTTGTACGAACTCTGGTGCTCCTGAAAGCCCTTTGCGGTCCAGAACTCCATAAGGAGCATGGCCGCTTGCGCCTTGTTGACCCCCGGAGCCGTGACTGTCCAAGTTGCCGAAGCCATAGGCGGGCATTGTACGTTACCCTCGCCCGATCCGCTGTAGTCCCCCCCTTGTTTCTGGACAACCTTGATCGCTGGCGGATCGAAGGAAGGTCGGACCAGATTTGGCGGCGGCTCGGCTCG